>JBARBF010000119.1:0-21192 GCA_049792755.1 Bacteroidales bacterium | reverse complement strand
ATTCCAGGCGGTCGATTCTTTTGGGATCTAGTAACCTTGAATGAAAAATAAAATGGCCGGACTTTTATTTCCGGAATATCAATCAAATTTAAGATCGTTCTGAGTAATATTAGACCTAGATCTGCGCCATCCAATGTTACAAAGGATAACTTATATCCACACGAGCTTAAACTGCATCCAATGGCTATTCAAGTCGTTCTATTTGTGTTCTGAATTTAGCTGATTTTGCAGTTACTAAAACCTATACAGCCTTTTTCGTTTTATTGGGTTCTCGTTGCCCTCAATTCTCAGAAGGAAGTAAAACGATTCCCTGAATAAGATTGAGTTTTATATAATCCAAAGGGAAGTCTGAAAACTCGATTTGCTGACTAACCAAAGGCTTCAGATTTGAATCTTCTCTGCATGTCAATAGCCAGGACAAATCTTTATTACTCTGCCGTAGTTCCCAGAGCTGAAAAATTACATTCCGGAGGATCTTTTCACATTGATAACTGAGAATTGCATCGAACAACCTTGAAGTTTATAGTCCCTTATTTGCTTAAGAACTTCCATTTTAAGATTATCCAGGGTATCATTCAGTTGTTCATGACCTATCATGGTCTTCTTTGCCCGCTGACTTATTGCGTCCCGGTGATGAACCCAGATGGTGATTTTGGTAGACACGCCAGCTTGAGGGGCTGGTGCTCGCAAGGGTGTGCAAGTTCGAGTCTTGTTCCGGGCACAAAAACTTTTATCCTTCTTCTCCTTCATGCTATTGCGCCTTTTCATATTTTTTAACTTAACCAAAACACACATTTGTCCAAATTATATTTAAGTTTAAAATTAGGATCTGTTTGCAAAGATTGTGAGTATAATTTGTTGATAGTTATATCTCATTTTGTTTTTAGATACCACCTGTTAGTAATTAATAGGGTTATATACTAAAACAAAGCAATTATAAGTCAGAACAAATCCAATTGATTTGATTATTTTTAGAGGGTTAACCTGTTTGTTTTTTTTCTGTTTTCAATTTTCAGACCTAATGATAAATATGAGAAAATATCTGATATTTTATTACTCAACCTGATAGTTAATATACTTATAAAACCATGAAAAGATTCTTGCTTTTAAATCTGATCCTGCAGCTGACAGTATTTGTACTATGCTCTCAGACCACTAGTCCGTTGAAACGCACAAGACAATCGTCAGATTTTCAAGGGATGGATGGAAATGCCTTTACTGCTCAAACTGACCCTGCTGCTCCCGTAACATATCATAATCCAATAATACCAGGTTTCTGGTCAGATCCGAGTGTTTGTCGTGTCGGGGAGGATTATTACCTGGTTAACAGCACTTTTGAATATTTCCCGGGTGTTCCGGTTTTTCACAGTAAAGATCTGGTAAACTGGGAACTGATTGGTTATTGTATTGACCGGCCGGCTCAGTTGCCACGGGGCTTAAATATTTTCGCCACAACAATAAGGTATCATGATGGTACCTTTTATATGATCACTACGAATATCGGGGCCGAAGGTAATTTCTACGTCACTGCAAAAAATCCTGCAGGTCCGTGGTCAGACCCGATCTTAATTCAGGCGCAGGGAATTGATCCTGACCTGTTTTTCGATGAGGACGGGAAAGCATATGTTATTTCATCTACTTTTATATTGTTTGAAATAGATCTGAACACAGGCAGGTTCATTTCAGAAGGAAGAAAAATCTGGAACGGAACTGGGGGTCGTTACCCCGAGGGTCCTCACATTTACAAAAAGGATGGTTTTTACTACATCATTGCCGCAGAAGGAGGCACTGAAGAGGCTCACTCGGAGACTATAGCCAGAAGCAAAAATATATGGGGTCCTTATAACCCGAATCCTTCCAATCCTATCCTGACTCATTGTAATGCTGCCGGACAGGGCAATCCAATACAGGGTATTGGTCATGCTGATATAATACAGGCCCATGATTCTTCATGGTGGATTGTATTCCACGGGTACCGAAGTGTTGGAGGAACACATCATATACTTGGAAGAGAGACCTGCCTGGCTCCTGTCTCCTGGCCCGAAAATGGATGGCCGGTTGTAAATGGCAATGGGACTATTATCGAAAATATGACTTGCCCTACTCTTCCTTTGAAGCCATTTCCGATAGAACAAACCAGAATTGAATTCAGCGCGGATAAGCTAAGTCTTGAGTGGAACTACTTAAGATATCCGGATACAAGGAATTATTCGCTCTCCTCTCATAAGGGTTTCCTCAGGCTAAAAGGTTATGAACAGACAATTGAAGACCAGAAATCTCCCACATTTGTGGGGCGCAGAATCCGGGATATGTATTTTACAGCTGCAACCGAGCTTGATTTCAATCCGGAAAATGCGAATGAGGAGGCAGGAATGATTCTTCTCAATAATGGAACTCACTTTGATGTAATTATCAAACAGGTAAAAGGAAGGAGAGTGGTAATTGGCAGGCTGAGATTTGGATCTGTTGTTCATGAAACTACGGAAGCTGTATTGAAACCGGGACCTGTGAAACTTATTATAAAAGGTGAACGTGCTAATTTCATCTTATTGTATTCCCAGGGTAACAACGAACCAAAGGAACTTGCAAGGGTGATGGCAAGGTATTTAAGCTCGGAGACAGTTGGTGGGTTCACCGGAGTATTTATCGGGCTTTATGCCACCGGTAATGGAAAAGCCTGCAAAGCAAATGCCGATTACGACTGGTTTGAATATGTAAAAAATGAATAGCAATCCGGTAACAGGAATTGTATGAAGCAATTATTAACATTTATATCTGAAAATTATGACATTATTAAATTCATCAGGGATGTCCGCCACTTCTTCCTTTAAAAAAGGGAACCCTGGTTACATTATGGCGCTTACACTTATCGCCACGCTTGGAGGTTTGCTGTTTGGATACGATACTGCTGTTGTTAACGGTGCAGAAAAGTCTCTTGTTGGACTGTATATATCGCCCATGTTAGATCCATTAAACCATGCATATGCAGTTAAACTTATAAGTCAATATAAGCTGTTGATGACATTGGTGATTTACCTGGTTTTCCTGGTTATTTCAGGACAAATAATCAGGCTTCTGGGATTTAAAAAGGGAGGGATCATCAGCTCAGGCATTGTTGCTTTAGTCACCATCTGGGCAATTTTCTTCCTCTCCAAATCTTTTCCGACAGAAGGAACTGAATTACAGAGTACTGCACATATCATAAAAGGATTTGTCATTGCCAGCGCCCTCATAGGTTGTATTATAGGTGGTGCACTTTCAGGTTTTATCTCCAAATCGTGGGGCAGGAAGAATGGGATGATAGTAGCTGCAGTAGCCTTCTTTCTTTCAGCAATAGGAGCCTGGAAACCTGAAACTTTTAATATATTTGGAACCCTGCCTGTTTATTCTTTTTTCTTTTACAGGATCATAGGAGGAATTGGAGTAGGTATTGCTTCGATGATATCGCCAATGTATATTGCAGAAATAGCTCCTGCAAATATCAGGGGCAAACTGGTATCATGGAACCAGTTTGCTATTATTTTCGGAATGAATGTCATTTATTTCGTAAATTTTTTCATAGCAAAACAAGGCAACGAACAATGGCTTTTAACAGAAGGCTGGCGCTGGATGTTCTTTTCCGGAGCAATACCGGCCGGGCTCTTCCTGTTACTTCTGCTCTTTGTACCGGAAACCCCAAGGTTCCTGGTCATGAAAGGTAAAGACGACAAAGCTTTATCAGTCCTGAATAAAATATCCGGTTCGGACGAAGCTCCTGCAATTTTAAAAGAAATAAAAGAGACAATCCATGAAAAAAGTGCTCCCTGGCTTTCTTTTGGGTTCTTTGTAATTCTGGTCGGAATCCTGCTTTCTGTTTTTCAGCAGGTTGTCGGCATAAACGTTGTATTGTATTATGCAGGCAACATTTTCAGGAATGTGGGTGCCTCAACCAATTCTTCTTTGTTACAGACAATTATTGTGGGAATTGTTAATCTTACTTTTACGGTTGTAGCAATTTTAGCTGTTGATAAGTTTGGCCGAAAGCCCCTTATGATCATTGGAGCCCTGGGAATGGCAGTCAGTATGTTTGCACTGGGCACATCATTTTACACTCATAATGAAGGATTGTTAGCTTTGGTATTTATACTTTTATACACTGCTTTTTTTGCAATGAGCTGGGGTCCTGTTACATGGGTTCTGCTGTCCGAAATATTTCCAAACAGCATCCGCGGTGCGATGTCCATAGCAGTTGCTGCTCAATGGATCGCAAACTGGTTAGTTTCATTTACTTTCCCAATATTGAATGATAATCAAATTCTTACTCAACACTTTAATCATGGTTTTTCTTATTGGATTTATGGCGTGATGGGCATCCTGGCGTCTTTGTTTGTCTGGAAACTGGTCCCTGAAACGAAGGGGAAAACTCTTGAGCAAATTGAAAAGTTCTGGGCGAAAAAGAAATAGCCAAAATCATTAAATAAGAAGCTTTTCTGAAAAGTATCAAGACGCACGACTCATGAATAACGACAATGGCAATCGATTTATCAGATATTATTGTACTTCTTGCTTTGCGTCCTGCGTCGTGCGCCTTATGCTTATTTTATTATAGAATCATATATCGCCTGGAGTATTTCCGACCTTATATTCATGTTATATAACTCTTCATTTCTTCTTGTTGGATAAACCCTGTTGCATAGAAAAATATATGATATTTCAGAAACAGGATCGACCCATACGAATGTTCCTGTATACCCCGAATGTCCAAAACTCTCAGGAGAAGCGCTTTTTGCCGGATAAGATTCTTTTTTTGAAAGCTGGTAATTATTAAGAAGAGGCTTATCAAATCCAAGTCCACGACGATTATTATTTTCAGGGAACTGGACTCTGGTGTAATCCTCCATCACTTTCCTGTCGATAATCTGCTCTCCGCCGTACTCACCCATCCTGCGATAGAGTTCCATCAGCTTCATCAGGTCATTAACATTTGAAAACAACCCTGCATGCCCCGATATTCCGCCTTGCATCGCTGCTGCTTCATCATGAACAGTGCCTTGTAATTGCTGTTTCCTGAACAGAGAATCATACTCAGTCGGAACAATTCTGCTCATTGGAAATCTTTTGTAAGGATTAAAACCCATTTCCACGGCGCCGATTTTTTTATAAATACTATCCGTCACAAAGTTATACCATTTCTGTCCGGTTAAATTTTCAATGATTTCCGGAGCAATGATGAATGTAAGATCGGAATAGACATATTTTTTTTCACCAAGAGGACTCTTCTTTATTTCATCGAACATTTTCTTCCTGTAATTCTTATGGATATAAAGACCTTGTGCTACTTCAAATGGGTATTTTTTTCCATATTCACTGCTAAATGTTCTCGGTTTAAATTTACCGTTCTTTTTTAATGTCTCTTTCCAGAATTGTATAAAAGGCGTTAATCCTGCCTGATGCGTCAGAAAATCTCTCATTCCAATATCTCCTTTGTTGGTTTTTTTGAAATCGGGAAGATAATAGCCCAGAGTTTTATCGGGCGAGAACTTCCCTTCCGTGTTGAGAAGCATTAATCCGGCAAGTGTTGATGATATTTTCGTAATAGATGCAAGATCGTACAGGTCATCTTCCCTGACAGCTATCCGGTTATCGTATGTCTGATAACCATAGGCTTTCTGAAATACAACAACTCCTTTTCTGGCTACCATGACGACACATCCCGGATATGCTTTTGCTTTAAGGCCGGCACTGACAACAGAATCAATTTTAGAGTTCAGTACATCTGATGACATGCCGGCACTTTCTGGTATACCGTATTGAATCCTTAAGTTACCTGTAGTCATAATTCCGGTACCTGAAGGCCACATTTTATTTATTGTTACCGGAAGTGTACCTTTGGCGCCAATGCCGCCAAAAATCAGCTGTGCTGAAAGATCCTCCGTGTATTCATTTTCCTGGTAGGCCAGGATGAGACCGTTTGCTTTAGAAAGGACCTTGACTTTATCAACTCCATAAGGATTGCCGAACCATGTAATAATTGTCTTATTACCGGATATCAGTTTTTCGAGAAAAACATTCATTTCAGGTTTTATTCCGAATCCCATATTCGGTCTCTGATCGAGATCAAATACTCCTGCTAACACTAAATCATAAGAGGAAAGATTCTTTAAGAGGATACGTGATGCTGCAGAATCTGACGGATCAATAAAAAAGTGATCAGCTGGATAGTATTCTTCAATTCTTTTCTGAAATGAAGAGAGATTGTCTCTGTTTATTGCAATTGTAGCAATCTTGAGATTCTGCAGATTTTTTACCGGTATAATATCCTGATTGTTATTCAAAACAGTTAACGCATTTGCGTATAATTCCCGTATTAAAGCTTTGGATATCATCGGAGAAAGATCAACATCAATTTTATCTTTGTTTATGGTTACAGGTTTATTCAAGCCACACCAGTATTTAAGAGCCAGCACTTTTCTGCATTTCATTGCAATATCGTCGGCAGTAAGCTTTTTCTGAGAGATATAGTTCTTTGTTTCCCTGATTGCAGCTTCAACATCGGTGACAAATTCTGCAACATCATTTCCGGCTTCAAGAGCTTTGGCATCAGCTTCTCCGGGTTTGAAGTATTTCGTCACAGCCTTCATCATCATTGCATCTGTGACTACTAATCCTCTGAATCCCAGATCATTCTTTAAAAGGTCATTGACAATTATATGTGAAAGGGTGGAAGGAAGCCCGGTTGTTGTATCAAGAGACGGAAGGTTAAGATGGGCGATCATGATACTCCCGATCCCTTCTCTGATCTGCTTTCTGAAAGGGTATAGTTCGATGCTATCCAATCTTGCCCGTGAATGAGCAATTATGGGTAGGTCAAGGTGTGAATCAACATTCGTATCACCATGTCCGGGAAAATGTTTTCCTGTAGCTAAAATTCCATTATCCTGCATTCCCTTCATATACATAATGCTTTTCTCAGTAACGTTTAGCCTGTCTTCACCAAAAGAACGGTAGTTTATAACCGGATTTTGAGCGTTGACATTGATGTCGAGAACTGGAGCAAAGTTCACCTGCATTCCGAGTCGCCTGAATTGCCGGGCAACAGCTTTTCCAAACTGGTATATAAGTGAATCATTTTTTATTGCACCCAATGTCATCTGATAGGGAAATTTATCAACATTATCTATTCTCATTCCTATTCCCCATTCAGCATCGAGAGATATTAGCAGCGGTACTTTCGAAATTCTCTGGTAATAATTGGTCAGTTCGGCTTGTCTTACAGCAGTTCCCTGGAAGAAAACAATACCACCTACTCCAAATTTCCTGATTATGTCGCTTACTTCAACTTCGTGAGATACATCACCGTTGGAATAACCCGCAATCCAGATGCATTGTGCTATTTGCTGATCAAGGGAAAGGGTCTTCATAACAGAATCTACCCATGGATGATTCATATATTTTAAAAAAGGCGGGTCAATATTTTGTGATCCGACAGGAATAAAAGAAATAAATGTCAAAATCAGGACTGACAAAAGGCTTTTTAATTGCATGATTTATTGAGGCTTTGAATTAATAAAAATTTCAAATTCAAAAGTAATAATTATTGTGATCGAAAAGCATTGTCCCTTTGCGTGCCTTAGTGATAACCTTCGTGTTCGTTCGTGGTAAAAAAAAAATTAACCACAAGGGAACACAAAGTACAACTCCAAGCAGCACAAAGGAAAAAATCAATAAAACGGTTACGTTTTCTGCATTTTAAGAATTTTTAGTTCCTCTTTGGTTCTAAAGCTGAAATCAGCTTTAATTATTATTTTTACCAGATATTATTTGATCTTATTCATGGCAAAAGGCAGTGGAAGGTTAGTTTCCCTTGATATCTTCAGGGGGTTGACAATAGCATTTATGATAATAGTCAATACTCCCGGGAGCTGGCAATATGTTTATTCTCCTCTGGAACATTCAAAATGGAATGGTTGTACTCCTACAGATCTTGTTTTCCCGTTCTTCCTGTTTATTGCAGGTATGTCAACATGGTTTTCTCTTAAAAAATATGGAGGCGAATTAAATGGAAGTTCCATTCTCAGGATCTTCAGACGAGTAGCGGCTGTATTTGCCTTAGGCTTGTTCCTTAATATTTTTCCGGACTTTGGAAGGGATTATTCCACTGTCAGAATAATGGGTGTCCTGCAACGAATTGCACTTGCCTACGGACTGGGTGCTATTATCTGTCTGACTGTCAAACGGGAATATCTTTGGATCGTAGTTGGTGTTATATTACTGTTTTACTGGGGTTTACTATCGTTTTTCGGTGGTGCCGATCCCTATAGTCTGAACGGAAATCTTGTGCTTAAAGCAGACATCGCTTTTATTGGCAGGAACCATCTTTACAAAGGATTTGGAATTCCTTTTGAACCGGAAGGATTATTAAGTACTCTGCCTGCAATTGGTACAGTTGTTATTGGGTATTTTATCGGAGGAATGCTTGCGCAAGGTTCTGCCAGTGGAAAAACTGTACTTAAACTTCTTCTGCTAGGTGCAGCAGCTACAGGACTCGGTTACTTTTGGGGTATGATTTTTCCTATAAATAAACCTTTATGGACTAGCTCATATGTTCTGTATTCAGGGGGCATTGCCATGGGTATTCTTGCAGTAATCTACCTTATAACCGACGTACTAAAATTCCAGATCTGGGGAAAGTTTTTTCTGATATTTGGTACAAATGCCATTTTTGCCTATTTTCTTTCAGGAATCTGGACAAGGCTTATGTTGATAATTAAAATTACTTCAGATAGCGGTACAATTAATCTTTATGACTGGATATATTCTAAGATTTGCGTACCGGTTGCCGGCAACCTTAATGGAAGTCTCTTGTTTGCAGTCATTCAGGTGTTGCTCATATGGAGTGTGGCGCTTATCCTATACAGAAAGAAGATTATGATAAGGCTGTAAAGACAAAAGACAAAAGTAAAAAGACAAAAGTAGGGACATGCCATGGCATGTCCATTGTTCAGGCAAAAGTAACAATACAAAGAAAAATTAATGGGCGAAATTGAGATTATATCAAATGGGTACAAGGAACTATTCGGAGAATCTGAAATAAGAATATCGGCTTTACCACAATCGGGCTCCGACAGGAAGTACTTTAGAATTCTGACAGGCGGGAGAAGCGTAATTGGAGCATATAATCCGAATCGTGAAGAAAACGAGGCTTTTATTGGCTTTACAGATCAATTTATTTCCATAGGACTTCCGGTGCCTGAAATATTCGGATATCTTCCTGAGAAATTTGTCTATTTTCTTCAGGATCTTGGTGATATAAACCTGTTTACATGGTTGCAGCAGAGGCAGGAACTGACAGGATTTGATGCTGAAGCTGAGAAAATATACCGGAAAATTCTCGATAAACTTATTGATTTCCAGATAAAAGGGATAGACGGACTTAACCTTGATCTTTGTTATCCGCACAAAAGCTTCGACAGACAATCGATGATGTGGGATATGAATTATTTTAAATATATGTTTCTGAAGCTTGTAACGGCTCCATTTAATGAACGCAGGCTGGAACATGACTTTAATTTACTCGCTGATTTTCTTCTTGAGACAAGGCAGGACTATTTCCTTTACAGGGATTTCCAATCGGCAAATGTTATGCTTGTTGGCGGAGAACCATGGTTCATCGATTATCAGGGAGGAAGAAAAGGTGCTCCGCAGTATGATGTAGCTTCTCTGTTGTTTGATGCTAAAGCCCATATACCTGAAAAGTCGCGTGAAAAACTTCTTGATTACCATATAAGTAATTTCTGTTCCGTATCAGGTGAGAGCAATGCAGAATTCAGAGGTTATTATGCCGGTTTCAGTATGATCAGGCTTATGCAGGCCCTTGGAGCATTCGGATTCAGAGGACTGTATGAAAAGAAGCCGACATTTACGGGAAGCATAGTTCCGGCAGTTAAACTATTTATACAATTAATTGATTCAAAAGAACTTCCTCTTAATCTTACTGAATTGTTTCAAACGGTCAGAATGATACCCGGAGTTCAGATCTACAATGAGTTAGAGAAGAATCAATCACATGAATAACAAGCAACAAGCAACAAGCATCAAACAACATGTGATCTTTAGAAGGAACAATAGCTGATAATTTAAATAAAATCTATTCTGGAATAACATGAAAGCAATGATATTTGCCGCGGGATTGGGTAAACGACTTGGCAATATAACAAAAAGTATTCCAAAAGCTCTCGTGGACATCAATGGAAAAACTACTCTTCAGATGGCAGTTGAGAAATGCACTGGATCTGGATTTGAAGACATAATAATTAATGTGCATTATTTCGCTGATTTGGTAGAAGATGAGGTAAAAAGGCTTAATAAAAAAGGATTTAAAATCTCTGTGTCAGATGAGAGAGATAAGCTTCTTGAAAACGGAGGGGGACTCTATAAAGCACGGAACTTTTTCGGAAAAGATCCATTCCTTCTCTATAATGTGGATATCATATCTGATTTTGATCTATCTGTTCTTTATGCATTGCATCTTGAAAAGAAAGGTCTGGCTACGCTTGCAGTAAGAAATCGTCCTGGAAAAAGATTTTTGCTGGTTGATAATAAAGGTCAGCTTCGGGGATGGCGGAATAAATCAAACGGAGAACAAATTCTTGCAGGTGTTTCGGAAAACGGATTGTCAGAAATAGCATTTTCGAGTATGCATATTGTCGAACCGGAAATATTTAATTATATGGGTGAAGGTATTTATTCCATGGTGACTCTTTATCTGAACCTTGCAGCAGAACATAAAATTTACACTTTAAAGCACAACGAAGGTTATTGGGTTGACATAGGTACACCTGAAAGCCTGACTTATGTAAGAAAACTCCTCTCGAACAGGTAGAATCTTACTCTATATCAGATTATAGTTTTGTGTTTTGCAGTACTTTTGAGAGACAGAAGTAAATTGATGGGTGATTTTAAAATCTTATATTTGGAACATATTAGTTGATAATTCATTTACGTTGTTTAATACTTTTGATTATCAGTTAATTTCAACCTAACTAATTTATTTTCAAGCGGTTTATATTTCATTCTTATTAATAATGATTATGGGAAAAGTTTTAGTAATAGGTGCCGGGGGAGTCGGTACGGTTGTAGTTCATAAGATGGCATCTCTGCCAGAGGTTTTTACAGAGATCATGTTGGCCAGCAGAACAAAATCAAAATGCGATACTATTGCTGGGAAAATCGGAAATAATCAGATTCAGACAGCACAGGTGGATGCTGATAAGGTACCGCAATTAGTAAAACTTATAAGGTCATTTAAGCCTGATATAGTTGTTAATGTTGCTCTACCATACCAGGATCTGCATATAATGGACGCATGCCTTGAAACTGGTGTTGCTTATCTTGACACGGCTAACTATGAACCACTGGAAGAAGCAAAGTATGCATACGGATGGCAATGGGCATATATCGACAGATTTAAAAAGGCTGGGATAACGGCAATTCTTGGATGCGGTTTCGATCCGGGTGTGACGTCTGTTTACACTGCCTATGCCGCCAGGCATCACTTTGATGAAATACATTATCTGGATATCGTTGACTGTAATGCGGGTGACCATGGTAAACCTTTCGCCACCAATTTTAATCCTGAAATCAATATAAGAGAGGTTACACAAAAAGGCAAATACTGGGAGGACGGTAAATGGATCTTGACTAAACCACACGAAATTCATAAACCATTAAACTACCCCGGAATTGGTCAAATGGAATCGTACTTAATTTATCATGAGGAACTGGAATCGCTTGTGAAGAATTTTCCAACTCTTAAACGGGCAAGATTCTGGATGACATTTGGACAGGAATATTTAACACATCTGCGTGTAATTCAAAATATTGGAATGGCTGGAATTGAGCCTGTAATGTTTCATGGGAGAGAAGTAATTCCAATTCAATTTTTGAAAGCTGTACTTCCTGATCCCGGAGAACTTGGACAAAACTACAAAGGTCAGACGTCAATCGGATGTCGCATAAGGGGAGTAAAAGACGGGAAAGTAAAAACATACTATGTTTATAATAATTGTAGCCACGAAGCAGCTTTTGCAGAGACAGGCTCACAGGCAGTAAGCTATACAACCGGCGTACCGGCCGCAATAGGCACTATGATGTACCTGAAAGGAATCTGGAAAAAACCCGGTGTTTTCAACGTTGAAGAGTTTGATCCTGATCCCTTTATGGAAGAATTAAACCGGCTGGGTCTGCCATGGGTGGAGTTGCATAATGTTGATTTGGAACTTTAATCTTTATTATAGTATAACTTAAAAACATTTTTGAACCTTAGTGATCGCGATAGCTATCGTGACCTTTGTGTTCCTTTGTGGTAAAAAAAATCCATAAACCATATAGTATCACAAAGTAAAACACAAAGTGACCAGAAGGGAATATATATTTTTTTTTAAAACTTTAAAATGTCAATAGATTATTCCAAAATACCATCACCTTGTTATGTGATTGATGAAGAGAGATTTCGGAAGAACCTCTCTTTAATTAAACATGTGTCTGATGAATCGGGAGCTGAGATAATTCTGGCATTTAAAGGATTTGCGATGTGGGGCGTTTTCCCTATTCTGAAGGAATATATCTCAGGAGCCGCAGCAAGTTCAGTTGATGAGGCACGTCTTTGTTTTGAGGAAATAGGATCTCCGGCACATACATATTCTACTGCTTATAAAACGAGTGAATTCTTTTATATTCTAAAGTACAGTTCTCATATCACCTTTAATTCTTTAACTCAATTCAGAAAGTATTCGAATGAATTGCAAAACTTTCCAAAAAAAACGTCAGCGGGGTTAAGAATAAATCCCGAATTCTCAGAGATTACCAATGGATTGTATAATGCTTGTTCACCGGGATCAAGACTAGGAATAATTGCAGAAGATCTGAAGGATGGGCTGCCTGAAGGAATTGAAGGGCTTCATTTCCATGTACTCTTTGAATCAGACTCCTACGCTCTCGAAAAAGTGCTGAATGTGGTTGTAGAAAAATTCGGGAAGTTTTTTCATAAGCTGAAATGGATCAATATGGGCGGTGGCCATCTTATCACAGGAAAGGATTATAAAGCAGATCATCTGATAAAAGTTCTTCAACGATTTCATAGGGAAACAGGTCTTCATATAATACTTGAACCAGGTAGTGCTTTTGCCTGGGAAACAGGGGAACTGGTGGCTACAGTTGAAGATGTTGTAGAAAACAGGGGAATAAAGACTGCTGTTCTTGACGTTTCCTTTACTGCACACATGCCCGATTGTCTTGAAATGCCTTATAAACCAAAAATAAGAGGTGCAACCAACCCTGTTCCTGGAAAACCTGCTTACAGAATGGGAGGAAATTCATGTTTGTCGGGAGATGTTATGGGGGATTGGTCATTCGAAAAGGAACTTGTTCCGGGTGACAGGATTGTATTTCTCGATATGATACATTATACGATGGTCAAGACAACTACATTTAATGGAGTGCATCATCCCTCAATCGGAATATGGACAAGAGAGGGGAAATTCAGATTAATCAGGGAATTCAGTTATGTTGATTATAAAAACAGGTTGTCTTAGTAGAGACGCACAACTTGCGCGTCTATTATCTAAAGGTTCGAATGTGATTGTTAAAAAAACAGATTATCGCTTATAATAATAATTTGTCTTAATTGAGACGCGCAACTTGCGTGTCTCTTATCTAAAGGTTCGAATGTGACTGTTAAAAAAACAGATTATCGCTTATAATAATAATTTGTCTTAATTGAGACGCGCAACTTGCGGGTCTCTACAAGCCTATTTTTTTCTATTAATAGTAATATCTGTTACAAACATCTTATCAGTAACAATTACAGCATTCACGATTTTTTCGGCTACTTCTGCAGGGTCCATAAAAGTGCTGATATCACGATTTTGTCCCGGAATATTCCAGAAATCCGTTTTCATACCACCGGGATATACTGCAATGATATTTCTTTTCGATCCTTTTAATTCTGTCCTGAGCGCCTCCGTATAACCTCTTGCACCCCACTTCGCAGCACAATAAATTGTCTCTTCCGCTCTTCCGAGAAGTGCAGAGGTAGACATTATGTTAACTATAGTAAGTTCATGATCTTCAGGTGTTATCCTGAGTATTTCGGATGTAAGAAGTATCATTCCTTTGAGGTTGGCTTCAAAGAGCTTGTCAATTAATGCTGAAGTAGAATATTGTGCTTTTGTGAAAAGTCCCATACCCGCATTGTTGATAAGATATTCCACAACATATGATTTACTTGTAAGGAATTCGCCGATCTTTATGATATCCTCTTCCTTCCCGATATTGCAAATCAATGATTCTGCCACAGAATTCTTTGAAGATTTTTGCAACATGGATAAAGCATGTGTCAGTTTCTCATTATTCCGGCCTAGTACCAGGACATTTTTCCCCGATTTAATAAGAAGGCTGGCAATCTCAAATCCAAGGCCACCCGACCCGCCACTTATTACAGAAATCTTTTTCATTTTTATTTTTTTCAAATATATCTAATTTACGCTGAAATAGATCAGATGTCTTCCGCAGTTTTAAATGATCTGTGCAGATCTTAGGGATAAGAGGGGAAAGATATTAGATATCGGGAGACGATTATTTGAAAGTCTTATAGCTTTTTATACTTTTGCGACTCAAATTCCGAGCATGCATAAGAGCCGTGTAAAAACCTGGGCGCATTTGTCACTTCTGGCAGCCAATATTATTTATGGCCTTAATTACTCAATTGCCAAGGCTGTAATGCCCGATCACATAAAACCTTTTGCCCTCGTTTCATTAAGGAGTATTTCTGCAGCAGCATTGTTCTGGATGACAAGCCTCTTTATGCCGAAAGAACCTGTGAACAGAAAAGATTTATTATATCTTTTCGGCTGTTCTTTTTTTGGGGTAGTAATAAACCAGACACTTTTCCTGGTAGGACTTGATATGACAACACCCGTAAACTCTTCTATTATTCTCTCAACAAACCCGATTTTTGCATTTGTCTTTGCAGCCCTTATACTTAGAGAGAAAATTACCTTTCTGAAAGGTACGGGTCTTGCCATAGGACTTTCAGGTGTACTTTTATTAATACTGCAGAACGGAATGCCTGACCTTGCCAGTTCGGCCTTCCTGGGAGATATTTTTTCTATGGTGAATACCATAAGCTGGGCATTTTATACTGTAATTATTAAAAGGATGCTGGAAAAGTATCACCCGGTAACGGTGATGAAATGGACCTTTTTATTCGGAATGATTACCAATATTCCTGTTGGTTATCACCAGTGGAGTACGATGGATTGGTCGTCTATCCATTTAAACGCATGGCTCCAGATCGGTTTTGTTATAGTCGGAGCCACCTACCTCGGTTATCTGTTTATTACATTTGGTCTCAGACGACTCAGCCCGACAATTGTCAGTACTTATACTTACACTCAGCCAATAATTGCAGCATATCTGGCAACACTTATGGGTCAGGATCATATTGATTTTGTGATGATTGTTTCAGCCTTACTGATCTTTGCCGGTGTGTTTGTTGTCAGTTTTCAGAAGAAGAATAATTCATCCCCAAAAGAAGCATAATATGAATGTGTTTGGACTCTGTCATTTATCTATCACTCCCGACCCGATCACTTCGTCACCATCATACCATGCAGCAAACTGTCCCGGGGCTATACCCCGCTGAAGTTTATCAAATATTATATAGAGACCTTTTTCACGGGAGTATAACCTTGCACGCTGTAACGGTTGACGATATCTTATTCTCACCATGTAATCGCGACAATCACCGGCTGACATTTTTAAATCATTTCTGATCCAGTGCGTCTCGTCCTTTACGATAAACAGCCCTTTTCGATTCAATCCCGGATGCGCCTGACCTTCACCGACATATACGAAGTTTTTATCTACATCGATTCCTATTACAAACAGAGGCTCTTTGTGTCCACCGACATTCATCCCCTTCCTCTGTCCAATGGTAAAGAAATGAGCACCGTTATGTGTTCCAATAATATGCCCCGACGATATCTCGTACCTGAATGGAGCTGCCATTTCTGAAAGTAAACTTTCTGCTACTTCATTTTCAGGCAGGCCTTCAGACATCTGAGGGTACAAATATGTTTTAATGCCTTCAATATCTGCTATCTTTTCATCCCCCTCAGCTCTTTCAACAATTTCAACAATATCTCCCCTTTTAGCTGCCAGCTTCTGCTGCAGAAAAGTCGGCAGATGTACCTTACCTACAAAACAAATTCCCTGCGAATCTTTTCGTTGAGCTGTAACAAGTCCTAGATTATCAGCAATTTTACGTACTTCTGACTTTATAAGATTTCCAATGGGGAACAGAGCTGTAGAAAGTTGTTCCTGGTTCAGCTGGCAGAGAAAATAACTTTGATCTTTGTTCGTATCTTTACCCGTAAGGAGTCTGTGGATAACTGCATTATTAATCCTGATGCTTCCTTTTCTGCAATAATGACCTGTAGCAACAAAATCGCCACCTAATTTCCGGGCTTCCACAGTAAAAGAATCGAACTTTATCTCCCTGTTGCACAGAACGTCAGGGTTAGGAGTACGACCCTTAGCATATTCGGCAAACATATAGTCAACAACTCTCTGGCGATATTCTCCGCTAAGATCTACCTGGTGAAAAGGAATTTTTAGCTTTTTTGCAACCATTTCAGCAAACATCAGATCATCTTCCCAGTGACAATCACTCTGAAGAAGGCCTGTTGTATCGTACCAGTTTTTCATAAACAGACCGATAACATCATAACCATGTTCCTTCAGAACCCATGCAGCAACGCTTGAGTCAACCCCTCCGGATAATCCGACGACCACTTTTTTATTCACGCTGCAAAGTTATATAAAAAGAGGTAACTTTAGACCATCATGGGACAAGGCACGCTCACTATATATAGCGCTTCAGCCGGATCGGGTAAAACTTACAAGCTGACAGCTATTTATCTCGCACATCTCTTCAGATCGAGATATAATTACAGAAAGATTCTGGCAGTGACTTTCACCAATAAAGCAACCGCAGAAATGAAGTCAAGGATACTTGATCATCTGCATAAACTCGCTGTTGGTGAAGAATCAGATTATATAGCTGGAATAGTCAAAGCCACTGGCAAAACAGAAGATTGGATCAGGAAGGAGTCAAAAGAGATATTAAATGCAATTCTGCATGACTTCTCAAGGTTTTCTGTTTCAACTATAGATAGTTTTTTCCAGAAGGTTCTTCGTGCTTTTGCCAGAGAGGCCGGGCTTCATTCAGGATTTAGCATTGAACTTGATCATAGTACAATACTATCCGCTGCTGTAGATGAAATGATTGCATCTGCAGCCGTTGACAATCAGCTTAAAAACTGGTTGATTACTTATGCAAAGTCAAATATTGAAGAGGAGAAGAGCTGGAATCTGAAAGCGGGTATAATCAGACTTGCAGAGGAGTTGTTTAAAGAAAAATTCAAGATCCTGTCTTTTGAAGAGCGATCAAAACTTGAAGATAAAACATTCCTTCTTGCTTATATTAACAAAATCCGGACAATATCTCAATCATTTGAGAAAGAACTGGAAAACCTTGGAAAAAGAGCATATGAAATCTTTTCAAAATTTGAACTGTCGGATGATATGTTCTACAGAAAAGGGCAGGGAATACCATCATTCATAAGATCGCTGGTTTCAGGATATATTAAGGAACCCAACCGCTATGTGCTTGAAATTAATAATGAACCACCAAGGTGGTCGACCGGCATCCCTGCGCCACAGCTTGAGAGTGCAATCAATAGCGGACTGGACGCAATACTCCGGGAGGCAATACATTATTATAATGAAAATGTAGTTTTTTACCGGAGTGCGTTGAGTGTTCTCTCAAACATTTATGCACTTGGAATCTTATCCGATGTACTTCATAATGTGCATCTTATTACCACTTCAGAAAACAGGTTTCTTCTATCCGATGCGGGTGAAGTGATTAACCTTATTACAAAGGAAGATCAGTCACCCTTTATTTACGAAAAGGTAGGAAACAGTTACGAAAATTTCATGATAGACGAGTTCCAGGATACATCAATAATACAATGGAATAACTTCAGACCGTTGATTGAAAACAGTATGGCAGAGGGACATGATAACCTTGTCGTCGGAGATGTAAAACAATCTATTTACCGCTGGAGGAACAGTGACTGGCGGATCCTTGGAAAAGATCTGGTAAAAATGGTGGATAATAAAAGAATATTCAGCGAACCGTTGACAACTAATTGGCGAAGTCGGTCTAATATTATTAAGTTTAATAACTCCCTTTTTACGCTGATCCCTGATCTGATAGACAAAATGTTAGCGGAGGAAATGTTTCCTTTAAGTTTCAGGAAGCTCTATTCTGAAGCTGTTCAGGCAGATCCTTGCAGAAGCGACGGCGGATTTGTAAGGATTGAGTTCATTGAAAATGATGACCGGAAGAAATGGAAGGAAGCTGTGCTTGAGCGTATTCCGGTTGTTATTGAATCGTTACAGGACAAGGGTTATAAAGCTTCTGATATTGGTATTATTGTGAGAGACAGCAAGGAAGGCGCTCAGGTTCTTAATACATTGCTAGGTTACAATAATAATACTCCTGGTAAAAGTGAAAGATATAATTTCAATGCTGTTTCAAACGATTCATTATTGCTGTCGAATTCCCCTGTAATTATTTTTCTGATAAGTGTAATCACGGTGATTTATGATCCTCAGGATTATATCAACAGGGCAACTATGTTACGGTTTTTCCTGATGGCAACCGGTAACCCCGAAGCTGAAAAGATATCCCTTCAAAGTGATAAATTAATCGAAGTATCACGTGTTTATTTCCCTGAAGGGTTTGAGAATTTTCTGGATATGATAAGGCAAGTGCAACTGTTTGAGGCAATAGAAAGCATAATAAAATTTTTCAGGCTGGGCGACTATCCCTGGAATATACCCTTCCTTAACACTTTTCAGGATTATGTTTTAAGTTTCATGGGCAATGAAAATGCCGGTATACAAAAATTTCTCGATTGGTGGGAGGAGAGCGGGAAAAAGAAATCTGTTGTTCTTCCCGGTAATCAGGACGCTTTAAGAATTCTGACCATTCATAAGTCGAAGGGTCTCGAATTCAAAGTGGTCATTTTACCCTTTATTTCATGGGACCTCGATCATATGCCGTTCAGACAACCGGTCTTATGGGTGAGACCTGAAATGTCACCCTTCAATGATCTTGGAATATTACCGGTGAAATATAGTAAAGAACTGAATAACACAATATTTGCAGACTATTATAAAGAAGAGAAATATTCAGTATATCTTGATAATATTAATCTTTTATATGTTGCGCTTACCAGGGCAAAAGACATCCTGTACGGTTTTTCAACTGATAATCCAAAATACGATAATACAATTGCCGGAGTACTAAAGAATGCATTGACTTTAACTCATGAACTTCATGACAATAAGGGACTTTCACTGAAGAGCCACTTCAATGATGAGACAAATGTGTTCGAATTTGGAGAGATCCCTGAAAGTAAAGGCGAGATAACTGACAAGAAAAATCTTATCTCTTCAAGATATCTTGTAAGTCAGACAATAGATTCACTCAAGCTTAAGCTTCATGGAGAAAATTATTTTTCGTCGGAGAGTCCGGCCATAATAAAAAAAATTAATTATGGAAACCTGATGCATGAGATCTTTGAAGGTATAATTATACCTGCTGACATTTCCGTTGCTGTCAGAAGACTTGTTCTGGAAGGTAAGTTGTCTGAAAAAGAATCAGCTGATATTGAAAAGAGAGTAAATGAGATGATAAGTATGCCTCAGGTTGCGGATTGGTTTAAGCCTGATAATAAAGTAATGACTGAAGCAGGAATCCTTCTTCCGACTGGGACTGCACGCCGGCCCGACAGGGTGATTTTTAAAAATGGAAAAACAACAATAATCGATTTCAAATTTGGAGAAGAGAATTCCCGTTATGCTGAACAGGTTGTCCAGTATCGCAATCTTCTGCTAGAAATGGGGTATAATGATATTGATGCCTATATATGGTATGTTGATAAAAACAAAATTGTATCAGCCTGAATGATGCCGGTCATTGGAGAAACAAAAGCCTTTTCATGGGGGCATGAACGAAGATTCAATGCCTATTCCAATTATTTCAGAAAAATTTATGGTGCAAGAGTGCAGAAGGTTTCAATTGATGCCGGCTTCACCTGTCCAAACCGCGATGGATCAAAAAGCTCAGGCGGGTGTACTTATTGTAATAATGATGCGTTCAATCCTTCATATTGCCAGCCTGTGAAATCAATTTCTGAGCAGATTCGTGAGGGGATTAAATTTCATAAATGGAGGTATAATGAAGCTGTTTCATATCTGGCTTATTTTCAGGCGTATTCCAATACTTATGCATCCCTCGGAACATTAAAGAAACTTTATGAAGAAGCTCTCGGTTATCCGGGTGTTGCGGGTCTCATAATAGGAACCAGACCCGATTGCATTGATAACGAAAAACTTGAATACATCAGGGAGCTTTCAGACAGATACTATGTGGCAGTTGAGTTTGGAATTGAATCATGTTATAATAAAACACTTTACCGGATCAATCGTGGACATACATTTGAAAATGCCGTTTCTGCACTGGAAAAGACATCCGCACTGGGAATAAACACAGGAGCTCATTTTATTTTTGGTTTACCGGGAGAAACCCGTGAAGAGATGCTGAATCAGGTCGAGATCATATCAAGGTTACCGATTACCACCGTTAAATTTCACCAGTTACAAATAATAAAAGGAACTGCCATGGAGACAGAATTTAAATATAATCCTGATGATTTTGAACTCTTTACATGGGACGAGTACCTTGATTTCTTTATTGTTTTCCTTGAACGGCTGAATCCCGATATTGTAGTCGAGCGTTTTACCGGTGAAGCGCCACCTCGTTTTTTGACAGGTGAGGGCTGGGGTAAAAAACGGACCGATCAGATAGTTAATCTTATCGAAAAACGACTGGAGGAACTTAATACCTGGCAGGGAAGGCTATATGAAGATAAAAGATAAAAGACAAAAGATAAAAGATAAAAATAAAAGTACAAAACATTGAACATTGAACATTGAACATTGAACATTGAACATTGAACATTGAACATTGAACATTGAACATTGAACATTGAACATTGAACATTGAACATTGAACAT
>JBARBF010000118.1:0-49081 GCA_049792755.1 Bacteroidales bacterium | reverse complement strand
CTTTAACATCAGTATATTCAGATGTTACATTTACAAAAAACTTATTCGTCCCTTCTTTTACCGACCCGACAAAAGTTTTATCTCTGCCATTGTTGTTCAGAAGGTTAGTCACCTGTGCCATGGTTATCCCGTAGGCTTTGCATGCTTTTTCATTCAGTCTTACTTCAATGGATTTTTGCTGACCTCCATATACCTGAACACCAGCAATGCCTGTAATATTCTCAAGTTCAGGTGATATTGACTCATCTGTCACATTACGTATCCTGTCAATTCCTCCTTCCCCTCTGATCTGCAACTCCATGAACTGGCTTGTAATCTGAGTTAGATCAATTTTTACAACAGTAATTTTGAACTGTGCAGGCAGAGTTGTCTTCACCACATTTATCTTCTCCTGTAGCTTCAGGTTGGCATATTTCATGTCGGCATTCTGATTGTAATAAAGGATTATCGTCCCTGATCGGGATGTAATATTTGATTCAATCTTTTCAATGCCTTCAAGTGTACCTATGGCGCCTTCAAGAGGGACTATAGCCTTGCTTTCAATATAATTGGGATCGAGCTCAAGCGATGTTGTAACCTGAACAATAAGAGTCGGAAGCTGTGAATTGGGAAAAAGTTCTATCGGGAGTCTTTTATAGGATACATACCCAAGTAATGTAAGCCCGATGAAGACCATACATATCAGAACCTTTCTTTTTATAATGAAATTCATTTTATTTACTGGTCTTAGTCATCATAAATAAACTATTCCTTCACCGGCTTTTTCCTTGTGATCATTTCACTGAAGGAATCAAAAATCCAATATACACAGGGTATAACTATCAGGGTGAGGATGGTTGATGTAACCAGTCCTCCTATCACTGCAAGTGCCATTGGAGATCTGAGCGATGCACTTTCTCCGATACCGATTGTAAGTGGAAGAAGAGCAAATATTGTTGTGAGACTTGTCATTAAGATAGGTCTTATTCTCTGAGATCCTGCTGTTACAATTGAGTCTTTTTTGTTTAATCCTGACTGACGAAGCTGATTAATACGATCAATAAGGATTATTGCATTACTCACTGCAATTCCTCCAAGCATAATGATACCTATATATGCCATCATATTAAGACTTTTTCCAAGTATGAAAAATGTCAGAATGGTTCCTACCGCAGCAAGAGGTATTGTCAGCAGGATAACAAATGGTTGAATTATCGATTCAAATTCAGCTGCCAGAACCATGAATACCAGTATAATTGATAGAACCAGAGCAAATGTCAGATTAGACATTGATTCTTTTCTCATCAGTTCCTCACCTGTTATCTGAATCCTGTAGTTGGCGGGTAATGGAACTGATTTCAACAATTCGCCTGCATCCCTGACAACTTTATCAAAAGGCCTGGATTTATTAACCATGGCGTATATATAGCTTGTCCGGCTCTGATCTCGCCTGGTAATTTCTCTAGGAGATATGACTTTCTTTACAGATGCTAACGAACTCAGAGGTACCTTTACAGAACCTGCAGTAATCAACAGATCTTCAAGCTGATGAAGTGACAGATCCCCGAGCTTTATAATAATGTCCTTCTCTTCACCTTCCTTTTCCATAGTACCTGCTGAAGCACCTGAAAGATAACTTTGGATCTGGCTGATTACACTGGTCACAGGCACATTGTAATAACTGGTCTTAAACCTGTCAACCGCCACTTCTATTTCGGGAGTCCCCTCATCAAGGGAGGTTGTGATATTATACAGACCGCTGTTATTCATAAGAGCAGTTTTTGATTCCTTAATTATTTTTTCAATCTCGGTATAGTCTTTCCCTTTTACCTCAACAACAAACGGAGCTTCGTTTGTTCCCAGAGTAGTCTGTAGTTCCGATTCTTCCTGGGAAAAGCTGACCTCAAGATCAGGAATGGTTTTAAGGAATTTCTCAACTGTTCTGATAGCGTCCTCCGTTGCAGATGCAAATTCATTCTTCAGGAAGATTTTAATGTTTGCAACATTCTCATTTGAGGAAGTTGCCGACTGGCTGGTTGTTGTATTTATATCTCCGCCGGCCTGGCTGTAAATCATGCTCACTTTATTGCCGAGAAGTTCGTTTATAGTTCCCTCTATTTCCTTTATAGTGTTTTGGGTACGCTGAAGATTTGTCCCTTCCGGAAGTTTCAATCCAATGGTAAATTCGGATGAAGCTGATTTAGGCATGTATTCGCTTCCGAGTCTTGGAATGAGAATTACTGCAAATCCCATAAACAGGATGGAAAGGATTATTACAAGCAATCTTTTTTCAATGACTTTGGAAAGAAATTTAGGATACCATCTGAATTGCATCGGGCTGCTGAGCTGAACACTCCGGCTATTCTTTACCTTTTCTCGAAAAAGGGTACTTACCAGCATAGGAATTACCAGCATAGCAACAAATAATGATGAAATCAGTGCAAAAGCCACAGTCCAGGCCTGGTCTTTGAACATTTCACCGGAAGCGCCCCTGAGATAAACGATTGGCAGGAAGACAACAATAGTTGTTATTGTTGAAGCGGTAATAGCTCCTCCGACCTGTCCGGTCCCAACGATTGCTGCTTCGCGTAATGACATTCCTTCATCTCTGTTCCTTGTAATATTCTCGAGTACAACAATGGCGTCATCAACGAGCCTGCCGGCCCCGAGCGCCAGTCCGCCCAAAGTCATTATGTTTAATGTCAGATGATTGAAATACATGAGATTGAATGTTGCTATAATGGAAATAGGAATTGCAACACTTACCACCATGGTAGTACCTATCCTCCGAAGAAAAACATACAGAACAATCATTGCCAGGAAAATCCCGATCAGACCTGAATTTTTTACCTCCTTGATTGCGTTGTCAATGTATTTTCCCTGGTCCTTTACAACAGTGAATTCATACCCGGGGAGAGCTTTTGCAAGTGTGCCCAAAGCTTTGTCAAGGTTCTTGACAGCTTCAACGGTGTTATACTTGGGCTCTTTATAAATTGACAAACCTATGCAACGTTCGCCGTTAAGCGTGATAATATTCTGAGGATCTTTGTTTTCATATTTTATGGTTGCAACATCGCGAAGATATACAGGAACTTTGTCTGTAGAAGAAACAGTGGTAGTTCCTCCTGTTGATGCTGCTGCTGTTGAGGCAGTCTGAGAGGATACCTGTTTAAAACCAACTACTATATTCTCAAGATCAGTCAGATTACTCATAACACTGACCCCTTTAACCACATATTTAAGGCCAAGATCAACTATTGAACCACCCGATACATTCTTGTTATAATTTGCTATCTGAGCTGCAATAGCGTCTGAGGTCAATCCAAAAGATTCAAGTATATATTTATTGGTTTCAATCACTACCTGACTCTCTTCCTGACCGGTAAGTTTTACATCAGCTATGCCTTCAATTCTGATAAGTTCGTTCCTGATGTAATTTTCTGCAACTTTCCTCAGTTCATCCATGTCAGTGATAGCCTTGTTCTTCAGTCCCACAATCATTACAGGAGAGGCATTTGGATCATATTGAGAAATATCAAACTCAGTGAGGTCAGAATTCTGGCTGAAAGAGCTTAGCGCTTTCTGCAAATCGAGAAAGGCCTCATCCATATCTTTGTTCCAGCTGTATTCAACCGTTATTTCTGCAGCGCCCACCTGGGAGACAGACGATACATTAATGACATCACTCTGTCTCATGCAAAGTGATTCTATCTGTTCAACATAATTTTTTTCGATTTCTTCCGGTGGCTTTTCTCCTGCCGTAAGCTGAATATATATCTTCGGACTGTTCAGGTTTGGAAAGAGATCGGTTCCCAGTTTTCCAAGAGATATAACCCCGAGTAATACTATGCCGAGTACGAGCATAGAAACTGTAACAGGGTATTTTACAGCAAATTGAGCAATCCTGTTCATGATTATTATTTAATTATTTTGACCTTTGACCTGGTGCTCAGTGTTTCAAAACCAACTGTTACGTAACGTTCATTCTTTGACAAACCTCCGGTTACTTCTACATTCGTCAGATTTTCAAGTCCAGTCCGGATTATTCGTTCAGAAGCTGTTCCCCCCCGGTCGATAACAAAAATCGTTTTGCCTCGCTGCCGGGCCAGTATTATACTTTTAGGGATTACAATAACAGAGTCTTTATGGTTTATAACAATATCTGCCTTGACGAACATTCCAGGCAATAATTGAAATTTTGGATTACGTATCATAATTGTTCCGGGGAAGGTTCTTGTGTCTGCATTTATAGCAGGCGATAGCTGGGTTATATTCCCGATTAGGGTGTCCTTTGGAATGGTATAATTTGTCAGTTTGACTGCTTGATCAGGTTTTATAACAGAAACATACTTTTCAGGTAGCTGAACGTTCATATACATCATCTGGTAATCCATTATTTCTACAATATCTGAGCCGGTATTTACCCTTGTCCCCTGTGTATAGTATGGTAATTCAACTATAACACCATCTATTGGAGCAGTAATCCTGGTCTTGGCCATTGAAAGATTTGCACTTACCAGGGCTGACTTGGCATTTGCCTTATTGATTTCTGCCGTTTTAAGATCAAATAGCGTCACTCCTCCTTTTTCATAAAGTGATTTCTGTTGTGTAAGCTGACTCTCCGTGAGTTCAAGATTAAGCTGGGTGGTTTCAAGTTTTATATCATTAATATATTGTTGATCTTCCAATCTGGCTAATAGATCACCCTTTCTGACCCTGTCATTTAACTGCCAGGTTTTTCCTGTACGCGGATTTTTTTCCAGAAAATAGTTGGCTGTGATCTCTGATTTCATCAGAATCTCACCTATCGGGAAAGCTGTTCCGGATGTACTTACATATTCTTCTATTGACTTAAGAGAGGCATCCTGTACTGAAACCGGAATTTCAACATCTGCATTGAGATTCTGATTCTTATTGTTGCAACTGACAGCCGCAAAAGCTATGGATATTATCACGAATAAACTTTTTTTCATATGTGATTTATTTTTAATATTTTAATGTTTTCACAGGTATAACCGGTTGTTTCTTTTCAAAGTCATAAAGGGTGAGAATTTTTAAATTCAGAAGTTCCAGTTTATAGGATATTAAAGAATTTGTGTAATTGAGTTTGTTCTGCGAAAGCTGGTTCTGATAAATACTCAGGTCCATTCCGGTCAGGTCGCCGTTTTTATACTTTTCAAGGT
This sequence comes from Bacteroidales bacterium, assembly GCA_049792755.1. Taxonomy (GTDB): domain Bacteria; phylum Bacteroidota; class Bacteroidia; order Bacteroidales; family VadinHA17; genus LD21. The sequence goes on along the minus strand of JBARBF010000118.1, from coordinate 43,919 downwards.
TTAAGTCATAAGTAAGTTGCGCATTGTTAACTGACTGCCGTGCGATTTCTATCTGATTAATAAGGTTTTTAAGGTTTCTGTTACTCTGTCTTATAGCCAGTATTATACTATTCTGTTCTACCCCCAGATCAATTTTACTTGAAGCAATTGTTGCCTCACTCGCCTTAATTCTTGCTTTTTCTTCTCCCCAGTCCCAGACAGGAATCTGAAAGGACAGCGCTACATTTTCATTATTTAACGGGTCACTGTAAATATCTTTTATATTTTTATTGTTTCCGTTATATCCAAAAGAAAGGGCCAGATTTCCATGGAATTCATTAAGTGCCTTAGTCTGAATGAGATTAAGCTGTGCTGTTTCAATGTTTATCTGACTTTCCCTGATTTCCATTCTTGATGCCAGCCCCTGGTCAATGGCAAATGCGATATCAATCTTTACAGTGGTATCGACTGCAATATTTGGAATTACAATAATATCGTCATATAAACTCATGCCAATCAGGTTTTTAAATGCATCCTTGGAATTTTCAAAAGCAACCTGCTTGTTTTCATAATCCGACTTGGTAGTCGCAAGGTTCAACTCGGCCTGAAACTTTTCTGACTGGGCAGAAATTCCGGCATCGGCTTTATTCTTCGTAATTTCATAACTTTTCATCATATCCTGATAAGCCTGATTTGAAATATCCATGCTTTGCTGAGCCTGATATACCGCATAAAATGCCTGGGAAACACTTTGCTCCATTGTCAGCAGCTGAATAGCATAATTAAGCTGGGCAGTCTCAAGTTGCAACTGAAGGGTCTTAAGATTTAGTTTGGTATGATTATAAGTGAATAATGGCTGATTTAACTGAATGGAAAGATCATTGTTAAAAGCTACACCGGCTGTAGGGAATTTTGCATTATAGATGTTGTTGGTGTAACTAAAATTGTCACTCAACGTTATGGTCGCATCCGTGGGTAAAAATGGCTGGACAACTGTAAATGAACCGGAACTCTGCAGATCCTTTGTTGTGTTAAAATCAGAAAAACTGCTGTTGAAAGCCCTGTCCTGTGAGTATGTCACAGGATTTACTGACAGAGCAAATTTTGATTTTAATGCATCATTTTGAGCGTTTAAGTTCTCCTGGCTCCTGATCAGGTTAAGTCTTGTCTTTAAAATTGTCGGACTATTTGATTCCGCTGTGGATAGAGCCTGTTCCAGAGTAACTCCGGTCTGGGAGAATCCTCTGAATGTCAATAGATTCATAAATAGTACAATTATTGGAACAACCCATATTTTAATACCAAGATGTTTTTTCATTCTATTTTAATTTAAGCTCTTATTTTACTTTCATTTATTTCCTTTTGACTTCTACCTGAACAATGGACATACCATGGCTTGTCCCTACTTTTATCTTTTTACTTTTGTCTTTTGTCTTTTGTCTTTCTACTTCTGTCTTACCCATTTAATAGCATCCCCGATAACGGCTCTTCCGCTCGAGAGATTTGAAAGAACAACTTTCGCCGTGTCAGCAGTGAGATAATATGTTCCTAATTTATTCCAGCCGTTTTCTGCATTTGTATAATCGAGAGATATCTCCTCACTTCCTCCGTCGTGATAAATCCGATAATGGAACTCTTTGTAAGGCGGGGAAGGTGGTCCGCTTCCGTCTCTTGCCTGTCCTCCGGCTCCAATTGGTCCTTGCGCTCCACCTGTTCTGGCACCTCCTCCTGATCCTCCTGCTCTGATCATCATACGGTCGGCTGTTTTGCCAATAAAACAGAAAATATCGTAATAACCAGGTTTGTCAATAGGCGTAATCCATGTAAGGGTTCTATCACCCTTGCCGCTTTTTGTGTACACGGCAGAACGTATATACTTCCCATAAAATGCTGATTGCACAACAGGTTGCCAGTATGAAGGTACATTCATCAGGCTGACCTGCTGATAGCTTGTTCCGTTCTTTTTCCTGATTCCCAGTATTTTTTTCAATCTGTTCTCAGTGTTCTGTATACTTACTTTAAAACCGGCATCTTCATTATCAACTATAATACTAAACTGATCTGATGCCACATGATCTGATGAGATAATTTCTTCTCCCGAAAATTCTCCGGCAACATCTTTTGATTTAGTTATTTCATCGATTGGAAGAGTTATCTCACCGGGGATATTTTTGGCAAACAGGGTATTTATCATCATCGCTCTTGGCTGGGCATCAAGGACAATACCGACTTTTTTTGTCTCATGAGGTCCCAAATAGACAATTTTGGAGATGTCAGCCGCTTCCATTCCCCTTCCCTGTAAAGATATCTGGCCTCGTCCCGGCACACCTATCTGGAATGCTCCTCCGCCACCCCCGAAACCGCCGCCTCCAAAACCTCCGCCACCACGTCCGCCCCCTGCTCCGCCACGTCCTCCTCCTGTACGGAATGATATATTGAACAATCCACCAGTAGCCTCCTGATTGGATGCGACAAAAGTGACCTGGTATCTCGATCTTTCATTTATCACAATTTCGTTTGCTGTCAGATTCGTAAACAGAAATCCGGGTTGTTCCTTTCCGTTAAACCAATCATACAAATACGGGTAAAACTCAAAGCCAAATCTGTTTTTAATTTCATTATTGAATTTTAAAATATCAATTCTTTTAAACTTGTTGTTATCTATATATCTGGCAAACCAGTCTTTAAATTCATCAATACCTGCTTTTGATCTGATAAAGTTAAAGAAATAGTCACCTTTAATAGTCAATACATTTTTTAGAGTGTCTCCACCCGGGCTTTTTGCGAGCAGGTCTTTAAAACTCTGATTTTTCAGGAAGAGATTTGCCCTGTCATTTTCAGAAAGGGTGCCTGACATTGCCTGAAAACCTGCAGCAGCAGGAGAATTAACTTTCTGAAGATGAGATTCGAAAATTGCATTAATTACCGGATATTCTGACGAATAGAAATTATTCTTAAAAAAGTAGAAGCTTGGACCCAACAGGTACCGTGTGGGTTCATTGGCAGCAATTCCGTTAATAAACCTGAAGTTTTCACCACTTATGAAAGTGCTTCTCATGAAATTATTGAAGATCCTGACCTGTAATTCTTTGTCGGTTATAACCTGTCCATTCCGGGTCATTCTTTTCTTCTGTTGTATGAATTGCTTAAAGAAACCTGCCTGGTTCAGTGTTGAAAGTCTTTCGGGAAGAAGGACCATCGAAGGCTGTACCTCTGCCCTTGTTTGAGTGCTCTCCTTAGGGTAGGAATGAAATTGAACCGGCACCTCCAGCATGGTTAATGTTTTGAAAGGATATTTTGTTGAGAAGTTTGACTCAAGATCTTTCATCAGGCCTGAAATGAGCAAAGGTAAGGTGTCTTTAATAGCTTCAAAATCTTTTTTATAATAATCATTTCCGGGGAAATGATATGAAATATATTCAACCGAATCAACCTTTATTTTGTCAGCGATATAATTCCCTATTGCAAGAGTAAGGCCAGTAAGCGGAGATTCAGGTTTAAATATAATGTATCCGTCTTCTTTGCTTATTTTCCCCTGTGAAACCGGAAGCAGATTATTCTCACTTTTTACTTTAAGGGTATAATAAGTAAAATCGATCTTTATCTGTGCAGGATTAGATGGGTAATAGTTTAGGCCGGCAACAGGGTACCAATGAGTCTCAGGAGTAAGCAGAACATAATCTTTTGTAAGGAAAGCCTGCCGTTTATTGACATTAACCATTGAAATTCTGTAAGGATTCTTCTTGATATCATCAGTGTAATTTGGATAACAGAATGATTCGTTTATACTTCCTGAATAAACAAACTCTATCTTTTCACTGTCACCGGGGTTAAGAGACTTTCCCGGATTTATTTCAATGATATGATTTATTCTTTTGAAATTCAGATCTTTCCCTTGTGAAGATATTTTTGTAACCTTCAGAGAAGGGTTGAGTGAAAAGTAATACTGCCCGATGGGATCAATATTGTCATTTGAAACTTTCAAAACTGCGACTGCCCCGAATGAATTTCCTTTATGATTGAATTCTATGGACGCTTCGGTTACGCTTAAAAATTTTTTGTTTTCAAACTCTTTGTTAGTTTCTATTACCAGTCTTTTATAAGTTACTCCTTTTATGTATGTTGAACAGGTACTTAATGTACAGATTACCGACCCGGTCATAAAAGCGAATAACAGTATTATTGTGAGAATTCTGTGAATTTTAGACTGTGGCAGTCGCTTAAATAATAATATTGTTGCCATGATCAGTGAGAGGCCGGCAAAAAGATAAATAAGTCTCTGATTGATTATTACGCTTAAATTATCAAAACCTATTATGCCCGATTTAAATAGCGGTAGACCGAAAGCCATATAGTCGAAAACTGATCCTGCCCTGAAGTAAAGATAGAAAATATCAAGAGCGGCATATCCAAGAAGAATTAGAAATGTAATTGCCTGATTTTTTAATAACGACATCAGGGTGAAAGACAATCCCAGGCTGAAAATGATTGTCGGGATACTGATGATAAGAAGATACCAGAAGTATGCAGAAATATTTACTGACATACTTTTTGAAATAATATTTACTACCAGACCTATTGCAAGGACCAACAAGTTAAGGCTCAGGAACAATCTTAGAATTCCCCACGATTTTCCAATTATATATTCAAAATTTGACATTGACCTGGTATAAAGCACTTCATTGGTATCCAGTTTCTTATCGCGTTTCAGAAAGTCGGCAGCAAGGAAAATTACAACTATTGCCTGTGCAATATTGAGCAAATACAGATTGATAAGGGGTAACGAGGAGGGGATAGATACTACTTCCCAGCTCTCATTTCCTACAGGTGAGAACATACCAATGTTCAACAGTGTAAAGATAAACAGTGAACCGATAGAAAAGAGGCGGAAAAACCAACTTCGTCTCAGAGTCTTTGCCTCGTACCTGGCAACTGTTAGGATATTCGACAGAGATGCCATATTCCTGATTTTCTTATTAATCAATTAAGCTTGTCCGAAGTTTATGTTCCATATAATAAACATATGCATGTTCAATGTCAGGGTCAATGATGACAGATTTAAACTCAGGAGGATCATCTGAAACAATCTGAACTTCCCATCCGGTCTCGTTTGGTATTGTGGAAATAACATTATAAATTTCTTTTACCTTTTCATATTCAACAGGAGTCAGATTAAGTTTAAATACATGACCATCAGCCTGTTTAACCAGATTCTCAGGAGATCCGTAGTAAACAAGCTCTCCCCTGTTGAGAAGAGCCATTCCCTGGCATGTAGAAGAAATATCCCCGACAATGTGAGTTGACAGAATAATTGTTACATCATGCTGACTTAACCGGGAGAGTACATTTCTGAATTTTATCCTCTCATCAGGATCAAGTCCGGTAGTAGGTTCATCAACAATTATGATTTTTGGATTACCGATGAGCGCCTGTGCTATACCTAAACGGCGTTTCATGCCACCGGATAATTTGTTTGCCCGCCTGTCACGTGCTTCAAGAAGTCCCACCTGATCAAGTAACCTGTCTACCTCGGACATTCTTTCTTTCCTGTTTTTCAAACCTGCCAGTGATCCTGCGTAATCAAGGAACTCCCATGTCTTAAGCGCTGTAAAAAATCTGAAATCCTGTGGAAGATATCCCAGCATACTTCTGACTTCTTTTCTGTGCTTCTGAATATCCTGTCCGTCAATCAATACCACGCCTGACGTCGGTTTCATGAGAGTTACCAATATACGCATCAGACTTGACTTGCCTGCACCGTTTGGACCAAGCAGACCGAACATACCAGTACCGAAATCAAGATTAATATTCTTAAGAGCGTGATTACCATTAGGATATATTTGATTAAGATTCTGAATTTCAATCTTCATAAATCTATATAATTGAGAGTTCTATCCGGGAAAAGGGAACAACAAACTATAGACTCTTAAATGAATCGAAATATTCCATTTTAATTGTTTTTTAGGATTTATTAACAGAATTCAAAGAAACATCGAAAACACTATGAACAGTCAGGAATAGCATCATTATAAAACTAATTCCTATTTTTGTACTTAAAATTTTCCCGGTGGTTTATCTGACTAATAAGCGAAAAATAATTAATGACCCGGTTTATGGTTTTATAAACATCCCCGGAGATTTTGTTTTTGACCTCATCGAACATCCCTGGTTCCAGAGATTACGTAATATTAAACAGCTTGGATTGACAAGTTTTGTTTATCCCGGAGCCACTCACAGCCGGTTCCAGCATGGACTTGGTGCATTGCATCTGATGAATATGGCCATAGCCACTCTCAGAAGCAAGGGAGTGGTAATTTCGCCTGTTGAAGAGGAAGCAACTCTTATTGCTATACTCCTTCATGATATCGGACATGGTCCCTTCTCTCATGCACTTGAAAACTCAATAATCAATGGCATAACACATGAAGATCTTTCTCTTCTGCTGATGAAAAAAATGAATGAACAATATGATAGGAAACTTGATCTGGCTATTGAAATCTTCACAGGAAATTATTCACGGAAATTTTTGCATGAACTTATTTCGGGTCAGATGGATATGGACAGGCTGGACTACCTTCGAAGGGATAGTTTTTTCACCGGAGTTATTGAAGGATCTGTCGGATCAGACAGGATAATCAGAATGCTTAACGTTGTTAATGATGGCCTGGTTGTGGATGAAAAGGGAATATATTCGCTTGAAAAATTTCTTATAGCCCGTCGGCTTATGTACTGGCAGGTTTATATGCACAAAACTGTAATCTCTTCGGAAAGCCTGCTGGTTAAAATTCTTAAACGGGCTAAAGAAATTGCCGGAGAGGGATATGATTTATATACTACACCTGCACTCAGGTTCTTCCTGTTTAATAATATTGATCACTCTGACCTAACGGATGAAGGAAAATTTACCCCGGGATTGATAGCTGCAAATTTTTCAAAACTTGATGATTCAGATATCCTTGTCTCCGTCAAATACTGGGCCGATCATTCTGACAGGGTGCTTTCAGATTTGTCAGGCAGAATGCTACGCAGAGATTTATTGGCAATAGAGCTGCAGAATGAACCTTTCCCGGTCAAAAGAGTAAAGGAGCTTGAAAGCCTGGCACAGAAACTTAATAAGTTAAATCCCGGTTTGGAGGACTATTATGTTTTTACCAATAGCATATCAAACCTAGCTTATACACCTGATGCTCCTGTAGTTAAAATACTGCTGAAGAGTGGAAAAACAGCTGATATTTCAACTGTGTCGGATATGTTCGACCACAGATTCCTCTCGGAGAGGATTACTAAATATTTCCTGTGCTATCCTAAAGAATGTCGATAATTAAAATTTAAACGTTATGGAATTTACTGCTGCAACAATCGCCGGATTTTTAAAAGGTGAGATAGAAGGCAACCCCGACATGAAGGTAAATACAATAGCTAAGATTGAAGAGGGTCAGCCCGGCGCCCTGTCATTTCTGGCAAATCCCAAATATGAGCATTATATATATGAGACTAAATCATCAATTGTTCTTGTAAACAAAAGTTTTGTGCCTGCAGGGACGATCAATGCAACACTTATCAGGGTGGAAAATTCCTATGAGGCATTTGCCTCCCTTCTTCGTCTTGTTGATCAGGCCAGACCCCGAAAGAAAGGAATTCACAACACCGCTATAATTGAAACTACAGCAAAAATCGGATCCGATGTGTTCATCGGACCATATACATACATAGGTGAGAATTGCATAATAGGCGATGGATGTTCTGTATATCCCCAGGTTTATATTGGAGATAATACTAAACTTGGTAATAATTGTGTTATTAATCCGGGGGTAAAGATTTATCATGACTGCGTTATAGGGGAAGGTTGTATAGTTCATGCCGGGACTGTAATTGGAAGCGACGGATTCGGATTTGCTCCTCAGTCAGACAATGAATTTATGAAGATCCCGCAACTGGGGAATGTCATTCTGGAGGACCATGTTGAGATTGGGGCTAACGTTACCATTGACAGGGCTACAATGGGATCGACATTGATCAGGAAGGGAGTAAAGCTGGATAATCTTATACAGATAGCCCATAACGTTGAAGTGGGAGAGAACTCAGTAATGGCCGCTCAGACAGGAATTTCCGGATCAACAAAAGTCGGAAAGAACTGCATGTTTGGAGGTCAGGTCGGATTGGCAGGACATTTAAAAATTGCAAACGGCACAAAGATAGGTGCACAGGGGGGGATACTTGGTGATGTGAAAGAGGAAAACACAGCTATAATAGGCTCTCCGGCAATTGAGGTTAAGCAGTTTCTCAGATCATCTGTAATTTTTAAAAAATTACCTGAGATGAAGGCAAAAATTGATTCCCTCGAAAAAGAGATAGAGTCTCTGAAAAAGAAGTAGTTTTGTTCAGAATTAGGAAATAAACCGGTAGCAACAAATTCAGTTATTGGACATTTTTCTGGATTGTTAAAATAATTTTTGTTTTTTTTGTACCGGAATTCAATATAAAATATAACACTGATGAGTGAAAAGCAAAGGACGCTTGCAAAGGAGATAAGCCTGACCGGAAGAGGGTTACATACTGGGAATAGTGTAACCATTACTTTAAAACCTGCACCGGCAAATCACGGGTACAAATTCTGCAGAGTGGACCTTCCCGGGAAACCTTTAATAGATGCACTGGCTGAACACGTTACTGATACTTCCAGGGGAACAACTTTAGTACAAAACAATGCTTCCGTTGCAACTATTGAGCATGTAATGGCAGCATTTCATGGCCTGAGGGTTGATAATGCGCTGATTGAGCTAGACGGACCAGAGGCACCGATAATGGGAGGTTCGGCATGGAAATTTGTTGAGGCTATTAAAGAAGCGGGTATTATTGACCAGAAAGAAGATAGAAATTACTTTGTTGTAAAACAAAAGATCACTTTTTCCGACGAGGAACATGGTGTGGATCTGATAGTTTATCCCGATGATCATTTCAGCGTAAATGTTCTTATAGATTATAACTCAAAAATTCTTGGGAACCAGTATTCTATACTTGATTCCATTGATGACTTTGAAGAAAAGATAAGCAAGAGCCGTACATTTGTGTTCTTTCATGAACTGGAGCCGCTTTATAATCTGGGACTTATTAAGGGTGGTGATCTTGATAATGCTATTGTTATTCTGGAAAAAGAAGTCGAACAGGATGAAATAGACCGGATTGCCAAGCTCTTCAACCGTCCCGGTATAAGCACTCATAAGGCAGGTATCCTGAACAACACCGAACTAAGATATCCAAACGAGCCTGCCCGGCATAAACTGCTCGACATAATGGGAGATCTTGCTCTTGTCGGCCATCCGATAAAGGGAAAAATTGTTGCAACTCGTCCGGGTCATTATGCCAATACACGACTGGCAAAAATTATCAGGCAGGAGATGAAAAAAGCGCTTTCAAAACATGATATTCCTGTTTATGATGCATCACAACCTCCGGTCTTTACAATTGAAGAGATTAAAAAACGGCTGCCTCACAGATTTCCTTTTCTAATGGTTGATAAAATAATTGCTCTTGACGAATCTTCAATTGTCGGAATTAAGAATGTTACATTTAACGAATCATTTTTTCAGGGTCATTTTCCAAATGAACCCGTCATGCCGGGAGTAATGTTGGTTGAGGCACTTGCTCAGACCGGAGGATTGCTTGTCCTCAGTTCTGTTGAAGATCCGGAAATGTATTCAACCTATTTTCTTAAAATTGATAAACTTAAGTTCAAACAAAAAGTAGTTCCAGGTGATACAGTGATACTTAAGATGGAATTGGCCGATGTTATGCGTAGAGGAATAGTTACAATGTTTGGTCAGGCATTTGTTGGCAACAAACTGGTCCTGGAAGGTGAAATGACTGCCCAAGTAGTAAAAAATAAATAACAAATTAATGATCTCAAATTTAGCATTTATTCATCCTGATGCAAAAATCGGCAAAGATGTTATTATTGAACCGTTTGCCTTTATCTCTGAAAACGTTAGCATAGGCGACGGAACGTGGGTGGGACCTAATGCAACAATCCTCGATGGCGCCAGAATCGGTAAAAATTGTAAAATATTCCCCTCCTCAGTCGTCTCAGGGATACCTCAGGATCTTAAGTTCAGAGGAGAGGAATCGACTGCAGAACTTGGAGATAACACTATCGTCAGAGAATGTGCTACAGTTAACCGCGGCACGGCTGCTGTCGGAAGGACGATTGTAGGAAATAATTGTCTTTTGATGGCCTATTCGCATGTGGGTCACGACTGCATACTGGGAAACAATGTTATAATTGGGAATTCCACTGCTCTGGCCGGGGAAGTTGATATTGACGAATGGGCAATTCTCAGCGCTGGAACAATGGTTCATCAGTTCTCACATATCGGTGCGCATGTAATGATTGGCGGAGGAGCAAAGGTGCGTATCGATGTCCCGCCTTTTATCAAAGCCGATCGGGATCCTCTCTCTTTCCTCGGATTGAATTCCGTAGGTCTTACCAGGCGAGGTTTTGAAAAGGAGAGGATTGACGAAATTCATGAAATATACAGAGCCATATACCAGAAAGGGAAGAACATTTCTCAGGCGTTGGAATTTGTGGAAAAAGAGTTCAAATCGTCATTTGACAGAGATTATATCCTCGCCTTTATCAGAAAATCAGAACGTGGAATAATCAGGGCAAGGTAAAGCTGTAGTTGTTTATTTTTATTCTTTCCACCCCTGTGCTGAGATCTCAACCTCCGAACCATCATCTCCTGCAATCATATATCCTGAACCGGGTAAGGTCATATGGCCAATTACTTTAACTGATTGTATCCTTCTTATCTTCTCAATCATCTCAAGGGGAATTGTAAAAAGCAGTTCATAATCTTCTCCGCCGTTAAGAGCCGGGACCATAGGATCGATATTAAATTCTTCAGCAAGTCTTGTGGTTTCGTAATCTATCGGAACTTTACTGTAAAAGATCTTGCAACCGGTTTGCGACAATTTGCATATATGAAGCAGATCGGAAGCCAATCCGTCTGTAACATCTATCATTGAGGTGGGTCTGATTTCTTCTTTATTGAGTTCTGTCAATGTTGAAACCGGAAATTCTGGTTTCAGTTGCCTTCCAATAACATATTCAAAACCTGTGAGATCGGGCTGAGTCACTTTCTCTTTAATAAAAAGCTTCCTCTCTCTTTCAAGAAGCTGGAGACCCATGAATGAAGCACCAAAATCGCCTGTTACACAAATGAGATCATTTGCTCTGGCGCCATCTCTTTTAACTATTTTGCTTTTTTCTGCTGTACCCACGGCAGTTACACCGATAGTCATGCCTGTAATAGAACTTGTAATATCGCCACCAGCCAGATCGACATTGTAATTATTACAAGCAAGCGAAATTCCTTCATATAGATCTTCAACCTGTTCAACACTGAATTTCGAGCTGATTCCAAGCGCAATCATTACCTGCCCGGGAGTTCCGTTCATTGCATAAATATCAGATATCGCCCTGATTACAGCTTTATATCCAAGATGTTTTAGTGGAGTGTAAATCAAATTGAAGTGGATCCCTTCCAGAAGCAGGTCCGTTGAAACCAGGGTTAAATTCTTTCCCGAATCAATAACTGCCGAATCATCGCCGATACCCTTAATAGTAGTCTTGTTTATTGTTTTTATATTTCCGGTAAGATGCTTAATCAGGCCAAATTTCCCAAATTCATTGATTGATCTTTTTATATTCTCAGTATTGTCCATTTATTGTTGTTTTCCCTTTATGTCGCTTTGTGTATTACTTAATGTTCCGTTGTGGTTAAATAAAGCATTTTTCTACCACAAAGTTACACAAAGGTTTGCACTAAGTTTCACAAAGGAGTTTCAAGAAAACATCGATTATTTGCTTACAATATCTCTTCCGAATGGCGACAGAGCTATTGCAGTAAGTTTAAAATGTTGTAATCCAAAAGGGATACCGATAATTGTTATACAGAGAATAACACCGAATATAGCATGAGTTATCGCTATCCATAAGCCACCCGTAAGTAACCATATTATGTTCATAATTATATACAGGCAACCGGAAGCTCTGGAGTGAACAACTGTATCACGTCCAAAGGGCCATAATGAAAGTGAGGCCATTTTTAACGTCTGGATACCGAACGGGATACCGACGATAGTTATCATAAGCACCAGGCTTCCTATAAAATACTCTATGGCAATAATAAGACCACCAAATATTAGCCAGACAAGATTTCCTAAAAAATTCATATATAGTTAATTGTTGATTTATTCAAGGAATACAGTTTTATCTTTAGGATACTTCACAGAATATGTAAGCACTATCTGCTTTGTTTCCTGAGGCTTTATCTCAAGATCCCATTTTACTTCGCCGGTCTGCTGGTTAAGTTTACCACCAGACAATTCAAGGGGATCAACATTAATGTTGCTGTTCGAAGAGACGGGAATCTGATCGTTCAGCATGATTTTAACCGGATTAGACTTATTATTTCTTATTGTAAGCAGAAAAGAGTAAGTATCTGTTCTGTTTGCTCCAATTACTTTCCTGCTTGTGAAATCTTTTCGTTTCTCTCTCTTTACCAGGATACTGTTATCTGTCCCCAGTGAGATTGTTAGAGTATCTTTTAACTGGTTAACATTAAGTGTCGATTTTCCCACAAATGAATTTTCGAAATAAAGGGTGGCCTCACCGGTTTGAAGACTTAATTTTGCCCAGTCGGTAATATTAGCTGTAAGGTAAGCCAGCGGTGATAATTTTGGAAGAGTAACATATTTATAATCAGCAGGTGCTGTAATCCGTTGAATTTCTACAGTCTGAACTTTTCCATCAGATGGAACTGTGTAGGGAACCCCGATATCGAAAGTTATTGTAGTTTCTCCGATCTGTTTTTGAATGGATACCGGAGCGGCCTCCATAGTTTTTTCCTCTTTTTTGCTATTAGCGCCAACGACAACTTCATTCAACGTAACAGGTTCACTTCTGTTTAAATTCACACCGGAGACCTTCCCTTGAAGCATTCTTGCCGCAGGATAATAAAAATCCACAAACCATGTATTCAGCACAGGAATATCACCTGCGACCCATGGATTGGCATTTGAGAAACTCAGTTTTACATCCTTCCAGTCGATACCTGTATTCTGAAAAACATTCGCCTTGTAAAAAATTGCTACCGGGTTTTTTATATCGTCAACCCTGACATCGTATGAAGGATACCATCCTGCATTGGACACAACATAACTGAATGTAAGTTTTCCGGAAACCTGCTTATCTGATGAAACCGACACCAGAATTTCACCTGAAGGAAGCTGCTGCGTGCCAAGTTTACCGGCTAATTGCTTCTGAAGAGTGAGGATCTGTTTATTATAATCTTTAATCAGTCTTTGTTTTTTTAATGTAGTCATGGTGATCTGGTCCATATTACTGGTATACAGATCCATGAAATTTTTAAATTGCTCAAGTGAAAATGTTGTTGTCTTGACGAGGATGGCATTATTAGCAGTCAGAAAAGCCTCTTTTTGCTTAAGTACATCTATGGCAGCGTTTTCATCTGCCACTTTAAGCTGGAGTGTTTCAATCTGACCTCTGATACTTATTACCTCGGGTGAGTCTTCAAGGTTCTGCAGATAATTGTTCTGGTGATTTACTGACAGGATTGTAAATTCTCCATAACCTCTGACCTGTATGCTTTGTACATCAATATATGGCGAAAGACCTGTCATCCTGAGAATACTTTTTCCGGGCAATAACGATACAGATGTTTCATGATCAACCTGGGCCCTGTCGGGAAAAACAGTGACATGCTTTATCTCAGCTTTAATCTCCTTCTCAGTCTGTGCGGAAATATTTATAAATGCTGAAATAATAAATATTGATGTGATTAATATTTTTTTCATGGTTTATCTGAATTTACCAGCTTAAAGGTAAAAATTTTATTTAAGTAGTGTACATCAGTTGTCCTTTTTAACCGTAAGCCATTTTCTGCCCCCCGGCTCCCCTAAAGGGGGGTTAAACCTCAACAGTCAAGTGAAGTTTCATTTAAAACTACATAATTAGCCCCCCTTTAGGAGACAGTCGCGAAGCGACAGGGGGCGAGCCTTTACAACTTTTACGGTTTATAGTTTTCGACTTTTTACCACGAATGTTCAAACCTGAAAATATGTTAAATATGTCTTTTCATGCTGTAAACACGTTAATTAGCCTACCTTTGATAAAATTTAAATACTCAGAATGAAGGGACTTAGAATTGGGAATCTTGCAATAGCAGTACCAATTATACAGGGTGGGATGGGAGTCGGAATTTCTCTTTCAGGGCTCGCTTCCGCAGTTGCAAATGAAGGTGGCGTAGGTGTAATCTCAAGTGCAGGACTTGGACTTTTATACAAGGATTTTTCATCTGATTTCCTTGAAGCCAGCATATACGGTCTTAAAGAAGAAATACGGAAAGCACGTGAAAAAACATTAGGTGTAATTGGTGTCAATGTAATGGTAGCCATGACCAATTTTGCCGATATGATCAAAACAGCCATTTCTGAAAAGGTTGATTTAATTACAGCAGGGGCAGGGCTTCCGCTTGACTTACCCTCATTTTTGAAGAAAGGTAGTAATACAAAACTGGTTCCGATTGTTTCATCTGCCCGGGCGACCAAAATAATATGCGAAAAATGGAAGACCAATTACAATTATCTTCCTGACGCAGTTATTGTCGAAGGTCCCAAAGCTGGAGGACATCTGGGTTTTAAAGAGGAACAGATCTTTGATAATGATTACTCCCTTGAAAAACTTGTTCCTGAAATCGTAAGTGAACTTAAAATTTTTGAAGATAAATATGACACTAAAATACCTCTTATAGCTGCCGGTGGGATTTATACGGGAGAAGACATTCATAAGATACTTGAACTTGGGGCTTCGGGAGTTCAGATGGGAACCCGTTTTGTGACCACCGACGAATGCGACGCATCATCTGCTTTCAAACAAGCTTATATCGACGCAGAGAGTTCAGATATTGAAATCATTAAAAGTCCGGTTGGAATGCCCGGAAGAGCAATTCTGAGCAATTTTATCACTAAAGTCCGTGAAGGGAAAAAACAGCCTAAAAAATGTCCTTTCAAATGCATCAAGACATGTGATATATCAAAAAGCCCTTATTGCATAATTGTTGCACTTATTAATGCTCTTAAGGGCAACTTTGAAAATGGTTATGCTTTCTGCGGATCAAATGCTTTCAGAGCAACTAAAATATCTTCGGTGAAAGAGATTTTTCAATCCCTGATAAAAGAATATAGAGAGAGTAAATAGACTCAGTTTCTCTGCGATTCTCTGTAGTTCTCGTTCCTGGTTTTCTATTATATTTATATTGCCACCAAAGCGCAAAGACACAAAGGTTCACTAAGGAATCTGTTATTGCCTGATAGTCGATATTCCTTAGCGATTTAGCGTCTTTGTGGCTTGTAATTTATTTTAAGGTAGATTTTCCGGACTAATATTTTAGATAGGATTACTCCATTCAATTCTTTTTTTATATTTTTGTGTGTTTATTTAGATTAAATACAATTAAGGTATTCAAGGAATGTTTTTAATTAAGAATTAGTAAACTATCCCAGGGTACTCGAAAATCAATTTATTTGCCCCATCCCCAAGGGGAGTAAATTGATTTTCTTCGCTCCCCTTGGGGTCGGGGTAAACGAAGAAAATCAATGAATAAATTAACTATAACAAGTTAAAATTGTTTATATGTCACGTGTTAAAGGCTCATTAAATAGAAAATGGAAAAAGATCAGGATAAAATAATAAATGATGTAACCACAGGCGAATACAAATACGGATTCTACTCTGATATTGAAATGGACAGGATCCCCAAAGGTTTGAGTGAGGATGTTGTCAGGCTAATATCAGAGAAGAAAAATGAACCTCAGTGGCTACTCGATTTCCGTCTGAAATCATATCGCCATTGGCTTACAATGAAAATGCCGACATGGCCGAATCTAAAAATAGCTCCGATTAATTATCAGGAAATCATTTTCTATGCGGCTCCCAGGGAGAGAAAAAATCTTAAAAGTGTTGACGATATTGATCCCGAACTGAAAAGAACATTTGACAAGCTGGGCATACCTCTCGAAGAACAAAAGCATCTGGCAGGAGTGGCAGTTGATGCCGTGATTGATAGTGTCTCTGTCAAAACAACTTTCAAGGAAACACTTGCTGAAATGGGAATAATATTCTGTTCATTCAGTGACGCTGTTAAAGAATATCCCGATCTCGTGAAAAGATATATGGGTTCAGTAGTTCCGTATACCGATAATTTTTTTGCAACCCTTAACTCAGCAGTTTTCAGCGATGGTTCATTCTGCTATGTTCCGAAAGGTGTCAGATGCCCGATGGAGCTATCAACTTATTTCCGGATCAACTCGGCAAATACCGGTCAGTTTGAACGGACACTTCTAATCGCCGATGAAGAAAGTTATGTAAGTTATCTTGAGGGATGCACTGCACCTTCAAGGGATGAAAATCAACTACATGCTGCAATAGTCGAAATAGTAGCTGAAAAAAATGCAGAAGTGAAATATTCCACCGTTCAGAATTGGTATCCGGGTGACAAAGAGGGAAGAGGTGGCGTTTTCAATTTTGTAACTAAACGTGGCATGTGCAAAGGAGAAAACTCAAAAATATCATGGACACAGATAGAAACAGGTTCTGCCATAACATGGAAGTATCCATCGTGTATTCTGCGGGGCGATAATTCCACCGGTGAATTTTATTCTGTTGCAGTCACAAATAATCACCAGCAGGCTGATACCGGAACTAAAATGACTCATATCGGGAAAAACACAAAAAGTACAATCGTTTCAAAAGGGATTTCTGCCGGTCATGGGCAAAACAGTTACCGTGGACTGGTAAAAGTTTTAAAAAATGCATCCAATGCCAGGAATTATTCCCAATGCGATTCACTGCTTCTTGGTGATAAGTGCGGAGCTCATACTTTCCCTTACCTTGAGGTTGATAACCAGACAGCTATTGTAGAACACGAAGCAACAACTTCCAAAATAGGGGAAGATCAGATCTTTTATTGCAACCAGAGAGGTATTTCAACTGAAGATGCGATTGGGCTCATTGTTAACGGGTATGCAAGGGAGGTAATTAATAAACTGCCTATGGAATTTGCAGTAGAGGCTCAGAAACTTCTCCAGATAAGCCTTGAAGGCAGTGTAGGGTAGGAAACTAATTCATTACAATATTCTAATATTATGTTGATTATTAACAATTTAAAAGCCTCAATAGAAGGCAAAAGTATTTTAAAAGGAATTAGTCTTGAAATAAAACCGGGAGAAATCCATGCGATTATGGGTCCGAACGGTTCAGGGAAAAGCACACTTGCAGCTGTTCTTGCCGGACGCGAGTTTGTGGAGGTAACCGAAGGAACTGTTACATATTTAGGGAAGAACCTTCTTGAAATGGCAGCTGAAGACAGGGCGAAAGAGGGAATATTCCTGGGATTTCAATACCCCATCGAAATTCCTGGTGTGAGTATGGTAAACTTCATGAAAACAGCTGTTAATGAACATCGTAAACATAGAGGTCTTGAACCTCTTTCTGCTTCAGATTTTCTTAAAATGATGCGCGATAAAAAAGAGCTTGTCGAGATAGATTCGAAACTTGCCAACAGGTCTGTAAATGAAGGATTCTCCGGCGGAGAAAAGAAAAAAAATGAGATTTTCCAGATGGCAATGCTCGAACCAAAACTTGCTATCCTCGATGAAACTGATTCTGGTCTCGACATCGATGCTTTACGCATTGTGGCAAATGGAGTGAATAAACTCAAACGCCCCGATAATTCATTCATCGTTATAACTCATTACCAGAGGCTCCTTGATTATATAATTCCTGATGTGGTTCATGTACTTTATGACGGGAAGATTGTAAAAACTGCCGGAAAAGAACTCGCCATGGAACTTGAAGAAAAAGGATACGACTGGATTAAAAAAGAGGTTGAAAATAATGTTGTGGCATGAACGGAACAAGTGAAATAACAGAAAAATACCTGGGACTTTACCGGGATAATATCAAGAGGATTTCCGGTATCTCTTCTCCTTATTTTAATACTTTCAGGGCATCAGCTTTTAAGAAATTCAGTGAGCTGGGAATCCCGGCAAAAAAGAACGAAGCCTATAAATATACAAATCTCAACATATTTTTTGATCATGATTATGAGAGCTATTTTATGCCGGTTCCAGCGGATTTTATCAAAGCTGAGGAATTTCGTTGTGACGTAACTGATCTTGATGCCTATGGTATTGTTTTACTTAATGGATTTTATCCCACATTAAACGAAAAGCTTCGCCTGCTGCCAAGTGGTGTCTGGATCGGAAGTCTCAATGAGGCTGCAATAAAATTTGCCGACTTATTTGAAAAGCATTTTGGCAAATATGCAAAGAGTGAAACGGACGGACTCGTGCATCTTAATACCGCAATGGCTTCAGGCGGACTCTTCATTTATATCCCTGAAGGCGTGACCATGACAAGACCTGTTCAGGTTGTAAACCTGATTCAATCAGATGATGATACCTTCAATCAGCCCAGGAATCTTATTATTGCAGAGAAAAATTCAAACTTTTCCATTATAATATGTGACCATACGCTTTCGCCGCAGAAATTCCTGACAAATGCCGTTACTGAGGTATTTGTAGGTGAAAATGCTCATTTCGATATTATAAGAGTTCAGAACGAACATAATAACGCATGCAAGATAACAAACACATTTATCCATCAGGAGAAAAACAGCGTTACCTCTTCAAATAATATATCTCTTCACGGTGGTCTTATCCGCAACAATACGTATCATCTTCTTGGGGGTGAGGGTGCTGAAAGTTATTCCTACGGCTTATTCCTGGCAGATAAATGGCAACATATCGACAATTTTGTAAATGTCGATCATGCTTTTCCACACTGCACAAGTAATCAGTTGTTTAAAGGAGTTCTTGATGACATGTCAACCGGAGCTTTTAATGGCCGCATTCTTGTCCGTCCCGATGCCCAGGGTACACTTGCTTACCAGAAAAATAACAATATTCTCCTTACCGACGACGCAAAGATGGATAGCAAACCACAACTCGAGATCTATGCGGATGATGTAAAATGCAGTCATGGTGCAACAATTGGCCAACTCGACGGTGATGCCCTGTTTTATCTTCAGTCGCGTGGAATCAATAAACGTGAGGCCAGGCTTATGCTTATGTTCGGCTTCGCGCATGAAGTAATTCAGAATATAAAAATTGAACCCCTACGCGAAAGAATGGATAACCTTGTTATGCAACGATTGAAAGGAGAACTTTCAAGATGCGCCAGTTGTATGGTAAAGTGCGGATAACCTGAAGATCCAATGAAAGACATATCTGAAATAAGGGCAGATTTTCCTATTTTAAGCAGGAACGTTTATGGCAGACCGCTTGTATATTTCGATAACGGGGCCACAACACAAAAACCGCAGTGTGTTCTTGATACTGTGGATGAAGTATATGAATCGTACAATGGGAATATTCACCGTGGAGTTCACTTTTTAAGCGATATGTCTTCTGAAGCTTATGAGAAAGCCAGGGAAAATGTAAGGTCATTCATTAATGCCGGTAAAAGAGAAGAAATCGTATTTACTTCTGGGACAACCGGTTCGATAAATGGTATTGCTTTCTCCTTCGGTGAACGATATATTAAACCCGGTGATGAAATAATCCTCAGTCAACTGGAGCATCATGCTAATATTGTTCCCTGGCAGATGATGTGCGAAAGGAAAGGAGCAGTTCTGCGTGTTATCCCTGTAAATGATGATGGTGAAATAATTCTGGAGGAATATTTTAAGCTGCTTTCTTCAAAGACCCGATTGGTATCTGTAACTCAGGCTTCTAATGCATTGGGTACAATTCTACCCATAAAGGAGATAATTACCGCTGCACATTCTGTCGAGGTTCCGGTTCTTATTGACGGAGCGCAGGGAATCCAGCATGGAATAGTTGATGTTAAAGCAATGGACTGTGATTTTTATGTTTTCTCAGGACATAAGATATACGGACCTGCAGGAATCGGTATTCTATTCGGAAAAGAGAAGTGGCTTTCCGCGTTGCCTCCGTTTCAGGGTGGTGGTGATATGGTCGATAAGGTTACATTTGAAAAAACCACTTATAATGAGCTTCCTTTTAAATTTGAAGCAGGCACAATGAATTATCCTGCAGCTATTGGACTCGCCACAGCGCTGGATTATGTCTCAGCTATCGGAAGAGAAAATATAGCATCAAGGGAAAAAGAGCTTCTTTCTTATGCAACAGATATATTATCAGGGATAAACGGGCTGAAAATATTTGGCATATCTGAAAGTAAAATCCCGACAATTTCCTTTCTTCTGAATGATATTCATCAGTATGATACTGGTATGATTCTTGATAAAATGGGAATAGCTGTCAGAACCGGAACTCATTGTGCCCAACCTGTAATGGACCGTTTTGGTGTTGATGGCACAGTAAGGGCTTCACTCTGTTTTTATAATACAAAAGAGGAGATTGACACCCTGGCTGAGGGAATTGAAAAAATAAAAACCATGTTTATCTGAAGAAATATTATGACCATAAACGAAGTACAGAATAATATTATTGATGAGTTTTCTCTGTTCAACGACTGGATGGATAAGTATAATCTTCTGATTGATCTGGGTAAAGAATTGCCTGTTATTGATCAGAAGTTTAAAATAAAGGATTTCCTTATAGAAGGTTGTCAGTCGAAAGTCTGGCTTCATCCGGTTTATAATGGGAAAATTATAACTTTCACTGCCGACAGTGATGCAATAATTACGCGAGGTATTGTGGCTCTTCTGATAAAGGTGCTGTCGGACAGGACACCGGAGGAGATAATATCTTCCGATCTTTACTTTATAGATAAAATTGGCTTAAGGCAAAATCTATCCCCGACACGTTCCAACGGATTGCTTTCAATGGTACGTCAGATGAAACTTTATGCAATGGCTTTTAATGCAAAGAAAAAAATAATGTAATAAAATGGATCCGACTGAACAACTTGAAATTGAAACAAGAATCGGAGAAGTGCTGAAGAGCATATATGATCCGGAAATCCCGGTGAATATATATGATCTTGGCCTTATATATGATATCAACATTGATGATGAGCATATAGTGCATATTACGATGACGCTTACAGCGCCTAATTGCCCGATGGTGGAAGAACTTCTTGAAGAGGTGAAATATAAGGTGGGAGGAACAAAAGGTGTGAAAGATTGTGAGGTTAAACTTACTTTTAGTCCCCCATGGGACAAGAGTATGCTTAGCGATGAGGCAAAGCTTGAACTTGGATTTCTTTAATATCATCTTAATATGACTACTTCATCAGATAAAACGCTTTCAACGCTTATAAAGCAAAAAGCTTTTACCCTGGGATTTGATCTTTGTGGCATTGCTCACTCAAGACCGCTAATTGAACGTGAAAATGTTTTAAAGGAATGGTGTGCCCGCGGGATGAATAGCGAAATGGGATACCTTGGGAAAAATATTGAAAAAAGAATTAATCCGGAATCCCTCGTTCCGGGAGCAAAATCAGTTATTGTAACAGGACTGAACTATTATACAGATAATAAACAGGAAGAGCCGGATGTGCCAATCATATCAAGGTACGCTTATGGTATTAATTATCATGATGTTATTAAAAAGAAACTTGACCTTATACTTGAATTGATAAGAGGATTGGAAGCTGGTGCGGAAGGTCGTGCGTTTGCCGATTCAGAACCATTTCTGGAGAAGGCCTGGGCAGTGGAAGCAGGCTTAGGTTGGCAGGGGCGTCATTCAATAGTTATAAATAATAAAGTAGGTTCATTCTTTTTTATCGGGATTATTATCCTGAATATTGAGCTTGATTATGACAGACCCTGGAAAGAAAACAGGTGCGGAAGTTGCAGGCTGTGTATTGATCAATGCCCGACGGAAGCAATAAATGAAAATGGCACCATTGACGCAAGAAAATGCATTGCCAACCTGACCATTGAAAACCGTGGTCCTATTCCCGAAGACATAATTCCCAAAATTGGGAAAAGGGTATATGGCTGCGACAAATGCCAGGAGGTTTGTCCCTGGAATAAACATGCAAAACCAAATATAACTCCCGAATTCAGGCTTTCTGAAGAGCTAAAGATGATGACTGGAGAAGAATGGATTAATCTTTCATCCGGGAGGTTTGATCGAATTTTCAAAAAATCTCCGATAGAGAGAAGAAGATATGAACCATTTATGAGAACTGTAGCACTTGTCACGAAGACCCAAACCTGATTTCTTTTCTATTTATCAGTAATTATTGTTACCACAATCTCCCTCTTTTCACGGGGTCCGTCAAACTCACATAAAAATATGTTCTGCCAGGTGGATAATCCGGGATTATAGTCAATAATTGGAATAGTTTCGGAAGCCCCAACCAGACCTGCTTTTAAATGGGCATCACCGTTGTCATCCTGATGGTCATGTTCCCATATACCGGAAGGGATCATCTTTTTAAGAAGAGTGATTACATCATTCTGAACTGACTGATCCCAGTTCTCCTGGATCATTATTGCAGCCGTCGATCCCCTGGCATATACAGAAGCGATACCTGTCTTTACCTTGCTTTGCTTTATAATTGATACAACCTCATTGGTAATATCATATAGTCCATTTTGCCTGTCGGTTCTGATTGTAATTATCTTTTGCATAATCGGTTAAATATCATTGCAAAATTATAATTTTATCACATATAAAATTGCTAATAATTACATTCGTTTTACCTCTACGAGGTAAATAATTGTAGAGATAACCTTTTTGGTACAACACTTTATCGCCTACGGCGAATTCTAATATATTAATTTTCTTTCTAAACATAAATTTCAGATGTATCGCACGTAATAAATTAGTCTGATGTATCAACCTGCCGCCTTATTAAAATTTTTAGAAATGAGATTTTTATTACATCATTGTCTTATTTGGTTTATTCTCCGCAGGGGATTGAGTTTTGTAGAATAATTGTACAAAAATCAATCTATTATTCCCCGTAGGGGATGAACATTTATAGGAAACAAGAAATAAATAAAATTGAACCTGTTTTTTTACCTTGCTGTTAAATTGACGTCTTAATAATACAATTCAACAAGTATTTTGATAGATATACAACTTATAGAAGAGTGCAGGGGCGGAAATTTTAACAATTTCAGAAAACTTATTGAGCTGACATCACCCTTTGCTTACTCAGTGGCTTTCAGGATGCTTGGAGATGAGGATCAGGCGAAAGACATTGTTCAGGAAACTATGGTGACAATATGGCAAAAACTTAAAAAAATAAAAACCACTGAAGTTTATAAAACATGGATTTACAGGATTGTTGTCAATAAATGCTATGATGAGATGAGAAAGAGGAAAAGAAATCCGGAATTTGTGACTGATGATCATACCTGGGAACTGATTTCAAACAAAATTTCAGAAGGACCATCTGCTATTCTTGAAAATATGGAAACTTCAAAAATCATTAGAATTTTTACTGAAAAACTAAGTGCCAGACAAAAAGCTGTTTTTGTACTATCTGCTCTTGAAGGTATGTCAAATGATGAGGTATCTGAAATTACCGGAATAAGTAAATCAGCTGTTAAAGCTAACCTGTATTGTGCACGCAAAAGTATTTCTGAAAAGATAGAAAAATATTTGTAGCTATGACATCGGATATTAAAAAATATGACAAAGTTGTGGATCTCCTCAGAAAATCCAAACCTGCTTTAGACACAACAGAAGACATTGAAAAAGAGGTGATTAAAAGGATATCTGAGGCTTGGCATCCGGGAATTATGTTCTCTGAGCTTATTGATTTTTTGTTTGGGTGGGTATATATAGGATGGGTAAGAAGAAGCCTTATTTGTGCTTCAATTGCTCTGGTAATGATTTTTGCGTATCAGCAAGCCGTTATTCTTAAGAGGATAGATTATCTCAGCAGACAAACTATCGTTTCTGAAAGAGATAATGCACCGGCACCTGAAGATAAAATTGAAAAAATGCTTACGGTGTATAAAAATTCAGGTAGAAGATTTCCTTCAAATAATCTATCTATCTCGGAAAGACAGATGAAGGAGCTTCTTGAATCAGTTAAGGAATTACAGGTAAAATACAAAGATCTTGAAAACCTGATCGAAAGAGACCCTGAACTGAAAAAATTGATTGAAAAGGAGTTGAATGAAAAAAATAGCAATAAAATTAATCTTTGAAACCATGAAAAGAAACTCAGTTAAACTGGTTTTCATATTGATTCTTATTTCGATTGGATCGTGCAATGATCCTGAGACTGTAGTTACAAATTATGTTCACCCTGATGGATCTGTCACGCGGAAAATTGAAATGAGAAATAATAAAAATAATTTCAAAACTTCTGATATTCAGGTGCCATTCGATCTTACCTGGACAGTGAAAGATTCGATTGAGATAAACAAAAAAGGCGACACTACCTGGATTAAAAGAGCTGTGAAGCAATTCAGGAATATCGATGAGATAAACCTGGCTTATAAAGCAGATTCAGGAGCTAACAAAGGAATGCTGAGGCAGACAGGATTTAAAAAACGATTTAAATGGTTCAACACTGAATTCAGATTCTCTGAAAAAATAGACAAGCAGTTGTCCTTTGGCTACCCTGTGAAAGATTTCCTGAATAGTGAAGAGCTTCTCTATTTTTATTCTCCTGAAAGCTTGAAACACGATAAAGAAACCGGTCCGGATAGTCTTAGATTCAAGGCTCTTGCCGATTCAGTCAAGCATAAAACTGATCTTTGGTCCACAAAAAATATTGTTTCAGAGTGGATTGGGACTTTTTCCGGTCTCACTGCAGGGAAAGCAGGTAAGGATCTGACCAGAGAATCATTAAAAAAACGTGAAGATGAATTTATTAAAATTATTGAAGCAAATGATAAGAAATTTGACAGCTTATGGAAAGAAGGAATTATACTTAAAAAGCTTATCGGGGAAGAAAATGCACTGAAATACAGAACAGAAGCAGATTCAGCTCTCGGATCAGTTACTAAATATTTCCTGGTGGATTTTAAAAATTATTCTGTCAGGATAGTAATGCCGGGGAAACTTATAGGGACCAACGGTTTCATCGACAGCAGCCACGTATTGCTTTGGCCTGTAAAGTCTGACTTTTTCATGGCCGAACCCTATGAAATGTGGGCTGAATCGAAGTTATCTAACACCTGGGCCTGGATAGTTTCCGGTTTATTCCTTGCTTTTGTACTGTCAGGTGTAATAATTAAAATAATAAAAAAGGACTGAGATTCTCAGTCCTTTTTAACCCTAAAATAACCTAACTAACTAACTAACTATTTATCTAATTAACTATCTTGAATAATCCTTTAGCATCAGCATTAATTTCTGCCGTGTGAAAAAAATTCTGCTTTTCACTGTTCCTATTTTTAAACCAAGTTCATCAGCAATCTCTTTGTACTTGTAGCCTTCTATATGCATCATGAATGGAACCCTGAATTCATCACTTAAAGAAGCAATTGCATTTTCAATTTCACCTTCTGCATATTTCGACTCCGGTGATATAAACCCTTTGTCGTGCGGCTGATTTATGTAATAGAGGTCCTGCGTACCATCAATAATGGTGTTCTCTTTCACATTCCGCCTGTAATTGTTAATGAATGTATTTTTCATTATTGTAAACACCCAGGCTTTTAAATTGGTGTAATCTACAAATTTATCCTTATAGGTAATAGCCTTCAGGTATGTATCTTGTACCAGATCAAGAGCGCTGTCACGGTCAGAGGTCAGACTCATTGCAAATCTTTGAAGATTTGTCTTCATTTCTATCAGGCTACTGTTAAATTCATGTTGTGTCATAATTCTTAGGTTTTTATTGTTGAAACAAATTTATACAGATAAATAAAGATATGCAAATCTTAATATCTTAAAATCGTTAAATTCTGTTTCGTTTATAAATAATGTTCATTTGTATTATTATGATATTAAGTTAGATAATGTTGATTTTTCTAATACTGTCTAAATAATATATAAATTGAAATATTAAGTTTTGCATTAGTCTTGAGTTATTTTACTGTATGCTGTAATTTGCCGTTATTTGTAAAGAATGAACTATTCACAAATTTAAATTATACCAATTGAGGGGAGATTAAGAATTGATTAAGCTTCGATTAAGGATAAATTAAAATAGTACCTTATTTATCTGTAGAATATCAGATCAACTTTCGTAATTTTAAAGAAAAAATTTATGGATTTTAATATTAAGCTAAAGAATGGACAGGTTTTAAAAGGGATGATTCAGAGCCCCGGAGAAAATCTTAAAGCTGTAATAATTTTAGTGCATGGTATTGGTGAGCACATTCATCGCTATGATCACTGGGCCGAAATGTTTAATAAAGAAGGTATAGGTTTTGCAGGTGTTGATCTGCCGGGTCATGGACGTTCTGATGGAAACAGAGGCGATATAAAAAGTTACGCCCTGCTTGAAGAAATGATAGATATACTGATTAAAAGCTGCAGACAGACATTCCCGGCATGTCCGCTTTATCTCTATGGACATAGTCTGGGAGGAGGAATAGTCCTTGATTATCTTTTACATAGAAATCCGAAAGTAAAAGGTGCAATTGTTACTTCTCCTTTTTTGCGGCTGGCATTTGAACCGCCGAAAATCAAGCTTATCTTAGTTTCTGTGATGAAGAACCTGATTCCGGGACTTATCCAACCATCAGGACTA
The DNA here is from genome assembly GCA_049792755.1 of Bacteroidales bacterium. Lineage (GTDB taxonomy): Bacteria > Bacteroidota > Bacteroidia > Bacteroidales > VadinHA17 > LD21. The sequence continues at coordinate 17,194 of JBARBF010000118.1, read as the reverse complement.
AATGTAAATTACATTTCTCATGATAAAGCCGTTGTTGAGAGATATAAGTCAGATCCTCTGGTTCATGATAAAATTTCTGTCAGACTCTTTGCCGGAGCGCTGGCTGCTGCAAATTATTCATTCACTCATGCTTCCGAACTAAAAATTCCTGTTCTTATACTCCACGGAAGCGAGGATATGCTTACTTCCCCGGAAGGCAGCAGGGAGTTTGCAGGAAAAACGAACATGGCTGAGTTGAAAATATGGGATGGTGGTTATCATGAATTACATAATGAACCATTTAAAGATGAAGTATTTAAATATATAATGGAATGGGTTAATAAATAGCATGATATTGCGGATTGCGGATTTTGGATTGCGGATTTGGAAAAGAGTCTAAATCAACCCAGAATAAACAATCCGAAATCGACAATCCGAAATCGACAATCCGAAATCCCAAATTTTCAAATGGAACTCAGAACCACATTCCCAATAAAATCATCAAAGATTAAAATCACATATAATGATCCGGTAATGTTTATTGGCTCGTGTTTTGCCTCTTCCATTGGTTCACAGATGGAGATGGGTCATATGCCGGTTATGATTAACCCTGCCGGGGCCGTTTTTAATCCGGTATCAGTTAGTAATACTCTGGATACTATTACAAACAGAAAGGTTTATTCTCCGGAAGATCTTCATTTTTATGATGGGATGTGGCTTAGTTTCTATCATTACACCGATTTTTCATCTGAAGATTCTTCAATAGTTCTAGATAAGATAAACAGAAAATCAAAAGAAGCTTTGGAATTCTTAAAAAGTGCCAGATTTTTATTTGTTACACTTGGTACAGCAAGAGTTTATAAGCTAAAGAAATCAAATTTGGTTGTATCAAACTGCCACAAATTGCCGGCAGAACAGTTTGAGTCTAAAATGCTGACCATAGATGAAATAGTAACTCTGTGGACTGAACAACTTGACAAACTTCATTTACTCTTTCCTCAGTTGCAGATAGTATTTACTATCAGTCCGGTAAGACACTGGAAGGATGGGGCTCATGGAAACCAGGTCAGTAAATCGATCCTTTTTGTTGCAGTTGATGAATTGCTTAAACATAAAACAGGTCCACAGTATTTTCCTGCTTATGAACTTGTTATGGATGATCTGCGGGATTACAGGTTCTATAACGACGATATGTTGCATCCTTCAGTATCGGCAATAAATTATATATGGGAATCTTTTGCAGGGTGTTATTTGGACAATAATACAATGAATACCTGGAAGGAAGTTGTCAAAATAACCAAAGCCTTCAACCATAGGTTTTTAACTGACTCCGAAATTAAGAAAAAATACTTTGCTGAGAAGATTCTTAAACAGATATCTGATTTAAAAATTAAGATTCCCGCTATCGACTTTTCCAACGAAGAGAATCATTTTCTCAAAATGAGAAAAATGTAATGAATTAAATATTAGAAGTTTGATAAGATATTCTCAATTTCTTTCCCGAAATGAACAAGTCAGTGAAGAGTTTCGATTGCCTTAATAAAACTGGCCGGATCTCTTGTTATCAACAATTTATCGTAAGATTTTTTAGTAGCAAACTCCTCAGGCGAATCAGTAAGAATAATCTTTTTTATCATTAGTGATTTTCCGATGCTGTTGAAATACCCTATTTTCTTTTCAGCAAAATCAAAAGCACTCGAGTTTACCACAAGGTATTCAAAAGGTTTAATTTTATGTATCTCTATTACTTCGGAGGCAGGTAGAATACCTCCGGTAAAGATCACATCGAATCCACGTTTCTTAAGGGCATATTTATAGAAGAGGAAATTGTTGTCAGTAAGATTGTCAGATGTATTAATCATTGCAACAGCAGGTTTTGACTTGCCGGGAAGAGGCTTAAGCAGGTTGTCTTCAATAACAATAATCTGCCTGACAGTATTTCTGACGAATTGTTCCTGGGCTCTTGAGAGACTTCCTGTTTGCCAGAGTATCCTTGCTTTTTCGAGTAGAGGATATAGATAATGACAATATGCATTTTCAATACCCTGGTGTTTAATGAACGGAGAGAGTGCTTCTTTGAACGAATACTCATTAAACCGGATAGCTGACATAAGAATTTTTCCGGGCTGAAAATTCTGATCCAGATCATCATGTTTGCTGCTGACTGTCATTACCTGCTGGGTAAGTTCATCGTCACTAAGTTTGGCAATTTTGGAAATTTTAAGTCCATTTCTGTTGAGATACGCGACATTTAGAATCTTTTTAAGTTCAGATTCGCTGTAAGTTCTTATATTTGAGTCAGTCCTGTCGGGTTCGAGTATCTTGTACCTCTTCTCCCATATCCTTATCGTATGCGCCTTTATGCCCGAGAAATTTTCAAGATCTTTTATCGAAAATACATTTACCCCGTCTTCCATAGATATGTGAATTAATAAATTCTACTAACTACTAATACCTTAAAGAAGTAAACAATCATTTTACCCGATTGTTTATTCAACCTTGAATAAGAAACTCAGATTATTGTAATAAATTGCTGAATATTTTCCCAAATGTTCCCAACAGAATGCGAAAATAATGAATTTTGCTTTTATTCAGATTGTTCCACCATTATTTTTTTCACTATCCTGATTCCGTCACTGAAAATGATAGTAACCAGGTACATTCCCCTTTTAGGATTTTCAAGAGAGATTTTTATTAATTGCTGAGGGTCATTATACTTGAATCTGAAAATGTCCTGACCAATGATGTTGGTAATCTTTACAAATGAGATATTCCTGTTGGTCCTGATAGTGAAACTATTATCTCTGACAGGTACAGGATATATACTTATGCTTAAGTTATTAGCTTCTTCTGAAAAATACTTTTGAGCAAGAGCTCCGCTAACATTAATAGTATCCTTCTGACCATGAAGTGTTATGCTGAAAATTAATAAGAAGATAAAGGGTAAACTTTTCTTCATAGATTAGATTTATGATTATCTCTATCAAAAATTGTGCTAAAGATAGCAATATTTTAAAAAAAATGTTTTAAAAGTAGTTTTGCTTTCTCCAGATCATCCGGAGTATCGATACTTATACTTTCATATGTACTAACCGCCGTTCTTATCCGATACCCGTTTTCAATCCATCTGTTTTGTTCAAGTGATTCTGAAATTTCAAGAGGACTTCGTGGTAACAGAGTTACTTTTTCCAGTGTTTCACTCCTGTAAGCATAAAGTCCGATATGTTTATAAAAAACATGATCTTTTGACCAGTCATTCTTTTCAGAGTCCCTTACATAAGGTATTGCAGCACGACTGAAATAAATTGCATCACCCTTTAAATCTATAATTACCTTTGGCTGATTAGGGTTGAAGACATCTTCTCCTGATTCGACTTTTCTTACAAGGGTTGCCAGCTCAACAGTTTCATCTATGAAACATTTCAATAACAGATTGATCTGCTCAGGTTTAATAAATGGTTCATCGCCCTGGATATTGATCACAATATCGATTTTTTTTGCCGCTTCATGATTAATCTTCCTTATAGCTTCTGCGCAGCGATCTGTACCGCTCATGTGATCGGGAGAGGTCATTATTGCTTTTCCGCCGAAACCTGATACAACATCGAAAATTCTTTTATCATCAGTAGCAACCCAAACCAGCCCGAGAGATTTGCGAGCCTGATCATATACTCTTTGTATCATTGGCTTATTCCCTATAAGTGCCAGCGGCTTGCCAGGGAACCTTGATGATGCATATCTGGCAGGTATAATTCCTGCAAATTGAAGTAAAGGCTCATTTTTCATGTTGCAAATTTACGAAAAATGAATTTCCCTATGTTTTAAAAAAACCTTAAATTCGCACCGTTGTAAATAGAGCAAATGAAAGATCTGCAAAATATTAAACAGAGGTTCGGGATAATAGGTAATTATGAGGGTCTTAACAGAGCTATTGACATAGCAGTTCAGGTGGCCCCGACCGATCTTTCAGTGCTCATAACCGGTGAAAGCGGGACGGGAAAGGAAATTTTCCCCCAGGTAATTCATAGTTATAGTTCAAGGAAACATGGACAATACATTGCAGTGAATTGCGGAGCAATACCGGAAGGGACTATTGATTCAGAACTCTTCGGTCATGAAAAGGGCTCTTTTACAGGGGCTTCTGATAGCAGGAAAGGTTATTTTGAAGTTGCTGACGGAGGAACAATTTTTCTGGATGAAGTGGCGGAGTTACCGTTATCAACTCAGGTTCGTCTGCTCAGAGTGCTTGAAACAGGTGAATTTATACGCGTTGGATCATCAAAGGTTCAGAAAACTAATGTCAGGGTTATTGCTGCAAGTAATGTCGAAGTACCAAGGGCTATTGATAGTGGTAAGTTCAGGGAGGATCTTTTTTACAGGTTAAATACTGTTCCTATTAAGATGCCTGCCTTGAGAGAAAGAGGAGAAGATATTTTCCTGCTCTTCAGAAAGTTTGCAGTTGATTTTGCTGAAAAATACAGGATGCCCGCAATCAGACTCGATTCCGAAGCTAAAAATATTCTTCTTAATTATTCATGGCCGGGGAATGTCAGGCAGCTCAAAAATATAACAGAACAGATTTCAATTATTGAAAACGAAAGGGAAATTGTCGCAACCAACCTTCGCAATTATCTGCCTGACTATGGCGGGGTTAAGCTTCCTGCAATTATAAAGAAAGATGAAGACAAATCATTTTCTTCTGAAAGAGAGATTCTGTATAAGATTCTTTTCGAGATGAAAAGTGATATGAATGACCTTAAAAAACTTGTATTTGATCTCATAAGACATGGAGAACTTGATGGTGCTTTTCAGGAAACCAACTCAAGAGTGATCAAGAATCTTTTCAGAGAAGAAAAGGAAGTTCACAATACTAATAATGAAAGTGAACCTCCATCTGTCGATTTCGTATCGCATAAGACCGGGAATAATATTCAGGATACCGAAGAGATAATTGAAGAATCGCTGTCACTTGCCGATAAGGAGGTGGAAATGATAAAAAAAGCTCTTGAAAAGCATAACGGGAAAAGGAAAATGGCAGCAGGCGAACTTGGGATATCAGAACGGACACTTTACAGAAAGATTAAGGAATATGGGATTGAATCATAAAAACTCTGTCGGACTAACTGCAAGCAGCTCTATAGTTCTTATTTTGATTGCAGTAATCGGACTATTTTCAGGATGCAAGGTAACATATTCGTTTACCGGAGCCCATACTCAGGGGTTAAAGACATTTAATGTAGTGTATTTTCAAAACCGTGCTCCTATTGTTCAAGCCGGTTTCAGCCAGATTCTGACGGATGCACTTATTGATAAATGCAAAGCTCAGACAAGTATGAAATATGTCACAGATATTGGTGATGCGAGTTTTGAAGGAGAAATAACAGATTATAATACCAGGCCGCTTACCGTAGGAGCAGATGCTCTGGCTGCCACGAACAGGTTTACAATATCAGTAAAAGTGAAATTCACAAATGCAATAGATCCGAGCCGTAGTTTCGAAAAATCATTTTCGGGTTACAAGGACTATAGCAGTAATCAGGATCTTAATTCAGTTGAAAAGGATCTCTCGGATCAAATTGTTGAAATACTTGTTGAAGATATTTTCAATCAGGCCTTTGTTAACTGGTAACCCTCATGAACAGAAATGACTTTTTAAACATGATTGAGGATACGATACCTGTTACCAGGCAGATGATTGGAGATGTTTATGAACTGGTCGATATTTTTCCTTATTTCCAAAGCGCGCACTTATTGCTGTTAAAAGGTTTGTATGCCAGTGAAGATGTTAAATTCCAAAATCAGCTCAGGAATTCTGCAATACATATCGGCGACCGGGAAGTGTTATACTGGCTCCTTAATTCAAAAAATGTTTCTGATACAGACACGATCAATATCAAAAAGGATACAAATTTTAAAAAAGAAATAATATCCGATACTCAGCAGACTGTGATTGAATCGGCAAAGAATAGTGATTACCTGATAAATGAAATTGAAAACAGCACCGATGAAAATAAACTCATTCTAAAGCCAGATGCTATTCATCAGACTCCCGCACATTCAATAATGATTGCCACTGAACCGGATCATGTTGAACCGGACGGAGTTATATTTCTACCGGTGGATGAATTATCTGTTTCTGATGATAAGGTTTTTTTTATGGACCCGGGATTCTCTGTTCCGGAGCATTTTGATCTTTTGGAACTTGATCTTGACGAGGATAAAACATCTGTATTTTCCGGAGAAGAATCAATTTTTGAGGTATCAGCTCAGGAGAAGAATAACTCCCAAAAAATGTTGCAGTCTGAACTTATAGATAAATTTATTTTTGCCAATCCCCGGATTGAGGCACAAAAAGACAAGTCATCTGTTACAAATGATGATATCTCAAAGCCTTTTGTTGAAGATGCAGGGGGTTTAGTAACTGAAACTCTTGCAAAAATTTATGTGAGTCAGGGATATTACTCGAAGGCAATAGATATTTATGAAAAATTAAGTTTGAAATTTCCGGAAAAAAGCAGTTACTTTGCGTCTCAAATTGAAAAGGTTAAAGAATATATAAAAAAGTGAACAGATGGGAATTTATATTTTTGTTTCAGTATTAGTAATAATTGCATGCATCCTACAGATATTGATTGTGCTGGTGCAGAACTCGAAAGGTGGAGGACTGGCTGCTAATTTTACATCTGCAGGTCAATCAATGGGCATCCGCAAAACAGCTGATTTTCTTGAGAAGTCGACCTGGACGCTTGCTGCTGCAATACTGATTCTTTGTGTTGTTGCAACTGCTTCAATACCTCGCGGTACAGTTTCGGGACGTTCAAGAATTGAGGAACAGATAAAAAACACTGTTGATCCAAATGCAATTCCAACACTTCCGACAGCTGTTCCTCAGTCATCTGGTAGTTCAACTCCGGCACCAAAAACTACTTCTCCCGGCGGTCAGAATAAACCGGCTAAATAGTTTGCCAGAATAGAATACTTTACAAAAAGTGTCAGTTTGTCACGTACTGACACTTTTTTTTTGTGAGCTGGCACAAAATGACATTTTTTTCAATTTGGCATGGAATATGATCAATTAGGAAGTCGTAAAATGATGTTTAACTTTAAAACTAGATAAAATGGCACAATTAAAAGGAAAAATTTTAGCAGGAAAGGTTCTCGTGAAACCTAATGAAGCTGAAGAAAAAACTGCAAGTGGAATAATAATTCCTGACTCCGCAAAAGAAAAACCTCGTCAGGGTAAAGTAATTCTTGTCGGCTCAGCAAAGAAAGATGAAGAAATGGAAGTAAAAAAAGGTGACGTTGTTCTTTATGGAAAATACGCAGGACAGGAACTTACTATAGACGGTGAAGATTATCTTCTTGTTTCACAGACAGATATCCTTTTTATAGCATAATTTAGCAACTTTTATAAATCATAATGATATGGCAAAAGAGATTAAATTCAATATCGATGCACGCGCACTTCTAAAAGAAGGCGTTGATCAGCTGGCTGATGCAGTTAAAGTGACACTCGGACCAAAAGGTCGTCATGTAGTTCTTGAAAAAAAATACGGAGCTCCCCAGATCACAAAGGACGGAGTAACAGTAGCGAAAGATATCGAGCTTGCTGATCCATATAAAAATATGGGCGCCCAGATGGTTAAAGAGGTAGCATCAAAAACAGGTGATATTGCCGGTGACGGAACCACTACAGCCACTGTTCTTGCACAGTCCATTATTAATGTAGGATTAAAAAATATTACAGCTGGTGCAAATCCCATGGATATCAAAAGAGGTATCGATAAAGCTGTTGAAAAAGTTGTTGCTCATCTTAAATCACAGGCTAAAGTGATCGGCGACGACCTTGGCAAAATTGAGCAGGTTGCAAGAATTGCCGCCAATGATGACCAGGAGATAGGCAAACTCATTGCTGAAGCTATGAGTAAAGTTCATAAAGAAGGAGTTATAACAGTTGAGGAATCAAAAGGAACTACGACCTCAGTTGAAATCGTTGAAGGTATGCAATTCGACCGTGGTTACATCTCCGCATATTTTGTGACCAATGCTGAAAAGATGGAAGCAGATCTTGAGAATCCATACATTTTAATTTATGATAAGAAGGTTTCCACAATGAAGGATATGTTGCCTGTTCTTGAAGCTACTGCTCAAAGCGGACGTCCTTTGTTAATTATATCAGAAGATGTTGAAGGCGAAGCTCTTGCAACTCTTGTTGTTAACCGTTTGCGTGGTTCACTAAGGGTTTGTGCAGTTAAAGCTCCCGGATTTGGTGACAGGAGAAAAGAAATGCTTGAAGATATCGCTATTCTGACAGGTGGTACTGTTATATCAGAAGAGAAAGGCCTGAAACTTGAACATACTACTCTTGACATGCTTGGCACAGCTGAAAAAGTTACTGTAAATAAAGAAAACACTACAATAGTTAACGGTGCAGGCGACAAGGAGATGATCAAAGCCCGTGTTGCCCAGATAAGACAACAAATGACTACCACGACTTCTGATTATGATAAGGAAAAACTTCAGGAGCGCCTTGCTAAACTTGCAGGTGGTGTAGCTGTCTTGTATATCGGAGCTTCCTCAGAGGTTGAAATGAAAGAGAAGAAAGACCGCGTTGATGATTCACTTCATGCAACACGTGCCGCAATTGAAGAAGGTATTGTTCCGGGTGGCGGTGTGGCATATATACGTGCAATCAATTCCCTTGAGGGCCTTAAAGGAGATAACGAAGACCAGACAACAGGTATCGAAATTGTAAAACGCGCAATTGAAGAACCGTTACGTCAGATTGCCATCAATTCAGGCAAAGAGGGTGCTGTAGTTGCCCAGAACGTCAAAGCAGGAAAAACAGATTATGGATACAACGCACAAACCGATAAATATGAAAAACTTTATGGATCAGGTGTTATAGATCCTGTTAAAGTTGTCCGCGTTGCTCTTGAGAATGCTGCTTCAGTTGCAGGTATGTTCCTTACAACAGAAGCTGTAATTGTAGATGTAAAAGAAGATGCTCCTGCAGGTCCTCCTCAGGGAATGGGCGGCGGGATGCCGGGAATGATGTAAAATTGTTAATATAGATTTAAATGTATAGTAGAGACGCCCAATTTGGGCGTCTCTACGTATTTACAAACCTGTCTCTTCGCATTTTTAACCGTCTTTATATTTTTATATATTTGCACCTGATTTAACGCAAGGTTTATTGATGAACAATATCCGGAATTTCTGTATAATAGCTCATATCGATCACGGTAAAAGTACGCTGGCGGACCGGTTACTTGAAAAGACAAATACAATAACCGAAAGGGAATATCAGGCACAGGTGCTCGATGACATGGATCTTGAAAGAGAGAGGGGTATAACTATTAAGAGCCATGCAATTCAGATGGAATATTTTCATGACAGTAAAAAATATATCCTGAATCTGATTGATACTCCGGGACATGTTGATTTCTCATATGAAGTATCGCGTTCAATTGCATCCTGTGAAGGAGCCTTACTGGTTATCGATGCTACCCAGGGGATTCAGGCGCAGACAATATCAAACCTGTACATGGCAATCGACCATAATCTTGAGATAATTCCTGTTCTCAACAAAATGGATATGGCCAGTGCGATGCCTGATGAGGTTAAGGATCAGATTGTTGATCTTGTAGGGTGCAAACGGGAGGATATTATAGAAGCAAGCGCTAAAACCGGTATGGGAGTTGAAAAAATCCTTCGTGAAATAATAACCCGTATTCCACCTCCGGAAGGAACTTCTGAGGCCCCTTTGCAGGCCTTAATATTTGATTCGATCTTCAACTCCTTCAGAGGTATTATCGCCTATATTAAGATTGTGAACGGAACAATCCGCAAAGGTGACAAGGTCAAGTTTGTAAACACCGGTCATGAATATAATGCAGAAGAAATCGGTGTCTTAAAACTGAAGCTGGACCCACGCGATTTCATGGGAGTTGGGGATGTCGGGTATATTATCACCGGAGTAAAAAATTCAACTGAAGTCAAGGTCGGCGATACAATTACTCATGTAAAGAATCCCTGTGACAAAGCAATATCCGGATTTGAGGATGTCAAACCAATGGTGTTTGCCGGAATCTACCCGGTTGATGCCGATGATTATGAGGATCTTAGAATCTCTATCGAGAAGTTACAGCTGAATGATGCTTCCTTATCATTTATTCCTGAATCATCAGCCGCTCTTGGATTTGGATTCAGGTGCGGATTCCTGGGACTTCTTCACATGGAAATTATACAGGAACGTCTTGACAGGGAATTTGATATGGATGTTATTACAACTGTTCCTAACGTTTCCTTTAAAGCTTATACAACAAAGGGGGAAGAAATTGATGTTCATAACCCGTCAGGTTTACCTCCGGTAAATCATCTGGAACGTATTGAAGAACCCTATATAATCGCTCAGGTAATAACATTATCTGAATATGTAGGATCAATAATGAATCTCTGTATCGACAAGAGGGGTGTGTTGAAAAACCAGGTTTACCTTACCCGCGACAGGGTTGAACTGACTTTTGAAATGCCGCTTGCAGAAATAGTCTTCGATTTCTATGATAAACTTAAAAGCATATCTAAAGGGTATGCCTCTTTTGATTATTATTACACAAGCTATCAAAAAGCTGATCTTGTACGACTCGACATACTTTTAAACGGTGAAATGGTCGATGCTCTTTCTACCCTAATTTATCGTGGACATGCGTATGAATTTGGCCGGAAGATGTGCGTAAAACTAAAAGAGTTGATTCCCCGTCAACAGTTCGATATAGCAATACAGGCAGCCATTGGTGCTAAAATTATTTCCAGGGAAACAGTTAAAGCAGTCAGAAAAGATGTAACTGCAAAATGCTACGGAGGTGATATTACCAGGAAAAGAAAACTACTGGAGAAACAGAAAAAGGGGAAGAAAAGAATGAGGCAGGTGGGAAATGTGCAGGTTCCGCAACAGGCATTCCTGGCAGTTTTAAAACTTGATTAAATAAGAAAGTGCCCCTGTCCCGCCGAAGCGGGACTTCCCTTTAAAGGGGGACTAATTCGGTCATATTCCCGAATAACCTTAAGGGTAGAGTATTAACCCGCCTTTAGGAGGGAAGGGGGGCAAAAAGACCTAGCTGATAAGTTTGTACCCTCTCCCGTGAACATTTAATATTTTTACCGAAGGATCTTTCTTCAGATACTTCCTTAAACGGGTAATATAAACATCCATACTCCTGGCATTAAAGTAGTTATCATCGATCCAGATGGTTTTTAATGCAAAGTTTCTCTCCAGTATCTCATTCCCGTGCCTGCACAACAGTTCTAGGAGCTCAGATTCCTTGGTAGTAAGTTTTATCGCCTGATCCTTAAAAACAAGCATTTGTTTCAGTGGATCAAATGAATATCCGCCTATCGTAAAAGATTCAAATGTTCTGTTCACAGCCGGAGCGGATGTTCTTCTCAATATTGCTTCAATGCGATATAGAAGCTCTTCCATCGAAAAGGGTTTTGAAATATAATCATCAGCTCCTGATTTGAAGCCTTCAATAATATCTTCTTTCTGGTTTTTTGCTGTAAGGAAAATAATTGGGATATCAGGTTTTGATGCACGGATTTCTCTGGCAAGAGTGAGTCCGTCTATTTCAGGCATCATAATATCCAGTATGCACAGACCAAACGACCCGGTCGGGAATGCATCAAGAGCCAGCCTGCCGTTAATAAAAAGCACAGTCTCATAGTTTTTAGCGGTAAGATAGGTTTTTAGCAGGAGACCCAGATTGTCGTCATCTTCTGCAAGAAGGATTTTGATACTATTCATATTACTCTGTTTTGCGGGAGGAATATTATAAATTTTGTTCCCTTATTTATCTGACTGTCGACTTTGATTGATCCGCTATGTTCTTCAATAATTTTCTTAACGTAACTTAAACCGAGGCCGAACCCTTTAACATTATGAACATTACCGGAATGAACACGGAAAAACTTATCGAAAACTCTTTTCATGTTTTCTTTGCTGATGCCAATACCCTTATCTTCAATTGTTATCACTATACCTTTCTTGTTATTCCGTGTTGAAATTGTAATATCAGGGTTATCCTTAGAATATTTAATTGCATTATCAATAAAGTTTGAGATTGAATTCAGAAAATGAACTTCATCAATAAAAACAAGAGAGTTTACTGCCTGAAGTTCAGTATTTATTATACCATCACGACTTTTAATCTGAAGTGAAAAATTTTCAATAACCCTTTCAATTATACCATGAACATCCATCTCAACCAGGTTGAGCTTCATTTTGGTACTTTCAAAAATAGCCATCTGAAGGACTTTTTCAACCTGAAATTTTAGTCTCATGCTTTCATCAGAAATAACTTTGGCCAGTCTGTCAATATTTTTATCTTTTTCAGCTATCGTTTTGTCAGCCATCATCTGTGAAGCGAGCGAAATAGTTGAAATAGGTGTTTTAAGCTCGTGGGTCATATTGTTGATGAAATCATTCCTTATTTCTGAAATCTTTTTCTGACGGAAGATTACAATAAATGTTCCGGTAGAAAGAATAAGCAAAATCAGGGTAAAAAGTAACGTTATGAACCCCAGGTTTCCTATCTTTTCAAACTTATAGTGTTGCTCCTGCAGACAATATAATACTATTTGATTCTGACTTGGAACGGGATCGTTCGGGAAAAGCTGAATAATGAATTTATTTGTACCCGGTTTATCATTATACCCGGTTGTTTTCCAGATGGTGCCATAACGTCCTGAACGGATTGAGAATTCAAAACCGAGATATATTCCGACATTATTAAGTGCCGTGCGAAGCTCCCCTTTAAGTTTTTCAGGGTTAATTCTTTCTCTTATATCGGGTGTATTGTGAAGGATCTTCTCCATTATCTTTTCAAGGGAAACTATTTTATTGCTTACCCTTCCTTTTATTTCTGAATTTGTGATTTGAGTCGAAGGTTCATTTGATTCATCAATGGAATAGGCAGAAATATTTTCAGATGACAAAAATATTTTGTGACCAGAGCTTGTTATGGCTATAGGTTCTGCGGGATTATTTAGTCCGTACATTTCGAGAAGCTCTGAGTTGGAATGATATCTCTGTAATTTCCTGGCAAGCGGAGAATTTGCAGGAACTATTGCAGTAATTGAATCTGTAGATGCGGGATCAATATCGTTGACTATATTATTAATTAATTCCTTTTCCTCAAGATTCTGAACTACTGATTCAAGAGCTTTATTTGCGATGTAACGGAATTGCTGATCAGTAATTTCAATCGCTCCACGGATCCAGTATAATTGTATAAGGATCAGACCTGAAATAGCCAGGAAAAAAAATACAGCAAGTAATACAATGGTAATCCGCTTCATACAATTACAAAAGTACTTGTATATATCTTATGTTGACAATCTTTAACTTTCTTTAACAGAAAGAAGAAAGAAGTGTGGAGTGCCTAGAGTGACTAAAGTGCCTAAAGTTAAAACCCCTCTGCCGCTTCGCGTCATCTCCCCTAAAGGGGAGCTAATACTGTGGCATTTAAGAAATTCGCTAAGATTCAGAGAATTAACCCCCCTAATGGGGGGCAGGGGGGCACATCTCGAGGCACATTATGCACTAAATATCATTTTAACTTTTCATTAAATTATTGTTAATTTTCAGCTATTTAGATAAAATCATTTTTTTATCCCAAGAATGCATAATATATTTGTACAGGATTTGGCACGATATTTGATTTATAAGAAATAGAGGTTTTTTTCATAGGTTAGGTTAGTTTTAGGGTTATCAAAACTGTGGGCCGCTTTCATAGCGGCCCACTTCTTTTTACAGGGTAATAATAATGCTTTTACCCGGGAAATATGATTTTCAACAAGTAATCACCCTTTATCTGCAAAGCTTGAGACCTTTCTGACATTCAGGTCTTTTTCTCTCGCAACATGATAAATATGCCTTCTTATGGAACTCGATTTCTTTTTCTGAATCCAGTTAAGATTTATAATAAATGAGGATCGGTCCTTAAAGATAAGCTTGATTTTTTTCTGCCCTCGTGGCATAACCAGTTCCTTCACATCAATCCAATTGAAGGAATGTATCACTGGTTTCATAATTCCAAACTTGTACTCAATTTTCTCCTTATCAATTGAAAAAAACAGATCTGTGCCTTTAAAAGTCGCAAAAGCGGCAATGATGAATACAACCAGGCTGATTCCAAACGGAGCTATAGAAAGAATGGCCGGTATACTCTTTTGACCCATCACAAGACTGACAATCAAGACATAGATGCCGGCAAGGAAAAAAAGCGTTGCAAAGCTCCATAAAAGGGTTTTGCTTCCTCTTGAAAACTCCTTTTCTGACAGATTAATATACATATTTTCCATACTCTATTGGGTTAAGTAATCTAAATTCTTATCCTTTACTGTATTAATATCGATATTAAAAACTGCTGTTATAGAGTCAATTTCTCTAAGACTTGAAGTTATATTGTTAAGGTTGACTTCTTTATCAGAAACCTGGATTTGCAGAAGATAATCAATGTTTTTAAGCTTATTTATAAGAAAGTTCTTGCCTGTACGATTCGAGATCAGATAAAAAACAAGATCCGGAGGATTATTATTATTTGAAAATCTGCTGAAGATCAGTTCAGAATGTTTATCTCCGGTTAGTCTGAGAGGGGCAATGTTTTTAAGAAGGATTCTGAATTTTTTATTTAATGAAATTGAAAGCTTATAATCGGGTTCGGCAGAAACGAGTCCCAGCAGGATGTAGTCATTATTCTGTTCAACATTAAGTTTTACTCTTGTGACTTTTTGAGTACTCTTCATCTATCATTACTGAAAATGATAAAGTTAGAAAAAAAAAGAGATACAAATCCTTAACTGCTGAAATTATCTTTGAGTCTTTCCCATGCCTGGCTGGCTGCTTCCTGTTCAGCTTCTTTTTTTGATGAGCCTTGACCCTCTCCGAACTCCTTCTTGTCAATAAAAAGAGTTGTTGAGAATACTGATTTCTTCATATTGAAATCATATTCTTCATTGTATGTGAAGATAAGGTTCGATTTATGCTTCTGTACCCATTCAAATACCAAACTCTTGTAATCCGAATCGGTTTTAACTATCAGATTAAGATCGAGATACTTATTAAGCACATTTTTGATAAATAGTTTTTTTGTCTTTTTAAAACCTTTATCGAGGAAAACAGTTCCGATAAGCGCTTCAAAAGCATCTCCATAAAGGTTTCTTGTAAGGTGGGATGAACTGATTTTGCTGATCAGGATTTTATTAATCCCCATTGATACAGCAAGTTGATTAAGCACATCGCGATTAACAATCCGCGAACGGATCTTTGTCAGGAATCCTTCGTTAGCTTCAGGAAATTTTTCGAACAGGTAATCTGAAAGAATTGCATCCAGAACTGCATCGCCAAGATACTCAAGTCTTTCATTGTTCACTTTCTTTCCATTTGGAAGAGTAAAGGTAGCTGAACGATGAATGAAAGCAATTTCATATAACTCGAGATTTCCGGGACTGAATCCCAGTATCTGTTTTAAGCGGGAACCGAATTCCCGTTTATCCGTTAAATATGTGCCATTTTTTCTTTTTCGGAAGAGCGACACTAAAATTCAGCTTTTTTTATAACTACAGAAGCATTATGACCACCAAAACCAAATGTATTGCTAATGGCAATATTAACCTTTCTGAACTGCGTTTTATTGAGCGTTAAATTAAGATTCTGATCAATATCCAGATCGGGAACCCTGAAATTTATGGTCGGAGGAATAATATCGTGAACAACGGACATGATAGCAGCAATAGCTTCAACAGCACCTGCAGCTCCAAGAAGATGCCCGGTCATTGATTTAGTTGAACTGATATTTAGCTTGTAAGCATGTTCTCCAAAAACACTTACAATAGCTTTTGTTTCAGAGACATCACCAAGAGGAGTAGATGTTCCATGTACATTAATGTAATCGACATCTTCAACCTTCAAGTTGGCATCAGCGACAGCCAGTTTCATTACATTACGTGCTCCAAGACCCTCAGGATGAGGAGCCGTCATATGATAAGCATCGGCTGTTAATCCTGTACCTACCATTTCGGCATATATTTTTGCCCCTCTAGCTTTAGCGTGTTCATATTCCTCAACAACTAAAGCGCCGGCACCTTCTCCCAGTACAAATCCATCCCGTGTTTTATCAAATGGCCTTGATGCTGTTTGAAATTCATCATTGTTCGTAGAGAGGGCTTGTAGTGCATTAAATCCTCCGATTCCTGGTTCATTGATACTGGCTTCTGAACCTCCGGTAATGAAAATATCTGCTTTTCCCCAACGGATATAATTAATAGCATCGATAATCGCATTAGTAGAAGAAGCACATGCAGAAACAGTTGCGAAGTTTGGACCTCTGAAGCCGTATTTTATTGAGATTGATCCGGCGGCAATATCTGCGATCATTTTGGGGATGAAAAACGGACTGAATCGTGGTGTCCCATCCCCCAGAACATAACTTTTAATTGCGAAAAAAAAGGTCTCCAGTCCCCCTATACCTGAAGCCCAGATTACTCCAACCCTGTCTTTATCAACTTTGTCGAGGTCTAATCCTGAATCAATGATGGCTTCATCTGTAGCTACCAGTGCATACTGAGAATATAAATCCAGTTTATTGGCTTCTTTTCTGTCAAAATATTTTGTAGAGTCGTAGTCTTTTAATTCGCAGCCGAATTTAGTTTTGAACTTTTCAGTATCAAAACGTGTAATCATCACTGATCCGCTGACACCGTTTTTTAATCCTTCCCAATATTCATGCAAATTATTACCTAAAGGAGTTAAGGCTCCTAGTCCTGTTACTACAACTCTTCTCATAAATGGCTTTTTAAAAATGCAAATTATTTTGCATTTTCCTCAATGTACTTGATAGCATCACCAACTGTGCCTATGGTTTCTGCCTGATCGTCGGGAATTCCAATATTGAATTCTTTTTCGAACTCCATGATTAACTCAACTGTATCAAGAGAGTCCGCACCTAAATCATTGGTGAAACTGGCTTCAGGAGTTACTTCTGATTCGTCTACTCCAAGTTTATCAACTATTATTTCCTTTACTCTTGTGGCAATGTCCGACATAATAATAAATTTTAATTAATATTAATTTTTGAACATGCAAAGAAATATATTTGTACCATATTTTTCAAGAGTTTTGATGTTTTTTTATTTATGCTACAGTTTAATGTGTTGA
>JBARBF010000117.1:0-25414 GCA_049792755.1 Bacteroidales bacterium | reverse complement strand
ACAGTCAACTTTACCGCAACACCGACCAACGGAGGAACAACTCCTGTTTATCAGTGGAAGGTTAACGGAGTAAATGCAGGAATTAATTCATCTGCATATTCATACATTCCTGTTACAGGTGATATAGTCACTGTTGATCTTACCTCAAACGTTGCATGTACGACAGGTAATCCTGCAACTTCTGCACCGGTCACCATGACTGTTAATCCGGTACTTCCTGTAAGTGTCACGGTTGCAGCAGATGCAAATCCAGTCTGTGCAGGCACGACAGTCAACTTTACTGCAACACCGACCAACGGAGGAACAGCTCCTGTTTATCAGTGGAAGGTTAACGGAGTAAATGCAGGAATTAATTCATCTGCATATTCATATATTCCTGTCACAGGAGATATAGTCACTGTTGACCTTACCTCCAATGAAGTTTGTCAGAGCGGTGGTATGGCTACCTCTAATACTATTTCAATGACAATAAATACTTTACCTGCTGTTACAATAACACAAGTAAATGTCGGATGCTTTGGCGGAACTACAGGAGCAGCTACTGCAATACCAAGCGGTGGAAGCGGTGCTTATACCTATTCGTGGAACACACTGCCTGTTCAGACATCAGTGACTGCTTCAGGACTTTCGGCAGGTACTTATCTTGTAACTATAACCGATGGTAATGGTTGTACTGCAACAGCCGGAACAACAATAACAGAACCTGCTAATGCATTAGCAGGAAGCATCACCTCTCAGACAAATGTATCAATTCCGGGAGGAAACGATGGTAGTATTGTAGTTGCCGGATCTGGTGGAACTTCTCCATATCAATATAAAATAGGAGCAGGAGTTTACCAGGTTTCTGGTACATTTGGAACGCTTTCGGCAGGATCTTATACTGTAACAATCCAGGATATCAATCTGTGTACAATTGATATTGCTGTGACAATTACAGAACCTGCTGCTTCATTATCCGGAAGTATTTCTTCACAAACCGATGTAGCATGTTTTGGTACCTCAACCGGAAGTGTTACTGTGATGGGTTCAGGTGGAGTTTCACCATATGAATATAGTCTGGATGCCGGAACATATCAGTCATCCGGAACATTCGGTTCATTGGCTGCGGGTACTTATACGGTAACTGTACGAGATGCAGTGCTGACTACATTTGATCTGAGTGTAACAATTACTCAACCGGTTTCAGCTGTTGCAGGATCAATTATTTCTCAGACAAATGTTCTCTGTTTTGGCAACAATACAGGATCCGTCACAGTTTCCGGATCAGGTGGAAATTCTACATATCAGTATAAAATGGGAACCGGATCGTATCAGGTATCAGGTACCTTTGAAAATCTTTTGTCAGGTTCATATACAGTGACTGTTCAGGATGCAAATCTATGTACTTTTGATGTTGCAGTGACTATTAGTCAACCTTCAGCAGTACTTTCCGGAAGCATAGCAGGTCAGACCAATGTTTCATGTTTTGGATCAACAGATGGAACGGTGACTATAACAGGCTCTGGCGGAATTCCTCCATATATGTACAGTCTGAATGGTGGAACATTCCAGACTTCGGGTACCTTTAGCAATCTTGCAGGTTCAACTTATACAATAACTATACAGGATGCAAATCTATGTTCCGCAAATATTCCTGTAACAATAACTGAGCCTCAGGTCCTTTCAATATCCATCGTCAAAGCAGATCCTGCTTCATGCCCCGGAGTTGATGATGGTTCAATAACACTCGCCATCACTGGAGGGACACAACCTTATAATACGATTTGGGCTGATTTAGTACTGACACAAGACCGTAGTAATCTTGCTGGCGGGACCTATAGTGTTGTAGTTACTGACAAGAATGGATGTGCTGCTTCACTGGATGTCACAGTTGGTATTACGGGCTCAGATAAGTGTCTCGAAATACCTACAATTATAACGCCGAATAATGATTTGGTTAACGATACATGGCAGATCAAGAATATTGATTTATTCCCGAATGCTGAAGTCTTTGTCTTTACAAGGTGGGGTAAACTTGTTTTCCACACTAAAAACTTAGCTGCAAACCCATGGGATGGTACATTTGAAGGGACGCTCTTACCAACAGATTCATATCATTATGTTTTACATCTTAATGATGGATCTAAACCCAGATCAGGAGTGATAAGTATTATCAGATAATAATTACCATATTAAGAATAATATATGAGGTACCTAAGAATTATTTTGCAAGCTGTTGTTCTCAGCTTAAGTTTTGGAGTGGCCTTTTCGCAACAGGTCCCAATGTATAGCCAGTACATAATGAACGGATTCCTGATAAATCCATCCTTCGCAGGTCGCGATGGCTATACTACAGTTAATCTTACGGTTAGAGAGCAATGGGTCGGTATGGCCGGAGCACCAAGTACCTATGCTGTAAGTTTTCAAACTCGTATTTTAAAAAACAGTTTCATATCAAAATCGACAGCTGTCAGAAAGAAGATCGTTAAACCTACCAAAGGAGGAAAGGTAGGCCTGGGAGGATATATTTTCAACGACAACAATGGCATTATGCATCGCACAGGATTTTCACTTGCTTATGCTTACCATATTTCAATGGGTCGAACAGAAGGAATACCAAATGATCTTTCTTTCGGACTTGCAATGACAGCTTATCAGTTTGAAGTTAATACTACCGGTGCGATTTTAAATAATCAGGATGATCCTCTGTTGAATTCATATGACAGATCAGTTTTTATTCCGGATTTTAACTTTGGAGCGAGTTTTACCACTTCAAGATATTATGTTGGATTTGCCATGACCAATTTGCTTAGAGGTTCATTTTTAATTGGTAATACATCAAAAGTCATAACATCTCAACTTGGCAATTATTTTTTGACCGGCGGTATTAAGTTCCCATTGTCATCCGATTGGACTATTGAACCATCTGCATTATTTAAAGCATCTGATATGTTTTTTAAGTCTGCACAGATGGATCTGACTGCCAGAGTCTATTACAGGGACGATTATTGGGCCGGAGTGTCGTGGAGAACCAATGATGCAATTATTGCTATGGTGGGTTTAAAATATGACAGATTTTATTTCGCTTATGCCTTCGACTTTACTTTAACTGATATTCGGACGCAAAGTTATGGAACTCATGAGCTTTCGCTTGCAGTCAAATTTGGTGAGAGTGCCCGAAGGTACCGATGGATAAACGCATATTAAAGATCTGAAAAAATAAGGAGGCTGATTTTATATCAGCCTTTTTTTTAGGAAGTTTTTAAATTGGCCCCGGCATCTTTTAATTTAGTCGGGTTGCATATGATAATAATGATTTAAAACTTAAGCCGGCGCTTTATCCCCAAGAGTTATGTCAAAGTGGTTTTTCAAAGATATTTTAGTTTATTTCATACTGCTTTCTTTTACTTTTAATACTGGAATCTCTCAAAAAGTGATTCCGCACTCCATTAGATTTATGTTTTATAATGTGGAGAACCTTTTTGATATTTATGATGATTCACTAACGGATGATAATTCTTTTCTTCCTGAGGGATTAATGAGATGGAATTTAGAAAGATACAGTAAAAAAATAAATTCACTTTACAAAACAATTATTGCAGCTGGGGAGTGGGACCCTCCTCCAGTTGTTGCTTTCTGTGAGATAGAAAACAGGAAAGTACTTGAAGATCTTATTTATGGAACTTATTTGACGAAGTTTAATTACAGTATAATTCATGAGGAATCACCTGATAAAAGAGGTATAGATGTTTGTCTCATATACAGAAAAAACGTCGCAAAAGTAATTTGTTATAAGTATTGGATTCCGCCAGTAATTAAACGAAAGGATTTTAATTCAAGAAGTGTACTTTATACTAAACTATTGATCGGATCAGATACGATTCACCTTTTTGCAAATCATTGGCCCTCAAGGAGGGGAGGAGTGCTTGCTGGTGAGAATTACAGGCTTTTAATTGCCTCTATGGTCAGAGAAAAAGTTGATTCCTTAGTTAAAATAAATACTTCGGCAACAAAAATAATTGTTTTGGGAGATTTTAACTCTACACCTGATGATCAGGCTATCTGTTCACTTATATACTCTGATGACTCATGTAGATCTATGATAAACCTTTCAGAGAAGCAGGATGATGGTCGTGGGACATACCGATATAAAGGTATGTGGGAAATGATTGACCAGGTAATTGTTTCAAAAGCACTTTTAACATGTACAGAAGGTCTTTATACAGAACCAAATCTGCTTAAAATATTCAAACCAGATTTCCTGTTGAAAAAAGATCCGAAATACCCAGGCTCAAGTCCCTTTTCGACATATAATGGATATAAGTACCAGGGAGGGTTTAGTGATCATCTGCCAGTACTGCTCGATCTTAAAGTCAGGTGATTCCATTGACAGGAGTGAGACCAAGTTCCACTCCTTTTTCCAGCATCAGCTTCCTGGCAGCTTCATGTTCATTCGGAATAATTCCGTCAAGTATGGCTTCCCTGATTGCATTCTTGATTACACCTACATTTTTACCCGGTTGTATTCCAAAAGTCATTATAATTTCACTCCCGTCAACAGGCGGTTGAAAATTTCTCACTGCGTCCTTCTCTTCAATCTCTTTAAGTTTATTTCTGACAAGTTTGAAGTTTTCAAGATGTTTTGTTTTTTTTACTTCATTCTTTGATGTTATATCAGCTTCACATAATATCATAAGATCGTCAATGTCATCACCGGCTTCGAACAGCAATCTTCTGATTGCAGAATCTGTTACTAAATCCTGAGACAGTGCAATAGGTCTCAGATGGAGTTCAATTATTTTTTGAACATATTTCATTTTCTCATTCAGAGGAAGCTTAAGTTTTCTGAAGATATCGGGAATCATTTTAGAACCAAGAAATTCATGGCCATGAAATGACCATCCGGTATCAGGCAGATATTTCTTCGTGACAGGCTTGGCTATATCGTGAAGCAATGCAGCCCATCTGAGCCAGAGATTATCAGTGTTCTTACTTATATTATCAAGAACTTTTATTGAATGATGAAAATTGTCCTTATGCGCTTTCCCTTCTTTTGTCTCGACTCCTTTGAGATTATCAAGCTCAGGTAAAATGATTCTGAGTAATCCAGCTTTTTCAAGAAGAGTGAATCCTTTGGAAGGATGGGAACACATAATTATTTTATTAAGCTCTGTAACTATCCTTTCAGCTGATACAATTCTTATTCTCTCAGCATTTTCTTTAATTGAATTGAACGTGTTTTTCTCAATTGTGAAATTAAGCTGACTGGCAAACCTGATAGCTCTCATCATCCTTAAAGGATCATCTGAAAATGTTTTATCAGGCGCCAGAGGTGTTCGGATAGTTTTATTATTCAAATCATCGATACCTCCAAATGGATCCAAAAACTCACCATAAGTCTCCTGGTTTAAACTAATAGCCAGAGTATTAATAGTGAAGTCCCTTCTTTTCTGATCATCTTCCAGTGTCCCGTCTTCGACAAATGGTTTCCTTGAACTTCTTTCATATGACTCTTTTCGTGCGCCAACAAACTCGATTTCATATTCATGATGCCTGAACATGGCTGTTCCAAAACTCTTGAAAATACTGACTTTTATTCCAGGATGAATCTTTTTTGCTGCTTTCCGAGCAATCTCAATGCCACTTCCGATGACAACAATATCAATATCCTTATCCGGATGATCTCTTTTAAGAAGACAGTCCCTTACCCAGCCTCCTATAACGTACGCTTGTACATTTTCAGATGTTACTACAGATGAAAGTGTTTCAAAGATTTTGTCATTAAGACATATATTCATATATAGATATGACAATTTGTTTATTATACATGACAAAGTTACAATTAATACTCAATTGTAGGCTAATTCTGATAATTGCACCTTTTTGGCATAAAGGTTGACCTAATATAAACAAAGACAATTTCCATGTGTTTAATTAATAAAACAGATATGATAGAGCATCTTACAAAAGAAACATTTTTGAATAAGATATTCAATTATGAAAAGAACAAAGAATGGAAATTTGAGGGAGAAAAGCCGTGTATCATCGATTTTTATGCTGATTGGTGCGGCCCATGCAAAATTGTAGGTCCTGTCCTTGAAGAACTGGCAAAAGATTTTGATGGAAAGATTAATGTCTTCAAGGTAGATACTGAGGAAGAACAGGAACTTGCTTCTGTTTTTGGTATCAGAAATATTCCTTCATTTTTATTTGTTCCTGCTGACGGTCAACCGCAGATGGCAATGGGGGCACTGCCAAAAGATACCTTCGTTAAAGCATTCAAGGATGTACTTGGTGTAGAAAAATAACCATTTCGTCAATATTTTATATTGTTTGGTTAAATATTTAACAAAAATCGAAACATTTTATATGTCATAAACGTTTAACACAACAGAAGTTAGCAAATTTAGGTTTTAGGGTTTTTTTCATGGATTTAGGTTTAGGGTAGAAAAGCAGTAAGTCAGGATTTCGGTCCTGATTTACTTTTATACCAGGTCTTTAAATATACTGTTAATCTCCTCCTCTGTAGTCCTTAGTTTCTTCTGACATTCTTTAATCAGTTCTGAAGCGCGCTTTACTTCTGCAGATAGCTTATCAATATCCAGATCACCACTTTCAATGTTGTGAAGGATGTTTTCAATCTCAGCTACTGCTTTATTAAATGAAAATTCTTTTTTTGCCATGTTGTTAATTATTTGGTCCATTGTCTATTAGTCTCATAGTCTATTCTCAGCTTCATTTTCTTTTTTTTTCTATCACCTTGCTTCTTACAGTTCCTTGATAGAGTTGTGTATCTATATGATCATCTTTTCTTATCTGATCAATGCTCTTTAATATATTCCCGTTAATTGAAGTAATTGAGAAACCTCTCTGAAGCACTTTTTCAGGATTAAGGAACTGTAATGTACTCCCGAAGCTTTTCAGCATCACATTTTTTACATTCAGACAGTTTATTGTGCAGGTTATAAGTCTTTGACCGTTCCTGTCCAGGATCATTCCTTTTAGGGAGGAGTTAGATTTTACTGCTGAAATAACCCTGGATTTCTGATTTACGGGAATGATGCCGGCTCTGACAATTAATTCCTTTCCAATGTTTAGTAGTTCAATTATTTCAGATGAAAGTTTATCTTTTACATTCGACATCATTATTCTTGCAAGAGGTAATAATTTCATCCGTGAACTTTCAAGTCTGTTTTTGTTATTTTCAATAATTATCCTTGAAGCGCTGATTATCTCAGAACTTATTTCAAGAATATGATTTTCTGCACCGGCTACGGAATCAATAAGAAAATCAGCTACTGCCGTAGGCGTTTTTAGAGACCTGTTTGCTACCATATCAGTGACTGATACATCCTTATCATGTCCGATACCGGTGATTACGGGCAAAGGAAACTGTGTCACATGGTAGGCAATATTATAGCTGTCGAACCAGCTCAGGTCAGATTGGGAACCTCCTCCTCTGATTATTACTACCAGATCAAATAAATATGTGCTCAGGGCGATCTTATCGAGCGCACTGATTATACCCTGTTCTGTTTCAACACCCTGCAACGAAGTTTCAAAAAGTGCAGTATAGAACACATATCCAAAACGGTTACTGCCAAGTTGATTTATAAAATCTGAATATCCGGCAGCATTTTTTGAAGAAACAACAGCTATTCTTTGAGGAACAGCCGGAAATGAGATCTCCTTATTCATGGAAAATACACCTTCCTGTTCAAGTTTTTTTATAACAAGCTGGCGTTTCATTGCCATTTCTCCAATTGTAAAAGCCGGATCGATATCTGATATTATGAGGCTTAACCCATATAACTCATGATATTCAACCTTTGTTTTTACCAGTATTTTTAACCCTTCTCTGAGAGACTCTCCGGTAATATTTTCAAAAAAAGCTTTCAGGAATCTGTAGCGGTTGCTCCAGATGATTGCTTTTACACGGGCCCTGACATTTTTCTCGTCAATATGTTTTTCAATGAGTTCAAGGTAACAATGCCCGGCATTGTTCTCTTTAAGCTCTGATATCTCTGCCATCACCCAGTATACATCAGGCAGAGCCAGATACAAAGAATCTCTGATGATCAGCTGCAATTCGGTTAACGAAACTTTTTCAGTCATGATCACTTATTTAATTTTATGATCTTCCTAACATTAATTTCTGCGCCATCTATCACTCTCAATAAATAGGCTCCCTGTTCCCTGTGCTGTAATTCAGTTATGATAATAGTTCTGCCTGCATAATTAGCATAGTCGCTTCTGAATATTAATTTCCCGGTAATGGTTATTATCTCAATTGTGACTTTTACAGGTGGAGAAGGAAAAATAATTTCAAAGTTTCCTGTTGTCGGATTCGGACTGGCTATTATTCCTTTCTCGGGAAGTTTTATATATAGATTTTGAAGTTTATTCAGGGCAAGAACTATATCTGGAATTCCATAGCCGTATAGTGAATCGGGGTAATTATATCTATCAGCGCTTGAATGAAGTACTTGAATAATGTCGCTGTTTAAAGCCTGGGGAACAGCTTCCATCAGACAAGCTGACATTCCGCTCAGGACCGGGCATGAAAAGGAGGTACCACTTGACCTGTCAATTGAATTCTCGGATATTTGAACAGATACACTAACCCCCATTGCGGCGTTGTCGGGTTTAATTCTTCCGTCTGCCGAGGGTCCTGCTGATGAGAAATATGAAATAATATTATTGCCGTCGACAGCCCCTACTGCCAATACACTATCTCCATCTGAAGGGAAGATTATTCGCTTCCAGGAAGTAGTCCTTTCATTTCCGGCACTATTTACTACCATAATTCCTTTAGAAGCCGCTACTTCAGCCGCTCTTGTTACGAATGCAGTCTTACCGTCAAGATCGGAAGTTTTGTAATTAAGAGTTGAATCATCGAAGTTGAAGTATCCGAGTGAAGAAGAAATTATATCAGCTCCTGAGCTATCTGCAAACTCAGCACCTGCATCCCAAAAATCTTCTTCACATGGGAACTCGGAAGTTACATCTTCTGTTTTAAGAAGCAGAAAATCAGCTCCGGGAGCAGTTCCTTCAATTTGTCCGGGTACTTTTCCGGCAAGTACAGACAGAACAGCTGTTCCATGTGTATGAGAATTATAAACTGAATCATTTTTATTCACAAAATCATAAGTCGTTTTAATTCCATTCCTCGATCGCAGCCCATTTAATGAGGAAATCTTATCAGCATTTATGAAGCCTCCGTCAAGTATTGCTATTAGAACATTCCTGCCATCATATCCCGAGTCGTGCATCGGATAACCATTAATCATTGTAATAGGCCGGTCGTAAGGAGGAAGATCAGACTGTAATATCTGAAAATTGAGTTTATCTTTGAATTTGCTCTTTTCCCCCGGAGTTTTAACAGTCTTGACATTAGTGACAAATGGTAAACCCAGAAGTTTATTTATATCAAAAGATGATTGAGATTTGAACAGGGCTGTATTCATCCATTTGGAAGCAGTATGAAGTTTTAATCCCAGAACTGAAATCTGGTCGAGGTAGGTCTTATAAACAGGAAGGTCTCTGAAATCGGGCACCTGAATTCCAGCTTTTTTTCTTCTGTCAATAGCACGCGACGAAAGAAGATCTGAAGCTGAATATTTACTGATAACATTGTCTCCTTTATCTCTCAGATAGACTCTGTAAAAATAGGAATAGACTGGTTCCTGTCCATACAAGTGATAAGCTGTCGATAATAGCAACAGAGTAATTATTATATTGACTTTATTCTTTATGGAATGCTTGAAAACCTTCATTACCTGATTATTCCGGTTTTTTCGGGGTCGGCAATTTTCCCTTTGTTCTTCTCAAGTGAGTCTAAAAAATCAGATTCATCAATATCCATCTGGCGGTCATTTGTGACTCCTTCGAGATATTCCAATTTGTATTTGGTAGTTCCATCGTTGTTATATATAATCCATTTACCATCGCGTGAATCATCTTTATATTGTCCGGAAACTTTAATACCACCGTTTTCAAACCAAACTTCAAATTTGCCATTAATTTTGCCATTCAGATAATTTGATCTCAGGAATACAGCTCCGGAAGGATAGTATTGGGTCCATTCTCCATGTTTAATATCGTTTAAATATATGAGCTTCTCTGCGATTGTACTATCAGGATAAAATTTCAGTGAGGTACCGTTTTTAAGATTTTTTGAATAGTTTTCTTCAGAGATAAGATATTCATTGGTAATTGCAGAAAAGAACTGCCATTTACCCTCCTTCATCTGATCGATATAGATTCCTTTAGAAGATATCTTTCCATTCGGATGGTATATAGTTGCTATTGCCTTTCTGCCATCATCACTATAAACAAGAACGGAGCTTAAACTCTGGTCTTCAAAATATCTTTTGAACTCACCAATGGGATGATTGTCCTTAAAAAAACCATCGTACATAATAGATTCATTGGGATATTTCCTGATCCAGTGTCCTTGTTTCCTTCCCTGTACATCTGTTTTATTTAAATTAGTTTCAGTCTGACATTCGGCATTAACTGAAATTATTAAAAGAGAGGCTATTATAAATATTCTGAGATTCATAAACAGGAAACGCAAAATTTTAACAAAAGTACAAAAAACGTAAGTGATTTCTATAAGCAAAATATATATCTTTCAAATTGTCTTTCTCAATTTTTACCCTGGTGTTACTTTGTGCTTTCCTTGGTGATCCTTTGCACTTAATGTTTTTTTACTGCAAAGAGGCCCAGGCGTTAAGAAATAGCCTTGTTCACTATTTTAGCGAAGGGGCCAGCCTGCCGCGAGGGAGTCATCGCTAAGGCTGACAAAGAGCTTTTTTAAGGTGGATATCTGCAATAAAAAAAAGAGGCTTGAAATTTTCCAGCCTCTTATAAAGAAACAGATTAAAGTTTATTTTACCTCTTCAAAGTCAACATCTGTCACTTCTTCATTACCTGATTTTGTATCGTTGCCGGATGGCTGTTCAGGCCCGGGTTGACCCGTTGTCTGTCCCGAATTTTGTGCAGTTTTGTACATTTCTTCGGAGGCTACCTGCCAAACTGAATTTAATTCCGCAAGAGCTTTATCGATGGCTTCAATATCCTGAGATTTATGTGCTTCCTTAAGCTTGGCGAGGGCACTTTCAATTGCCGGTTTCTTATCGGCAGGAAGCTTGTCACCAAATTCCTTGAGCTGTTTTTCAGTTGTAAAGATCATACTGTCAGCAGTATTAATCTTATCTACTTTTTCTTTTGCTTTATTGTCAGCTTCTGCATTGGCTTTAGCTTCTTCTCTCATTCTCCTTATTTCATCGTCATTTAATCCTGAAGAGGCTTCTATCCTTATTCTCTGTTCTTTTCCTGTACCTCTGTCTTTGGCGGCAACATGCAGTATTCCGTTTGCATCAATATCAAAACTTACTTCAATCTGAGGAACACCTCTCGGGGCAGGTGGGAGACCATCAAGATGGAAACGTCCAATCGTTTTATTACCGGCTGCCATGGGTCTTTCACCCTGAAGAACATGTATCTCTACAGATGGCTGGCTGTCGGCAGCAGTTGTAAATACCTCAGTTTTCTTTGTGGGAATGGTGGTGTTCGATTCAATCAGCTTTGTCATTACTCCACCCATTGTCTCTATGCCAAGTGATAATGGTGTAACATCAAGCAGAAGGACATCTTTTACTTCTCCGGTAAGGACACCGCCTTGTATTGCAGCTCCTACAGCCACAACCTCGTCGGGATTCACACCTTTGGACGGAACCCGTCCAAAGAATTTTTCAACAAGCTGCTGAATAGCGGGTATACGCGTAGAACCGCCAACAAGAAGAACTTCATCAATATCTGATACCGCCAGGCCGGAATCTTTCAGAGCGATCTTGCAAGGCTCAATACATGCCTGGATAAGTTTATCACAAATTTTTTCGAGATTAGCACGTGTGAGAGTTTTTACAAGATGCTTAGGAATTCCATTCACAGGCATAATGTATGGAAGATTAATCTCCGTGGTAGTAGAACTTGAAAGTTCTATCTTGGCCTTTTCAGCAGCTTCTTTCAGCCTTTGCAATGCCATGGGATCCTTTCTAAGATCAACACCTTCTTCCTTGAGAAACTCTTCAGCCATCCAGTCTATAATAAGATGATCAAAATCGTCGCCTCCCAGATGCGTGTCTCCGTTTGTTGATTTAACCTCAAAAACGCCGTCTCCAAGTTCCAGAATTGAAATATCGAACGTTCCGCCACCAAGATCAAACACCGCTATTTTAAGATCCTGCGACTTTTTGTCGAGACCATAAGCCAGAGATGCAGCTGTAGGTTCATTTATAATTCTTTTGACATTAAGACCTGCAATTTCACCAGCCTCTTTAGTTGCCTGACGTTGCGAATCGCTGAAATAAGCCGGTACTGTTATAACCGCATCAGTAACTTCCTGTCCGAGGTAATCTTCTGCTGTCTTTTTCATCTTTTGCAGAATCATCGCAGAGATCTCCTGAGGAGAATACATACGGTCATCAATTTTCACCCTTGGAGTATTGTTGTCACCCTTTACAACTGTATAAGACACCCTTTTAATCTCTTTTGTAACTTTATCATAAGTTTCGCCCATAAACCTCTTTATGGAGAAAACTGTTTTCTTTGAATTGGTGATAGCCTGACGTTTAGCAGGATCTCCGACTTTACGTTCTCCATTTTCAACGAATGCAACTATTGAAGGTGTTGTTCTTTTTCCCTCGCTGTTGGGTATGACAACAGGTTCATTACCTTCCATTACTGCAACACAAGAATTTGTTGTTCCAAGATCAATTCCAATTATTTTTCCCATTTTATAATATTTTAAAAATTTTATTATGAATTATGAAACAAAACACCTTATTATCAGGGATAGTCTCATTGTATTTTTTAAAAATTTATACAAAGATGAATGAGCAATGATTATGCCATTGAAGTTTTTTGTGTTTTTTATGACAAAACGACAGAATATCTGATTAAGCCTGCCAAATAAAAAAGATGATAGCACGAAGATGAATCATACAATTCAATTCTGTAACTTTGCATTTATAAATTAACACATTTATTATTATGCCGATACATAAATCTGTTAGAAGGGTCACTACTCATGTTCTGAATGAGATGAAGCTTAAAGGTGAAAAAATTGCCATGCTTACTGCCTATGACTTTTCCATAGCAAAAATTCTTGATGAAGCGGAGATAGATGTGATTCTTGTTGGTGATTCTGCCTCTAATGTGATGGCTGGATATGATACAACACTTCCCATTACGCTCGATAATATGATTTATCATGCGGCTTCCGTAGTACGAGCTGTCAAGAGGGCACTCGTTGTTGTGGATCTGCCTTTCGGTACCTATCAGGGCAATTCAAAGGAGGCATTGGTTTCATCAATCAGGATAATGAAGGAAACGGGGGCCCATGCTGTTAAACTTGAAGGAGGACTGCAGGTTGTGGAATCAATAGAAAGGATCCTGTCGGCAGGTATTCCGGTTATGGGGCATCTCGGTCTTACACCACAGGCTATTCATAAATTCGGAACTTATGTTGTAAGGGCCAGGGAAGAAGAGGAGGCTCGAAGACTAATGGAAGATGCCAGATTGCTTGAACAGACAGGTTGTTTTGCCATAGTACTTGAAAAAATACCTGCTAAGCTCGCAGAAGAAGTCACAAATAGTGTGAAAATTCCGACAATAGGAATTGGAGCCGGTGGAAAAACTGACGGACAGGTACTTGTGCTGCATGATATGCTTGGTATAACCCAGGAATTTTCTCCACGTTTTCTGCGCAGGTATCATAACCTCTATGCCGAGATCAAAGGAGCCGTTCAGGCCTATATTACTGATGTGAGATCTCAATCCTTTCCTAACGAAAAGGAGCAGTATTAACAATATCTGAGATGGCAGAAATACTATACGAAGACAACCATATTATCGCTGTTTATAAAAAATCTTCTGACCTGGCTCAGGGCGACAAAACAGGGGATGCCCCGCTGGATGTCGAAATTAAAAAATACTTAGCTGAAGAATACAAAAAACCCGGAGAAGTTTTTTTGGGAGTTGTACACCGGCTCGACAGACCTGTAAGCGGTATAATGCTTTTTGCGCGTACCTCAAAAGCGCTCTCACGTCTTAATGAGATGTTCAAAACAAAGCAGGTAAAAAAGATATACCTGGCAATAGTTAAAGAACGGCCTCCCGAAGATGAAGCAACAATAACCCATTTTCTAAAGAAGAATGAAACACAAAATAAAACTTATGTTTATGATACCGAGGTGAAAGGATCAAAAGAGGCAAGCCTGACATATAGAATGATTGGAAGATCAGAAAAGTATTATCTTCTTGAAATTGAACTTCATTCCGGCAGGCATCACCAGATAAGAGCACAACTGGCAAAAATTGGATGCCCTGTCAAAGGTGATTTGAAATATGGTTTTGCACGATCGAATGAAGATGGTGGAATAAGCCTCTTTGCCCGCAGGCTCGAATTTGTGCATCCCGTAAAGAAAGAACCTGTTACAATTATTGCTCATTTCCCTGAGGGGGATATATGGTCGGTTTTTATAGATTCAATTGTTTAAAGAAACAAACCGGGAACCCATCCTATAATAGAAAATTTACTTTCGATTTCCTTTCCCGACTCCTTTGGCTTGGCTTCATCATATTTATAATACCAGTAATTTATTTAATATTCAGTTAATAAGAGTTAATGAAAAGTTAAATACTTCTTTATTAACGACTTTATAATTTATTTTTGCAGCATGAACAGGAT
Organism: Bacteroidales bacterium; assembly: GCA_049792755.1. GTDB lineage: Bacteria > Bacteroidota > Bacteroidia > Bacteroidales > VadinHA17 > LD21. Next base: position 10,677 of record JBARBF010000117.1, on the reverse strand, counting down.
GAAATTCACCGGCCTTATCATAATGATGTTATTATCAATTATTGGTATTATTTGGGTTCAGACAGTTTGGATAAAGAGAGCAGTCGGGATCCAGAATGAAGGTTTTAACTATGCAGTCAGAATGAGTCTTACTAACGCAGCTAACAGCATTGAATCTTCAAGGAAGATGAACTTTTTTAATAACTTCATGCCAGTTGATCCGGTTGCCTTCGGGGATTCATCTGCTGATGTTACCGGATATCTTAGTATTGGAAGTTATTCTTCAGACCCTGATAATAAATTCAGTTTCAGAATTACAAACCAGTCGGTTTCAGGAGGTTCTGATAATGGCAAACTTACAACGGTGAACAAATCTTATACCATTACGAATGATACATCAAATGTTACTGACCCTGAAACATATGTAGTATCTGCTCCAGATAAAACAGGTAAAATGAATATCATCAAAAAAGGCGAAAATATTAATGCCAGTTCAAGAGCAGTTTATGTAAAACAAAATGAATTCCTCAATTGGGTAAAGAAGAGATCGAGTGAGTTTCAGAATATGAGCGATCAGATGATCAACGAAATTTACCAGTGGGAAAAAACGCTCGAACTTGATAACAAGGAGATTGAATATACCCTGAATCAGGCATTGGCGTATTTCAATATTCAAACCCCGTACGAATATGCAATAATCAAAAACGGGATTGTTCAGGACGGGACATTTAAAACATCACAAAAAAATGATTTCCTGAGGAGTAAATATATGGTCAGATTATTTCCCGACAATATTATCAGACAAAACCTTATCCTTTCAGTAATTTTTCCTGAAAGAACAAATTATATACTTGGATCAATGGTTTGGATACTTGGAGGATCAATGTTATTCTCACTTTTCATTCTTGCAACATTTGCATTGAGTCTTTATTTTATTATAAGACAGAAAAAAATCTCGGAAATGAAATCGGATTTCATAAACAACATGACTCACGAGTTTAAAACTCCTATCGCCACTATTTCACTTGCTGCAGATACAATAACTAATTCTAAAGTAATTAAAGATGAGGACAGCATCAAACATTTCATCGGCATGATCAAAAAAGAAAACAGCAGGATGAATAAGAAAGTGGAGACAATATTACAGATAGCCTCACTCGATAAAAAAGAGATAGAGTTCAAATATGAGAATGTATCAATTCATACCATCATTGAACATGCACTTGAAACAATTGAAATACAGGTTCATCAGCGAAACGGGAAAATTAATCTTAACCTGAAAGCTGAAGAACCTTTTATTTATGGAGACAGTGAGCATCTTACAAATCTGGTAAACAATCTCCTGGATAATGCAATTAAGTATTCTCCTGACCTGCCTGAAATCATTGTCTCGACAAAAAATAATGAAAAAGGTGTAATTTTATCAGTTGAAGACAAAGGTATAGGTATGACCAAAGCAGTTCAAAGCAAAATATTTGAACGGTTTTACCGTCAGAGCTCAGGCAACGTACATGATGTTAAGGGATTCGGCCTTGGTTTAAATTATGCCAGGTCAATAATTGAAGCCCATAAAGGCATTATAAACGTTTTCAGTGAACCCGGAAAAGGAAGCCGGTTTGAAATATTTTTACCATTTAACTGGGATAATCAATAATGAGCAACAAACCTGTTAAGATTTTTCTTGTTGAAGATGATTTAAGTTTTGGATCAGTTCTTAAATCATATCTTGAAATCAATGACTACGCCGTTGAGTGGGTCGATGATGGAAAATATGCAATAGATCATTTCAGAAAAGGGGTCTTTAATGTCTGTATACTTGATATTATGTTACCTCATGTTGATGGATTTACTATAGCGAATGAGATAAGACAGATAAACAATGAAGTTCCGATAATTTTCCTGACTGCAAAAAAACTTAAAGAGGATGTTCTTAAAGGTTATGGAGTAGGAGGGGATGATTATGTAACCAAACCGTTCGATACCGATATACTTCTGGCTAAAATAAGAGCGATAATACTAAGGCGCGATCTTCAGTCCGGAACAAAGGATTTTTATGAGATCGGAAAATTTGTTTTTAACTCAAAATTGAGGACATTAACAATAGGTAATGATGAAAAAAAGCTGTCTCCAAAAGAGGCTCAGTTACTTGAATTGCTGGCTGTCAATCCCAATGCATTGATCAGCAGAGAAATGGCGCTTAAGAAGATATGGGGCTCAGATGATTATTTTACTGCCAGAAGTATGGACGTTTACATAACAAAACTGAGAAAGTTTTTATCAGACGATCCTGATCTGAACATTAAAAATATACATGGAGCCGGCTTCCAGTTGATAATCAGGGAAGCTTAATATTCAGATCCGTCCTGTTGAACTGCAAAGGAAGAAGACTCCCTATTCCGTCAAAAATAAGTGTTTTGTTTTTCCCCGAGAGAATTATTTTTATCTTATTACCGGATCTTGACTCTTCCTCTGCAATTACTTGCCTGCAGTTTCCGCACGGAGAAGGTGAATCATCAGTTAAACCGTCGTCTGTCAAAGCTGCGATAGCCAAAGCAACAGGTTTGTCTTCGGGGTAATTAGAAATTGAACATGAAAGAGCACTCCTCTCAGCGCAGATCCCGGAGGGAAATGCTGCATTTTCAACATTTGCACCACGAATTATTATGCCACTTTCCAGTCTTACTGCAGCTCCAACTTTGAATTTTGAGTATGGAGCATAAGCATTTAATGCTGCTTCTCTTGCTGAAATTATAAGTTTTTTGTCATCGGAGTCAAGTTCTTCAGTATTTTCATACTCCGTATATGAAAATGAAATATTGTTCGTTCTAATCATGACTTACTTAATGATTCTTGAGCATAAAGATAACAAAAAAGTTTGGAGTGTCTAAAACCGGGAGCAACTGGAGTTAATAATTCTTTTAACTTTAGACACTTTTGTTGATCCATACTTTAGGCACTTTTCTCTATTCTTGTTTAAAATTATTCCAGATGCGAAACGGACTTTTTATTATTCTTAATTTGTTTTTGTTATTATGTCTGTATTCATGCAAAACTTATAAGCCACTTATTTCAATTTCAGCACCTGATCAGTCTGTTCAGAATTATGTAAATTCCTATAAGGAACTGGCTGTAGCAGAAATGAAAAGAACTGGTGTACCTGCAAGTATAACTCTGGCACAGGGCATTATTGAATCTGATTGTGGTCACAGTACTCTTGCCAGAGAAGCAAATAATCACTTTGGCATTAAATGCCATGATGACTGGACAGGACCTACTATAAATCATAATGATAACAAAAGGCATGAGTGCTTTAGAAAATACAGAAAAGCGGAGGAATCTTTTTATGACCATTCTGATTTTCTGAAATCCGTATCACGCTACAGCTTTCTTTTCAACCTTAATCCGACTGATTACAGAGCATGGGCCAATGGATTGAAAAAGTCCGGCTATGCTACAAATCCCGATTATGCGAATATGCTTATCAGAACAATTGAAGAAAACAATTTATCGTATTTCGATCGTGTTTATATTTCAACCGGACAGCTACAGCTTACGAACGACACCACAAAAGCACTGGTTGTCGTTCATTCGCCGGACAGTATTAAAAAAGCTGTTAAGTTTTCGAATGGTAATACAGCTGTTTACGCACGTGCCCAGAGAGTTCAGGAGAATAACAGAATAAAATACATTTTAGTCAGAGACGGAGATACAAGAGAAAAACTGGAAAATGAGTTTCAATTACTTAAATGGGAACTACCCAGATATAACGAACTTAAAAATGATTTTCAATTCATACCCGGACAAATACTTTATCTTCAGCCTAAACGTGATAAAGCAGAACCCGGGAAAGAGTATTATATCTCGGTGGAGGGAGATACAATGTACCTGATATCCCAGAAATACGGCATCAAACTTAAGAGACTTTATGAAATGAACAGAATGACTGAAGGCACAGAACCGGAGGCCGGGAAAAAAATCTGGTTGAGAAATATTAAGCCGGTTGAATAACCTGAATGTTGAAGTCTGCAATCTTGAATCCTCTTAGGAATTCGGTGGCACTCATCCTCGTCTTTCCTTCAATCTGAAGACTTAAAATACTTAGAAATCCATTTTTACAACTGATTCTGATATAATTTTTCCCATCTGAGAATATCGTTCCCGGTTTGAATTGATGTTTCTCTATTTCCGGTTGGCTCTCGAAAACTTTAAAAGAAATAGTAGCAGAATCGCTTTTGAACCAAGATCTTGCACAAGGGTACGGTGAAAGTCCCCTGACTAAATTGTGAATTTTAACCGGTTCCTGGTCCCAGTCAATAATGCAGTCGCTGGATTGAATCTTTGGAGCAAGTTTAAATGTTACACTCTTGTCAAAGAGACTATTCTGAGGTTGTATATGTATCCTGTTTTCTGAAATATCATTTATTGTCCTGATTACAAGTCTGGCTCCAAGTTTCATTAATTTGTTGTGAAGATCACCAGCATTTTCATAGGGAAAAATCTGTACTTTATCTCGTAAGATGATATTTCCGGTATCTATTTTATCGTCAATGAAGAATGTTGTGACACCTGTGGTTGTTTCTCCGTTTATAATGGCATGATTTATTGGAGCAGCCCCACGATAGTCAGGAAGAAGTGATGCATGAAGATTAATTGTGCCAAGAGGAGGCATTTTCCACACATCTTCCGGAAGCATCCGAAAGGCAACGACGATAAAAAGATCTGCATTAAGTTTTTTAAGAGAACTTAAAAATTCAGGGTCCTTCAGGTTCAAAGGCTGCAGGATATGTGGGAGATTACTGAATTCGGCAAATATCTTAACGGCTGATTTTGTTATCTTTCTGCCTCTCCCGGAAGGTCTGTCAGGAGCTGTTACCACACCCACAACATTAACCCCATTCATCAGTAGTGAACCAAGAGTAGCTACCGCAAACTCGGGTGTCCCCATGAATACTACCCTGAGATTTTTCATAAATGATTTATAATCATATAAATATAAGAATAAATCTAATCCTTTGCAATATGTTTATAACAAGTAAGGTTATGTCCCATCTTGTTAGCTTTGGTTTCGAGATAAAACTTGTTGTGAGGATTCGATTCTATTATCAGAGGTATTGTTTCAACAATTTTTATTCCATAACCCTCCAAACCAGCTCTTTTTACGGGATTGTTTGAAATAAGTCGTACTTTCCCAAGCCCAAGTTCCCTCATAATACTTGCACCAACACCATAGTCTCGCTCATCTTCACCGAATCCCAGCTTAATATTTGCCTGGACTGTGTCCATTCCTTCATCCTGGAGTCTGTAAGCTTTAATCTTGTTTAGCAAGCCAATTCCTCTTCCTTCCTGACTGAGATAAATGACCACACCCTTTCCTTCAGCTTCAACCATTGACATTGCTTTCTTTAGCTGAGGTCCGCAGTCACATCGCATAGAACCAAAAATATCACCAGTAAAGCACGAGGAATGGAGTCTGACAAGAACCGGCTCATCTTTTGTCCATTTGCCCTTTACCAGAGCAGCATGTTCAATTCCGTTACTGGTCTGACGGAAAGGTATAAATTCGAAATCTCCGCTTTCTGTGGGAAGTTTAACTCTATCGCCTTTCTCAATAATTGAGTCTCTTTCAAGAGTATATGTGATAAGGTCCTTAATTGCAATAATCTTTATATCAAATTTTTCTCTGAGCTTAACAAGGTCGTTTAACCTTGCCATAGAACCATCGTCGTTCATTATCTCAACCAGGGCCCCACCCGGACGAAGATTAGCAAACCGTGTAAGATCAACAACAGCTTCCGTATGTCCTGCTCTTCTGAGAACACCTTTTGATTTTGCTTTTAAAGGAAAGATATGTCCTGGCCGACCCAGATCAGTAGGTTTAGTTGAAGGATCAACCAGCGCTTTTATTGTGAGAGCCCTGTCAAAAGCTGAAACTCCGGTAGTTGTTTCTTCATTCAGTAAATCGACTGTTACCGTAAACTGTGTCTCATGTATTGAGGTATTGTTTCCTACCATCAGATTAAGATCAAGCTCCTCACATCTCTCTTCTGGTAAAGCGGCACAGATAAGCCCACGGCCGTGTTTTGCCATAAAATTTACTATTTCAGGAGTTATTAATTCAGCAGAACAGATAAAATCACCTTCATTTTCCCGATCCTCATCGTCGACGACGATCAATAGTTTTCCAAGTTTTATATCTTCAATTGCCTCTTCAATAGTATTTAGAATAATATTCATTATCTTAATTATTAGTCTTTTACAGGATTATTACTTGATTCTTTTATAAATAACCTGTATATAAAATCTTTTACTTTTTTAAAGAACATCAGATAAGTTTCAATGTTCAAAATGACTGAATCGGTTGTAGCTTTATAAGTAAGAAAAATCCCTATAGGCAATAAAATGTATGAAGCGGCCCACATCCCTGCGAATGTACCAACGACATCTTCTTCTACAAGTTTCTGCCCGGAGATTGAGATGACATAATAAACTACGAAAAAAAATATAGAAATGACTGCCGGAGTCCCTAATCCTCCTTTCCTTATTATTGCGCCGAGAGGAGCACCGATAAAGAAGAAAACCAGACATGCAAATGACATTGTGAGCTTCTTGTTCCATTCTACTTCATACCTTTTAATGGTCTTGATTTCATAATGTTGAGATTCATTTTTCTCTGCAAGGATGCTGTTGCCTTCTTTAAGACTTGCGATTGCTTTCACAAGAACTGCCTTTTTCTCCAAAACTGTAAGTGAATCGAACAAGGCTTTTGAATCAAATTTTCTGGGGCTGTTTTTAACTTCAGGTTTTGAAACCGGATCAGGATTGTTGGCTTTTAGGTTTCTTACGACATAGAGTTTTATATTCTTGAAATTCTTGAATTCATCATTAAGTTTATTAGCGTATTTTTTATTTAAAGAGTCAATTGTAAAGGTCAACTGTGAAATGTTTAACATTGCCGGACCGGATTTTAAATATCCTTCCTCACTTCGTTGCAGATCGAATCCGGTAAGGGGGATCACTATATTCTGTTCTTCAAAATAATCCTGTCTGGCAGGATATTTTCTGGAAGAAGGGCTGACATTTTTTTCTGTTAGTTCATTAAAACCATAACCATTGTAAAGAGTCATAATCAAACCTGTTTCGTCTCTTGTCAATCTCATATAGCCGGAGTCAGCTAATATCACTGAATAATTACCTCTTCTCTCACGATGATCATAGATTATTAAGTTGTCCAGCCGGTTGGTTACCGGGTCTTTTCTAGTTATTTTTATGCTGAAATCAGGAACTCCGTTATAGAATGTACCTGCCTGAATATTAATATCCGGTTTCTTTTTACGTATATCGTAAAGCAGTGTCCGTGCCTTCCCCGTAGAATAAGGCAGAACATTATTTGAGAAAAAGAAGGATACGATTGCAATAAATCCGATGAGAAAAATTAGTGGAAGCATAATTCTCTGCAGGGGTATCCCGGATGATTTCAGGGCTGATAGTTCACTGAACTCTCCCATATTTCCAAATGTCATAAGGGAGGCCAGTAGAATTCCAAGAGGGAGAGCGGTTGGAACAAAGGTAAGGGCAAAATGGTAGAGAAGCTCACTAAGTGTTTTAAAATCAAGACCTTTCCCGGCAAGTTCATCTACATACATCCACAGGAATTGAAGTATGAGAATGATAAGGACAATAAAAAATGTGAATATTAATGGCCCTATGAATGATTTTAATAAAAAGCTGTCTACCTTTTTCACTTACTTATAACATTTGAAGTGCAAAACTACTTGATTTTTATCAAAAATCATCTTAAGTATTTGCTCATTTTTTGAATGTCTCAAATCATGGTCACTTTCTTTTTCTTGAGACAATAATCGTATAAATCAGGTCGTCGAAGGAATATGCCTCTGATCCAATCGTCGGAAATCTTCAGATACAATACATATTTATTTTATTTTTCACCATCAGTCAGGCAGTGGAACAAAAGAAAAAACGGCATTTCCTGATTTGTAAGATTTGAGAATAACCTGATCACGTACGAAGCTTAGAAATTTGAAGGAAATGCCGTCAACCTATTTCTACCGTATTCAAAATACTGAAAAATTATGATAGAATATGAAAAGACTTATTAACAAGAGAAATTGAGATATTAACAATTATGATAGTCAAAAAAGCGATATTTCCCGGGATGAATAAATTTGAAAAGTCATTTAAAGAGAATAAACCTCTATATTCCTAAAGCTCTTTTCAGATCATTGATCTGTGAATCCCATAAATAGATTGAATCTTCCTTTTCCTCAGGTTCGGCAAAATCAGTAATTATCAGGGCCAGTTCATTGGTTAATTCTTCTAAGTTTATGCGGAACTCGAAGTAATTTGATTCTTCATTTTCCATTCCTATCCATTCAAATCTGACCATCTTATTCTCTTTCAGGGCAGAAAGCCTTGCTTTTGATTCGGAACTATTCCAGTAAAATATAAAGACATCACCATCAACATTCACCTGGTCAGCGAACCATTCACCTAACCCCTCAGGTGTGCTGAGTCGTGAAAAGAGCACTTTTGGCGAGCAATTAAGATTATATTCCAATTCGAAAATTGATCTCATGAATAAGATTTGTTCTGACCTCTCTACTATTTCTGCAATATAGAAAAAATATTGAAACTAAAAAACCTTATTGCTAATTTGTAACAAACTGATTATATTTGCACCCGCAAAAAGAATAGTTAGAAAATCAGTAATTGGCGAGATAGCTCAGTTGGTTAGAGCGCATGATTCATAATCATGAGGTCCGGGGATCATTCCCCCGTCTCGCTACAACAGAAAGCCTTGCAGATAAGCTGCAAGGCTTTTTGATTGGATACTCAGTGTTCACCGGATATAATTATGATCAATATTGAAATTGAGCATCATACACTTCATAATGAAACAAATATTCTGTGATAAATTCACGATTTATAAAGCAATTTATTAAGTTATTAAATTAGCTCTTAATTTAACGATTGCTGCCCTTAATGGATGATTAGTCGGAGTTGGTCAAATAAAAATTTTATTTCTTTTTATTATATTTATCTTAGCTCTTCAAGACCGTTGTTTAAAGAGTAGTTTAATAGCTTTTTATTGTTCATCATCAACTTCTAATTATAGAGGGTTAGCAGATTAATTGACAGTTTGGGTTTTGATGTTTACTGAAGAGGAATTAATGCTGTTTGTCGGTTCATAAGGTTGTGACTGACGGGGCGAAAGCATGTTTTAACGGTAAGAATTTTACTTAGATCTTAACTGTATTTAATATACCCGAAAATCTTTTTCCTTTATAAAATATGTACCTTTATGAATCGGGACAAACATTGATAAAATACTAAAATAAATTTTAAATCTATTCTTTTAAGAGTATATATAAATTTTGAGAATTGAATGTATAAGACCGGGCTGATCACTGGAAATGAAGTACTACGGCAATTGAAAAGTTTGAGCAGGAGATCATATTATTCATACTTCTTGAAAAATCGGATTGAATAAGAATAATATGATCATAAGGTTTAATTAAAATATCGTAAAAGGCATTTTTTAAAGTCATGAAAAATACCAGGAAAATACTGACTATGAAAAGACTAACTTTTATTTTAATAATTATTCTGTCATTATATACAGCCAGGGTAGGAGCTCAGTGTGTAGGTGTTGGTCCGAATGAAACAATATGTTTGAATACTGCTTCCTCTCCACTGGGTGGATCACTTCTGAATTCTGCCACAACTGCTGTTTGGTCAGCTGATGTAACAGGTGGAACTTTTTCGAATGTGAATGATTTAAATGCTACCTGGACTCCTCCGACCGGATTCACAGGTACAGCAACTCTGACTCTCACCGCTACCGCTGGATGTTTAAGTACACCTGATTCGAAATCCCTCACAATTAATGTTCTGCCAATACCAAGTGCAAGCATAAGTGGAACAATTTCGGTTTGCCAGAATTCTACATCTCCAGATATTACATTCACAAATCCACAAGGTTTACAGGAAACAATTACATATAATATTAACGGAGCTAATCAAACTATAATATCTGTTGCTGCCAACTCTTCGACTACGGTAGCTGTTCCGACTTCAAGTTCGGGAGTTTTTAGTTACAATTTAGAAAGTGCAGCTTATTCAACCACTCCTTTATGCTCCATAACGTTATCAGGAACAGCAACTGTTACGGTTAATCCGGGAATACCTAATGTCCCTGGTGCCATCACCGGCACTACTGCAGTGTGTCCCGCACTGACAGGTCAGATTTATAGTATAAATACAGTAGCAAATGCTACTACATACAACTGGTCAGTTCCGGCAGGCTGGGTGATTACTGCAGGAGAAGGCACAACCTCAGTAACAGTCACTTCCGGATTATCAGGGCAAAACGGGAATATCACTGTTACTGCAGGCAACAGTTGCGGGACAAGCGCCGCAAGTAGCCTTGCAGTTACGGTAAATCCTGGGACCCCTGCAGTTCCCGGTGTCATCACCGGCACCACTGCAGTGTGTCCCGGACTGACAGGTCAGATTTATAGTATAAATACAGTAGCAAATGCTACCACATACAACTGGTCAGTTCCGGCAGGCTGGGTGATTACAGCAGGAGAAGGCACAACATCAGTAACAGTTACTTCCGGATCATCGGGGCAAAACGGTAATATCACGGTAACTGCAGGCAATAGTTGCGGGACAAGC
>JBARBF010000116.1:0-4239 GCA_049792755.1 Bacteroidales bacterium | reverse complement strand
CCATATAAGTGGATAAATTATGTTCCCCCAATCGCAGAACAGAATAGACTGTATATTCATATATGTTGTATGAAATATATGTTCGATCTTGTTGATACTAATAATCAAATATCGACCAGGTTAAAAGATCTATTTAAAAAACATCCCAACATTGATCCGGCAGCCCTGGGTTTTCCAAAGGACTGGCTGAAAGAGCCACTTTGGAATTAGAACCAGCACCTTATCACTAAATTCTTTTCTTCGATAAAACCCTTCCCAACTTATACTTAACTGGGAAGTATAAGTTGACCAATTTTATAAGGTCATTGGTTCCCTGTATATTCAGAAATCAATTGACCCCCTGTTAAGATTTAATTGACCCCCCATTCCGGGGAAATTGACCCCCCTGTTAGAGCAAGTTTTTATGCCATTCCGGCAATATTGACCCCCCTGGGAGAAAATATTATCTGACATTCCGGCATATTGACCCCCTATGAACGGTCTGTTTTTTTGCTTTGTAAGAAAAACAGATGCAATGGCAAACAGGACAATAAAAATGGAGGTTATAAAACAAATCGGGATATTAAGCAAGCTGGGGTATGGTAAAAAAGCTATAGCCAGGGAACTTAAATTATCCAAAAACACAGTCAAGAGTTATCTTGCAAAAACCGATGAAGTAACAGAACAACAACAAAACGTACGCAGGGAGACCTTATTGGGCTTCTTTCCGTACGTTAAAGAAGAGCTTAAACGAAAAGGAGTAACCAGGCAGATATTATGGGGCGAATACCGATTAAAACACCCTGATGGATATTGTTACGGACACTTTTGTGAGTATTTAAACCAATGGCTTCATAACAAAGATGCATCTCTTCATATTGAACAATATGCAGGAGATAAGCTGTATATTGATTTTACAGGTTCAAAACCATCAATTGTTGATCCTGAAACCGGTGAAATAAGAGAAGTAGAAGCTTTTGTATCAGTCCTTGGGTTCAGTGGCAAAACATATGTCAGAGCATGTGAAAGCCAAAAGAAAGAGGATCTTTTATCATGTATAGTGCGTACCCTGAACTACTATGGTGGCGTCCCTAATGTTCTAGTTCCTGATAATCTAAAAACGGGAGTTGACAAGGCCAATCGTTACGAAGCAGATATTAACCGGGATCTTCTTGATCTTGGCAATCATTATGGTATGGCTATCCTTCCTACTCGTAGCCGTAGGCCCCGTGACAAGGCATGGGTAGAGAGAATGGTTCAGATCATTTATACACGCATTTTTGCTCCTTTGCGTAACCAGGTGTTCACAAGTCTGGACAATCTGAATGAAGCTATTTTTGAGCTTCTGGAGGTACATAACAGTCTTCCCTATCAAGGCAGAGAAGAAAGCCGTAATGATCTGTTTGAGACAAGTGAGAGAGCTCTTCTGAAACCATTGCCCCAGGAGGGTTGGGAACTGAAAGAATACCTTTATGTAAAAGTGATGAAAAACTGCCATGTTCAATTGCACAAGGACCGGCACTATTATAGCGTTCCTTACCATTATATAGGGAAGAAAGTTAAGATAGTTTATACCGCAACTTATGTTAGTGTTTACCTTGGAGGAGAGCGTATTGCTTACCATTTACGTGATCGCCGCCCGTATAAATACACTACGGTTAAAGAGCATCTTCCATCGAGTCATCAGTTTGTAAGCGAATGGAATCCATCTAAGTTTATTGAATGGGCAGGGCGCATTCATCCTGACGTAAAAGCTTTTATCAATAAAGTACTTGAAAATAAATCTTATCCTGAGCAAACATACAGAAGTTGTGTCGGGATACTCTCCTTTGAGAAAAAAGCAGGCCGGGATCGTCTTGTAGCAGCTTGTCAGAGAGCAACCGAGTATGGTGTGTATAACTATAAAGTGATTGAACAGATTATCAACAATAAACTTGATCGGTTAGATACCAAAAAAGAAAATTTAACTATGCCCCTGCATGAAAACATACGGGGAGCAGGATACTATAAATAAACCAAATTAGAATAAACCTTATGACACATGAGATCCAGCAATTAATGCAGAAACTGAAGCTCCCTGGGATGAGAGCAGCTTATGAAGGTATTGTATCGACAAAAAACATGCAATCAATAGGTAATGATGAGTTGCTTAACCTCCTTTTACAGGCAGAATGGGATGAAAGAGAAAATCTAAAAGCTAACCGCAGATTACTGAATGCAAAGTTCCGTATGAGGGCCAGTATGGAGGAGATAGACTTTTTTACACCTCGTGGCTTAAACAAAACACAGCTACTCCGTTTTACTGATGGGAGCTTTGTAAGAAATGGCGAAAACGTGCTTATCACCGGACAAACTGGCGTTGGTAAAAGCTATATCGCCTCTGCGATGGGACATATGGCATGTCAGCTTGGTTATAAGGTTAATTACTTCATCGCACAGAAATTATTTACGATGCTCCGAATGTCAAAAGCTGATGAATCGTACATAAAACAGGTTAAACGTATCGAAAAACAAGATCTTATTATTATTGATGATTTTGGTATGCAGCCTCTGGATGAAATGACCCGGATGATGTTGCTTGAAATAATTGAAGACCGGCATCAGAAAAGCTCAACTATCATTACATCACAGTTGCCGGTCGAAAAATGGTATGATGTAATAGGTGAAAGTACTGTTGCCGATGCTATACTGGATCGTCTGGTACATACATCTCATAGGGTAGAAATATCCGGTGAATCGATGAGAAGAAAGAAAAAAAGTTAAATTTGAATATTAATAAGCGTTCATTGCATAACGTTCTACGGTTGCCCTTCGGGGATGTTGCCTCCGGCAAGGGGGTCAATTAATCTGAATGAGGGGTCAATTTGTCCTGAATAAACAGGTTCCCAACGCCTTACGCTAAAGAACATGTAAAATACTGGTAATGAGCTTATATTTATGTTAAAAAATGCTGCAAGTGTAAGTTTTTCGCCGTATGTTAGCCTATATCAAAACCAGCACAAAATGAGCTTATTAGGACAAAGAACAACGACAACCTCGATGGATTGGGACACCTTCAAGTCCTTAATCTCTAAACTGGAGCGTGATGGGGAATACAAATTCTGTTTGTTATTTGCTATTGGAGTCTTCACGGGATTGAGAATCAGTGATTTATTAAAACTACGATTCAATCAGTTTGAAAATTCAGAAATCCTGACTATCCAAGAGCAGAAAACCAAGAAGACACGCAGAATTAAAATCAACACAGACCTGAAAGAAATTGTTGAAAGGATTAAAGGGAGAATGGTGGTCGCTGACACCAACCAATATATTTTTGTTAATAAGTACGGAACCAAACCGATTGATAAATCCTATGTCAATGTCAAGCTGAAAGAAATATTAAAACAATACGATATTGTTTTGGAAGGGAACGCTTCATCCCACCTCTTCCGTAAGACATTAGGAAACCGTGTCCTGAGATTGAACAACTACAGCAACGAGTCTATTATTCTCCTGATGGAACTATTCTCTCACAGCAGCCCGGCAATAACTAAAAGGTATCTTGGAATAAGGGAAAAAGAGATTCTGGATGTATATGACAGTGTAAGATTGTAAAAGCCATGACAACATTAAAATTTTCAGACGGCGAAGAATTTGATTTATCAGGATCACTGAGGAAGGAATGTCGAAAAGACGATTGGTATGTGTTAGGAGAAAATATGCTGATCCCTGTCAAGGATGAGCATGACGCAGATGAATATATTTTAAAACATTCTCAACCATCATCCCGTAGAGATTCGTAACAATAGTTCTGAATACTCATTTCGACAAAAGGAGATTTTGGCTGGGTATGACAGCGTTAGGAAGTGATTTTAGAAAACTACTTTGTGGCTGAATCTTCCTTAACTCCTTGTAAGAACAACCTCCATACATAACCTCGTGCATGACTTCCATCAACCAAATAGGTTTCTGGTGTTACAAGATCATGAGGATCAATATTTTTAAGTTGATCAATAATAGGCAGCAGTTCAGGTTTTATGACATTTCTAATTTCTTCGAGGTATGATTCGTATTTGGTAATGAATTCGATTGCTTCCATTGTAAGGGATTCTAAAGTGAACACGCTGTATCATAATGGCTAATATAGGATTTATTTAAATTTAAACACACCATCGAATGGCAGATAGTTTATCTTGGGATAATTCCGAGTATTTGAACGATTGGAATAGCTTAAAAATGGTACAATTTTCTTACTTCCATAACTTCAAGAAAAGCAAAGGA
>JBARBF010000115.1:0-2532 GCA_049792755.1 Bacteroidales bacterium | reverse complement strand
CTCATGCTCCCATGCAAATGATTTGGGGTCACAGTAAGTACGTGAGATGACAGGGATAAAAACCAGGCACTTCAGTTTATCTTTAAGGGAGGCATCAACATCATGTGTCTCCAATAATCCATCATGAGGGTTGATATCAAAATAAACACTGATTTCTTCTTTAAAGGTTGCTTCGAGTTCTCCCTTCAGATTATTGACAAACTCAGTCACCCATCCATCGTGTTTATTATCTTTTTGACGATAGCTGATGAAAACGTCGTACTCGTAACCTGCTAAGAGACTTGACATAACAGTTATTTATGTGATAAGGTTACAAAAACTATAACATCCCCTGTTCTTCAATCCATTTCCTAACTCTTTCATGCTCTGCTTTATATTTAGCTTCAATATCCCTGGCAATTTGCTGAAATTCTTTTTCATTCCTTATGCTGTTGAATAATGGATCAGTTTTCATACACGTTACCATCCATAAGGGTACTTGTTGAACTTGATTTAAAATTCTTAAATTTTTATACGCTTTATCTTTATCTCCTATAGGAGCGTATGCACTTGCAAGATCATAGTATTCATATAGTTTTTGTCCCCATCCACGCTTCAATTCAATTATCCTGTTACAATTTTTTATTTGTTCATTGAAATAATTTTCAGCTTCTGCTTTATATCCATTTTGCAAGTAAACATATCCTATACTTGCCATTTCGTTTATACCTATTTCTCCCTTATTCAATATTTCTAACTCCTTTCTATAATATTTTAATGATTCTTCATATTTTCCAAGCCATGCGTAACCCTTTCCTAACATATCCAATGCGTCAAAATTGGTTGAATCTATCGCATGACATTTTTCTGAAAATTCAATGGATTTATTGAAATTTTCAAGCCAGAATTCAATCACAGCTAAAGAGGAATAATAAGACAGTGAATCGCCATCCAATTTCAATTTGTCCTGATAATATTGCTTAGCTTTCTCAGGAAATCCAGCACAAAAATATGCAAACCCAATATCCGCTAATAAATCAGGTAATTCTGCTCCACGATTAAGAGAAGCAGCTTTTTGAAAATTATCAATATTATTAACAAGGTCGGTACTATAATAGAATACTCCTTTTTCATAGTAAGCCATCCAATCGTTAGGGTTTAGCTTTATGGCTTTATCAAATTCTTCAATAGTCTGTTCTGGTTTACCGACTTCGCTATAATATTTCCCCCTTAAAGTATATGCTTCAGATAATTGATTATCAATGGAAAGGGCAATTTTTGTAAGGATCAGGACAGAATCCCCGAAATTCTCTGTGAGATATTTTTTTTCTTTCCAAAAATACTTGTCCCAATATACCCTTGCAAGACCAGAATATGCCTGAGCAAAAGTAGAATCATATTTCAATGCTTTATGATATAAATCTTCGGCTTTTTGCAATGCTGCCCTATTATTATTATCAATCCAATATTTTGTATGTTCTTCTCTTCCCTGCTGGTAAAAATCATAAGCTGTCAGGTTTGTAGTTGGTATTTTATTAATAAGTTGTTTTTCCTCAGGGGTTATAATTGTTTTCAGTTCTGCTGCTATTGACTGGGCAATTTCACTTTGCATACTGATAATGTCACTTGTTTCACGTATTTCACGATCATATGATTTGCCCCATATATGCTTTTCATTATTTGCAACAATTAATTGTATCCGAAGAACGAACTTATTGCCATATTTTTGTCCGCTACCTTCAACGATGTAATTTACATTCAGTTTTTTTGCAATTTCAGGTGTTGATTTGGCAGTATTGTTTCTGAATTGTTCAACCGAATTACGGGAAAGAACCCTGCTGAAATCATTGATCTTTTGAAGATTATTGAGTATTTCTTCCATGACACCATTCAGGAAGTAAGTTGTTGAATCATTAGGACTGTCATTCCTAAAAGGCAAAACAGCAATTGATTTTTCAAGCTGTACTTTTGGTTTAGAAAGTGCTGGGATTAAGAAATAACCAAGCACAATAAGTGCAAGAACAATAACAGTTGCAATAATGATTTTTGTCTTATTATTTTTCCGAGATACTGCTATTGGTTTAAAAACTTCCTTTGGCACTTCTTCTTTTTGTGGAATATATTGTCCTATCGCAGTTATAATCTCTTTAACGGCATTGGCGACCTTGTTTATCTGGATTCTGTATTTGGTATTGTTTAAATTCTTCTTTTCATCATCATCAGCAGAGAGTGGTTTGTTAACTCCTGGTTCTTTATAAATGAACTCAATTCCTCTGAGCACACTTCCCAGAACAGATTCACATAGTTTAATATCAGCATTATCCAGGTCATGAATACGAACAGGTAATATCCTGCTCGCTACATTACTGTTAGGCAGTTTTACCTTTAATCCGAACTGATCTTTTGAAGACTGTTCAACAAATGCCTTGAACTCATGCTCCCATGCAAATGATTTGGGGTCACAGTAAGTACGTGAGATGACAGGGATAAAAACCAGGCACTTCAGTTTATCTTTAAGGGAGGCATCAACATCATGTGTCTCCAATAATCCAT
>JBARBF010000114.1:0-2255 GCA_049792755.1 Bacteroidales bacterium | reverse complement strand
ATTTTAATACCATTTATAGCTTTACCTTTATTCTGTACAAATAAATCAATAATCTCATCAGGTGTAATGTCATAAATAAGCTCAGGACATTTTCTGGCTGAAGCTTCAATGTTTCGCCTGCAGTGGTCCGAGAAGTAACTGACTATTGTTTCATAAGGTTTTGAAAGATCCAGTTCAAAATTGACTTTTTCATATATTTTGTATCCTTCCATATCAATTTTCTGTCCAATGCATAAATCGATAAACTTAAAGAAATCAGGCATGTAATCAAGAAACTCAACAATAGCAGTGGAAACCGGTTTGTCCGGCGAAAAAACTCCTAGTTGCTGAAGGAAAACCGGTGTTGATATATATTGAATCCCGAAACGGCTGAAACCGGGAACCGGAAAAACTGAATCATAATCATCATCAACAAGCGCCTGCCAACCAGGAGACATTATATCCAGATACCACGAATATGCATAAGGTTTTGCGCAGGGAGTGTTTCTTATACAATTATCCCACTGTTCCCTGTCTATTTCGTTATTCTTAAGGAAAACTATCATGGTTTCTGGTTCTTTATCATAAACTCAAAAACTTCACGCCAGTCTCTTCCTTCATCATTATCAACCAAAGAGGTATTATGCCAGATACTGACAAAAAGTCCGCCGACATTTCTTGTTTCGTTGATCAGCTTTAAAATAGACTCTTTCGAATTTACCGGATCATATTTTTTGTAATCATAAAGTGTTCCATCCATCACCTGGAAAGGAATGATTTTAAGATTGGTCAGCCTGTCCTCAGAAACATTATAAAAAAAATAGGGACGGGCTATTCCTGCCCTGAAACCCGGTTCATCAGGATATCCCATTGAAAAGTCTTCTGAAATTCCAGCTTTGATGATATTATTATATGACCCTGGCATATTTAATCTCAGATAATGAAAACGGCTTAATCTGACCTCTTTTCCAAGAATAGACCGGAGACGATCAGTCTCTGTGTTAATAAGCGATCCGTCTCCACCGGCAATGAATGACGGATGCAATCCAGTCTGAAACTTATCAGCAATTTTATGAATAAGTTTCCTGTACTCAGAATTTTTCCATGAAGGATTTTTGTCATATTTTGAATGGTCCCCGACAGGAAAGAAGAACCTCGAGTTAATATTATTTTTCTCAATGTTCCCGATAATATAATCAAAAACATCGAAAGGATCTGTTTCACCTTTGGTAATAATACGGTACCTGTCACTTACGGATGAGGGAGATGTATTCTTATCATATAACAGACCTCCTATTGATCTGAAAAAATTCTTGCCAAGATATGCAAAAGGCTGGTCTGTATCGAGGGTTAAAAGAGCATCATACTGATTACGTCTGAAAACAATAGTAGGGAACCGTTTAATAAATGCTTTTGCCAGTTCTTTTACCCACAGGTCGATAACAGGCCTCCCCAGGAACCCGTTTTTATAAGCAGTTGAGGCGGAAGCAGGAAATCTTCCATATATATCGGCCTTAAATCCGAGGTACTCCTCATATCTGCTTACAAGGAAAAATGATGCGGCAAATATATCAAAAGGAAGGTCCGAATCGTTTGTTGTCTGAAAGAAAACAGGCAACTCTTTCCAGGTACTGATCATAATCTGTTTTGAGAGGATCCCTCTTTCAAACAGGATTGAATCGGGACTGATTTTAAACGAGCCGGGCAAATTATCGCCGGAGTAATTAATAACCTGGTGTTTCCCCAATTTACGCTTGTCGGAAGTCACTTCCCACTGCAAACCGAGAATATCTCCAAGTATTATCCCAGCGATATATCTTAAACGCGGAGAATCCTCAGAAGAATATATTATTACCGGTCCTGTATCCATAACTACAAATTTATGTAATTACTTGTTATTTAAAGGTATAATGTTTAGGAAATTCACAAATATTTTTTAGATGATTTAAATTATAAAATTCAATAAGGAAGTTTGGAGTGAGCTGGAGGTTTTCTTAGGTTTTTTGCCCGGGAAATGCTAAATTTGATTGTGGTTCACTTAACCTCAACCTTAACCTTAACCTTAACCTTAACCTTCATTTTCAAATAAAGATGAAATCTGCAATTATAATCTGTATAATAGTTATAGTCTTTTTAAGGTTCTCCCCCATCCGGGCCCAAAATGGAAATCAAAACTCAATGCCCGCTGTAATAAAGGAAAACAGTGAAATAACTTTTGAAAAGGTTTACTTGCACCTTGACAGACCTTATTACTCTGCCGGCGACGATATCTGGTT
>JBARBF010000113.1:0-2652 GCA_049792755.1 Bacteroidales bacterium | reverse complement strand
GAAACTGCAAATACAAGATTTGGTCTATTTATATTGTTTATCTGTGCTGTAGCAGATGCGTCAATATTGCCGCTGCCTGTTACGACTTTATTCCTGTTTTTAATTCTCCTGAATTCAAAAATGATTCCTAAGTATGTCCTTTTCGTTGTACTTGGAACATTATCAGGAGCTCTTGCAGGATATTTAATCGGTCATTTTGCATGGAAGAAGCCTGATGGCGAATTTACAGGAGCTGTTCAGTTTCTCTTCAATAATCTTCCGGGCTTTTCTCCCGTAGTTTACCAGAAAGTACATGATATGTTTACAAAATGGGATTTATGGATAATATGTGCTGCAACAGTAACTCCGCTTCCTTATGGAATGTTCTCTATCTCGTCGGGCGGATTTGATGTTGGAATTTTAATCTTTCTTCTTACAACCCTCGTCTGCCAGACTTTAAAATACTCTTTTCTGGCCTTATTAACAATTAAACTTGGCCCTGAGATAAAAAAAATAACGAAGTTTAACTGGAAACCAATTGCCATTCTTACCGTAGTTGTTCTTATTGTGATAGCAGTAAGCAATTTTGTATAAAGAATCCTAAAATTAAAAGACATTTGCAACCGATCATTTTCAGCTGCAGGTTTACACTTTTCAGAAAGGCAATTCTGGTTTTATCTGTTTTTAAACAGCAGATAGCATTCTCTTATTCCGGTGGTCAAAAGTATTAAAGAAACAATAGCCTGCAGATAAATGGCCTGCTCATATTTGCAGTCATAAAAAATCAACAGATAAATTATTGATAATATAAGGAGAAATCCTACTATAAGCTGCACCGTTTTATTCCTGTTCCACCCTATTTTCTCAACGAGATATACTCCTGTGGTTGCGCATGATATGCCGAGCGCCGCTCCTGCAAGAACATCTGCGGGCCAATGTACTCCGACGGCAATCCTGGAGATTCCAACCAGCAGGGCCAGCACTATAATGCAAATTCTGGAGAAGAAATTCCTGAAATAGAACACCAGCATCCCTGCGAGTGCAAAGATGGTCACTGTGTGACCTGATGGAAAAGAATGACGATAGAGAGAAGGTCCAATAACAGAGATGAGATTTTTGTCTATTATTACCAACGGACGGGGAATGTCGAAGTTTGACTTTATAATATTTACTATTAATGTGGCCAAAAGTGTGGCCAATATACCTGCCCAGATCAGATCGGGTCGTTTCCTGATAAAAAGAATCATTATCGCACAAGCTGTCAACGTATCACCGAGGAAGGTAAGATTTTCCCAGATGAAAGAATAAAAATGTTGCCCAAAAGAATTTATAGCAATAAACAGGGGTTTATTTATTCCTGTCAGAATGACAAGAAAAAGACCAAGCAGAAATACTGCAATCAATATCAGATTAAACCTGTAAGGGGATTTCATTTAAATCAAAAACAGTTGAAATTGTAATAAATACTTAACAAAAATTACTGAACCACTTAACCATACTTCCATACCTTGCAATTTTAACTGCAATAATATGAAATTACTCAAATCTATCCTCCGATTAATAACAATCTTATTAGCATTTCTTTCTATAGCTGTTTCAATCGGTTCATCAATATGCAAGTTTTCAGATGTTTCAAATAATGTTCTGGTTCTGGCATGCCCATATTTATCATATTTCTGGGTAATTATATTGTCAGTAGTTGTCTTGTTCTTGTTCCTGGCGCTAAAGAATTTCCGTATTGCATTAACATATTTTGCGATAATGCTATTATTCACTTTATTGCTTAATGATTTTTCGCTGAAACCGATTCACAGGAGAATACCTGACAAGGATAAAACCTATGACAGTCTTAATGTAGGTGCATATAATATCAAATACTATGCATATGGTATCGGGAAGATATCAAAATTTATCAGTGAATCTGATTTTGATGTATTATTGCTTTCTGAGAGCGTTCTGACACCGGAGAAACTTACCTATCTCAAGAGCAGCTTGCCACACTATACCGTTTTAACCGACAATGGTCATGATTTATCGATACTATCGAAGTACCCGGTGCTGGATTATAAAATAATTGATTTGCCCACATACCTGGCATCATTATCAAGCAGTAATGATATTGATAAATTAAAGGCCGGGGGAATACACAGGTCATTTGTTCATGCTGTCATAAATGTAAACGGGACTGTAGTGAACATACTGTCATTAAGACTGATAGCTGGCAGACCAAAGAATAGATCACTCAAAGAGAGCATCAGGTGGGGAAAATACTTAATAAATGCGCAAGAAGAAGAAGTAGCTGTCTTTCTGGATTATTTGCGCTCTCTCAAAGGTCCTGTTATTTTCGGAGGAGATCTTAATGTTCAGCCAAATACTAATGTGATTAGGCAGATAAAGAATTATGCCGTAGATACCTTCCTGGAAGAACATTTCAGGGGACCATATACCTTCAAGCTATCATTCCCAACTATGCGCATAGACTATCTGTTTCATTCCAGTAATATAATTTCAAAAAACTCTGAGCGTGTAAATGTCAAAACCCTTCTTTCGGACCATTTCCCGGTAAGGGCGGAATTCTTCATCCCCAGAAACAGTTCATCATCTGTTAATTAAGGTGAAATAGACCTGATAAAGATTATTCTCTATTTCAGATCTGAAGATGACTTGATTTTA
>JBARBF010000112.1:0-3706 GCA_049792755.1 Bacteroidales bacterium | reverse complement strand
AATGTACGCTGTTCCTTCTTATGGAATATTACCTGGACATCAACATACCTTCTTCTGGTGAAACTGAAATCTATATTCACCCTCAAAAATTCTTCAGCAAGAACCGGTATATCAAACTTGATTGCATTATACCCGGCAAGATCACACCCTTCGAGGAATGAGGCGAGATTTCTGGCTATTTCTTTGAATGTAGGTGATTTAGCAACGTCTTCATCTTTTATTCCATGTATAGCTGTGCTTTTGGGAGGAACAGGCATTTCGGGGTTCACTCTTGAGCTCATCCACTCCTCTTTTCCATTCGGACTGATTTTCAGGACCGACAGTTCTACAATCCGATCTGTTGAAACATTAATTCCTGTTGTCTCAAGATCAATAAAAGCTAATGGACGTTTAAGTTTCAGATTCAAGGTCAGGCATTTATCATCATTGGCATAAGAAGCATCAGAAGATCTTCAGATTCATTTTCTGTAATTACAGGAAGGAAGAGTCCGGCTCTTGTTGGATCAGCCAGCTCTATCATAACATCCTGTGAACCAATGTTTGAAAGAATCTCCAGAAGGAATACCGACTTGAAACCGATTTCAATCTCATCTCCTTCATACTGGCATTTTATCCTTTCGTATGCAGAAATTGAGAAATCGATATCCTGTGCGGAAACCATAACCTGATTTCCTTTAAGCTGAAGTTTCACAAGATTACTGGCCTGATTTGAAAAAACAGAAACTCTTTTGAGTGTGTTAAAAAATTCCACTCTGTCAATGGTGATCTTTCTGGGATTATTTTTGGGAATAACAGAATTATAATTAGGATAATTGCCTTCAACCAGACGACAAACAACTTTGTAATTACTCAGGATAAAAAATGCATTTTTATCATCAAATTCAACAGTTACAGCTCCCTCCTCTCTCGGCAAAATATTCTTTAAAAGAGAAGCAGGTTTCTTGGGCAATATAAATGATGAGCTATCATCCGCATGTGCGTCGGTTCTCTGGTATCTAACCAGTTTATGGGCATCAGATGCAACAAATGTAATTTTATCGGTTGATGCTTCTACAAATATACCTCCCATAACAGGCCGAAGTTCATCATCAGCGGTTGCAAACAGGGTCTTACTAATTCCTGAAAGCAATATATCAGCATTAATTACAAATACGAATTTTTTATCCTTTTTTATCGAAGGCAGGGCAGGAAAGTCAATCCCGTTCTGCCCTACAACGTTAAATTTACCATTTTCAGAGCTGATAACCACTGCCATGGTTTCCATATTTATATCAAATGTCAGTGGCTGAACTGAAAACTCTTTTAAAGTGTCGAGTAATATTCGCGCAGGAAGAGCTATGGTTCCGTCTCCGTCGGTATTCTCAAGCTTCATCCTTGTTATCAGCGTCGATTCAAGATCCGATGCAGTTATTTCAAGATCGTTACCTGAAAGATTGAAAAGAAAATTATCGAGTATGGGAAGGGTATTCTTTGAACTGATCACCCTGCTTATTGCCTGCAGGTGACCCAGAAGCTCCAAACTGGATACTACAAATTTCATATTGGTATCGTATTAAGTTGATTTATTGATTTCCAAGTTTTACTATTCAAATCAAAATGAATGAATTGAACTATAGAATTTGCTAAATTCCCAATTATCAATATTACAAAAAAAAACTATTACGTCAAACAAAAAAAATGTCTATGTGTAATTTATGACATCATCTTGAATATCGCTCGAAAATCAATTTGTTTACCCCACCCCCAAAGGGAGTAAATTGATTTTCTTCGCTCCCCTTGGGGCCGGGGTATACGAAGAAAATCAATACCTAAATTCGGAATATCAGAGAAATAAATTAAAGATGAAAGAAATATGATCTCTTCTTAAGCAGAGGATCAATATCGAAATACCGTATTATGAAAAGTTCATCCCGTTCCTCAGTTTTACCCAATAATCTGTCGCTGTCAATTTCATTAACGGCGCTTTTTCCTTTTGACATTCCCCATAAAGACAGAACGATCTTCCTGCCTTTTCTGGTGAGTACAATAATCCTGTACATAGGTTGCTTATTTTCAATTGATTTCTTCTCTGCATCACTTAATTTAAAAGCCCATGATTCAAAAGGAACCCATGCAAAATAGGAAATATAACGAACGACTAATAATGAATCCCAGCCAGACAGTTTTCCCGCAAGTCCGGAAAGCGTATAATGGTTATCCTGTCTGACAATTGAAAACGAGGATACTGTATCAGAACTGTTTTCAAGCTTTACGGATGCGATTTCAGATGGTAACAGATTAAAAACAGTATATGGTTGCCAGAATAATTCGTTAAGAGTAAACCCTGAACCAATATTGTCCTCAAAACCCGGGACATAAACAATAAAAGGCTTTGAAGCCTCTTTTATCTTCATTATGTTCCCCCAGGTGTTTGACTCTGTTTTATAGACAAGAAAAGTTTTTAAAATTCTTCTTTTTTCATAAACTTTCACCTTAACAGGAATTATATTTTTCCTGGTAATTTCACTTTCAAAGAATTCCGCAGATACCGGGGATTTAATTTTCAAATCTTTCAAAATCTTTATAATATAAAGGATGCCGCTTTTTCTTGCTTCGGACTTTCCGTTTATTAACCAGTTTTCACCTTTCTTTTCAAGAGTCAATATCTTTCCCTTTTCTGAAAATTCAATTTTGGTGATTTCTTCACTGGGTTCAGATGCAAATGAGCTATTTGTCTTCCCGAATGGTGATCTGCTCTTAAACAAGATCAGAATAAACAGTCCGAGTACAATGAATAAAACTACAGTTCTGATCAATATTTTATTCATTATCAATGTATTGTGTATTTTCTTCTTCTGAAATAGTTATAGAATAATCCGCCAAGGGTAACTATTATAACCGGACCGAGGATATTAATAATCTGCCATTTCACCTTTTCCGTTTTTATCATCTTGGAATTCAGCAGTCTGAGCTTAAGTTCTCTTGATCTCAGCTCCATGATTCCATTTTTATCGACCAGCCAGTTAAGGCAATTGATCAGGAAATCCCTGTTGCCATATTCCTGCCCGGTATATTTATCGCGGCCAAGGGGCTGCGAGATTTCATTCAATCCTGATTTCTTTACTTCATTCCTTATAATATCAGCATCAGCTATAACTATCATCCTGGTTTCTTTACTCTCAGTCCTGATCTTTAAATTTTTATCTTCGGTAAAATTACTGACCATCCTGTTTTTGAAAGCAGAGGGGAATATACCTTCGAGTAAAACTGCCACAGGAAGGTTTGGTTTATTAAAATCTTTTTCAACAGGTGTCCGATCTGCCTCTTTAAGGCTAATCATAACAGGAGGTGATATTGTACGGCTAAATTCAGAAGTTGACAGGAGGATTTTTTTCCTGATCGCAGGATCAAGACCCACTGTGTCGATAGAATTTACGAATTCTCCTTCCACCCTGTTCAGGTTTCTTGTAATGGGATGATTTGCAGATGG
This sequence comes from Bacteroidales bacterium, assembly GCA_049792755.1. Classification (GTDB taxonomy): domain Bacteria; phylum Bacteroidota; class Bacteroidia; order Bacteroidales; family VadinHA17; genus LD21. The sequence continues at coordinate 237 of JBARBF010000112.1, read as the reverse complement.
TTTTAATAGCGGATAATACACCCAGGGAGCCGAAACGACCTGTTGCCGGGTACCACCACTCATTACCATAAGTCTGATAGGGACACATTCAATATCCTGAACAATAACATGGTTAATTCTGACTCCATATCTGAACAGCTGATCCTCAATGTTTAAAGGCCGGAAGAGACCTGCTGTTTGACCAAACATAAGACTATCGGAATTCACTGCCACTTCATCAATCAGCCACAAAACCTT
>JBARBF010000111.1:0-41300 GCA_049792755.1 Bacteroidales bacterium | reverse complement strand
GGTTCAATATTTTTTACTAAATTGCCTCAAATTTATTTTCTTTAAGAAAAAAAATTAATACTTTTAACAATTGAAATTGAATTTTTTGAAAATTCAGGGTCGTAGTTATTGTATTTGAATACATTCAGATATATTCAGTTATGAAAAAAACTCTGCTTATTGTAGTAATCATTGTGGCAGTAATTATTGCCCTGCCTGTAATTAATCTGATCCGATGGAGTATTCAACAAAAAAAACCATTGGATATAATTATAGTTGATAAAACTGTTCCGACATTGGAACGTGAACATCATAAGCCATTTGACTGGATACTGACGAATGAAAGATTTGTGAAAAAAGAGACCAAAACAAGTTATTCCTTTAGAAAAGATTATTACGGGTTTTTCCCAAAACGGCCGTTACGTGATCATAAATGGGACAGAAATGAATATCGGCTCACAGATTTGATTAATATCGCAAATAAAAATGATGCAATATATTTTACTGATACTTACGGAGTATTTTTTAATGACTGGTACAGAGGAATCAATAAAAGCCGCAAATCGAGAAAAATATACGGCGGACTTAATAATAATGACTTTCTCCTTTTAAAGGAAATGAAGGACAGGAATAAACTTATTATTATGGAATATAACTCTTTCGATTATCCGACAGCACAGTTTGAATCAGTTAAAACTCAGGAAAAACTTGGAATAACTTTCTCGGGCTGGACAGGAAAATATTTCAGCTCTCTTGATACCAGCAGAACAGATTTCCCTATATGGATGACAGCTATGTACCGTAAAGAATATAAGAAGCAATGGACCTTCACTAAACCGGGAATTGTTATTCTGAAAGAAAAAGATATAATTGTCCTTGAAGACGGAAAGCAACTAAAGAATCCAATGCCTCAGATAATTACTGATGCCGCCTCTTCGCAGAAATATGGCGTTGTACCGTCAGTTGCCTTTGACCAGTGGTTTGATATTATTGATCCTCTTCAAAATAAGGTTATTTCAAAGTTCAAGCTGGATACTACGCCCTTGGGAGATTCTCTTTTGATTAACAATGCATTACTGAATGAGTTTCCTGCAGTTGTTCAGGATCCTGTGGCCCAGAGGACTTATTATTTTTCAGGCGATTTTGCAACTTACAATGTACCTTTCTGGACAGCCAGGCTGACCGGTGTTGAGAAACTTAAAGGAATTCTCTTTTCCGATAAACCGGACGATACGCGAAGATTCTTCTGGCTTTATTACAGGCCACTTATCAAAGGGATCTTCAATGAATATTATTTATCATTAAATAAGAAATAAAATAAGAGAATACTTACTATTCGAATCACCCCCTTTTATTCCCCCCATGGGGGAAAAACATTCTGTATTTAAATGTAATTCAACTGGAACAAAAAGAATTTTCGCCCCTTTTGGGGAGATGTCATCCACACGTTTGCGGATGACAGAGGGGTTTAACGATACACTGAAAACTTACTTAGAATCATCCATCTTTGTAATTCACGACGAAACAATCTTACAGATTTAAATACTGAGTTATTGCTGCAAGTATTATCTTTGCTTTCTATGAACATCTCAGTAATTCAACCCGAAACAGTATGGGAGGATAAATCCCGGAATTTTCAGAATCTTTCAGATCTTATATCTCCCCTGTTTAATATGACAGATATTGTCATTCTTCCTGAAATGTTTAATACAGGCTTCTCAACGAATCCTTTGAAACTGAGTGAAACTCCCGAAGGAGAAACTTTTAAATGGATGAAAATCATCGCTGAAAAAGGAAACTTCGGATTATGCGGAAGTTATATTGTTAAAGAAAACATGAGTTTCTTTAACAGGTTTGTTTTTGTTTCTCCTGAAAAAGAGGTCTGGCATTATGATAAACGACATTTGTTCACCATGGGAGGGGAAAATCTGCTGTTCTCAGCCGGGAGGTCAAGATTGATTTTTAGCTTCAGGGGAGCGCAAATCAGTCCTTACATTTGTTACGATCTTCGTTTCCCGGTTTGGAGCAGGAACAGGGAGAAATCCGATGTGATAATTTTTTCTTCAAACTGGCCTGAAATCAGAAGGGTAGTATGGACCACTCTTTTAAAAGCCCGTGCACTTGAAAATCAGTGCTATGTAGCCGGATCAAACAGAACCGGAAAAGACAATGCAGGTATAACATATTGTGGCGAATCGATGCTGATTGACCCCCGAGGCGAAATCATCTCAACCGCAGAAACTAAAAGCCAATGTACGGTTTCTGCTGAAATATCCCTGACTGAACTGTCCCGTTTCAGAAATAAGTTCCCGGTTTTGAACGATGCGGATGAGTTCACTATTAACCTATAGATTTTCTCTCACTGAACTACCTCTGATCCCTGATCTCTGATCTCTGATCCTCAATTCACGCAACAAACCAGGCTTTGGTGACAGAATAATAGTGGCTCCGATTCGCCAAAGATCAAATCTTTTTCAACCCATTTGTAAGTTAACTGTTTTTCCTCGCGGATACTCTGCTCCTCAGAACAAAAAATGCAACCCTTTGCCTTTATAAAGTACCTCTCACCTTCCTTTATGGCATCCTTTTCTAAACTAAACTCACCCAGGTAAATACTTTTTTCATCATAATTTAAAAACGGACACCCTTCTTTATGAACAGAGTGATTCTCATTTATCCGCGGCCTTACAGCCACATAATATTTTGATATCATAGTATAATTATTTAAAGATTAAATTGACCATTATTAGAGTTTTATCGGGTTTAGGTATAATTTGTTACCAGATAATCAGCAATTATAAGAGAAAGAAAACGAAACAAAAGTATTGGAGTGCCCGGCTCAGGAAGTAATGTCGAACAAGTTAAGTTATTTTATTGGAAGAGATAAGCCACGGGTAAGAAAGCTTAAAAAGAATGAGGATGCATCGGCAGAATGCATATTGAGTCTTTAAGAATATAATATCGATACTTATTGTTAATAAATTTCATATATACTTATCCGTCAATATTTAACGACTTAGTGAGTTTTTAATTACATTAATCACAAATAAATATTAGGTAACATTTTATTGTACTTCCCGATAAAGCGTAAATTTTATACTTAATGTTAAATCCATAAAATCATGAAAAAGACAGACAAATCAGCAGAATCGATCAGAAATTTTGATGAGTTAATTTCTAAATTATCCGGAAATGAGATATTAAACATGCAGGCTATGAGCTATGTACGAGGTGGAAATTCTGATGGAAATGGAAGTGAACCAATTAATATAATTCCAAAACCTCCAAAGTAGCAAATGGATTTTATTTTGTCTAGTATAAGAGTATTGCCGAATTAGTAATACTCTTTTTTTTATGAATTGTAATAGTTTTTTGATTTTGTTCCTATATTAGGATCAGGAACTAAATATAATGAGACACGTCATTTCAGCCCTATCATTTATAATACTTGCCTCTCAGGGATTTTTATTTGCTCAGGACAAAGAAAACTATAATCTTTTTTTGAAATATACAGAATTCTATCGTACTGGCAACTTTATTAAGGCAGAAGAGTCCTTGTTTTCAATATTAAATCCAAAAAACAATGCATCTGCTGAGTACATTACTGCAGCTTACAACAATCTTGGCAACGTTAATAATCTCCTGGGTAAATATAGTGAAGCCCTAAAGTATTATGATATTGCTGAGATTTGTACAAAAAATAATAAGAGGCAATCTTCCAGAGAATTGGCTGATATTTATATTAATAAAGCTATTATTCATGGATATCTAAAATCCTATTCATTGGCAATAGAGTATTTTGAGAAAGGGATTAGGATCTATTTGAAATTGGACAAAAGTGAGAAGCCAGTCATTTCAAGTTTAGCATCAGCATATCTGAATTTCGGAATTGTACTACTGGAAACTAAAAACTATAAATTAGCCTTAGATAATTTTAATAAGAGTGCAGGTATAAAATCAAGATACAGAATGCCCGGTCTGGCACTTGTATATTTAAATTTTGCGAAAACTTACATAGAAACTAAGAATCCATTAAAAGCTGAGGAATACTATTTAAAAAGCATTTATTGCTTTAAAAATGAATATGGCGATGACTATTACCGTATGGCTGAAGTATATTTTGACTATGGTCTCTTCATGGAGTCGGAAGGAAAAATAACTGAGGCCCTTGAGATTCATCGGAAAGCACTATCCATCTGTTTGAAAAACTATGGCAAAAAACATACACTGGTTTCATTATCCTTCAAACATCTGGGGGACAACTTTATAATTCAGAATAAGTATGATTCTGCATTGTATTTTTATCAGGAATCCCTTATTTCTGTTGTTAATAACTTCAACAATCCCGATATTTTTACTAACCCAACTATCGATTCCTCACTTTTTGATATTCGTCTGCTCGATAACCTGAAAAGCAAAGCGAAGGCTCTTGAGCTTTTTGCCGGTGAGCAAAATAACCCGCAAATGAAACTTAAAACTTTGAATTTGAGTCTCACAACCATAGAGCTCGCACTTCAACTAATAGACAGGATAAGGAATAATTATTTATCAGAGGAAAGTCGTATCTACCTGGCTGAAAATGAGAAAGAAACCTATCTTTTTGCTATGCATTTGGCCTGTAGTTTATATTCGACGACTCACGATGACTCACTGGGTTATAAGATGTATGCTATTGTGCAGAAAGCCAAGGCTGCTATCCTTCGCAATGAGATAACGGGGAATGAACTGCTCTATTCCGCCGGCATCCCCGATTCATTGCGCGAAAAGCAGAATCGGTTAAGCGGAAACATCGCAGCTTATAACAACCTGATAATTGAAGAGTCCAGGGTGATGAAACCTGACAGCAACAAGATTTCTCTTTGGAAAGATGCTCTTTTTGATTTGAACCGTGAGAAAGAAAAAGTTACAGCTGATATGGAAAAGGTATTTCCTCAATATCACGATCTTATCAGAAAAACAGAACCTGTCTCTTTAATGCTTATTCAAAAACATTTGAAAAAAAATGAGGCTATTATAGATTATCTACTTTCTAATCGATATACAGACGGGAAGAGAAAACTCTATATCTTTTTAATTTCTCATAATGGTCTTCATTTCCGTGAAGAGTGGCTCGATTCCCTTTTTGTTAAAAATGCAGAGATCATTCGAAAGACCGGAAATACAGAGATGACAGACGGTTTTAAAAAAACCAGTTTTAATTTCTATACAGGAGCCCTTAATTACATGTATCTGAACCTTATCAAACCGGTTGAAGGCCTCTTCAGAGGAAAAAAGATTATCATAATCCCGGATGAAGAAATAGGGTGGCTTTCCTTTGATGAATTTCTGACAGACAAACCGGGACAAGATCAGACCGATTATGAAGGGCTTCACTATCTCATTGATGATTACACTATTTCATATGGTTACTCTTCATCGCTTATATTCAGCAAAACAAATAACTCATTGAGAGAAGATCGGGTCTTCGCATTCTCTCCCGATTATCGTAAAACTGACGCAAAAAACAGTGCTATCTCCTCACTTAACGGAGCTGATATCGAAATCGGATCTATCTTCAAATGGTTCAGAGGTAAAAACTACACTGGTGAAAACGCTACTAAAGAAAACTTTATCAATGCATTGCAAAATCCTGCTATTTTTCACCTTGCTATGCATTCAATGTCCGACAGCATAAACTCGAAGTATTCTTACCTGATGTTCGATACACCCAACCTTTGTGAGGAAAACGGTAAACTTTACAATTACGAGATAAGCATGAAAAGGATAAATTCTCCAATGGTTGTACTAAGTGCCTGTAACTCAGGCATCGGAACTCTCTATTATGGAGAAGGAATGATGAGTCTGTCACGTAGTTTTACACTTGCCGGAGCATCATCGGTAATCAAAACGGCTTGGGAAATAAATGATGAATCAAGCGCTGCAATCATAACAAGATTCTATTTCCATCTTTCAAAAGGAAAAGAAAAAAATGAGGCGATGCGTCTGGCAAAACTTGATTATATTAAGGTCTCTCCTCCGGTATTCAAAAATCCTTATTACTGGGCAGCATATGAGGTACTGGGAGATAATGCACCGGTAGCACAAAATGCTGCATTTTATGTTATTATGACAGTGGTAGTGCTAATTTTTATTGCCGGAATGATGTTCTTCTATTTTAAATGGCGAAGGATAGCTGCTGAACGGTAGCGGTAGAAACCATCATACCTGGCGAGATACTCAAAACATTCAACCGCTTTCTGTTTATTGGCTGTCTTAAGGTAGGAAAGGCCCAGGTACCATCTTGCCTCTTTTCCAAACTCACCCGAATCATTAGTAACTTTTGTTAACAGAACAATGGACTGGTCATAGTTTTTAAGTGCAAGTTGCGATAAACCCAGGTAGAACTTTGTTGAGATTACAGAAGGGTCAACCAGAAAAGCACCTGAGAATAAGGCTGCTGCTTTCTGGTAATTGCCTGTCTTATAACTCTCGATTGCTGAAGAATATTTGTCGGTTACATTAACATTCATGCTCCTGGTAACAGGAGATACTGCATCAAATGGTTTATAATACGTGTTAAAAAGTTTGTCGGGATCCGAAGAGGGGATAAGTGTACGGATCAGTACAAAAGCACCAATCAGTGCCGCACCTGAAAGAGTAACATATCGAATGAACAGATTCCTCCCTGGACTTTTTATTTCAATATCGTCAATGTTTTTCACAGGTTCACTTATGGAAGAGTCAAGGGCATTTGAAATGAAATCTCTCATCTCTTCAGTTTTTGGATCTTTCACGCCCGCCTTTTGTTTTTTCAGGTGCCATTCCCTGACCCATTCAGTAGTTATATCGTTCAGTTTATTATTTTTGATCTCCTTCTTAATCAGTTTTATCTCATCTTCAATGTTTTCTTCCGATACTGCCTGTGAGAATATTTCTCTGACAAATTTTTCGTTTTCTTTATTTCCAGGCAGATTCTTATTATAATCCGATATCATTACTTTAACTTCCTCCCGAATATCTGAAAAAGCAGTATCGTTCTTCACATCTTCAAGGTCCAGACTTCCTTTCATATAATCACCAATGGTTTCAAAAAGGGCATAATCCTCTCTGTCAGCCGGTGTATCATCCTCAAAGCTGTTTCTGATTAATGTGCTGTTAATATTTCTGATCCGACTGTTCATTTCTTTTTAATCAATTCCTTTTAAATTCCGTGTTCCTGTTTTCTGTTTTCTGCCGTCCCACCTTTTGTTCTTTACATCCTGAATTCTGCACTCAACGTTCCACTAATGCACCACTTCTCTCGCAGCATTTTCTGTCCTTTTTATCCGCATATAATCCGGATGCCTTTTCACTTTTTCCATAAGTTCAGTCTGGGCTTCACATTTTTTCTTCCTCACATAACCGTATGTGTAACCGAGTCTGTCTGCAATTTCCCGAGGTGATTTTTCCTGCCAGTAAAGTGTCAGGATCTTCCTGCTGACCTTATCAAGAGTTTTAAATACCTCCTGGATTATCTGCTCGTACATCTGATGATCGATCATTTCGGTCAGATCTTTATCGCTTTCCGGTTCGCTTCTCCTTGTAAAATAATTAGTTGCGGCCTGTCTCTTCTCAAGAATTGTTTTCCAGAGATGTTCGCAAACACAATAGAGAAAAGTCTTGAATTTACAGGTAAGGGCAAATTGATTATCATCCAGCTTTTCAAGCATTATGATAAGCCCATCCTGAAAGATATCGCGAGCATCTTCCATAGTGCCACCTTTCTGGTATACCATCATTCTGATCATTGGCATATATCTGTCCGACAACCAGTGAACCACATAGCTCTGACGGTTTCTCAGGCATTCGATGATCTCATTATCAGAATACTCTTTCACAGTAATTGATAATTTCTGCAGATTCTTTCTTTAATAATTCAAATATAGTCATTTTTTCAATTAGCCAATTTTTAATAAAAGGTGATTGCCAGGTAACAATTAAATGCCCATTCCTATTAAACTATATTTTGATCCTTACTTTACATAATTGATATTGTAAGGACATTATAATGTGTACTTTGCTGATTCTTTAAAATGGGATTGACAGAGATTATCGTTATTATATTTATACAGTGAAAGAAAAGAAGAATAAATTAAAATCGATAAATATGAGACCTGAAACTTCTCCCGACTATCATAATAACCGGTTAGGCAAAGAGGTTGAAGAGCAATTCAACATTTCAGCAGACCTTTTTTACCAGGCGATTGAGAATGCTGATGGTGTACCTTATCAACTCAACTTCGGTACCGTTTTAGGAGATGGTTATTTTCTGAATGCAGGATACAGGATCAAAGAGCTTTTTGGAGTCATGCCCGGAGAGTTCACGGAAAAACTATTTCAAACGATGATTCAGGAGATTATTCCTCTCAATGAAGATATACCCCATGATCTTACAGAAGCACGTGAAAAAATTACCGACGGTAAGATTCATAAATACAAAGCGGAGATTTTAGTGACAACACCCGGTGGGGAGAAGAAATGGATTATGGACAGTTCAGTACCCATGACTGATGACAAGACGGGTAAAGTGACCGGTATGGTGGGAATTTTCTTCGATATAACTGAGCACAAACGGATCCTTGTAATGCTTGAAAAAGCTCTTGAGAGAGCAACTGAAAGCGACCGTCTTAAAACAGCTTTTCTCAACAATTTGCCTCACGAGATAAGGACCCCGCTGAATGCCATTGTCGGATTCTCCACGCTTCTGAACGAACCCGGTCAATTAATGGAGAACCGGCTGGAATTTCAGGATATAATAACCCACAGTTCTGATCATCTGCTCGAAATAGTCGACGATGTTGTTGAAATTTCCAAAATTGAAGCAAAAATTGTAAGGCTTATCATAAAGCAAACAAATCTAAATCAGATGCTCCAGAGAGTTTATGACAGATTTAAACCTGCGGCAGATGAAAAAAATATCATTTTAAGATATGATGCACTTATGGATGAAAACGAAGTCATGATCTTTACCGACGGTTATAAATTGTTCCAGTCGCTTAACAACCTGTTGAGCAATGCAGTTAAGTTCACTTTTAAGGGCAGGATTGAATTCGGATACAGCATAAAAGAAAATAAGATTGAATTTTATGTATCTGACACAGGGATCGGCATCGGGTTGGAGCATCAGCCAAATATTTTTAAACCGTTTTACCAGGCTGAAAACAGCAGCACAAAAAGATACGAGGGTACAGGTCTGGGATTATCAATAGCCAGAGCTTATATAGAGCTACTTGGTGGTGAAATCTGGTTTACCACAGAACCAGGCGAAGGGTCGGTATTTTGCTTTAATATACCTGATACACGTTAATAGAAGATTGAATAAGTATGAGTTTAGCGACTTGACTGAAAACGGTAGTACATTCAATTATCCCTATTATGTGAAGGACAGGTCTCTCGTTCAATCCGGACAGGTAATTATCAAAATTTTATTGTTATTTTTAGACTGTCATTTTAGTGTATCCCTGTGATGAAAAGTAAGCTTATTGAGGGCATATTAAAAAAAGCCGGGCATCCCGACCTGATTGAATTAATGGTTCAACGGCTCTCTTTCAGTGAACTTCAATCTCTTCTGCTAAAAATTTTCGAATTGAAAGTAAGTACAAAAAGTTCAGTCGACATTTTAAAGGACTATCAGTCAAACAGATTCGTACAACCATCAGATATTGACCCAAATTTACGCAGGAGACTTGACTTACTTATTTTTTCTTTATTACCATTAGGTTTTGAACTTATTGATTTGTCACCATTGACTCCATTGGGTACATCAGGCGTTTTAACTCCTGTTCATCAGAATAATGTTGTATCAACAATAAGGAATATGGAGGTCGCTGCTGATACCACAAATGTCCTTGCTCTTGAATGTGCGCTCAGAAGAAAGGAGATCTGTAAGAAAGAGATGAAGAGCAGGGAAAGAGTCAAACTCTGCTCCAGCCAAAGAGTAACAAGGGGACAACCATTTGAAGGTAAGAATTTTTCAGCTCATTTTTGTGTTATTGCTTTATGTTCGGCCGGGAAAGATGAAGGCAATGATAAATTTGAAGCCGAATGTCTTACTGAGCATGTAAACTTTTATATTAAAATAATTGATCAATTAATCTTGAAAAAAGAGATTAGAAATATAGTTATCAAATTCTTTGAATATGAGGGATTTGATAACTGCTATATAATTAAGACAATAAAAAGTCAGGTCGCTTCCCGAAAAGATGTTCACATTAAAACTGAAAAAAACAGTGAATTCGGAAAAGGTTATTATTCAAGACTTAGATTCGCAATAAGTGTGATAAATCAAAATCAGGAGGAATTTGATTATATTGATGGTGGATTTACTGACTGGACCAGTAAATTGCTGAATAATAAAAAAGAACGGCTGCTAACCAGTGGAATCGGGACAGATTATCTGTTGAGGACGATAAAAATAATTAACTTGCAATGATAAAATATGATCCACGATATAAAAATTAAAGAAATGGAGAGTAATAATAGACGTGAATTTTTGAAAAAGAGCTTTCTGGGAATTTCCGGAGCTGCTTTATTACCTTCGAGTCTGAAATTGGGAATGGCTGGCAAATCGCTGGAAATCGACCGGCCCGGATTGCCATGCCGTATTCTTGGCAAAACAGGAATCAAAACTCCTCTGATAAGTATGGGCACGAGCAATGCCACTTCATCCGGATTTGTCAAAGCTGCTTATGAAGCCGGGATTAAGTTATTCTTTTCTGCCACTTATTATGGTGAGGGAAAAAATGAGAAACTTGTTGGAGAAGGGTTGAAGGGGCTTCCCCGTGATACGTTTGTAGTCGGCACAGCGGTTCCTCCTGATGGTCTGGATATGCGCTCGGGTAAGTTTATAAATCCTTTTGATCCTCAGGCTTATATCAGGAAAGCTGAGGAAAGTCTGAAACGCTTTGGTATTGACTACGTGGATTTCTTCCTCTTTCCTTTCGCCGGAAAAAGAGAAATGGTGCTTGATGAGGGTGTTTTGAAAGCACTCGATCAGCTTAAAAAAGCTGGAAAGACCAGGTTTATTGGAATCGCTTCCCACAGCGATACTGTTGAAGCACTGCAGGCAGCTGTGGATTCAGGGGTATATGAGTTAGCGATGATCGGGTATAATTACAAATCGACTGACAAAGAATCTTTTAGTACATCGATTGCCAGGGCTAAGCAGGCAGGAATTGGTATTGTCGCAATGAAAACTACAGCAGGTGCATTCCGTGACAAGGCAGGTCCACCGCTGAATACTGACGCAGCATTAAAATGGGTTCTTCAGAACGAAAATATATCGTCGATAGTCTCTGGTATGTCATCGCTTGAAGAGTTGCAGAAAAACCTTGCAATGATACAAAACCTTAGAATGTCAGAAAAGGAATTGAAAGATCTTAGTCTGAACAACCTTTATCAGGAACCAGGCTTATATTGCCAGCAATGTAAAAAATGTATTCCTCAATGCCCTCACAACCTTGATATCCCTACCATTATGAGGAGCTATATGTATGCTTACGGATACAAAAACACAACACAGGCCTGGCATACTCTTGAAAGAGTTGATATTTCGGGCAGACCATGTGAAAGATGCGATTCATGCAATGTAAATTGTACATCCGGTTTTGACATAAAAAATAAAATTCTTGATATTTCGCGGCTGAAAGATGTTCCACGGGATCTGATACAGGCATAATAGATCTATTTTAGGAATTTAATGATCAATTAAATTAATTTTGTAACAACAGGTTTAATCTATAATAACAATAATAAAACTTTAATAATTATGAAGATTGTAAACGTATCTGCTCTGGAAATCCTCGATTCAAGAGGGAACCCAACAGTCGAAGCAAATGTGACATTGGAAGACGGAACAAAAACAAGAGCAATGGTGCCCAGTGGAGCATCAACAGGTGAGAGGGAAGCCTGCGAACTAAGAGACGGAGATAAAAAGAGATATGGCGGGAAAGGGGTATTAAAAGCTGTTGAAAATGTAAATAAGATCATTGCAAAGGAAGTTGAAGGCAAAGACTTTGTAAGTCAGCGTGAACTGGATTACCTGATGATCGGACTGGATGGAACAAACAATAAATCAAATCTGGGTGCAAATGCTATTCTGTCGGTCTCGATGGCTTATGCACGTGCCGAAGCTGAAAGTGCAGGTATTCCATTATATCAATATTTGGGAGGGGCAAATGCTCATCTGTTACCGGTTCCTTGCCTGAATATTATTAATGGTGGGAAACATGCAGACAATAATGTTGATTTTCAGGAATTTATGATTGCACCTCATGGAGCTCAGACTTTTACTGAAGCAATAAGGATGGGAATAGAGGTGTTCCATACCCTCAAGACAGTTCTGAAAGGTAAAGGTTACAGCACGGGTGTAGGAGACGAAGGCGGCTTTGCTCCTGACTTAAAATCAAATGATGAAGCTATTGAAGTGATCCTCGAAGCTATAAATAAAGCGGGATACAAGCCTGGCAGTGAAGTAAGTATATGTCTCGATCCTGCAGCCAGTGAACTTTGGGAAGATGGGAAATATAAACTCTTCAAGAGTACTGGTAAATTTCTTACGAGTGATGAAATGGTCAAACTGTGGGAAAACTGGGTTAATCAATATCCTATTGTTCTTCTTGAGGACGGGTTAGCCGAAAATGACTGGAACGGTTGGAAAAATCTGACCGATACAATTGGCAAAAAAATAGAAATTGTAGGTGACGACCTTTTCTGCACAAATAAACAAATTCTTGCAGAAGGAATCCTGAAAGGAGTTGCTAACTCGGTGCTGATAAAACTTAATCAGATAGGAACTGTCACAGAGACACTCGAGACAATTGAATTAGCCTATAAGAATAAATATAACGCTTTTGTATCTCATCGTAGTGGAGAAACACCGGACAGCTTTATTGCTGATCTTACAGTAGCAGTAAATGCAGGACATTTAAAGACAGGAAGCGGATGTCGCGGCGAAAGGGTTGAAAAATTCAATCAGCTGATGCGTATTGAGCATGAGTTGGGAAAGTGCTCCAGATTTGCCGGGAAGAAAGCATTTAAAAACGCGTGATTTATTTATTAAGCGGACATTAAATAAGTAAATACTTTAGCGCATGGATAAACTCAAAATATCCTTATATCATAGGCCATGATATAGTTCTTATTGATGATAACAAGCTGTACTGTCAGTTAAAGAAATTAGAAGAAATATTTCATCTGTATATCTTTAAAATATAATAATTTAGATTGAAATATCCCTATGAAGAAAAGAATATTCATAGTTCTTACTATTTCATTGACTTGTGTATGTGTTATTCTTTTTAAGTTATTCTACAAGGAAGCTAAGGACACTGCCGTAACCAGATTGAATGAAGAGGAGCTGATTCATGCTGAGCAGGCTGCCCGGGGAATAGAAGATTTCTTTGCAATTTCGGCACGAAACCTTAGCATATTGGCCAGGATGGGAGAGATAATCGATAATGATTCTATCGAGAACAATCTCCTTAAACTTTTCTATGAGGACAATCAGGAGCAAATATCTGCTATCACAAGGATGGATGAGAAAGGAATTATAAAGTATTGCTTTCCCATTTCAGGCTCTATTGGAAAAGATATATCGGAACAGAAACATGTGCTTGAAATATTAAGTAATCACAAAACTGTTACCAGTGATGTTTTTAAGTCAGTGGAAGGATATTATGCAATTGCTCTTCATGTGCCGGTTTTCAGAAGTTCGGAATTTAAAGGGTCAATCGGTATTCTTATAAAGTTCGAGAGTCTGGCGAAGCGCTATCTCCAGGTTATAAAGATTGGTGAAACAGGTTATAGCTGGGTAGCAAGTCGAGACGGTACAATACTCTATAGCCCGATAACAGGTTACACAGGAAACTCCGTATTCGAGATTGTGAAGGATTTCCCTTCACTTTCAGGAATGGTAAACGATATGCTCAAAGGCCATCGTGGTTCGGCAGAATATACCTTTGACAGAATTGGCGATCAAAAAATCGGTAATATGACCAAGTATGCAGTATATATACCTGTTAAAATCGGGAATACTTTTTGGTCGATAGTAGTTGCAGCTGCTGATAAGGACGTGTTTGCCGGCCTCATCTCTTTCAGGAACAAACTATTTCTTGTCATTATTGCAATCTTCATTTGCGGGATGGTTTTTTCAATACTGGCGACAAAGGCCTGGCTGATTGTAAAAGAGGAAGAAAAGCGCAGGAAGGTTGAGGAAGAACTCCGGATTCAAAAAGCAGAACTTGAGTATCGAGTATTCGAACGCACAGCACAACTCGAAACAGTCAATAAGGAACTTGAAGCATTTAGTCATTCGGTCTCTCACGATCTTCGGTCACCTTTAAGGCATCTCAAGGGGTTTGCCGATTTATTGCAAAAGAATTTTCAAAAACTGGCTCCGGAAGATATACAGAGCCATCTGGATACAATTTCGAGTTCGGCAAATAAAATGGGAATTCTAATTAATGACCTCTTAAGTTTTTCAAGAACAAGCCATGTACAGTTAAAAAAGACAACTGTAAAGATGAATCAGCTTTTGAAGGATGCATTATCCCAGATAAGACTTTCTAATGCCGACAGGCAAATTGATTGGAGAATTTCGTCCTTACCTGATGTTTCCGGTGATAACAATTTGCTTCGTCAGGTTTGGATCAACCTGCTCGATAATGCAGTAAAATATACGCGTAAAAAGGAAAAAGCAATAATTGAAGTGGGTTATAAAGAAGAAACAAAAGAGATAATATTTTTTATCAAAGATAATGGTGTCGGTTTTGATAAGTTATACTCTGAAAAACTCTTCGGAGTATTTCAGCGTTTGCACTCTTCATCCGAATTTGAGGGAACAGGAATAGGACTTGCCAATGTTCGTCGGATTATATCGCGGCATGGTGGAAAAACATGGGCAGAGGCCGAATTGGAAATGGGTGCATCATTTTATTTCTCCTTGCCAAAACTGTAATGAAACTTACAATTGAAAGCATTATCTTAATCGGATCAATACTTCTGTTCGTAAGCCTTGTAGCAGCATAGACAACTTGAGAAGGATTTTTCTGTCTTTAATATTGTTCCTAAATAAGTTAACAACAATTTGAAGCGTATGATTGTTACTTGTAGTAACTTAAGATTTGAAACTATTCTTTGCATAATTAAATTAAGCATATGCATAAAATATTCTATTTCTTTTTTACAAGTCATTTCAATGGATATTATCATAACCAAACACAAAAATTAACTATGTGAATTTGTAAATGGTTATAAACGAATCCACTTCCGGCAGATTTCTTATGGAGTTTACATTGAAATGGGTATGAATATTTGTCGATATTAACTAATTTGTTTTAATGAAAAAAATATTTTCCGTTTGTTGTTTTTTATTCCTTGGTCACATACTAATAGCCCAAATCAAGATAACAGGAAAGATCACTGACGAAAAAACCGGTGAACCTGTTGTAGGAGCAACAGTCTATATTCCGGAACTCAAAACTGGTGCATTTGCAGATGGAAATGGTGTTTACACTATTGACAATCTGCCTAAGGCTACAGTCATTGTTCAGGTTAGTTTTTTAGGCTATAAATCCATAGTAGAAAAACTGGATTTAGCAGCAAATGAATCCAAAAACTTTGTACTGGAGCAAGCCATCACAGAGATGAACGAGATCGTTGTTACGGGTACTTTAAGGGCAACTGAAATTACCCGAAACCCTGTCCCGATGGTCACACTTGGCAAAAGAGATTTGCAACAAAATTTGATCACAAATATAATCGACGCAATATCAAAACTTCCGGGAATAAGTGCCGTGACAACTGGTCCAAATGTATCAAAGCCTTTTATACACGGGTTGGGTTATAACAGGGTGCTTACATTGTATGATGGAGTAAGACAGGAAGGGCAACAATGGGGAGACGAACATGGAGTTGAAGTAGATGAAAATGCTGTCGACCGTGTTGAAATCATAAAAGGCCCCGCAAGTCTGACTTACGGTTCTGATGCACTGGCTGGGGTAGTGAACCTGCTTCCGGCTCCTCCTGTACCGAATGGAACTGTAAAAGGTAATTTTGAGACCTATTTCCAGACAAATAATGGACTGATAGGTGTATCTGCTATTTTAGCCGGAAACAAGAACGGCCTGGTCTGGGGAGGAGTGGTATCACATAAACAAGCGACTAATTATCAGAATAAATATGATGGACGCGTTTATGGGACTGCATTTAATGAAACTGATTTAAGCGGTTATATCGGATTGAATAAGCAATGGGGATATTCAGATCTCAACTTTTCAATATTTAATGATTTACAGGAAATTCCTGATGGCAGCCGTGATTCGGTTACCAGGAAATTCACTAAGCAGATAACTGAAGCAGATACGTTCAGGCCTATTGTACCTAACAGCGAACTCAATTCCTACAAAATCACAGTCTTACATCAACTCGTGCAGCATTACCGAATATATTCAACGAATAATTTTATACTTGGAGAAAGTAAACTGAGATTGATTCTGGGATATCAGGAAAATGTTCGGCGAGAATTTAGCCATCCCCAATACCCGAATATTCCCGGCTTGTACCTTGATTTAAAAACATTGAGTTATGATGTGAAATATTCTATTCCCGAATCAAAAGGATGGGAAACAACTGTTGGAATTAACGGTATGTATCAGCGCAATGTCAATAAAGGAACGGAGTTTATCATTCCGGATTATACCCAGTTCGATATAGGACCATTTGTCTTGGCAACAAAGACTTTTAAAAAACTTGATTTGAGTGCCGGTGTAAGGTATGATGTCCGTATATTTCGAAACTATGCGATGTATACTCGTCCCAATCCTGTGACAGGTTTTGATATGCAGGTAAATTTGCCGGATACTGCATTGGCTGCTCATCCATTTTATGATTTTGATCACACTTTTTCTGGTGTTTCTGCGAGCCTTGGTGCAACATATAAAATAACCAAGAGACTATTAATTAAGTCAAATATTGCCAGGGGGTTCCGTGCTCCTAATATTGCTGAAATATCAGCTAATGGGGTTCATCCCGGAACGCTTATCTATCAGATTGGTAATAAAAGTTTTAAACCGGAGTTCAGCCTTCAGGAAGATTTAGGTATTTCTTACAGATGGGATCACATAAGTGGCGATATTGACTTATTTAATAACAATATTTCCAACTACATTTTTAATCAGAAATTATTGAACCATTCAGGAAGAGATTCGATCATTATTAAAGGTAATCAAACATTCAAATTTCAACAGGCTAAAGCCCGGTTATATGGGTGGGAAGCCAACCTTGATATTCACCCCTATGACTGGCTTCATTTTGAGAATTCCATATCGGTGACTTATGCATTGAACAAGGGTGGAAACGGCATACATCTTACAGATAGCTCTAAGTATCTGCCACTTATTCCGCCACTTCACACCAATACAGAATTAAGGGCAAACATTTTAAAAAAGTTCAGACATTTTTCTTCTGTCTTTGTAAAAATTGGAATGGAGTATTACGCAACACAGAACAGGATATATTCCGCAAACAACACTGAAACGCCGACACCCGGCTACGTTCTTTACAATGCAGGAGTCGGAACAGATTTAACTGACAGCCATGGAAAAGTATTGGTAAGCATTAATATTGTCGGAAATAATATCACCAATGTTGCTTATCAATCAAACTTAAGCAGACTGAAATATTTTGAAGAGTATCCTGATAATCCGACAGGAAGAAGCGGCATTTACGATATGGGCAGGAATATTAGTATCAAATTAATTGTGCCTCTGAACAGATAAAAAAATTCTTACCAGCTATCTGATTGAGGGTTTGGGTATAATAAGTTATCTGCTATAAAATATCAGCAAAGACTGTTTTATTATGGCCTTATAAATTTTGGCTGGAACTTCTCCTTAGAAAATACAATGGCTGTATTAATTAACGCCAGGTGTGAATATGCCTGGGGAAAATTCCCTAGAAGTCTTTTTGTTGAGAAATTAATATCTTCACTGAACAAACCAAGATGATTGCCATAGGTTAAAAGATTTTCAAAAATATTTTTCGCATCTTCCTTTAAACCAATTCTGAAAAGAGCCTGAACCAACCAGAAAGTACATATTGTAAATGACGACATTGGCATACCAAAATCATCAGGATTTTTATAGCGATAAACCAGGCCTTCATAAAAAAGTGCTTTTTTTACAGCTAACACAGTTTTCTGATAACGTATATCATCAGCTGCAATAAAACCATAATCAGCCATAAGGAGTAAAGAAGCGTCGAGCTCAGAATTTCCATAGGTTTGTGTAAATGTTTGAAGGTCCTCATCCCAGCCATTATTGAGGACATCTTCTTTAATGTCATCTGCAATACCTCCCCATGTCTCAGCATAGAAAGGTTTATTAAGTGCTTTCGCAATTTTTGTTGCACGGTCCATTGCAACCCAACACATTACTTTTGAGAAAACAAAGTGTTTTTCATCAGATCTGATTTCCCAGATTCCTTTATCCGGTTTTTCCCAATGGGTGGATACGGTACGTGAAATATTGCGCACAATTTCCCACATATCTTCGATCTCGTCTAATGTACCCGGGAAAAACTCGTAATACTGGTGAATAATATTCAGCAAATAACCAAAAACATCATTTTGTCTTTGTGAATATGCTGCATTTCCAATTCTTACAGGTTTTGAGTTTTCATAACCTGACAGGTGGGAGAGCTCTGTTTCTGTAAGCTCCCGTTCACCCCTTATGCCGTACATGATCTGGAAAGAATCATTTTTAGATTTAAGAATTCTCTTTAAATAATCCAGAAACCGTTGAGCTGAATAGAAGTGTCCCATTTTAATCAATGTTTCAAGTGACATTGAAGCATCACGAAGCCAGCAAAAACGATAATCCCAGTTTCGCACCTCACCGATCGTTTCCGGCAGACTTGTGGTCAATGCTGCCAGTACTGCACCCGTAGGTTGATAAGACATAGTTTTTAAAACCAGTAAACTCCTGATAATTTCTTCGTTGTATTTCTCATACTTTTTTGAACGGTTTGTCCAGTTAAGCCAGTATACTTTTGTTCGCTGGAATTCAAGGTAAACTCTCTTAATATCTATGTCAATAAGTTTCTGATTGTACGATAACAGCAGAAACTGATGTTGGGTCAGTACAATTTCTTTTGATTCAAGAATATCACTTAAGTTCAAACTGGAATAGAGATAAATACAATCAGTGGGTTTTATGCAGGAATAGGTCCGAATATAATTTCCCTCAGTAATATTGGCAACCGGTTCCCTCGCATAATTAAGAGCCGGACTATATCTGACTTTGAATGACGGAGCTCCCGAGATATATTTTATATACCTGTAAATTTCTGCAGGAGCAAAATAATCATTATCAATCAGCTTATAACGGGGCATAAAATCTATTATTTCAAAGGTACCCTGAACTGATTTAAACTCCGTACACAGCACGTTTGTCCAGATAATGTACTTTTGCGTAATGGTATATGTGTCGTCGACCGTGATACTAAAGAAGCCTCCTTTCGCGTTGTCAATAAGTCTGGCAAAAACGGAAGGTGAATCGAAATCAGGAAGACAGCACCAGTCAATACTGCCATTTTCAGATATTAGGGCCGCACTCCGGCAATTGCCAATTACACCATAATTAAGATTATTCATCATAAAGTACTATTATTGCTGCTGAATATTTTCCCCGTGATAAAGCATATTACTTAACGCCGATACAAATATAGGAATCAATTTTTTTGATTGATGTGACTTTATGTATAAGTTGCAACTTTAAAATTTTTTAAGTGAGTAAACAAATGGTATCTTTGCTCATAATCAATTCGATTGAGCAGCAGAAATTAAAATAATACTGGTTTTGGATCTGTGAAAATGATGAATAAAAAAGAAAAAGCAGAATTAATTTATAAGTACAGGAAAGCTGGCAAGAGACTTGTTTTGCTTGATTACGACGGAACATTGGTAAACTATGAACTGATTCCTGATAATGCCAGATTACCTGAACACTTAATTGAAATATTAATTAAGGTTGTTGATAATCCGGAAACGGAATTATTTATAATTTCCGGACGGAGTCATAATGATATAGATAAACTGTTGGGTCATATTCCGATAAACATTATTGCGGAACATGGAGCTATGATAAAAGAGAACGGACAATGGAAAAATCAGATTGTTGATAATGTACAATGGAAAAAAGCAATCATACCTTCATTAACTAAGATAACAGATTTATGTCCCAATTCATTTGTTGAAGAAAAAAGTTTTTCCTTAACCTGGCACTACAGGAATGCGAAAGCTGATCTTGGATATGAATGTTCAAGAGAATTAATTGATCTCTTAAATGAAAAAATTCATTCTTATGATTTAAGAATTCTGGATGGAAATAAAGTTGTGGAAATATTGACAAATGATACCGGTAAAGGAAGAGCGGTAAAAAAATTATTAGACTCAAACAATTATGATTTTGTTCTGTCAATAGGAGATGATGCGACAGATGAAGAGATGTTTGAGTTCTTTTTGAATTCTTCAAATGCCTTTACTATTAAAGTAGGCAAAGGAAATACTCTTGCGAGATATAATCTTTTAAGTATCAGTGATGTTGAATCGCTCTTAAAACAACTGTCAGAATGAGATTAACTGTTTCATTTATTCTTTCAATCATATTGGCTGTTGGTCTGGTGGCATTTGGATTTACGTTTTACCAGAGTTCAACCGAAAAAATCAGGCTCAACAGTGAACTTAAATTACATACAATACAGGTTGAAAAGGAAATATTTCAACGCGATCTGTTTTTTTTCGAAAAGATAAATCAATATAATATTGAACATTTTGCAGACAGTATTAACAAACAGTTTAATCTTTTGGGATTTGCAATATATTACAATTACGATAGCATATTAAGCAACAATTCAGTTCATAATTTCATTAACTATTCAAAGTCAGACATCTATAAGGCAATAACTGCTGACACTTCTGTCGGAAGCTTCTTTAAATCAGAAGGGAACAAGATCTACCAGTATGTCAGACCAACAAAACATATTGATAAATCTGATAAGGCTGTAGTTTTTTACGCCGATGCAAGCTATATTGATAAAGTCATAGACAGTATCTGGTTCGGGAATTTCATAAGATGGTTCATTCAGGCATTTTTAGCCTCCCTGGTAACTTTGCTTATAATCCGATGGGGAATATTTAGCCAGATAAATAAAATTGTTGTTTGGGCAAAGGCTGTACGCACCGGAAATATAGGACAAATTAAGCCTCAGCCGCATCTCGACTTTCTTGATCCGCTTCATAAAGAGATTGAGTTCATTGCAAAAGCGATGAATGAGGCCAAAGCTACAGCGGAGGAAGAAGCACGTCTAAGAACAAGCGCAGAAGCTATATGGACACCCGAACGGTTGAAAGTGGAAATGGGAAATATTCTGGATGGAAAGAAAATGATTGTAGTTTCCAACCGTGAGCCGTATATGCATATTCATGAAGGTAAAGATATAAAATGCATAGTTCCTGCCAGTGGAATGATTACTGCCATGGAACCTATTCTAAAGGCATGCAGCGGACTCTGGATTGCTTCCGGAACAGGTGATGCCGACAAAGAGACAGTAGATAAACATAACAAAGTGGAAGTTCCTCCTGAATCTCCAAAATATACTTTGAAAAGATTGTGGCTTACCAAGGAAGAAGAAAACCATTTTTATTATGGTTTTTCAAATGAAGGACTATGGCCACTTTGTCATATTGCACATACACGGCCGACCTTCAGAAATGATGACTGGCATTACTATAAAAAAGTAAATGAAGAATTCGCCAAAGCTGTCCTTGATGAAACTAAAAATGAAGAACAACCTTTCATTTTAATTCAGGATTTTCATTTTGCACTATTGCCGGAACTTATAAAAAAAGAGAAGCCCAAAGCTAAAGTCGCAATATTCTGGCATATACCATGGCCAAATCCGGAATCCTTTGGTATCTGTCCATGGCAGAGAGAAATACTTAAGGGTATGCTCGGAGCTGATCTGATAGGGTTTCATACACAATATCACTGCAACCATTTTCTTGAAACAGTCAACAATGCACTTGAATCCAGGGTTTTATGGGAAAATTTTTCGGTAAAAATGGGAGGCCGGACTACTTTTGTCAAACCATTTCCAATCAGCATTGCTTTCACACTGAAAGATTTTGATATCAATTCCCCTAAAGTAAAACCATCGGAACTTTTAACCGAATATGGCCTTACCTCACAATTTATAGGTATTGGCGTTGACAGGATTGATTATACCAAAGGTATTGTTGAGAAATTTTTATCTATTGAACGGTTCCTGGAGAAAAACCCATCTTATATAGGTAAATTTACATTTATTCAGGTTGGAGCACCAAGCCGCACTCAGTTAAAGAGTTATTCCGATACGGTAAGCTCTGTCGAAAACGAGACAAACAGAATTAATTTGCGTTTCAAGGCTAAAAACTGGAAGGCAATTATCCTTCTGAAAAGGCATCACAGCCACGAAGAAATAGCTCCTATGTATTCTTCTGCAGATTTTTGCATGATTACTTCTCTGCATGATGGAATGAACCTTGTGGCAAAAGAATTTGTTGCCTCACGGCATCAGAATGACGGTTCCCTGATTCTAAGCCGCTTTGCAGGAGCCTCACAGGAGCTTCAGGGTGCAATTATTATAAATCCTTATGACATTGAAAAATCAGCTGATGCGATAAAACAGGCATTGGAAATGACTAAAGAGGAGCAAAATCAGCGCATGACACAGATGAGGCTGGTAATTGTAAGGCATAATATTTATTCATGGGCAGCAACTCTGCTTAGAACAATGGCAGCTATTAATTAATAGGGGGGTGTTGAAAAAATCCTTTTTAACCACAAAGCACACTAAGAATGCACAAAGCGCACAAAGTTAAAACATTATAATTCAGTTCTTTGTGTTCTTTGTGTTTAATCCTTTGCGACCTTTGTGGTTAATTGTTTTCACCTTTTTCAACACCCCCCCACAACCGTTTGAAAACCGGGTAGTGTCATGCCATGGCATGACCTTACAAATCCCTGATGCGATCAGGGGCCATCTGTTTCTTAAGCGCATTGTACAGTACCACCGCAGGATGCAATGCAATTCGTCCTGTTCCATCCTTAATATGATGTCTGCAGCTTGTTCCCGGAGCAGAAATAATTGTATCAGAAGCTGATTTTCTGACCTCGGGGAATAAAACCAGTTCACCTACCTTATTTGATAATTCGAAATGTTCCTTTTCATATCCGAAGGAACCTGCCATACCACAGCATCCCGATGGAACCTCTTTTACTGAATAATTTACTGGAATTGAAAGCATTTCAACAGTGCTTGCTGACGAAGCGACAGCTTTCTGCTGGCAGTGTGCATGTAAAAGAATATTTACCCTGTCGTCAATAAATGAATTCCTGTCAATTCTGCCTGCTCTGAATTCCTTTACAATAAATTCATCAACCATGTAGCTTTCGGCTGCAATTTTTTCCGCTGCTTCTTTAAGATCATCACCGGCCAGCTCGGGGTATTCATCCCTGAAGCCAAGAATCGCAGAGGGCTCAATGCCAATCAGAGGAAGATCACTACGGATTATTCCGGATAATGCCTGTACGTTTTTTCGTATTGTCTTCTTTGCCGTTCTTATCAGACCTTTTGAGAGGAATGTTCTGGCGCTTACTTTGTGACCTGCTGTGACCACTTTGTAGCCGAGTGATATAAGTAACCGGATAGTTGTTATTCCTGTCTCAGTATCGTTAAAATCGCTGAATTCGTCAATAAAAAGGCATACAGTCCCAATCGGGAACACCGGATTGATCTTAGAGAGGTTTTTGTTGGACCACTTTCTTAGAGTCGTACTGTAAATTAACGGTATTGATCTTTTTGAGGCAAACCCGGTTAATTTTTTTACAATTCCAGAAGTTAACTTGTTTTTAAGAAAAAAGTTAAATACCGGAGGGGCGAGGGAACCGATCCTGTTAATTACCGATATATAAGCGATAAGCCTTGTCCTTAGCGGTATTCCATGTTTGTCGTACCAGTGCTGAAGGTATTCCGATTTGATCTTTGCTATATCGACGCTGGAAGGACATTCCGCTTTGCATCCTTTACATCCAAGACAGAGATCCAGTATTTCATAGATTTCCTTGTGGTTCCATGGGTCACCCTCTTTACTGAGAAACTCCCGCAATACATTGGCTCTGGCACGCGTACTTTTAAACTCATCACCGGTTGCCATGAAACTCGGACACATAGTTCCTCCGATTATTGCTGACTTCCGGCAATCGGCTGTTCCGTTGCATCTTTCTGCCGCTCTGATTATTCCATCGCTGGAAGAAAAATCATAGATTGTCTCAATATTTCGGGTCGGGGCTCCTGGTATATATCTCAGTTTAGTGTCCATAGGCGGTGTACCTGTGATCTTGCCCGGATTTAAAACATGATACGGATCCCAGCACTCTTTTATCTGCTTTAACAGGTTCCAGTTGTGTTCTCCCAGGATAACCGGGATAAATTCTCCGCGTAGTCTTCCGTCACCATGCTCCCCACTTAGTGATCCACGGTATTTCTTAACGAGATACGCTGTTTCAAGTCCGATTTTTCTAAAGAGTTTTACATCTTCAGTATCTTTCAGGTTGAGTATAGGTCTTATGTGAAGTTCACCCGAACCAATATGGGCATGGAATACTGCATCCTTGCCATATTTGGCAAGCAGTGTTTCTATTTCGTCCATATACTCCGGTAAAACCTCAACACTGATCGCAGTATCCTCAATAAGTGAAACTGGTTTAGGATCTCCTTTCATATTTGCTAGAACTCCCAATCCAGCCTTCCTGAGTTCCCAGATCTTTGCAATGTCTTTTCCTTTCACCACAGGAAAAGAATATCCGTAACCAGCCTGTTTTAATGCCTGAATCAGTTCTGCAGAAACTTCGTCAATTTCTTCAGGTTTTTCCTTTACAAATTCAACAATCAGTATCGCACCGGGTTTCCCATCAAGGAAAAACCTGTTGTTTCTCTGGCTGGCATTGCCTTCTGTCAGGTCAAGGATACGGTTATCCATCATTTCGACTGCTGATGGCTTATATTGAAGGGCAACCAGATTAGCTCTGAATGCATCATTCCTTTTCTTTAGATGAACACATACAAGCGCTTTATTAACAGGAGGTAATGGAACGACATTGAGTTTAATTTCGGTCGTAACTGCAAGCGTTCCCTCTGATCCGGCAAGTAGCTTGCTGAAATTGAATTTCTTTTCAGATTTTTCATCAAAAATTTCAGAATCCAGCAATTGATCAATTGCATATCCGGTATTTCTCCTGTGAACCTTTGGATCGGGAAAGCCCTGCTTTATCTGATCCTGATTTACCTTATCCTCAAGTATGCTCCTTATATTCCTGTAAATGTCTCCTTCAAGATCAGTCTGGTTGCATTTTTTAAGAAATTGATTCTGTTGCAAGGGACCAAATACTGCTTCGCTTCCATCGCTCAACAGAGTTTTAATTTCTATTATATGGTCTCTTGTAGACCCGTAAACAATAGAATGTGAGCCACATGCATTATTGCCAACCATACCGCCAATGTTACAGCGGTTAGATGTAGAAGTTTCCGGACCAAAAAACAGACCATTTTCTTTTAGTTTAAGATTAAGTTCATCAAGAACGACTCCTGGTTCCACGCGTACCCACATCTCATCTTTGTTGATCTCAAGAATTTTGTTCATGTATCTTGAGATATCGACAATAATTCCTGAACCGACAACCTGCCCGGCCAGTGAAGTTCCTCCTGCCCTTAGAGTAACACTTGCTTTCTCATTGACAGCAAATTGCAGGATTTTCCTGATATCCGAAACGTTCTTTGGCCAGGCAACAGCTACAGGTTCCTCTTTATAGACAGACGCATCTGTGGAATAAATAGTTGTTGTGATCTTATCATATTTAAGATCTCCGTCCAGACTATTTCCAAGCATATCCAGTCTTGAAAAATTAATTTCCATTTAATTAGCTTTGTATTGAGCCGCTAATTTAGGAAAATGATTGAATCATAGTTTTCATGACGATGTTTTAGTCAGATATATTTTCATAAATGGCATAATAATGATATTAATCATATCAATCAAAATTGTTTAATAGAACTTTTTTTTCGTACATTTATAAAAAAATTTCGAACTTATTAATATGTTGATATACAATGGAATTATTAGATCACATCAAACAAAATGCCAGAAAACACAATATGCGGATTGTGCTTCCTGAAGGGTATGAAGAAAGAACAATTAAAGCAGCAGATATTGCCATACAGGAAAAATTGGCCCGTATCATTCTTATCGGGGATCCTGCAGAGATAAACTCACATGCCGGAAAGCTGGGATTAAAAAACATTTCAAAAGCTGCCATTATAAATCCAAAATCTCATGAAAAGAAAGATCACTATATAAATATGATGGTTGAGCTCAGGAAAAGCAAGGGGATGACAATAAATGAAGCTTCAAAACTGATTGAAGATCCTCTCTATCTAGGAGTGATGATGATTAAAAACGGCGATGCGGATGGCGAAGTTTCCGGAGCGGATCATGCCACAGGAGACGTCTTGCGTCCAGCTTTCCACTATGTCAAGACAGCTCCAGGAATCTCAGTTGTTTCCGGAGCATTTATAATGATTCTTCCGGATAAAAACTTCGGAGAAAATGGTGTTATAATATTTGCAGATGGTGCTGTTCATCCGAATCCGAATGAAAAAGAACTGGCGGAAATTGCAATAGCATCAGCACATACGGCAAGAGCAATTTGCGGATTTGAGCCCAGAATTGCCATGCTTAGCTTCTCAACCAAAGGCAGTGCCAGGAATGAAATGGTCGATAAAGTAGTCAATGCAACAAGAATCGCAAAAGAGATGGCTCCTGATCTTCAGATAGATGGTGAACTTCAGGCTGATGCGGCTCTGATAGAAGCTATTGGTAAAAGCAAAGCCCCGGGAAGCCCGATTGCTGGAAAAGCAAATGTCCTGATCTTTCCTGATCTGAACTCAGGGAACATTGCTTATAAGCTTGTTCAACGTCTTGCACATGCAGAGGCAATAGGACCAATCTTACAGGGAATGGCCGCTCCGATAAATGATCTTTCTCGCGGATGTTCGGTAAATGATATCGTGAGTATGATAGCAATAGCCTCAAATCAGGCAGCAGGTCTGAAATAGCAGTATTTTAAATCACCAGCTGATAATGTTAACCAAATAAGTACAATCATATTTTAATAATATAAAAATGGCAGGAAATATCGAACGGTTGGAGGATTACGGACTATCAAAGGACAACAAGCCAAAAACTTTATTCTCACGGGTTGGAATAGTAGGTGCTGGTTCAGTTGGACAGAATATTGCCAGAATGGTAAGTTCCAGGGGACTGGATGTTGTCCTTCTTGATCTTAATCAGGAGAAGATAGATCAGGCATTTGTTGATCTGGCAAAGGAACTTGACCGTATGATTGAACGTTGGGGGATGACGAATTCCGAAAAACTTGGAATATTATCGCGTATAAAAGGTACATTAGATTATACCGATTTTAAGGGTTGCGACATTGTAATTGAAGCTATTAAATCATCAACCCGGGAACATAGCCATAATGTTCGCGCGGAAATATTGAAAAAAATTGAATCATACGTTGACAGAGATACAATAATTGCAACAAATTCCTCAACACAGGTTATCACTGAATTAACTGCAGATCTGATACATAAAGATCGTTGCGTCAGTTTCCATTTTCTTACTCCCGAGGCTGATGCAAGGGTTGTGGAAATTGTAAAAGGTCTTTACACTTCACAGGAAGCTTATGAGAATACGGTGAAATTTGCCAATTTAATAGGCAAAAAGGTAGTTCCTGTAAAAGAATCTCCCGGTATCATAAGCACACGGCTAATTGTTCCTTTCATAAATGAAGCTTGTGAAATCCTGATGGAAGGTGTTGGAACAATGGAGGATATTGATCTTACAATGAAAGTCGGATTTGGTCTTCCGTTGGGGCCTTTTGAAATGGCTGATAAGATAGGTCTCGATAAAATACTCAGGTGGTGTGAAAACCTGTATGATGAATTTGGGGATCTGAAGTACAAATCTTCACCATTGCTTAAGAAGCTTGTAAGGGCCAACCAGTGGGGAAGACGTACCGGCAGAGGATTTTATGAATATAATAAAGATGGTGTGAAGATTACTAAAAATACCTTTATCGGAGAGTAACTGCCTCTTCCCATATAATGTTACTTTTATTAAAAAGATTTCTATAATGAAAATATTAGTTCTTAACTGCGGTAGTTCTTCAATTAAATATCAGCTTTTCGACATGACCTCAGGTGTGGTTCTGGCAAAGGGCATCGTGGAGAAAATTGGTCTTAAAGGATCATTCCTTAAAAATGAAAGGTTCGACGGCGATAAGGTAAAGCTTGATGGTGAGATACTTGATCATCAGACCGGAATTGAATATCTGCTTGGTTTGATGATAAGCAAGAAAAGAGGAGTTTTAAAAAACCTGAATGAAATAGATGCAATAGGTCACCGTCTTGTTCATGGCGGGGAAACTTTCCAGAGAAGCTGCTATCTTGATGATGTTACCATAAAAGGAGTTGAAGATTGCTCTGACCTTGCACCGTTGCATAATCCTGCCAATCTCAAAGGAATTTATGCAATGAAAACGGTCCTTCCCAATGTACCTCAGGTTGGCGTTTTTGATACTTCATTTCATCAGACAATGCCCGATTATTCCTTTATGTATGCTCTGCCATATTCACTTTATAAAAAATATGGAATCAGGCGTTATGGTTTCCATGGGACCAGTCACAGCTATGTCTCAAAAAGGGGATGTGATATTCTGAACCTCGATTATAATGCCCAAAAAATCATTACTTGTCACCTTGGCAATGGTGCCTCTATCACTGCAATAAAGGATGGCAAATCACTTGATACTTCAATGGGACTGACACCCGTTGAAGGGCTCATCATGGGTACCAGGTCGGGGGATGTCGATGCCGGAGCTCTTACTTTAATTATGGAAAAGGAGGAAATTGACTATTCTTCACTGAATACGCTCCTGAATAAGCATAGCGGAGTACTTGGTATATCAGGAATCTCATCTGATATGAGAGAAGTTGAATCAGCTGCTGAAGAGGGTGACGAGCGTGCAGTGCTGGCCCTTAAAATGTATGAATATCGTGTCAAAAAGTATATAGGAGCATATGCTGCCGCAATGGGGGGAGTTGATCTGCTGATATTTACTGGAGGTATAGGTGAGAACGCATGTGATGCCAGGGAGAATATATGCAGGGACCTGGAGTATATGGGACTTGTATTTGATAAGCAAAAAAATAAAGGTGTCCGCAGTAAAGAGCTGGTCATTTCAAAGAAAGAATCCAAAGTAATTGTTATGATTGTTCCGACAAATGAAGAATTTGTCATTGCCTCAGAAACCCGTGAGATCGTAGAACATCTCAAAGTTTAATATTAACTTAATACCCTTGTTCAATGATATTGAAAAATCTGAATGACCTGAAACGTCTCGTTGAAGGCAGACCCAGGAAGAAACTTGTTCTTGCGGCTGCAAATGATCAACACTCATTGGGTGCAGTGATCAAAGCCTGGAAAGACAATATTATTGATCCAATCCTCGTTGGGGATGAAGAGGAAATACATTCTATCTGTTCAATAAATAATTATGATATAAGCGGCCTCAGGATAATTAATGAACATGATATTGAAAAGTCAGTCGAAACTGCTGTAAAGATGGTAAGCGCAAAGCAAGCCGACATACTGATGAAGGGAAAGATAGGTTCTGCAACATTGCTCAGATGTGTGCTTAATAAGGAGTGGGGATTGAGAACAGGTAACCTTTTGTCGCATTTTGCACTGTTCGAAGTTGAAACCTATCAAAAAGTAATTGCCGTGACCGATGTGGCAATGAACATTGCACCAACATTGCATGACAAAATTGCAATTGTCAATAATTCTGTGGAATGTCTGAACAGACTGGGCTATATAATGCCAAAGGTTGCAGTACTTGGTGCAGTAGAAATGGTTAATGAGAACATGCAGGCTACTCTCGATGCAGCACTGCTTTCAAAAATGAATCAGCGCGACCAGATCCGAAATTGCATTATTGACGGCCCTCTTGCCTTCGATAATGCCGTAAGTCTTGAAAGTGCACAACTTAAAGGAATAAAAAGCGAGGTGGCCGGCGATACCGATCTTTTACTTATGCCGGATATCGAGGTAGGAAATGTGCTGTACAAGTCCTTGGTTTTCTTTGCTAAAGCTAAAGTAGCATCAGTAATTCTAGGCGCTATGGTACCGATAGTACTGACTTCAAGATCTGATTCGGAACAGGCTAAATTCGACAGCATACTATTAGCCGCAGCAGCCAGCAGATAGAAAGACTATGATCAAAACCCTTGAACAGATGGAGCAAAAGGTGCTTGCAATTAATAAGAAGCATCGGATTGCTGTCGCATGGGCTCAGGATAATTGTACAATCGGAGCTATACATAAAGCCGTAAAAAAGGGATTAGTTGAAGCTACTCTTATAGGAAAAATTTCCGAAATAAGAAAAACATGCAGAGCTGAAGGGATTGATGAAAAGATTTTTACTCTGATTGAATCAGAAAATGAAATTAATTCATCAGGGGAAGCCGTAAGGTCTGTTAAAAACGGCGAAGCGGATATTGTCATGAAAGGGCTTGTCGGGACAGATAAATTTCTCAGAGCAGTAATGGACAAAGAAAAAGGATTAATGCTCCCTGATGCTGTACTTAGCTATGTAGGTGTTCTGGAAATTCCGGCATATCATAAACTTCTTTTTATTACCGATCCCGCTGTAATACCATTTCCCGATCTCGATCAGAAAGTTGCCATGGCCCGTTATGCAATCGAAATGGCTCAGAAATTTGGTATTAAAAAGCCAAAAATTGCTCTTATAAGTGCCTCAGAAAAGACGAGCCGCCATTTTGAAAGCTCTCTCGATTATCCAATAATGTGCAAAATGGCTGAAAGCAATCAAATAAAAAATTGCATCATCGACGGCCCCCTGGATATTTTCCTTGCATGTGATAAAAAGAGTGTTGTAATTAAAGGAGTTGAAACTCCGGTTAATGGCGATGCGGATATACTTCTCTTTCCATCTCTGGAATCGAGCAATCCATTCTACAAAGGACTTATGCTCTTTGCCAACAGTGAAATAGCCGGACTTATCAGAGGAACGGAAAAACCAGTGATAGTGATGTCGAGAAGTGAAAGCGAAATATCCAAATATTTCTGCATAGTTTTGTCTTGCCTGATGTCATGATACCGGAAACAACACCCTGAAACTAAACTGATTTATGATAAACCGACTAATTCTGGCAATCAATCCGGGTTCAACATCGACCAAATTTTCTCTCTTCGAGGAAGATAAATTAGTTTTTGAAAAAACGCTTAGACACTCTTCTGATGATTTAAAGGATTTTGAAAGAATTACTGATCAGTTTCATTTCAGAAAAAATCTGATAATGAATGAATTGGCGGAAAGAAAGATAGATATTTCGAGAATCGCAGCCGTAGTAGGTCGCGGAGGGCTTGTAAAACCAATTGAATCAGGTGTTTATAAGGTCAATCAAAGAATGAAGGATGACCTTACTACCGGATTCTCAGGTCAGCATGCAAGTAATTTAGGAGGACTGATAGCGGATGACATTGCCTCTTCATTATGTTGC
This sequence comes from Bacteroidales bacterium, assembly GCA_049792755.1. Lineage (GTDB taxonomy): Bacteria > Bacteroidota > Bacteroidia > Bacteroidales > VadinHA17 > LD21. The sequence goes on along the minus strand of JBARBF010000111.1, from coordinate 9,560 downwards.
GCTTCTGCATATATAGTCGATCCGGTGGTTGTAGACGAACTTCAGTCTATCGCCAGAATATCGGGCCATCCGGAAATTGAAAGAAAATCTATATTTCATGCTCTTAATCAAAAAGCAGTCGCCCGCATATATGCGGCTTCAAAATGCAGAAATTATGAAGATTTAAACCTTATTATAGCTCATATGGGTGGAGGAGTAAGCGTTGGTGCACATAACAAAGGAAAAGTTATTGATGTGAATAATGCACTAAATGGCGACGGTCCTTTTTCCCCGGAACGTTCCGGCGGATTACCGTCAGGCCAGTTGGCCGACCTTTGTTTCAGTGGTAGATTTACTCAGGATGAGCTTAAATCTATGCTTACCGGAAAGGGAGGAATGATGGCATATCTTGGCACCAATAGTTTTATAGACGTGTGTAAAATGGCGGAAACAGGTGACAAAAAAGCCATTCTTATAAGAAATGCTGCTTCGTACCAGGTTGGAAAAGAGATAGGTGCGATGGCTGCCGTTTTAAACGGGAAAGTTGACGCTGTAATTCTTACCGGAGGTATGGCTTATCAGGATACTTATATCAAAAAAATAAAAGCTATGATAGGATTTATTGCAGATGTAGTTGTATATCCGGGTGAAGATGAGCTGAAAGCGCTGGCTTTTAATGGTTTGCTTGCACTGGATGGGAAAATAGAAATAAAGATATATATTTGATTTACGCAAAACCCTAATTTCTACCCCTGCCCCCCAAATGAGGGGTTGAGGGGTAAAATCACGGATTACTAATAGCTACAGGCAAAATCTTCCCATTAAAAAACTTATGCCCCTTGAGAGCAAAACCCGAAATAAATTCCGCCATCTGTTTTGCATCAACAGGAGCCTTATACCCGGGAAATGCTTCATTGAGCATCTCTGTTTGCACTGATCCGAGAGCCAGACAGTTTACATGGATACCGTACTCTTTTAATTCATTTGCAAGGCACTCTGTCAGGCAGGCCAATGCAGCTTTGGATGCACTATAGTAGGAGAGGCCCTTATACTTTACACTTCCCTGAAAACCTCCCATACTTGAGATATTGACAATATGAGATCCTTCATTCATCATAGGTTTCAGAATTCTGATCATCGAAGCAGGTCCGAAAAAGTTAGTTTCCATCATCAGCCTGGCTTCATCATTTGTCATATCAAGAAAATCTTTCACAATAAGAAAACCTGCAATATTTATTAGAATATCAACTCTTCCAAGATGACCGGAAACCGACTCTCTGAATTTTTCGCTCTTGCTGTCAAAAACTGATATATCTATAGAAAAGGATTTAACATTTTTATATCTTGACGAAAGAGTGCTTAATGCCTTTTCATTCCTTCCGGTTACAATAATTTGATTGCTCCTATCTTGCGCAAGATGGTTTACAACCTCTTTACCTATACCCCTGGTACCGCCATTAACAATAATGTTCATTTTATAAGTATTTCTTTAATTTCAAACTATTTTTTAAAACAAATTTATTGATTTTCTATCATATGACAGTACGATAATCTGAATGGCAAGTGATAATTCACAGATATTATTAAATGATTACTTTATCAGAATCTGAAAGAGTCATTAATAATTAAAATGAGTATCATGAATCATACATAACAATAATTAAATAGCTTGAAAATCAATTTATTTACCCCAGCCCCAGGGGGAGTAAATTGATTTTCTTCGATCCCCGTGGGGTCGGGGTAAACGAAGAAAATCAATGATATTATGTTTATGATTCCCGGTACTCATAATAATTAAATTTCCCGGGATTACAGGAATTGAATCTCTTTGCAGCAGGCAATAGAGAACCAATCCAGCCAAAGCGGGAGAGCTCGGCAAAGCCAATGCGCCCGCGTGGATTCAATTAAACGTCGTGCTAAAATGTAATGTTAATAACTAATAATCTTATATTTGCGATTGTTTTAATTAAAATTTGTGCATAATAGTATTAAAGTAGGAACCAGATCTGATAAAACCTTTTTGAATTTACAGTCAGAATTAAACCAGAGAGAAATGATTAACAAAAGAGTATCAATTATAGGATGTGGAAATATCGGTCTTTCTATACTACAAGGATTACTGAAACAGCAGATAATTCCGGCTAATAATATTTCTGTGACCAGGAGGAATACAGAGGAGATTTCATATCTGAAAGAGTCCGGGGTAAGATTAATGTCAGATAATATAGAAGCTATCAGGGAATCCGATCTTATAATTATTGCAGTGAAACCCTATAATCTTATAACCGTTTTGGAAGAATTAAAGGATCACTTCAATCCAGGCAGACAACTTCTTATATCTGTGACGGCAGGAGTAACTATCAGTAAGATCCAGAATGTAATTAATACAAGAATTCCAGTTTTCAGGGCAATGCCAAATATATCTGCAAGTGTAGGCAAATCGGTAACATGTATATGTCATGACGGAGTCAAGCCTGAAGAGATTGAATCAGTGAAATTCCTGTTTGACATAATTGGAACCACTATGATAATTGATGAAGATCTGATGGAATCGGCAACTATTTTAGGAGCTTGTGGTGTAGCTTATGTTCTCAGGTTTATCAGAGCAATGATTCAGGGAGGGATTCAGATTGGTTTTGATGCTGCCACTGCAAGCACAATTGTAAACCAAACTGTTAAGGGAGCAGCTGAATTATTAATAGAACGACATCAACATCCCGAATTTGAGATCGATAAAGTTACCACACCAAAAGGATGTACAATTGTGGGATTAAATGAAATGGAGCATAATGGTTTCAGTTCATCTCTTATAAAAGGTCTTGTAGCTTCGTTTGAAAGGATAGAAAACAGGGTGTAGACCAAGGCAAGGAGTCGAAAAACTAGGATGGCTCAACCAGAGCAAAGATGATTAAGTGCAGCGAAAAGAGGAATCTTTCTTCTTTCCAGTCTTTTATTTCTTCCTCCTTTCAGATATTTGTGTAAAAAAGATTGAATATATAATATATTATTAGATGCATTTTTTCGTTTATTTGTATCATCAGCATTTAATTTAACAAATTTGGAAAATGAAACCTGATAATAAAATACCATCAATAGCAATTCACTTACGAAGGGTTCTCCTGGTTAATCTGCTCATATTTATCTCATTTTCAATAATATCGGGGCAGAAAACCAAGGAAGAACAGTTCCCCTTTGACCAGAAGGATAATAACGGAACACCTTCCTTTAAAGAGCGTTTATTCTATGGAGGTAGTTTCGGATTGCAATTCGGTACAATTACTGATATTCAGGTCTCCCCGGTTATAGGTTACTGGGTTTTACCAAGGGTGGCTGTTGCTCTTGGTCCTACTTACAGGTACTATAAAGATCCTTCTTCCGAGACAGCTATCTATGGTGCGAAATGTTACGTGCAATTTGCTGTTATTCAGGATCTTAGTTCAATTATTCAAATGGGAGGTCATACTGGAATTTTTCTTCATCTCGAAGATGAATTACTTAGTCTTAATTCTTACTTTTGGAAATGGCCCCTTGGCATTCCCTTCAGCACTGAACGATTTTATTTAAACACACTTCTTGCGGGTGGAGGAATAAGTCAGCAGATCGGACGGAGAGCCTCCTTGAATTTTATGGTTCTCTGGCCATTAAATGATTCGGACTATGATCTCTACAATAAACCGGAATTGAGAATCAGTTTTAGTTTCTGACTCACTTGAACATTTCCCTTTACATAAGGATTTTTTCAACAACAATCCCTAAAGTTATTATCGCATAATTCGCCTGCCGGTAAATTAAATTATATTTGAACCTTTAAAATTAAAGTCCAGATGAGAATTGAAAATAATAAAATGGTCACTTTGATTTACGAACTGAGGGAAAATGATTTGAACGGCAGAATTATTGAGGCGTTGGATGAGACCAAACCACTTACATTTATCTATGGAACAGGCAGGTTGTTACCAGTATTCGAATCAAATATCAGTCTCTTGAAAACAGGGGATAATTTCAGATTTGCTCTCAATTCTGAAATGGCTTATGGCGATAAAAGGGAAGAGATGATAATCAACGTTCCCATTGCAGTTTTTGAAACGGATGGAAAAATCAATGAAGACATTTGCAGGGTAGGTAACGAAGTACCGATGACAGATTCAGACGGGAGCCCATTGACCGGTATTATTAATGAAATTACGGATACATATGTAAAAATGGATTTCAATCATCCCATGGCTGGTCTTGATCTGTTTTTCTCAGGGAAAATTATTGAAGTCCGCAACGCCACTGAACGTGAATTAGCTGCCACAATTAATTCATGCTCCGGATGTGGCAGCATGGAACATGCTGATTGCTCAGGTAGTTGCAGGTGACATGTACAGCGCTCGTTTCAGCTTGCATAATATTGATATTTAATGCAAAAATTCTGGAAATTCTTTCCTTATTTGCTTCTGAGTGCAATCAGCATAACTCTGGTTTTATTAGTTGTTAAGGCTAATGATCTACTTGAGATTCCTTCAGCAACTTTGCTGATATTTAGAACTATAACTGTTTTCTTTCTTTTTATTCACGCTTTCCGTAAGAGATCCCTTACGACATGGATTCTTGTTTGTATGGTTGCAGGCGCTGAATTCGGCTATGACATTCCGGAAGTGGCAAAAAAACTTCAGGTTCTGAGCGACATTTTTCTGCGGATGATAAAAACAATTATCGCCCCGCTTCTGTTCTCAACTCTCGTAGTCGGAATTGCTGGACATGCTGATATTAAGCAGATAGGGAGGATGGGATGGAAATCATTGCTGTATTTCGAAATTGTGTCCACTCTTGCGTTATTTATCGGACTGCTGGCAATTAACATTGGCAAAGCCGGTGTTGGAGTTGTATTACCTCCAAACCCTGATGTAATGCCATTTACATCTATAAAAACACAGACAGCAGCCGATTTTATTCTTCATATTTTTCCGGAGAATATTGCAAAATCAATCTTTGAAGGCCAGATACTCCAGATAGTTATTTTCAGTATTGTTTTCGGGATTGCAGTAGCTTTGGTTAAAGAAAACTACAGAATTCCCATAATCCGGTTTAGTGAAAGCCTTGCAGAAGTAATGTTTAAGTTCACCAATATTGTTATGTATTTTGCACCTATAGCTGTATTTGCTGCTATTGCCTATACGGTCGGACATATGGGACTCGATATACTTTATAACCTCTTTAAACTGCTGGCTACTTTATATGTAGCTTTGATCGTCTTCCTTGGTTTTGTCCTTCTTCCGGTCGCTTTGATTTTTAGAATACCGGTCGGGCCATTTATTAAGGCAGTCTCAGAACCGGCTACAATCGCATTTGCAACCTCAAACTCCGAATCTGCTTTGCCGTCTGCTATGGAATCAATGGAAAAGTTCGGAATTCCCAGAAAGATTGTTGCATTCGTCATACCAACCGGATACAGTTTTAATCTCGATGGTACAACATTATATCTTTCGCTGGCGTCAATTTTCGTTGCCCAGGCTGCAGGTATTGATCTTCCGATAATAAAACAGATTGTTATCTGCTTTACACTTATGCTTACGAGCAAAGGTGTGGCCGGAGTGTCGCGTGCCGCACTGGTAATTTTACTGGGAACCGTTGTTAGTTTCGGTTTACCGTCTGAACCGGTTTTTATAATACTTGGGATAGATGTATTAATGGATATGGCCCGTACATCGGTCAATGTAATAGGGAATTGTCTTGCCACCGCCGTTATAGCGCGTTCTGAAAACGAGTTTGATGAAACGAAAGCCAGAAACTTTAAACCGGAATAACTATTATCCTGATCACCTTTTATTTCTCTTATATCCGACCTAATTTGTTCTTATGTGATAGATGGTACTATTATAATGCTTTACACCACAGATTAATAACTCAATTGCATTTCTGCAAATATCATTTAAGGCTCTGCCGCGTTCCTTTCCTGTATATGATAAAAATCTTAACCTTCCGAGAATTGAATATTTACCCTGAGGATCGCCAATGGTCGGGAATAATCTATTTTTTAAAATCAGATCCTGTTTGCTCTGATTTAAAAATTTTCTGGAAATTTCATTTAGATTAAAAAACTCCTGGTTACCTGCCATGACAGGCAGCATTACATTTGTAACGTATGATTTATTGGCCTGACATTTACATATGTAATCAGAATTTACATGTTTCAAGATTACAATGTTAATTTATTTAATTTATTTAAATCCTTATTCATAATAAGCAATAAATAAATGATATAATCATGATTAGTTACAGTGATAATTAATCAATTTCCGTCATAATGATAATTTTTATGCTATATTAAATTAGATTTTGGTCTTAAAACACTGTATACTATGACTATATAGAACTAAACTATAGTATAACTTATATCATAAATAACAATATATCAGACAAATAAGAATATGTAGTATTCTATCTGCAACCCTTAATTTTAATTAAATTACATTTGTAATGAAATGTAATTACACATGGCAATTATATAATATTTACATTTGTAAGATTAATTTTAATTGAATGAAAGAGCGTTTAATTGAGTTTCTAAGAACAGAGAACAAATCTTCTGCTCAATTAGCTGAAGAAATCGGAGTTCAGGCTTCAGGTATCTCCCACATACTTTCAGGAAGGAACAATCCAAGTCTTGATTTTATATTGAAAATGCTTGAGAAATATCAATTCCTTTCGACAGAATGGTTGTTATTTGGCAAAGGATCGATGTACAAAGAAGCTAGAATGCAAAATCTGTTTGACTTCGCATCTGAGAATTCCGGAGAAAGTGATGAAGTCAGGATTAAAACTGAAGACAAAAGGCCTGAAATTGAGATTCAGGATGTTATAAAAGGCAAAACAACAAACGATTTTATGTCTGCTTCGGAAAAATCAACCTCTGATGTTATTAAAATAGTATGGTTTTATGAAAACAACAGCTTCGAGGAGTTCTTTCCACGCAGATGATGTTTTCAGAATGATTATGAATGATTGGAATTATCCTGGGCTTAAATTTTTTGAAATCATTCATTACGACTATCTTTGTCATAAACGCACTTCCAATGGCAAAGCGTATCGAAGATCTCAAAGTAATTGAAAATAAGCGTCTTAATAGTGATTTTTTTATTCTGGAATTATTAGGAAATAGTCAAATTCCCGATTTTAGACCAGGTCAGTTTGCACAAGTACGGGTGGATGGTAGTCCAGAGACATTTCTTCGCAGACCAATTTCAGTACATGATGTTGATTATAAGAAAAATACATTTAAACTTCTTATCCAGATTGCCGGAAACGGAACACAAAAACTGGCAAGTCTGAGAAAGGGAGATATCCTGAATCTTATTTATCCTTTAGGCAATTCATTCTCTATGCCGGGCAAGAAAGAAAAGGTACTTCTTGTTGGAGGTGGATGCGGGATAGCTCCATTGCTATTTCTGGCAAGGTTTTTAAAATCGAATCACTGCGTTCCTGATATTATTCTTGGATTCAGAAACAGTGACCGGATTATTGAATATGAGGAATACCTTAAAATCGGGAATATGTTCATTACGACTGAAGATGGTTCATTGGGAGAAAAGGGAAATGTAACAGGTCATTCCGTTTTTTCGAAAAATCACTATGACAGGATCTATTGTTGCGGACCCGAGACTATGATGAAGGCAATAGCAATGTACTCCAAAAAAAGAAATATTATTTGTGAAGTGTCACTCGAAAACCTGATGGCATGTGGAATAGGCGCCTGTTTGTGTTGTATTGTTGATACAGTAAAAGGTAACCTTTGTTCCTGCACTGAAGGACCGGTTTTCAATGTAAATGATTTAAAATGGTGAATCTTGGTTTCTCTATTGGTGATCTGCATTTCAAAAATCCGGTGATAACAGCCTCAGGTACATTCGGGAATGGATCTGAGTTTGATGATTTTCTTGATGCGTCGAGGCTGGGAGGTATTGTACTTAAGGGAACTACTCTTGAGCCAAGAGAGGGCAATCCTTATCCCCGGATGGCGGAAACGTCATCTGGAATGCTTAACACAGTCGGTTTGCAGAATAAGGGTGTTGAATACTTTGAGAAGTTTATCTATCCCGGGATATTGAGTTACAAGACCAATGTAATAGTGAATATAAACGGGAGTTATATTGAAGATTATATAGCACTTGCTGAAAGGATTAACAAGCTTGAAAAGATACCGGCCATCGAGTTGAATATTTCATGTCCGAATGTGAAGATGGGAGGAATGGCTTTTGGAACCAATCTCGATTCGGCCAGGGAGGTGACAAGGGAAGTAAGGTCTGTCTATTCTAAAAAACTTATTGTTAAATTATCTCCAAATGTTACAAATATAGTCGAATTTGCAAGGGCTGTTGAAGAAGAAGGTGCTGATTCAGTTTCGCTTATCAATACTTTGCTCGGTATGTCGGTTGATGTGGCAAAAATGAAACCTGCTCTGTCAACTATAACAGGAGGTCTTTCTGGTCCGGCTATAAAACCGGTTGCCCTCAGGATGGTATGGCAGGTGGCAAATGCAGTAAAGATTCCGGTCATTGGAATGGGAGGAATTATGTCAGCTAACGATGCTCTTGAATTTCTGCTGGCAGGAGCAAGTGCAGTCCAGGTAGGCACGGCTTCATTTATTAATCCTCTGGCGTCTGTTAACATACTTGACGGAATAGAAGACTATCTTATCAAAAAGGGCATTTCCGATATCTCGGAAATTGTGGGGTATATAAACCGTTCTGACTAATGGATATAAAATCAGTAAAATAAATGTTTAAACATTTTGTTGCTGATTGTCACATTATCTTAATTTTCCTTTAAATTTGTAAGAAAATAAAAACATATTGTTTCAATCTATTAATTAACAGCTATAAAAATGTCTGATAATTTACAAATTGATAATCTTGATAAGAAGATTCTCGACATTATCACAAAGAATGCAAGAATTCCTTACCTTGAAGTTGCCAGGGAGTGTGGTGTTTCCGGAGCAGCTATCCATCAGCGTGTTCAACGGTTGATAAGGATTGGCGTTATCAGAGGATCTGAATTTAAGGTTGATCCCGTTATGGTAGGTTTTAAAACCTGTGCGTATATTGGCATCTTTCTGGACCATCCTGGTCATTTCAGGGAAGTAGTCGAAAAATTCAGGGATATTCCGGAGATCATTGAATGTCATTATACTACGGGTAATTATTCGCTGTTTATTAAAGTTTATACGAGAGATAATGAGCATCTCAGAATGATTTTGACAGATACAATTCAGAATATAGAAGGAATTGTTCGAACAGAAACCTTAATCTCTCTTGAAGAATCTATAAACAGGCAGATACCAGTATTGTCGAGGTAGATATCTGGTTCAAGTGAAATAACTCATGTCTCAGAAGTTTAAATTCCTCAGTAGATATTGAATATCAATTAAATAGCTATATAAGACAAAAAGAGGGTGTCTCAAAAGGACACCCTCTTTTGGTGTGCCGTGCATAGCGATTAATTTGAAGGTGAAAGTCCTTTATGGGGGTTTGTAGTTACCAACCATTAGCCAAGAGCAAGGGTGTCCATCGTGAGGTGGAATCTGAAGGAAGCAGGAGGCA
>JBARBF010000110.1:0-95186 GCA_049792755.1 Bacteroidales bacterium | reverse complement strand
ACCCTCGTAAATAACATAGCAATGTTTGGCGGGATAGTCAGCAATGAAATTACCAGTACCACGCCGGCCATCCTGATATTCAAAACTATTGTAAGCGCTATTAAAGATGTAGTAATGTATTTAAATACATCAACATAAGAGGAGTATGTCCTGGCAAATACCTCATCAAAAGATATATAAAGAATTGTTCTGTAGAATATCCCGAAGTATAATATCAGTATCACGGACATTGTTCCCAGGGCAATTATATCGGCGTTTGAAACAGTGAGAATGCTCCCGAAAAGATAACTCATCAGATTAGGAGTATATCCGGGAGTAAGATATATGAATATTATTCCGATCGCCATACCAAAGGCCCATAGTATCCCAATGGCAGAGTCTTCTCTTATTCTTTGTTTAACTGAGAGATACTCGACACCCAGTGCCGACAGGATACCAAATACAGCGGCTCCAAAAACCGGGTTAAATCCAAGGAAATAGCCAATACCTATACCCCCAAATGAGGCATGTGTTATACCACCGCTTAAAAAAACCATTTTTTTTGACACTACATAAGTTCCCGCTAATCCGGCAGATATACTGGCAAAGATGGCTCCAAGAAGTCCTTTAATTATAAATCCATATTGAAAAATACTGGTTTCCACTATTCATGATGTTTTAGTACTGTATGCGGGACATCTCCATGTGTAACCAGCTGAATCGGACAACCGTACGCAAGCAGATCTTCATTTGTAATCTCATTTGACGGATGATAGTGAAGACTCCTGTTAACACAGGCAAACGATTTTATATGAGAGGAGATGGTTCCGACGTCATGCGAAACCATGAGTATGGCCATCCGTTTGTTCAGATCTTTCAATTTTTCATAAAAGTCATTTTCAAATGTAGTATCAACAAAATTCCCTGGCTCGTCAAGCAAAAGTAATTTTGGGTCGCCAATTATCGCCCTTCCCAGGAAAACACGTTGCATTTGTCCACCGGAAAGTTCATTTAAGGTGGCTTTTGACATACCTGACAATCCAAGCTCATAAATTACCATATTTGCCTTCTTTTTATCAGCGGCAGACATTCCCGAGATGATACTTTTCCGGATCATAAGACCAGAAAGAATTATATCGTTAACCGTCACCGGGAAACTAATGTCGCCGGTTGACATTTGCGGAAGATAGCCGATGTTGTTACCTTTTAAAATATCATTATTGAATATCAGTCTGCCCTTAACGGGTTTCAATAAACCAAGAATTACTCTTAACAAAGTTGTTTTACCTCCGCCATTCGGACCGATAACGCCAATAAAATCATTTTCATTTACTTTTAAATCCACATTATCCAAAACAATATTTGTACCGTATGAAGCTGATAAAGAATACATTTCGAATAAATTAGCCATATCGGTGATTATTTTGAGCTTTCAAGTAAACTTCTGTACAGAGCATCGATAATATCTGTAGTTGATCGCAACCAGTTTCCCGACAAAGGATCTATCAATATTACCTTAGCACCAATTTCTCCGGCTATTGCTTTCGCATTTTTAGTATCATATTCCCTCTGAACAAATATAGTTTTGAGGTTATCTTTTCTGGCACGGTCAATAAGTTCTCTCATTCTTGACGGAGAGGGCTCTTTGCCCTCAAATTCTACAGGGATCTCCTCAAGGCCATAGTCTCTTGCAACATAAGCAAGATTCGGATGATAAATCATAAAACATCTATTCGGTATATTTGAAAAAAGTTTCCCTGCTTTGTTATCCACTTCCTGAATTTTTGAAATAAGAAGCTGATAATTTATTTCGTATTTCAGTTTCTGTGCAGGATTTAACTCAACCAGCAATTCTTTTACAGAGGATGCCATTATTAAAGCACATCTGGGTGAAACCCAGTAATGAGGATCAGCAGCTTCTATATGTCCTCCTTCATTGCGATGTTCTGAGATCAGAGGATCAATCCTGTCTCCCAGGGATAGTCTCTTCATTGCATCGTTTGTCTCATAAAAACGATCAAGCCAGTTCATTTCAAAACCCAGATAACCGTTGCTTATATAGGCGACTGATTTCCTGAGTTTGTTTATTTGCTCAGGGAAAGGCTCATAAGTATGAGGATCAGCTCCGGCAGGAACCATAACGTTAACTGCAAAGTCATTTCCTGCAATCTCTTCAACAAAATAGCTGAATGGTGCAATACTGACAGTAATTATTTTGTTTCCTGAATCTAAATTATTACGGCCACAGGAAATTGCAAAGCAGCTTATCAGAAGAAAGAATAATATTCTCATTTTCCGGATTTGTGATCAATAACCACAAATTTAACATATAACAGAACAATTGGTTTAGGTGTTGCAAATAAATTAATATAATCTGTTTTTGGATAAGAAAAATGGAAAATAGACTTCCTTCAGTATGAAGAATAAAGGAGAGATACCTGGATCAATACAGAAAAATATTAAAGACTGCTGTTTCTTGCTCTGTGCTATGTGCACAATGCCCTGTGCCTTAAAAAAAAGGAGACCGGTCCCTTGTATCAGTCCCCCTTTTATCAGGAATGAAAATTAATATGCCTGAAGTGATATCTTAAAAAATCCTGTGGCTTTGGTTGATGAAATCTGAAATTTCCAGTCGCCTGTTTTATCCTGATTCTCTTTTTCAGATATGGTGAATGACTTTCTCCAGTTAAGGTTACCGGATTCATCAATTAAAATATCTGAATAATTTTTACCGTTAGGCATTACGATTTTAATACGGATCTCTCCTGATTTACAGTCACCCATAACCGACATTACCACTGATTTTGCCGTTTTCTCTACATCAAAATTGTAATCTTTCGTATATGTGTTGTCTTTTACAGTCTTTGAGAAGTCCCAGGTAGTTCTTTCGGAATCGCCACCCATTGAACGGCCGAAAAATGTCTGCTCATCATCGTCGGAGATTACAAAAGGTTCATCAAAATTGAACGATCTGTTCCCTCTGGGAAAGGTCATAAAGAATTTATCTCTGTCCCTGCTCCCCTTTTCCACTTTTACCCTTACATCTGTAAGTGTGCTGTCCAGCTCGGCTTGTTTTTGATGCAGCGTTTGTTCTGCCTCCGCCACGTCTTTCTGCTGATCGGCCATGGCTTTTTTCTGCTGGACTATTTCCAACTGAATCTTCTGATCCTTTTCCTGCTCCTCTTTTGTCTTCTCCTGAGCATTTACCTGCTGAAAAGAAGAACCTGCTGAGATAAGAAAAATGACCACTAATAATAATTTTAACTTTTTCATGACTTCCCTTTTTTATAGTTTGACTATGTAAAGATACGGCGTGTAAAATTGTTATTTTGTTAACACCGGGTTAACACAGGGTTAATGTCCGGACAATAGTTATGACCTATCAATAAATTGAATAATTTTGAGAAAATATAATTACAATGTTGAAAAACAGAAATACAGTTCTGATTCTTGGAATTTCATCTATACTGATACTTATATCAGTCCAGATATTCATTATATCCGGTATCTGGAAACAAAAAAATGAGATGTTTTTATTAAGAGGTACTATCCGTTCACAGGAAGCGCTTAATTATATCAGAAGAAACATTTCGACCGATGGTTTTGATACTGTAAGGTTCCTGTTAAGCAATTACTCTGAAAAGGCAAATAAAGAGTTACATGCCATTAAAGACGAGAGAAAACTTGAAGCAAAGAAGAAAGAAATATTAGACTATTTCACAAATGTTTTGAATCGCGAACAGGATTTCTCCGTATTACTTTCAAACTATTTTGAACTAAGGGGATATGATAAAAACTTCAATTTCTCTATTGTAATTAACAATCTGGAAATGATCAGTAATGACACCATCATTGTGTATCGAAGTGAAGATTTTGCAAACCGCCTCTCACCAGATCGAAACAAAAGAGCTTCAACTCCGGAAAAATCAAAGACAAAAATCTGGGTTAACTGGTTCCACGAGGAAAATAACGATTACAGGTTAGTTTTTGACTACTTTATTGACTTTTCAAATCAACAGAATGTGATACTGAAAGAGATCTCTGCATCTCTTGGGCTAAGTATTCTTAGTATCCTGCTTATAGGTATAATGTTCATGATAACCTACAGGAATCTTATGGAAGAAAAGAGACTCTCTGATCTGAAGACAGATTTTATAAACAATATGACTCATGAGTTGAAGACCCCGCTCTCTACTATTACTGTTGCAGGTAAAACTCTGGAAATGATACAGATAAGAAATAATGATGCCAAAATACTTGAAACAGCAAAACTTATCGGGAAACAAAGTGTTCATCTGAATCAGCTTATAAATATGATACTTGAGATAAGCATGTGGGAAAGAACACAGTTTCAGCTTGATAAAAAGACTGTTGAAATTGAGGAAATCATGAATGATGTAGTCGAAAGTTTTAAATCGGGTGGAGGTAATAACGCTTCAATAATACAGAAATATAAATTCAGTGGAGCTAAAGTAGATCTGGATGCAATTTATTTTACAACACTTATGAATAATCTTCTTTCCAATGCAGTAAAATATTCAGAGAGAGAACCCGTGATCGAAATTGAAGGTTTCACACAGGATAATAGTGTATTAATAAAAGTTGCCGATAATGGAATTGGAATTAATAGGGTAGATCAGAAACATATATTCGATAAGTTTTACAGGGCTTCAACAGGGAATATTCATAAATTCAAAGGATTGGGACTCGGACTTTACTATGTTAAAAAAATTGCAGTAGCTCACGGCGGAGATGTAAGTGTGAGCAGTAAACCGGGAAAAGGTAGTACCTTTACTGTGACATTGCCATTCTAATTAAAATATCAGGAAATGAAAGTTTTAGTAGCAGAAGATGACAGGGATTTTGGAAATATATTGACTCAGTATATAACAATTAGCGGGTTCGATGTGAAATTGGGCCGCGATGGAAAAGAGGCATGGGATTTGTTTAACCAGGACAAACCTGATATCTGCGTATTTGATGTAATGATGCCTGAAATGGATGGATTCACTCTTGCTGAAAAAGTAAAGGAGGCTTCTCCAGATGTTCCGGTAATTTTTCTTACTGCCAAGAGTCTGAAGGAAGATATTGTCAGAGGTCTTAAGATCGGTGCAGATGATTATATTACCAAGCCATTTGATCCTGAAGTTCTTATACTGCGTATTAATAACATACTTAAAAGAGCATACTCATCCACAAATGATGAGTTTAAAGTATCTGATACAACATTGAAATACAACACACTTGAGCTTATATGCGGCAGTGCTAAAGAAAAGCTCACTCTTAAAGAGGCTCAATTGTTGAAATATTTTATAATTAACAAAAATAAGATACTTGCAAGAGAAGATATTCTTACTGAGATTTGGGGTGAGGATGATTATTTTCTTGGAAGAAGCATGGACGTATTTATCAGCCGCCTGCGAAAATATGTTTCAGAGGATAAAAATATAGATATTCGTACGGTAAGAGGTACGGGATTTATACTTGAGGAAATAAAGAAAGAGGAATAATAAAGGGAGGAGGCATGAGGTGTGAGGCGTGAGAAATGAAGTATGAGGTTTGTGTTAAAAAAAAAGCTGCCCCATATCTGAAGCAGCCTATGTTTTATTCTTGAATTTATTATCCTTAATTCATAATTCGTAATTATTTTTTAGCGCCAAGAACCTCATTTACTTTCTTATACAAATCTTCTCCCCTCAGGTTTTTGCCTACTATTTTACCAGTTTCATCAAGAAGAAAATTTGCCGGGATTGAATTCACTGCATATAATTTGGCAGCTGCATTATTCCAGTACTGAAGATCAGAAACGTGGGTCCAGGTAAGTTTATCATCAGAAATGGCCTTGACCCATGGTTCCTTTTTCTGGTCGAGGGAAACACCGAATACATCAAATCCCTTTTTGTGAAATTCGTTAAAGACTTTAACCACATTCGGGTTTTCCTGGCGGCACGGATTGCACCATGATGCCCAAAAATCGATCAGTAACAATTTGGAGCCAATCTTTGAAGAAAGAGCTACCGGATTTCCGTTAACATCGCTCAGTGTAAAATCGGGGGCTTTCTGACCAACAGCTACCAATTTCATAGCAATAATCCTCTCCTTCAGGCTTTTTATCGGAGGTAAGGCTGCTATTGCAGTGTCAAGACTATTGACCATTGATTCGATCTCACCGGCTTCCATCTCGTAACTAAGACTCACCAATATTGAAGGTGAAACATAAGAGTGCGGATGAGTCTTTACAAAATTTTTCTGAATATCGGTCATTACAGCTTGTATAGAATCTAGTTGTTTTTCAAGTTTGGCCACTAATGGGGCATTACCTGACTGACTTGCTGACTGATAGATACCAACTAATCTTGAATAATTATCACTTACAGGCTTATTAGAATCGATAAAGGCATTATATTCATTTTGGGTTTTTGAACCGGTCACTTTGGCTTTGAAGAGAGAATCAAGACTTCCGGTAACGGTTATACTATCTGAATTTTCAAGATAAAATGATGTTCTCTTCTTTGTATTCCCTGCAACGAGTTGAATCATTTGTGGATAATCAACTGCCCCGCCTTTCATGATAAATAAGCCTTTCCTTGAAACGGCAGAATCAATTGATACTGCTCTTCCGGCTTCTCTTTTCTGAAGGTAAAAGGTAATACTGTCGGATCCGTCAATTTTCCCCTTAATTAAATAATGAGGTTTTGAAGAACATGAAGACAATATAGCACCTATTACAAACAGATAAATTACTTTTTTCATATACAATTAGTTTTGAATTTGTAACTGATTACTTTTAATTGAGTCTGCAAAGATATAAATTAATATTCAGCTTACCTTTTAAAATATTCATCAAGAAGTTTTATAGCTGCCTTATATGAAGTTATTGTACCTTCGTGCAACTGTCTTTCTATCTCCGGAACCAGCAATTTCACCTCCTTATTGCTATAGAATGATTTATTCAGATACTCTATAATTGAATTATGCATCCTTGTAACGGACTGTTCTCTTCTGAATATGTCAAAATATCCGGAGTTTTTAGTAAAGGTAAAGTACTCAGTTATTGTTTCCCATAGTTTTTTTATGCCTGTATTTGTCAAAGCAGAACATGTTTGAACCTGAGGGATCCACCCGGATGATTTTTTCGGAAAGAGATGCAGAGCATTCTGAAAAGATACGCGGGCATTTTCAGCGATCAGTTTGTTAGCTCCGTCAGCTTTCGTAATAGCTATCAGATCAGCCATTTCCATTATTCCCCTTTTGATTCCCTGAAGTTCATCACCGGCGCCGGCCAGCATCAGCAGAAGGAAAAAATCGACCATGGAATGGACTGAAGTTTCCGATTGTCCTACGCCAACTGTCTCAACCAGTATTGTATCGAATCCTGCTGCTTCACAAAGTATGATTGTTTCACCTGTTTTTCGTGCAACACCACCAAGAGTACCTTTTGCAGGAGATGGTCTTATAAAAGCTCCGGGATGTATGCTGAGCTGTTCCATCCTGGTCTTGTCCCCGAGAATACTTCCCCTGGTCTGTTTACTGCTGGGGTCAATTGTAAGAACGGCAAGTTTTCGTCCCTCTTTCAAAACATGCAATCCA
The DNA here is from genome assembly GCA_049792755.1 of Bacteroidales bacterium. GTDB lineage: Bacteria > Bacteroidota > Bacteroidia > Bacteroidales > VadinHA17 > LD21. Next base: position 87,617 of record JBARBF010000110.1, on the reverse strand, counting down.
AAGGTTTCTATGAATGTGCTTTTCCCTGCTCCCGGAATGCCTGTTATACCAATTCTTACAGATCTGGAACTGAAAGGAAGACATCTCTCAATGATAGTCTGTGCTGTTTCATAGTGATCGGGCAACGAACTTTCTATCAGAGTAATGGCCTGACTTAATATGGTTCTGTTTCCTGAGAGTATCCCTGAAACAAACTCATCAGCTGAATATTTTTTTCTCTTCTTCCGTCCCGATTTTGTCAGAACTTCGGGATTGATACTCGGCGGTTGCGGAATCCCTTTATGTACCTTTAATGAGCTATTAAATTCTTTTCTCTTATCCATTAATTATTTTACAGCGGCTGGTTGTTCAACATCAGCTGTAAGCATAAGCACGACTTCCGAATTCTTGGGATCATTCGTATAAACATATATCGCTTTGGTAACCTTGCCGTTATAACTGCCTGAGCTAAACACAGCTTTGATGCTACCTGATTCTCCCGGCTTAATACCTACACCCTGATTTCCCTGTTGAACTGCTGTACAACCGCAGGTTGGTCTGATAAACCTGATTAACAGATCCCTTTTACCTTCATTTGTAAATTTGAACTCAACTTCGTTTTGAGTTGCTCCCTTTATCTTACCAAGATCCACCGTTGTCGAGGCTACTTTGAATACTGGTGCGTTTTCCAGTTCATCCTTCGATAATGAAGAAAAATCTTCAACAAGGTTTGCCGACACATAATAATATAAATTCTCCTGGATAACTCCATTAAGTTTTATTTTTACCATATCGCTTGCATTTCCCCAACCTGCATTTTTTGTTGCATCATAAGTTCCTTCAACCATTCCTTTTTGACCGGGTTTAAGGGTTTCCGGATTTAATTTCAGAGTAAGATGTGCAGGTACAGCATCAAATTCAACTTTAACAGGTTCTGCTGAAGTATTTATCAATTGCATCACCCTCATCTTTTTTTCGGTTTTCTTGACATTGGTGAAAGCGAGGTGATTGCTTTCAAACCTTACACCTCCAACAGCGAATGTAAATAACTCTTCAACAGTTTTTTCATGAGGAATTACTTCACCTTTAATCGTAAGGACAACAACTTCAGGTTTTGTATTACTGTATACAGAAAGTGTTTTATTGAAAGGGCCCGGACGGTCTTTCGGATCATATATTGCTGTAACTTTCCCTTTTGCTCCAGCCGGTATAGGTTGTTTTGTCCATTCAGGTGTTGTGCAGCCACACGAAGCAACAACGTTTTGAATTACCAGTGGCTCAGTACCCGTATTTGTCACTATAAAATCAAAAGTCTGCCGTCCTGCTTCCTCTTTGAAGGTTCCAAAATCGTGCTCGGTTGCTGATAGTTGCATCTTAGTGGATGCGATCTGCGATTTTACTGATATACCTAAAATCAGTAGAGAAAAAATAAAGAAAATTCGTTTCATATCATTCCGGTATTTTAGCATTTGATGAATTAATATTAAGTATCTCACAAATATACAAATAAACAAAATGAAAAATCAAATTCACTAATATGACAATTCCCGGAAGGATTCGGTTGCTTTGCGAATTAAAAAAACCTGACCTGAGAATTTTATCATATAATGTGGTGTAAAAATAATAAAGTTTGAGATTTTTAGATAGTTTAAAACAGAATATCATTAGTTTTGCTGTCTAACCAGGATTTTTTGGAACAAAATTTGTTGATTTAAAATCCTGTTACCTCATGAAAGCTTTGAAAAAAACAAGTATCAAAAAACTGATTATTATTTTTTTTGCATGCGTTTTTTATTCAAATGCATATGGTCAGTTTTATAATGGCCTTCAGATGTCCTTCGGCAAAAACAAGGTTCAGTATTATGATTTCTACTGGCAGTTCTACAGGTTCGACAATTTTGATTGCTATTTTAATGAGTATGGACGGGATCTGGCCCAGTTCACTTCTGAGTATGCTACAAAGAAGCTGGCTGAAATAGAGGATTTTTTCGATTACACACTTGAGAAAAGGATTATATTCATCATATATAATAAAAATTCCGAATACAGACAATCAAACATAGGACTGGTCACTTTTGATGAGGACGGTTATAATACCGGAGGCTTCAACAGGATTATTAAAAATAAAGTAATGCTTTATTATGAAGGTGACCATGAGGCGTATAAACGCCAGATTGCAGCTTCAATAACCGAAGTGATAATTAATGAAATGTTATACAATGCTGATATTAAAGACAGAATATCAAGCTCCTCGTTAATCACCATGCCTGACTGGTATATTAAAGGACTTATCGGATATGTGAGCGGCGGCTGGAATTATGAGACTGAAAACAGGGTAAAAGATGGATTAAAATCCGGGAAATTTAAAAAAATGAACCATCTTGAATACGATGATGCAATTGATGCAGGTGAATCTTTCTGGAGATTCATTGGTGAAAAATATGGTGATGCTCTCATTCCCAATATAATTTACCTTACGAAAATTTATAAAAATATTGATGATGGTTTACTTTATGTTATCGGGCAGAATCTCAAAGACATTTTGAAAGAATGGAAAAATTATTATAAGGAAGAGTACTCAGGGGACAAGAATCTTCCAACTGAAGACGCGAACACAATCAGAAAATCGAAGAAAGAACAGATCTATCAGCAGGTAAAAGTGAGTCCGGGAGGCGATTATATTGCTTATGTAACTAATGATTGGGGAAGGAAGCGAGTCTGGCTGTACAACCAGGCAACAGGGAAACGAAAAATTATTTTCAGAAAAGAACCAAAATTTGAACAGATTGTTGATAATACCTACCCTGTAATTGCCTGGCATCCCAGTGGAAAAATCCTGACCTTTATTAATGATGAAAAATCTGATCTTCAGATGTATTTTTACAGGGTCGATGAAAAAACTACCACCAGGAGAATACTGCTGTATTTTGATAAGATTCTTGATTTTTCCTATTCTCCGGAAGGATCACGTCTAGTATTTTCTGCAGTAAAAGATGGCATTACAGATATATACATCCATACAATAGCTTCAGGAACAAATGAGCAGATCACCAGGGATATAGCCGATGATCTTAACCCGTCTTTCATGAAAGATTCCCCTGACAAAATAATTTTTTCATCAAACAGGTTATCTGATACACTTACAAATACAGCTGATCCTTTTGAAAAAGTATCTCAAACCTTCGATCTTTTTACATATGATTTAACCAGAAAAAGCAATGTTGTGGTAAGACTTTCTGAAGGGAAATATACTGACAGGCTTCAGGCATCTGAGGTTGCAAAAAACAAATTTACCTATGTAGGCAATCAGAACGGGATACTTAACAGATACACCGCAAATTTTGACAGTTCGATCAGTTTTATTGATACTGTTGCTCATTACAGATATTATATTAATTCCCAGCCTTTAACTAATTATGACAGGAACATCAGGAACCAGTCAGTTTTAAATGGAACTGACCCGTTCGGTGAAGTTCTTTTTACAAACAGGAAATATGTCTTAAGAAAAGGGCTGCAAAGTCAGTCAAATCCGGTGCTTCCGGGAGAAATGGTAAATACTAAACTCCGGAACGAAAAGAACCAGTATTTTCATAAAGCTGACAGCATTGAACAGTTGAGGCAATGGCTTGTTGCAGAAGATAAAAAAAGAAGGGATACACTAACCAAGCCTCTATATGAGTATTATATCAAGAATGAACCTATTGACATAAATCATTACATCTTTGAAAAGGAAAAACAGAACTACTATAATCAGTTATGGCGGAAAAAATATATGGACATCGACCTCGATACAGGAAGGTTTAATCTTCCATTGATCAGAATCTATGAGACCTCCTTTTATAATAACTACATTGCCACCCAGATAGACTTTAGTTTTCTCAATAATTCTTACCAGGTGTATAATGGAGGAGCTCCATATTTTAATCCGGGAGTAAACCTTCTGACCCAGATAGGAACCGTGGATTTATTCGAGGATTACAGGATAACGGGAGGATTCCGGTTTGCCGGAAATTTTGACAGCAATGAGTACCTGCTAAGTATCGAGAATCTTAAAGGAACATTTGACAAGCAGCTAATATATCACAGAGAGACTTATTCAAGTTCCGATTCAACATATTTCAAAATTTACTCACAGGATATACATTTTTCTCTTTCCAAACCCATAACACCGGTTCTGGCACTTAAGGGAACAGTTTCATACAGATATGACCGGCATGTCATTCAGGCTATTGATATGGCTACACTTAACTATCCAAACACTTCACAACAATGGGCAAGCCTTAAAGGAGAAATAATTTTTGATAATACACGCAAGAGACTGATTAATATCTATTTCGGAACAAGGTTTAAAATATTTGGTGAGTATTATAAAGAGCTGACCAGTAAAAAATCGGATATGTTTGTTCTGGGAGTTGATTTCAGAAAATATATAAAAATACACAGGGAACTGATATGGGCAAACAGGTTTGCAGCCAGTACATCCTTTGGACCTACAAAACTGATATATTATCTTGGTGGTGTAGACAACTGGATGGGGTACCTGTTTAATAAGGTCCCAATGTTCGATAATACGGTACCTGTGACTCCCAACGTAAATTATGGTTTTCAGGCGCTTGCAACAAATATGAGGGGTTTCTCGCAAAATGTCAGAAACGGAAATAGCTTTGCCCTTATTAACAGTGAATTACGATGGCCGGTAGTAAGGTATCTTGCAGGTCATCCTTTGCGATCAAACTTCCTGAACAGCTTACAGATTATTGGGTTTGGCGATGTAGGTACAGCATGGTCGGGAAATTCCCCATGGTCGAGTACAAATGGATATGATACTGAAAAGCTTACAAACGGACCAGTTTCAGTTACTCTTGATACAAACAGAGAACCAATTATAGAAGGTTTTGGTGCCGGACTAAGAGCTTCAATTCTTGGCTATTTCGTAAGGGCTGACTGGGCCTGGGGCATCGAGAACGGCTACATTCTGCCCAGAATTTTCTATTTATCCTTCAGCCTCGATTTTTAATCGATCCCTTTTGAGTGTTTTATAATGCAGGGAATCTTCATAGTATGCCCATTCTGCCTGCATCATCATTGAGTGGTTAATGGTTAAAAAGAAATCATATAATCATATATTTATCATGTTTCTTTTTCAATTAAAAAAAATAAGGTAATTTTGTGCGCAATTGTAATTAGTTAATCAAAAAAATAATAGAAATGGCTTACAAAATTAATGATGATTGTACTGCTTGCGGAACATGTATCGATGAGTGTCCCGTTGAAGCAATATCAGAAGGCGACATCTATAAGATTGATCCGGATGTCTGCACTGACTGTGGTGCTTGTGCTGATGTCTGCCCAGTTGAGGCTATTCATCCGGCATAGTATCACATTCTAAAAAATTAAAGGGGCATGCTTCGGTATGTCCTTTTTTATTTTTATTGGGGGCTGTATTTAGCCTTTTCCAGTATCCCCTGGACATCAGTATTTTTGATCATATCCTCCATTTTAATTCCCGGGTTGTTTATCATATAGGATTCGATAATCCTGAAGCCAAGCCATATGGCTGCCTGTCCCGGTGATTCCCTGGTAAAATAACTGGTAAAAGGGGCTTCCCCAGTAAGTTTACGTATCGCTAACTGATCGCTGCTGAACAGAAGATTATGCTCAACAAGATATTGCCACATCTGATTTTCATTGTTCCTGCAGAATTTCATCTGTCCGGGTGTGAAACCAAAAATAATTTCATCAGATGTTTCCGGCAACATGCACTTTTCAAAGTATTTAAGTTTGCCGTTGTGAATAATTTCTGCCAATACATTGTCGACCTGGTATTTAAGTGCTGAAAATTCCCATTCTGAAGCACCCCAACCATACATACAGTCAGGAACAATATTCTCAGGTGTCATCCGGTCAGACATATATTTGTATATACTTAGCCTCGGATAGTATTCGCAATCAGCTCCAAGGTACCTGTCTAGTCCAATGCCAAGCAACGAATCACCTGCTATGATGCTATTATTAAATCCTGTTATACAAGTAAATACAGCCGGCACCCTTCTCTCCGGGAAATAAAAAAGGTAATGTCTGAAGGCTTCCCGGAGTTCCTCCTCAACATGTTTTATATCGGGATATTTTTTCATCGTCAGGGCGAATACTTCATTATTCTGCTTATCAGAACAAAACCTGAGAAGTAAATCACCAAATGACGTCTCATTTATATCACCGGTATTAATCACTAAGCTGAAAAGCTGAAGAAAACCGTCATATTTCTGCCTGAGAGCCGGAACCAATGGTATAACCTCATCGGGGTTTAATGTGAAAAGATCTTTCTCGAGTCTCTTTATTTTAATATCCACTTTGATTGAAGAGGTATTGACCATATACCGGTTTTTTTTGCATGAGGTTGCAGTTGCCGCAACTAATAATAAAAACATAAAAGTCATATAACCGATTCTCATATTGTCCTTTTTAGCAGCCTAAAATACACACTTTCCGGATTAAAAGACTACTAAACTTAACGATATAATAACTTCTCTTATTATTTGTTATTTTTACAAAAGTATTTAAATTGGGAAAAATGATGATCTTCTTTAAAGCCACCAGGACACCAAGACACAAAGAATCACAAAGTTAATATCTCAAATCCTGAGATTCCCGGTAAAACATCGCGTCTTGGCTCCTTAGTGGCAGAAAAAATCATCAAATGCAAATTATATATTTAGAAAATGCCCATAATGATATGTTTTCCAGGTTTTGTAAATGGAGTTAAGAAGATCTCTCTGATCATTCTGTTAATCTTTAGTCCGGTCATCTTAATTGCCCAGCAACGAATAAGTTTCGGAATACATGCCGATCCTGTCATAAGCTGGTTTTCTACCGATAATAAGCAGTTACATAATGATGGTGTACGCGCAGGTTTCAACTTTGGCCTGACATACAATAATTATTTCACCCCCAACTACTCATTCTCAACCGGCATAAGTCTCATGAGAACCGGAGGAAGACTTGTCAGCAGCGATACAACTGTGCTGGAGTTTTCAAAATCCAAAGCTAAAGTCTTACCCGGGAATCCGGTGGTATATAAAATTCAATACCTTGTATTTCCGATTGGTTTGAAACTTGAGACTAACCAGATTGGTTACGTTACTTACTTCTCCGATTTAGGACTCGATCCTAAAATTGTAATAAGCAGGAGAGCTGACATTCCATCGCTTAATATCACCAACGAAAATGCTTCAAATGAATTAAATTTGTTTAATCTTTCCTATCATGTCTCGGTAGGTATTGAATATTCACTGGGCGGATCAACTGCATTGGTTTTTGGTCTGAGATATGAAAATAATTTTCTTGACATCACTAAAGACAATGGAAATCAACCGACTGATAAAGTATCGCAGCAGATTCTGAGCTTCAGGTTTGGTGTCAATTTTTAACTTTCCACCGATGAAATTTACTGTTGCACAACTGAATTATCATATCGGAAATTTTACCGGCAATAAGAACTTAATCTGTATGGCAATCAGAAAAGCCAGAGACGCAGGATCTGATCTTATTGTTTTTTCAGAACTCTGTATTCCGGGATACCCTCCGCTTGACCTTCTCGACCGGCTTGATTTCATTGAAAAGTGCGACCAGACAATAAAGGAGATAGCCAAAGAATGTACCGGGATTGCTGCTATTGTAGGCTCTCCTACCATAAACAAAAAACCTGAGGGGAAAAAACTCTATAATTCAGCCCTGTTGTTGTCGGAGGGTAAAGTTATTTTTTCGGTGAATAAAGCATTGCTTCCTACCTATGATATTTTTGATGAATACAGGTACTTTGAACCAGAAAAACAGTTTTCGGTTTTTCTATTTAAAGGACTGAGACTTGCTATTACAATTTGTGAGGATCTCTGGGACGAACAGCCATTTGATAATGAGTTTGAAAAGACTCGCCTTTATACGGTCTCACCTATGGAAGAGCTTGTTAAACAAAATCCCGATATTATTATCAATATTGCAGCCTCGCCATTTTCTTATTCTAAAATTGAAGCAAAGGAAAACATCTTTATATCCAAGGCTATAAAGTATAAAATACCTGTTATATCAGTTAACCAGACAGGTGCAAATACTGAACTTATATTTGATGGCGCCTCAATTGTTATCAACGAAAAGGGTGATGTATTTAATCAGCTCCCCTTTTTCGAAGAAGCTATTGAAACCTACTCATTTGAGAATATTAAATCTGGTTCAATCGCTGAGAAAAATCTTAAGACTGATACTATCTCTCTTATACACAAAGCATTGGTTACCGGGTTGCGTGATTATTTTATCAAAACGGGATTAAAAAGCAGTATAATCGGACTTTCAGGTGGTATAGATTCTGCCATTTGCCTTTGTCTTGCCGTGGAAGCTCTGGGAAAGGAAAACGTCAGGGCATTGCTTATGCCGTCCCGTTACTCATCTGACCATTCTGTCAGGGATGCTGTAACTCTGGCCAATACTCTTGGAATATATTATGATATTGTAAACATTGAAAAGCCATTCAGCGCTTTCGAGGAAGATCTTGCACCTGTTTTTAAGGGGTTGGACCGCGACGTTACCGAGGAAAATATTCAGGCCCGCATCAGAGCAATTATGCTAATGGCTGTCTCAAATAAGCTTGGATGCATTGTACTCAATACATCCAACAAGAGCGAAGCTGCAGTAGGATATGGAACCCTCTACGGAGATATGGCAGGTGGATTATCTATTATTGGAGACGTCTATAAAACTGACGTTTACAGGCTTGCAGGATTCATTAACAGGGAAAGTGAAATCATTCCTGAAAATATTATCAGGAAATTACCCTCTGCTGAATTAAGACCTGACCAGTTTGACACTGATTCCCTTCCTGATTACAACATTCTTGATTCAATTTTGTACCAGTACATCGAATTACAAAAGCCAGCCGATAGAATAATAAAAGATGGTGCAGACAGAGACACTGTTTTAAAAGTTATCAGGATGATCAACTTCAACGAGTACAAAAGATACCAGGCGCCTCCTGTGCTGAGAATCTCGTCAAAAGCGTTCGGTGCAGGCAGACGGATGCCGCTTGTTGCAAGGTACTAATTAAGATATTTTATAAAAAATTGTCAATGTGGTCCTTACAACTGCCTGTAATTGAATATGTTAAAATATGTTAATTTGGGTTTCATAAATTACTTTTATTACCTTTGATATGTCATTAATCATGATCATATCATGGAATATCTTAATCCCTATATTGAGTTGTGTCTTGAAGGATCTTCTTCCATTTTTAAAGGAATAAATCAGAAAGACAAAGAAACGCTTGTCCATCGACATACCTTGTCTATTATAAAAAAAGGCAGATTTTTATTCAAACAGGGAGAAAAGCCGCATGGATTGATATGCCTGGCCTCAGGTAAAGTAAAAGTTTTTAAGGAGGGTGTCGGAGGCAGAGGACAGATACTTAAGATGGTTCGTCAGCAGGGATTTATTGGTTATAAAGCATTATTCTCTGATATACCCTGGTCAGTGTCAGCCATTGCAATTGAAGATTCAGCTATATGTATTTTTGAAAAAAATTCCTTTATAAAAACCCTGAAGAAAAATCCGGACCTGTCACTGAAATTTATAAAGACTATTACTGATGAATTATGGATTTCAAACAACAGGACTGTTTCTCTTACACAGAAACATATTAGGGGACGTCTGGCGGAATCGCTTTTGATACTAAGTGATACCTACGGTTTTGAAGCTGATGGCAAAACGATCCGGGTATCGATGTCGCGTGAAGATATTGCCAACCTGTCAAATATGACAACTTCAAATGCCATCAGAACCCTTTCAAACATGGCTTCTGAAGGAATCATTGAAATTACAGGAAGAAGCATCAGCATCCTCAATGGAAACCTGCTTGAACATATTAGCGAACTTGGTTGATCAGTCATAGTAAGGAATTCTCATCACTAGTCCCTGAAGAAGACTCTCTTCACTCGTTTTGGAATTGACGTAAGTATCTCATAAGGAATGGTCTGACAAATTGCTGCAATCTCATCGATAGAAATTTTTTCGCCGAAAATTTCGGCTTCATCGCCTGTTTCAACACTCAGTCCGGTAATATCTGCCATACACATATCCATGCATATATTACCTATTATAGGAACCCTTGAACCTTTAATAAACAGATTCCCGTTCCTGTTACCCAGTTTACGGTTTAAGCCATCAGCATAACCAACAGGTAATATAGCGATAATTCGTTCTTTTTCAGATACATCTGCACATCCATAACCTACGGGTTCATTAGCTCTGATTCTCTTGATCTGCGAAATCCTGGTCTTGAAACGTCCGGCTGTTTTAATATCCAGGCCTTCAAAATGGCCAACACCATACATCCCAATACCCAATCGAACCATTTCAAACTGATATTGAGGGAAGCGTACTATACCTGAAGAATTCAGTATGTGACGAAGAAAAGTGTATCCTGTTGTCTCTTGGATCTTTTCAACTGCCTTCAAAAAAACCTCAACCTGATGGTGACTAAAATCATCAAGAACCGGGTTCTCACTTCCTGCCAGATGTGAAAAAACAGAAACGACCTTTATACACTCCTTCTCTTTAATTCTATTAGACAGAATATCAATATCTTCCGGCATGAAGCCTAACCTGTGCATTCCCGAATCAATTTTAATATGAACCGGATAGCCAATCAACCCGTGCCTGGAAGCCACCGTTATAAATTGCTCCAGAGATAAAAGACTATAAATCTCTGGCTCAAGAGAATATTTTATCATTAATTCTGATGCGGAAGAATCTGGATTCATAACCATGACCGGTAAAGTTACTCCCGAGTTTCGCAACTCCACTCCTTCATCAACATAAGCCACGGCCAGATAACTTATCCGGTGGTACTCAAGCAAGGCCGATATTTCTTCCGGACCTGCTCCATAAGCAAATGCTTTGACCATTGCCATAATACGTGTACCCGGATCAAGATGTCTGCGGAATTCATTAAGGTTGTGAGATATAGCATCGAGGTTTACTTCAAGAACTGTCTGATGAATCTGTTTTTCAAGAAGTTTACCTATTTTCTCAAACTCATAGATCCTTGCGGCTTTAAGAAGTATTATTTCATCCCTGAAATCAACAATATTTAAATTGCTGATGAACTCATCAGTCGTATAGAAGAACCGCGCCCCATCATCAAATAAAGCACTGTTTCTAACAAGCGCATTCCCAATGCCAATAAACTTTTTTATGCCGGTTTTCCTGATCAGACCAGCGACCTCTCGGTACAAATCCTTTTCATCCCTGCCACTCTGAACAAAATCAGAAAGTATTAAAGCGGTTTTCCTGCCATCCTGCGACTTAAGGTACTCCAGAGCCATTCCGAGTGACCCCGGATCAGAATTGTAATAATCTTCTATCAACTGACAATTATTGATACCACTCTTCATCTCCATCCTCATAGCCACAGAGACGAGTCCTGTAAGCCCTTTGGAAATGATATCAGCCGGGGTTTCCAAGGAAAGGCATACTGCAGCAACAGTAATAGCATTTTCAACAGAGGCTCTATCGGAGAATGGAATCTCAAAATCGTTAGATATACCTTTAAAGATCATCCGGATGTTAGTATGACCCTGGGGGGTTGATTTTTTTTTAACAAATATTTTTGCTTCAACATTTCTGCATGACCAATCCACCAGTTTTTTTGATCTTAATAATTCATTATTCAGAATTGATTCGCGAATTATTTCATGATCACTACAATATATTATTAAAGAGGAATTTATAAACAGTTTAAGTTTCTCTTCTGCCTTAATTTTATTATTTGGGAAATTCTCACTGTGGGCGTCACCTATATTTGTTATTACACCAATATCGGGATCTATGATTTGCTGAAGTTTAGTCATCTCACCGGGCAATGAAATGCCTGCCTCAAATATCCCCAGCTTAAATTTGTCATCCAGCTTCAGGACTGATAGTGGCACTCCTATCTGTGAATTATAACTTTTCGGACTTCTTATTACAGAAGTCGTAAGGCCAAGGATATCTGCAAGCCATTCTTTTACAACAGTTTTACCGGCGCTGCCGGTGACTGCAATTACAGGTGATTTGAAACATTTTCTTTTATAGGAAGCTAATAATTGCAGTGCTCCAAGCGTATTTACGGTAACTATGAATGCCGCATCACTATATCCTTCAGGCTTTTCAGGAAGCTTTTCCACAACGAATATTCTAATTCCTTTCTGATACAGGCTGTCTATAAAATTATGACCATCGTGATTCTTTCCTTTCAATGCAAAAAACAGCAAACCATCAGTGACACTTAACTGACGCGTATCAGTCACTATCTCTGATATTAAAATGTCAGGAGGACCTGTCAGATTTCCTTTTACAATTTGAGCAATATCAGATGAATAGAGTTTCAATTGTCATTTATTTAAAGCTTCATTAAAGCAATTTCTGCAGAGAGGTTCATAGAGGTTTTTTTCACCCAGCAGCACAACCTGGGCATCTTCAGATTTTCTGAAAGAATATTGCGCAAGATTGCCGCATCTCATACAAATAGCGTGAACTTTTGTAACATATTCTGCTATAGCAAGAAGTGCAGGCATCGGTCCAAAAGGTTTTCCCATAAAGTCCATATCAAGACCGGCAATTACTATTCGCATACCATTATCAGCCAACGTGTTACAAACCTCTATGATAGAATCATCAAAAAACTGGGCCTCATCTATCCCGATAACATCAACATCGCCTGCTAGCAATAAAATTGCAGCGGCATTATCTACCGGAGTTGAAATGATCGATTTCTCATCATGCGAAACAACTCTGTTTTCTGAATATCTCTTATCGAGAGAAGGTTTAAAGATCTCGACTTTTAATCCGGCAAAGTTAGCCCTTCTTAATCTTCTGATCAACTCTTCAGTTTTACCTGAAAACATTGAACCTGTTATCACCTCAATAGATCCTTTTTTCCCTGTCGCTCGTACTGAATTCTCAAGAAAGTCCATCTGTAATGAATGTCTTCTGTTAAAACTTAAATAGTAGTTTTATTCGTCTATGACTTGCTGAATAATCGTTACTTTTGCAAAATAAAGCAAATGGTTTGTTATATTAACATCAAAATGTATGGATTTCAACTCAACCATCGATTTAATTATTAAAGATCTCAACGAAGCTTCAGAAATTATTGAGGATCTGAAAAAGTACCCCGGGGTTCCTGCATTACAGGTAGAACTGGCAAAATCAAAATGCAGAAGCGCAGGTGACGTGATTGCACTTCTAAAAAGCATAAGTATATCTGTGCCTGACATAAATGAGCCGGTATATGAAAAACAAAAAAAACCGGAGCCCAGGAATCCTGCAGAAAAAAAAATTGAGACTCCGATAGTTGCGGATATATTCACTCATACTTCCGACCTGTATGAAGAGCAGACTGGAAGCATTAAAGCTGAAAAAGACTTGTCGGATCACCTGAAGGCTAATACAATAACCAGTTTATCCGAATTAATTGGCATAAGCGATAAGTTCCTTTTTATGGGTGAAATTTTCAATGGAGATAAGAACGCTTATGCACAGGCAATTTCCCGTCTGGACAAAGCTGAAAGTCTCGAAGATGCAAGGGCTATAATTATAAGTTATACTGGAGAAAAGTCAGAAAGTGAAGCCGTCTTACAACTTCTTGATCTGGTAAAACTCATAATTCCGTCAAATGAGTAAACTTTTTCTGATACCTACCCCAATCGGTAATCTAAAAGATATTACTTTCAGGGCTGTAGAAATTCTTGGAAGAGTCGATCTGATTCTTGCTGAAGATACCCGTCAGACAGAAAAATTACTCAATCATTTTAATATTTCTACACCGCTTAAGTCGCATCACATGTTCAATGAACATAAAAGTGTGGAATCTGTCTGTTCAAAGATACTTGGAGGAGAGACAATTGCAATTGTTTCTGACGCGGGGACTCCCGGAATTTCTGATCCGGGTTTTTTACTGGTCAGAACTTGCGTCGAAAAAGGGATTCCTGTAGAAACTCTTCCCGGGCCAACTGCTCTCATACCGGCTCTGGTAAATTCAGGACTGCCTTGTGACAGGTTCTGTTTTGAAGGATTTCTTCCTCCGAAAAAGGGCAGAAATAAAAGAATGGACTCATTAAGTGATGAGAGAAGAACAATGGTTTTCTATGAATCACCCTATCGCCTTGTAAAAACGCTGGAAGAATTTGCGCTACATTTTGGACCCGATCGCAATGCCTCTGTTTCGAGGGAGTTAAGTAAAATGTATGAAGAAAATATCAGGGGTACATTGTCATTCCTTTCAGAATATTATACAAATAAACCACCAAAAGGAGAAATAGTTATTGTTGTTGCCGGAAAGAAGGATTAAACTGTAATATGCCTCCCCTACTCTCCCGGGAGCGGGGACAGGAGGGGGTGAGGCATAAATTGATACAGGAATAACTAACTTATATTATTGATATTTTATGAAACGCCTCCTTCTGATATCATGGACACTTCTATTTACCTCCTCTCTTCTGCATTCTCAAACTCTTAAAGGCAGGATTTTGGCCCAGTCAGGAAATCCAATTCAATATGCAACAGTATATATCCAGGAACTCAGACAGGGAACAACATCAAATACAAAGGGAGATTTTGAAATTAATCTCCCTGCGGGAAAATACACTGTAATATTTCAGAGTCTTGGTTATCAGCCTGTATATATGAATATTTCTTTGTCCGGAGAGACTGTATCAAAAGATGTGATACTTCCATTGCAATACTATGAGATCCCGGAGGTCAGAATATCGGCTTCAGGTGAAGACCCGGCCTATAATATTATGCGTAAGGCAATTGGAATGGCTCCGTATTACATGAATAATGTAAGCTATTATAAAGCAGAGGTTTATCTCAAAGGAAATCTGGTAATTAATAAAATCCCGAAACTATTGCAGAAATCGATGAAGTTTGAGTCTTCCGGAAATGAAACTTCTCTTTCGGCCGGGGCAAAACCCAAGGGTGATGAAAAGTTATTGAAAGCCGGCGACTCATTTTTAATGGAGTCATTTAATGAAATCGAGTTTACTGCGCCTGATAAATATTTTCAAAAAATGGTGTCGTACAACAGTACCTTCCCTGCTCAGGGAAATGAGATATCACCTATGGAGTTTATTCAGGCAAGCTTTTATCAGCCAGTTCTTGCAGATATGGCAATCTCACCTCTTGCTCCAAATGCATTTTCCCATTACAATTATAAATACCTCGGTGCCTCGTCACAAGGGAACTTTACTATAAATAAAATTCAGGTCATTCCAAAACGTAAAAGCCAGCAACTATTCGAAGGAACAATATATATTATTGAAGATCTGTGGTGCCTTCAGAGTGTAGACCTTACCAATGAGAATCTGTTTGGAAAAATAATGGTCCAGCAGTTATATATTCCTGTACAGGATGATATCTGGATGCCAGTAAGTTATAAATTTGAGATAAATATCGGAATAATAGGATTCAAAGCTGATGCCGGTTATGGAAGCTCTGTAAAATACATAGAGGTAAAGCCTAACTTTTCACTTAAGAAACCGGCTGCAATATCTGAAAGTTATTCCCGCTCAAATGAAACCAACAGAAAATCTTCAGATACGATTGTCACCAAATCAAAACAAAAGATCAATAAAATTCTTGAGAAGGATAAGTTATCGAACCGGGATATGGTAAAACTGTCCCGACTGATGGAAAAAGAATCAGCCGGAAGCCTGAGAGATAGTGCAATAAAAAGTCTGGAAATAAAGAATAATACAACTCAGATCGTAGAAAAAGATGCTAATAAAAAAGATAGTGCCTACTGGGCGAAAATCAGGCCTATTCCACTATCGGACATTGAGTTGCGTAGTTTAAGAACTAGTGATAGCATAAAATCCGTTATCAGTGGCAAAGAACTAAAAGCCGATACAATTAACGGGGTTAAAGGTCAAAAGAAGAGCAAATTTGCAGGAACAATCGGTTATATCTTATTTGGACATTCCTGGTCAGATACTACAGGATTCAGGTTTACGAACGGAGGATTGGTTAATCTGAGAAGCATCACATTCAATTCAGTAGACGGCTTTAGCTATGGATTGAATTTCAGTGTATATAAATCTTGGAAAAACAAAGCTGCTTTAGATTTTAATCCGGATTTTCGCTGGACCATCAGCAGAAAACAGCTTATGTGGGGAATCAAAACAAGCTACAGGTTTGACAATATTAAACACAGACAATTGTTTATAAGGGCAGGATCTAAAAGTAAAGACATCAATAATGGGGGTGGCATCAATCCCTTTATAAATACTTTTACCTCTTTGCTTCAGAAAAAAAACTACCTTAAATTGTATGAATCCAGATACATGACCTTTGGTTACTCTGGTGAGATAGTTAATGGTTTAATCCTCGAACTAAGTGCCAATTACGAAAATCGCAAAGTCCTTCCCAACACAACGAACTTCTCATTCCTTGAATCGTCGAAACTATATTCTGATAATATTCCTGCCAGCACGTATCTCTCTTCCGGGTCCAATCCTATCAATGCGTTGCGTGATCAGAAACACTTTGATTTAATATCAAAAATTTCTTATACACCTTTTCAGAGATACCGAATAAATAAAGGAGTCAAAATCCCGGTCAGTTCAGATTGGCCCACTTTTGATCTGACCTGGCAACATGAAATTAACCAATTCAGCGAAATCACTCCTGGCATAAGAAGATTTGATATGTTCAGGTTTGAAGCATTCAGGAGCATCAGTATAGGAGCATTCAGTAATTTCAGATGGAGACTGAGAGCTGCAGGATTTCTCGATAACAGAGATTTAACTTTCTATGACTTTTTCCAAATCAATTCTCAGCCTTTTCCGTTACTTCTGAATAATTATGAGGATGCTTTCATGATACCATCATTCTATTCTTTAAGTACGCCAGAATTTTATGTTGAAGCTCATCTCAAATACACAACACCCTATTTACTTCTGAAACTTCTTCCGGGACTGAGTAACACTCTGATGCGTGAAAACGTAAGCCTTTCGTACCTTGGTTCACGTTTTCATCCGAACTATACTGAAATTGGATACAGTATCAGCGAAGTTTTATTCATCGGAGAGTTAGGCGTTTATGTCGGATTTGATGATGTCAGATACAGGAGTGTGGGAATAAAAGCAGTTTTAAAGTTTAACTAAGCAAAAGGAGGTTCTTCATGGATATCCGATTCATTATCGAATCCTCCACCCAGTTTTCGCAGGTTATCATGATTCATTTTGGATCCAAGAGTGATACTCTGTGAACTACTAATATCCGGATTGCTTTCCATATCAAAATCATCAATATCAACGAACTGAGCTTTCTCCTCACGGAATCTCAGTCGTACATCGTCAACCGGACCATTCCTGTTCTTTGCAAGAATAATTTCAGCGATGCCTTTTGTTGAAGATCCGTCTTCAAAAGTCGGAATACCAAATTTATCCTGCCGGTGAATAAAGACAACCATATCTGCATCCTGTTCAATTGCGCCTGATTCCCGGAGGTCAGACAGAAGCGGTCTTTTTGTGCCTCCTCTCATTTCAACTGAACGGTTGAGCTGTGAAAGTGCCAATATAGGAACATTAAGTTCTTTGGCAATACTCTTGAGAGAGCGTGAAATATTACTTACTTCCTGTTCGCGGCTCCCTGCATTTTCAGGTCCCGACATAAGTTGCAGATAATCAACTATGACGATATCGAGCTTGTGCTGTGCCATCAGTCGTCTGCATTTGGCCCTGAGTTCAAATATTGAAATTGCCGGAGTATCGTCAATAAATATGGGAGCTTGTACAAGCTTTTTTATCCTGGTATCGAGTTGTTTCCACTCCTCTTCAGTGAGACGGCCATTTTTTATTTTATCTCCCGGAATATCTGTTTCAGCGATTATTAACCTGTTAACCAACTGAATAGATGACATTTCGCATGAAAATATTGCCACTTTTTTCCCATGGTCTATAGACATGTTCCTGGCCATTGAAAGGGCGAATGCAGTTTTTCCCATTGAGGGGCGTGCCGCAATAATGATCAATTCAGATTTTTGCCATCCTGAGGTAAGTCTGTCAAGTTTTGTGAATCCCGAGGGTGTGCCAACCAGTGCATCTTCCCTTTTTCCCGCTTCCTCAATCTCTTTTATTGCCTCCTTGATTACCACATTAATAGGAGCTACTTCTCTTTTTATGTTGCCTTCAGCAATCTGAAAAAGAGCATTTTCCGAATAATCGAGAAGTTCGGTTACATCATATGTATCATCAAAAGACCTTGTTTGAATTTCTGTAGACACTCTGATAAGTTCGCGCTGGATGTATTTTTGCGCTACTATCCGTGCATGATAATCAACGTTAGCTGCAGATACAACTTTTGATGTAAGCTGGGTAAGATAGACCGGGCCGCCAACGCTGTCTAACTCATGGTGAGAGCGAAGTTCTTCTGTAACAGTGTATAGATCCACAGGAAACTCTCTCGAAGAAAGATCGGAGATAGCTTTGAATATTTTCTGATGCGCTTCTCTGTAGAAACTCTCAGGTTTGAGTATATCGAGAATTGTAATTACTGCTTCTTTTTCGAGCATAACTGCACCAAGGACTGCCTCCTCCATATCATTCGCCTGTGGTGGCACCTTACCAAAATCAGGCAAAGTCGTTACTGTTGGCCCTGGACTATTTCTTTGTTTTGCCATTAATACTATATTTCTGATTTATAATTGTTTAGATAGATATAATAATATTCACCCCTCTGGTTTCAAAGGTATGAATAACCCTACTTTGTAGCTAAAAAGAACCGGTTTTTGTTACAAACAAAAAATGTTAAAAACTTGTTGAAAAGCTAATAAAAGGATCAATGATGACAAATTCAAAACCATATGGTATTTTTACATAAAATAAAGGAATATGGTTGTTTTTCCAAATGCGAAAATAAACCTTGGATTACTGATTAAAGGAAAGCGTCGTGACGGGTATCATGATATTGAAACAATATTTTACCCAGTTGGATTATGTGATGCTCTTGAGTTTATTGTTGCCGGACAGAAACTCATTAAAGACACTCTTAAAGTTACAGGGATTGTTACCGAAAGCGAGCCAGATGACAATCTGGTTATTAAAGCGCTTATCAAGCTTCGTGAAAATGACTCCTTCCCATTTTTGAAAATTCATTTGCATAAAGTGATCCCGGCAGGTGCAGGATTAGGAGGAGGTTCTTCGGATGCAGCATTCCTTCTGAAAGTAATTAACAAACACTTTGAACTAAATATTGAAAACGACAAGCTTAAGGCTCTTGCATTGGAACTGGGTAGCGACTGTCCCTTCTTTGTTGATGGTATTCCTTCACTGGCGGAAGGCAGGGGTGAGATATTCACACCTGTTAAACCTGTGTTATCAGGATATTACATGGTTTTACTAAACCCCGGAGTTGGAATCAACACAGGTGAAGCATACCAGAACTGCAGTCCCAAAATCCCCTCCATTAGTCTGAAAGAACTAATTTACAGACCGGTAATAGAATGGAAAGGGCTGATAGTAAATGATTTTGAAGATTTTGCATTTAATAAACATCCTGTGATAGGATATATAAAAGAGGAATTGTACAGATGCAATGCTCTTTTTAGTCTGATGTCGGGAAGCGGATCAAGTGTTTACGGGATATTTTCAGAGAAGCCAAAGTTGCCGGAGAAACTCATAGAATTTGTGATATGGGAAGGTATTTTGTGACCTATTCCCTGTAAATCTACCTCACCACCAGGCTAAGAAAACGGTTTTAAGTACATCCCCCTGGGGGAAAGCCTGCCCCGGTTAAGCGGGGGATTTAGGGAGAGGCTATTCAAGTTCCACTAGTACAGTCCCTTTTGATACTTTATCTCCCTTTTTAACAGTTATCGATTTTACTTTGCCATTCATACTGCATTTCAGTTTATTCTGCATTTTCATGGCATCGAGAATCATTAGGTCATCGCCTTTGGAAACTATTTGCCCGGGTTCAATAAGAATATCAAGAACTGTACCGGGTATGAAGCTTAATATAATTCGTGGATCAGCAGGCTGGTAAGGTTTTCTGTTTTGAAATTTATTGCTGATCCTCGTCTTATATAAACTGGTATCGATATTTAGAAATCCTAACTTATTATCTTTATCCATAATCGTTCCATATTTTATTTCTGAGCCTTTAACTAAAAGGGTGGCAGACCATGTTTTTTGTGTGGCATTGAAACATCCTTATTCTCTGATACTTCAATAGAATGCATCAGGAATTTTCTTGTTTCGGAAGGTTCAATAACTGCATCGATATATCCTCTTGAGGCAGCGACATAAGGGTTTGCAAATTTGGTCTTATACTCTTCAACCTTTTGTTTTCTCATTCCATCAGGATCGGCAGAGGACAAAATCTCTTTTCTGAATATAATGTTTGCAGCTCCTTCAGGGCCCATAACCGCAATTTCAGCAGATGGCCAGGCAAAGACAAAATCGGCGCGGAGATGTCGGGAACTCATAGCTATATATCCTCCGCCATATGCTTTTCTGAGGATGACGGTAAGTTTAGGAACAGTAGCTTCACTATAGGCATAAAGAACTTTTGCCCCATGGCGTATTACCCCTGCATGTTCCTGATCAACACCTGGCAGGTAACCCGGCAGGTCCACAAGTGTAATAATAGGAATATTGAAAGCGTCGCAATAACGGATGAATCTTGCTGCTTTATCAGAAGAATCAACATCAAGTACACCAGCCATTTCGAGGGGTTGATTAGCAACAAACCCTGTAGTACGTCCTCCCATCCTTCCAAAACCGATTACAATGTTTTTAGCATAAAGCTCCATTATCTCAAAGAAATCCGAATTGTCCACAATTGCCCTGATGACATCTTTTACATCATACGGCAGAGTCGGATCTTCGGGAACGATCTTGTTAATATTATATTCAGGCTTTGGTTCACCTGGTTCAAACATTCTGGCTTTCTGCCCATTATTCCAGGGTATGAATGTGATAAGTTTTTTGATCTGAGAGAAACACTCTTCTTCGCTCAAAGCAAAGAAATGAGCATTTCCTGTAATTTCACTATGTACCCTTGCACCTCCGAGATCTTCCATAGAGATTTCTTCTCCGAGCACGGTTTTTATCACCTCAGGTCCGGTAATAAACATTTTTGAAATATTGTCAACCACAAAAACAAAATCGGTAAGAGCAGGTGAATAAACTGCACCACCGGCGCAGGGGCCAAGTATGACCGAGAGTTGTGGAATGACACCGCTGGAAATGGTGTTCCGAAAAAATATTTCACCATAACCGGCGAGTGAGTTAACACCCTCCTGTATCCTTGCACCGCCGGAGTCGTTGATACCAATAAGGGGCATTCTCATCTTAAGCGCGTGATCCATTATTTTGGTAATCTTTCGCGAGTGCATCAAACCCAGTGATCCTCCGGCAACTGTAAAATCCTGGGCAAAAATTGCAACCGGAGCGCCATAAATGGTACCGGAGCCGATAATTACTCCATCACTTGGCAGCGACTTTTTATCCATATCAAAATCGCGTGCATCGTGCTCAACAAAAAGGTCGTACTCATTAAACGAATTCTCATCAAGCAATGACATAATGCGTTCACGGGCTGTTCCTTTCCCCATCGCCTTCTGCTTCTCAATAGCTTGTTCTCCACCGCCAAGAAGGATCTTTTCACGTTTTTCCTGAAGTTCACGTATTTTTTTATTGACTGGCATATAAATCGGTTTTTATAATCCGTAATGAATTTTACTATCTTGCTCAGTTCAGGGTGCAATTTTAAGTAAATTGCACGAGTTAATCCCTATTTCGGTGCCATTTTATAAAGAACAAGACCTATCACAGTATAAATGATATTTGGAATCCACATCGCCAGCATAGGGCCAAGATTACCCTTGAGGCAGAATTGTGAGGCAAACTGTAAGAACAGAATATAGGAAAAGCTTAGTCCGAGACCTATTCCGATATTCATACCGATACCACCCCTTATCTTCCTGGATGACAGAGAAACACCTATAAGAGTAAGAATAAATACAGCGAAGGGATTAGCAAACCGCCGGTACTTTTCAATAAGGAAAAGCTTTAGTTCATCCGACCCCTGGAGCCTGAGGAGTTTGATGTAATTTTCCAACTCACGGGATGTCATTGTTCCTACAAAACTGGGGTCTCTCGAAAAATCATCGGGATTTATCCTAAGGGTGGTATCAATTTGCTTGCCCTTCGTCAATATCTCCTTATTTCCCTTTATGTCGCGGATATAATAATTAAGTGCAGTCCATTTATGTTTGACGGTATCATATGTGGCAGAAGTAGCTGATAGTTTCGATATGAGTTTTCCGCTATCTATTTTCTCTATGGTGAAATTCTGTCCTCTCTGGCTTAATTGATTAAAGCTACCCATATAGACTAATATATCCTTAGATACCTGGCGGTGAATGTTCTCTACCGTGATTCTTTTGCTTGAGGAATGGTAGTACTTATCTTCAAAATCCATCCTTATTAAATTTGATTTGGGAATAACGAAATTGGTGAGAACGAATGTAAATGCAGCTATTATAAAAGCTGAAAGAAAATATGGCCACATCATTCTCCTGAAACTCATTCCACTGTTCAGAATCGCTATTATCTCAGTACTAACCGCCATCTTAGAAGTGAAGAAAATAACAGCGATGAAGACAAATAACGGAGCAAAAAGCATAGCAAAATACGGTATGAAATTCATGTAATAATCAAATATAATCGCTTTCACAGGAGCCTGTTTTTCCATGAAGTTGTCGATTTTTTCTGCGAAATCAAATACGACAGCTATCGTCAGTATCAATATAATACAAAAGAAGAATGTACCAAGAAATTTCCTGATAATATAAGTATCTATAATTTTGGGCTTCAGAAAACTTATAGTCTCTCTGAAAGTTTTTTTATCATTGAGTTTTTCCATTTTTTGAAATTACCTTCTTCAATTTTTTTTCTCGCTTCATCAACAAGTTTCAGATAAAAGGCAAGGTTATGAATACTCGCAATTTGTGCTCCGAGATTTTCACCGGATATAATAAGGTGTCTGAGATATGCCTTTGAATAGTACAGACTTACTGTTGACGGGCCATTAGAATCAATAGGACTTAAATCATCCATCCACTTTTTATTCCTGATATTGATAGTACCTTCTCCGGTAAACAACATTCCGTTTCTCCCATTTCGCGTCGGCATAACACAATCGAACATGTCAATACCTCTTTCGATCGCTTCAAGTATATTGACCGGTGTGCCGACTCCCATAAGATAACGCGGTTTTTCATCAGGAAGTATCTCATTTACAATCTCTATAATCCTGTACATCTCATCCGCAGGTTCTCCGACAGACAATCCTCCGATTGCATTTCCTTCAAGTCTGGCTGAAGCAGTTTTTTCTGCAGATTCTATTCTCAGATCTTCAAATGTTCCTCCCTGTACGATCGGGAACAGTAACTGCTCATTCCCCCATAATGGGTCTGTTTCATTGAACCTTACGACTGCCCTGTCGAGCCAGTGATGTGTCAGGGCAATTGATTTTTTTGCGTAGCTATAATCACATGGCCAGGGAGCGCATTCATCGAATGCCATCATAATATCTGCACCTATTGTACGTTGAATATCAATTGTATTTTCGGGAGTAAAGATATGCCTCGATCCATCAATATGGGATTTAAAAATTGCTCCTTCATCAGTCAGCTTTCTGTTTCCCGTTAATGAGAAGACCTGATAGCCTCCGCTGTCGGTCAGGATCGGTCTGTTCCAGGACATAAATCTATGAAGCCCGCCCGCTTTTATAAGCACCTCATTACCAGGACGTAAATAAAGATGATATGTATTCCCAAGTATTATTTTTGCATTTATATCTTCTGTAAGATCACGCTGCAGGATACCTTTCACAGTACCCCCTGTTCCCACAGGCATGAATACCGGAGTAGGGATGTCTCCATGAGGCGTTTTCAGAATTCCTGTACGCGCTTTTGATTCAGTATCCCTGCTCTCAATTACAAACATATTGTAAAACTTCTTTTTTTGAAGCACAAAGGTAATTTTTCCATACGGCTTATAAAACTATAAGGAATTATTGTTGTAATTTATTTTTCGCCTTTCCGTTAATCTTATTAATATTGCGACATATTTGGAAGTCAGATGGCCGATCACAAAAATATTGTGCTTTTAGTTATTTTCTGTATCTTTTCTTCAGCTGCAGTAATACAGTTATTCTATTATCTCTTCTTTTATCTCATAGTATATTTAAAAAAACCTTCTGAAACAAAAAAAACAAGTGAACCTGTTTCTATAATAATCTGTGCCAGGAACGAAGCAGAAAACCTGCGGAAATTTTTGCCTTCTGTGCTGGAACAGGATTATCCCGATTTTGAAGTAATAGTTGTCAACGATTGTTCAGAAGACAATTCATACGAAATACTTGGAAAATATCTTACGGAATACCCAAATCTTAGAATCTCCATAGTAAACAAAGATCCCAAATTTACGCATAATAAAAAATTCGCCCAATTTATCGGAATAAAAGCAGCAAAGAATGAAATTCTGCTATTTACCGATGCTGACTGTCGGCCCGAATCAGATAAATGGCTTGAAGGAATGGCTTCACATTTTGACGACAGAAACAATTTTGTGCTCGGATATGGAGGATATTTCATAGAGAAAGGTTTACTGAACAAATATATTCGTTACGACAGTATGACTATTGCAATGCAATACCTGGGAATGGCTATCCGTGGAATACCCTATATGGGAGTCGGACGAAACCTTGCATACAGAAGATCAGTTTTTTTTATAAACAAAGGCTTCGGATCACATAACCATGTAGTTTCAGGTGATGACGACCTCTTAGTTAATACTATAGCCACCGGGAAGAATACATCCGTGGAGTTCAGAAAGGAAACTCATACCAGGTCGGTTCCATGCTCCGGAATTAATGAATGGATAACACAGAAGAAAAGACATCTGACAACTGCACCGTATTACAAATTCAGAGACAAATTCATCCTAGTTACTGAACCTTTAACAAGACTATTATTTTACACGTCATTCGTTGTTCTGCTGTCATTCACGTTTCTATGGCCCTGGGTGCTGGTAGTTTTCGGACTAAGAGTAATAACACAATTTATTGTTTTCACGCTTGTTCAGAAAAAGTTGAATGAACCTGGATTATTAGCTTATTTGTTATTTTTTGATATCTTTTCACCCGTAATTAACAGCGTTATATTTTTAAGTAATACCCGGAGCAGATCCGATAGAAACAAATGGAAGTAGTTCACGAATTATCGGAAAAAGCCAAAGGCGATCTGTTACTTGTTGAAGAAGCAAAGAAGGGAAACGAAAAAGCATTTGCAAACCTGATGAATCGTTACAGGGATTCCATTTATTATATGCTTCTTAAAATGGTGAATAATTCGTCTGACGCCGAAGATCTTACTATAGAGGCATTTGGGAAAGCATTCAGAAATCTCGATTCATATACTCCTAAATTTGCCTTTAGCACCTGGCTTTTTAAAATCGCAACTAACAACTGCGTCGATTTTATAAGAAAAAAGCAACTCTCACCTACACCATTTGATCATCTGCATGATAATCTGGAAAACATCACTGTCAATATTCAATCAGACTTGCCCGATCCTGAAGAATCCCTTATAAACCACCAGAAGATAGCAGCGCTTAAAGATATAGTTAACCAGCTGAAACCAAGATATAAGTCACTGATAGAACTTCGTTATTATAAGGAATACTCTTATGAAGAGATCGCTTCAGAGCTCAATCTTCCAATAGGTACTGTAAAAGCTCAATTATTCAGAGCCAAAACATTGTTGTATAATATTTTAATCAAAACAGGTCACAGGTAGTGTCAGAATGCATTTACAGGTATTTCCCGTTTTTGACTGACATTCAGAAAAACAGGCTGTCGAAGTTAAAGGCGATATACGACAGATGGAACAGCATGATTAATGTTATTTCTCGCAAGGATATGGACAACTTTTTTGTCCATCATGTTCTTCATTCGCTATCAATAGCAAAAGTCATTAACTTTATACCGGGTACCAGTATCCTTGATGCCGGGACAGGCGGAGGATTCCCTGGAATACCTCTGGCTATCCTGTTTCCGGATTCTGAATTCACCCTCCTTGACTCAATTGAAAAAAAAATTAAAGTTGTTAAAGCAGTTTCCGGGGAACTTGGATTAGAAAATGTTGTCGCAGTTCGTAAAAGAATTGAAGAAGAAAATGGTAAGTTTCAGTTCGTTATTAGCAGGGCAGTAACACGATTTCCTGAATTTGTGGCACTTACAGCAAAAAATATCAGCCATCATGGAACCGGTAGCTTTCGGAACGGAATATTTTATCTTAAGGGAGGCGATCTGACTGCTGAGCTATCACAATTTAATAAAAGAATAACTATCTGGCAAATCAAGGATTTTTTTGATGAATCTTATTTTGAAACTAAAGTAATCGTATATCTGCCAGTTTGATTTTTCTAAAAAAAACATCTTCCCGGTTTTTATATTTCAAAAAAATACTACATTTGCAGTCTCAAATCGGAAGTTAGTCGACAAATATATTTGAAAAGATGAAAAGAACATATCAACCATCGAGAAGGAAAAGAGTAAATAAGCACGGATTCAGGGAGAGAATGTCAACTCCTAACGGTAGGAGAGTTCTCGCTTCACGCAGAGCAAAAGGCAGAAAGAAACTGTCTGTTTCACCCGAGCTTAAATTAAAAGGATAATATAGAGTTTACTGTATATGGTTAAAGGTGTCTTCTAAAAGACGCCTTTTTTTGTTTTCTAATATTCTTACCTTTACTCACTTTCTGAACTAAAATATGCGCGCTTTTCTTTCTCATATTAACGATAAGGACATCAGTCTAATCGCAGATAAGATCTTCAGGAGTGTACGTATAACTCCGGGAGAGGCTTTGTTACTATTCAGGAAAGCCGATCTGTCTGTTCTGGGATTGCTTGCAGGTATTGTCAGAAGAAGGCACAATGGAAATTATGCATATTTTAACCGAAATTTTCATATTGAACCAACTAATAAATGTATTTACAATTGCAGGTTCTGTTCCTTCCACAAACCTGAGGGTGATCCTGAAAGCTGGGAATACAGCCGGGAGGAGATGCTTGATATTGTAAAACGCTTTGATAATAAGCCTGTTACTGAAGTTCACATTGTCGGTGGTGTACATCCTTATTATGATCTTCATTATTGGGGATCACTTTTAAAAAAAATTAAAGAGCATCGGCCAGCAATTCATATAAAGGCATTTTCAGCAATTGAACTCGATCATATGATTTCCCTGGCAGGATGCTCAATTGAAGAAGGATTGACGTTATTAAAAGGGTATGGTCTCGACTCAATTCCCGGAGGCGGAGCAGAAATATTCGATGAAAAGCTGAGGAAGGAAATCTGCGATGAGAAATCATCATCGGAACTTTGGCTGAAAATCCATGAAACTGCTCACAAGATTGGAATTCAATCAAACGCCACGATGCTTTATGGCCATATAGAGACCTACTCTCACCGGATCGATCATATGGAAAGACTTCGTATCCTTCAGGATAAAACACATGGATTCAATGCTTTTATTCCGTTAAAGTATAAGCAGTCAAACAACAGTTTGTCATATCTGGGAGAAGTGAATACACTCGAAGATCTCAGGAACTATGCTGTCTCAAGAGTTTATCTTGATAATTTTCCTCATATAAAGGCGTACTGGCCAATGACCGGGAAGGAATGCGCCCAGATATCTTTATCGTTCGGCACTGATGATATGGATGGGACAATTGACGATACTACAAGAATATATTCGATGGCCGGGTCAGAAGAGGGGAATCCTGCAATGAGCTCCGATGAGATCAGCACTCTGATTCTCCAGGCAGGTTTCATTCCTGTAGAACGCGATTCATTATATAATCCAATTTATCCTCAGAAGGAAGAGAACCGGGAAATCTGAAAAGTTTTTAATTGTCCGGTTACCCTTTGTGTTACTTTGTGTTTTACTTTTAGACAACATCCCGGGGGTGAAAAAAGTAATTTTATCAGTACCTTTGCGTTATTACAAATGTTCAATCTGGTCATATGAGTTTAAAAAACTTCATTCTGAGCAAACAATTTCTTAAGCATCTCGGATATGCTATCATTATTGTCATTGGATCGACATTGATTTTGCTAATCTGGATGAATTTTTATACAAGACATGGTCAGGCTCGTCCTGTTCCTAATTTTATAGGGCTTACGAAGGAGCAAACTGCGAAACTTGCAAAAAAGAGCAGGCTCCGTTATCAGATAATTGATTCAATTTACACTACAATTGTTCCTCGTGGCTGTATTGCCGAACAGAATCCTAAACCCGGATTCAAAGTGAAAAAATGGAGAAATATCATTCTTACAATCAATGCTTTTCATCCTGAAATGGTAGCAATGCCAAATCTTATTGATCTTCCGAAAAGGCAGGCAATCCTGCTAGTTGAAAGTTCCGGACTTGAAATCGGACTTTTAAAGTACAGACCTGATTTCACCTTTGAAGTCGTTCTTGAGCAACAATACAATGGGAAAAATATCAGGGGAGGCGATTCACTGCAGAAGGGTTCGGTAGTCGATCTTGTCCTGAGTAAAGGATTAAGCAACCAGCATACTTCAGTTCCATATTTGTTAGGCCTGAAACTTGATCCTGCAAAAAATAAAATTCTGGGGTCATCCTTAAACCTTGGCACATTTGTTTATGACAACACCATAAGGAAAGGTGCAGATACCATAAATGCTTTTGTCTTTAAACAGAATCCCGAATTCAAGACTGATGCATCTCTTCAGCTCGGATCTCCAATATACCTCTGGCTTACAGTTGATTCTTCGAAGCTAAAGATTGATACAACCAGAGTTGTTTCCGATACTATTCCTGCTACCTCAATATCAGACAATAAGTCTAACTGACCCGGATGTTAAAAAGGATAATCTTATATGGAATATTTCTAAATGCGTGGCTGCTTAATACTCCTGCTCAGGAAGTAATCACCGGTCTCCAATCCAATTACAAGATTACGCACACTAAAGAAAAACGAAAGGAAAGTAAAGGATTGACTTCAGCTGATACGCTTTCTCTGCCCTTTTTTGATGATTTCTCCGGACATTCAATATTCCCCGACACAAGGAATTGGACCGATGACTATGTATTTATAAATAATACATATTCCGACCGGCAGATAACTACCGGAATCGCAACTTTTGATGCGTTAGACAATTCCGGTAAAATGTATGCAAATGCTTCTTCATCTGGATTTGAAGCTGATCATCTTACATCTCAGCCAATAAACCTGAATTATACCTCTTCAGATAATATCTGGCTGAGCTTCTTTTATCAGGCCGGTGGCCTTGGTGACCCGCCTGAAGCAAAGGACAGTCTTACCCTTCAGTTCTTTGCACCACTGGAACAAAAATGGTATTCGATCTGGAAGGTTGGAGGCAGTCTCGATCAGAGATTTAAACCGGCTATCATAAGGATTGACAATGACCGGTTCCTTCAAAAAGGTTTTCAATTCCGGTTCATAAATTACGCCAGTCTAAGCCCAAACCTCAGTGACCCGTCAATGGTTGGAAACTGTGATATATGGAACGTCGATTATGTTCTTCTCGATAAAAACAGGAATAGTGGGGATACAGTATTTGCTGATGTTGCGTTGACACTTCCGATTCGCTCTTTACTCAAGAGTCATGAAGCTATGCCCTGGAAGCAATTCCTTCAGGTCTATCTCCAGGAAATGGGTTCTTCAATACTTGTTCATTACCGGAACAACGATACAATAACACGAAATATAACCCGTAATTTTGAAATATGGGATGTTTATAAGAATTCCCAGGCATATTCATTCTCCGCGGGAGCTACGAATATAGCCCCTCTGACTAGTGTTGATTATAATGCCAACATTGTCTATACTTTCAACACCAGCAATGATGATTCAGCTCTGTTCAGGATAACAGCTTCGTTAAAGACAGACATTTTTGATCCAAAGGGAAACGATACGTTAGTCTACTATCAGGTATTTAAAAACTATTTTGCTTTCGATGACGGGACATCTGAAGGTGGTTATGGTATCAACGGACTTGGTTCAAGAAATGCTATGGTTGCTTATAAATTCGAATCTTACATGGAAGATACTCTGAGAGCAGTTCAAATTTGTTTTAACGACAGCTATCAGCATGCAAATCTGAGAGCATTTGATCTCGCGGTATGGGACGATAACAACGGTGTTCCGGGTAATATGATTTATACACTGACAAATGTTATGGTTGAACAGGGCAGTGTGATAAACGGATTTTACAGGTACACTATTCCTGAAGGTGTTGCAGTTAATGGTGTATTTTATGTCGGCTGGAAACAGACTTCAGAGACCTTTCTAAATGCCGGATATGATATTAATACTCCGAATGCCGGCAGACAATTCTATTGGTTAAACGGCGGATGGAATCAGTCACAGGTTCCGGGTAGTATAATGATAAGGCCTGTTGTAGGTTCTCCGTTATTGCTTACATCTGTTAATGACACTTATATAAATAATAAGAATCTTATTACTGTATGGCCAAATCCGGCAAGAGATTACATCAATATTGACGAAGGGGAACATCAATTTTCCGGATCAGCATATATAACCATAACCGATCTGAGCGGACACAAACTTATAAATGTCCTTTTCAGTAATAAGGTAGATATATCTGCACTTAAGGATGGCATGTACTTTCTGGTTATTAATATAAATGGCAATCCTGTCGGATTCAACCGGTTTATTAAATCAAGATAATTACCAAAAATGACAGAAGAAGAATCAGTAGACCAGCAAGATCTCTTTGAGCATTACCGGTTTACGGCAGATCCCGGCCAATCACTTCTGAGGATTGATAAATTCCTTTCTGACAGGTTGGAGAATTCTTCAAGGACACGCATTCAGAATGCTGCAAATGCGGGAAATATTCTGGTAAATAATAATACTGTTAAGCCAAACTATAGGATCAAACCAGGGGATATTGTACAGGTTGTGTTGCCGACCCCTCCAAGAGAGATTGAACTTATTCCCGAAAACATTCCTCTGAATATTATTTATGAAGATGATGATGTTCTGGTTGTTAATAAAGAACCGGGAATGGTTGTACATCCTGCTTATGGCAATTATACAGGAACACTTGTTAATGCTCTGATGTGGCATTTCAGGGACCTTCCTCTTTTTAGCAGTGGTGAAAGCAGGCCGGGACTTGTTCACCGGTTGGATAAAAATACCTCCGGGATCCTTGTTATTGCGAAGAATGAATATGCGTTAAACAGGCTCTCAAAGCAGTTTTATGACCGGACGACTGACCGGCGATATAATGCTCTTGTATGGGGAATTCCCTATCCCAAAGAAGGAACCATTACCGGGAATGTCGGCAGGAGCATAAAAGACAGGAAGATTATGCAGGTATTTAAAGACGATACTGAGGGAAAGTCAGCTATAACCCATTATAAGGTTCTTGAGGATTTTGGCTATATTTCTCTTATTGAATGCAAACTGGAAACCGGAAGGACGCATCAGATCCGCGTGCATTTCAGCCATATAAAGCATCCTTTGTTTAATGATGAGGAGTATGGTGGAAATCAGATACTTAAAGGCACAACATTTACCAAATACCAGCAATTTATTAAAAATTGTTTTAAGATACTTCCGCGTCAGGCACTGCATGCTAAATCGCTGGCCTTCAATCATCCTGTAACCGGGAAAAGACTCTTTTTTGATTCCAGCCTGCCTGATGATATGGTACAGGTTATCGAAAAATGGAGAAAATATACTTCCGGCAGGGATTCTGTAATATAATATACAGGTAATCAATATGGAACAAACGAACGCAGAACAGTTGAAATCAGAATTCAGAATTAAATCAATCTGCTTACTTCGCTATTCGTTTGTTCTTCATTCTTAATTCATTTAATAACGGCTACCAGCTTCCTCCCGCGCCACCACCGCCAAAACTACCTCCACCGAAGCCGCCAAAGCCGCCTCCTCCCCCGCCTCCTCCTGAGAATCCACCCCAGCTTCCTCCTGAACCTCTACCTGAATTCATCATTCCCATTAGCATCCAGAAAGGTAGTCCCCGGGTACTCAAATGTTTATTATTAGATCCTCCGGAACCTCTGGAAACCATCGAGATAATTATAACAACAATAAATATGATAAGCCCAAGAGGGATGTTTTTCCCGGTACTTTTTTTTGCTCTCCGACCATAATCTGCAGCTGAAAATTCCTTTCTTACCAAAGATATCAGAGTACTTGTGGCTTTATCTAGTCCGCCATAATAATCCCCGTTCCTGAATGCAGGCAGAATCTCCCGTTCAATTATATCATTGCAGGTTAAATCGGGAACAGGACCCTCAACACCATAGCCAGTGCTAATTTGTACTTCACCTCCTGAATCGGCTGTTTTTGGTTTAATCAAAATTAGAATACCATTATTCCGGCTTTTCTCGCCGACACCCCATTTTTGTGCGAGGCGCTGTGCATAATCAGCTTTATCATATCCCCCCAGTGAAGGAACAATAACAATTGCGATCTGATTAGAAGTGGAATCGTCGAAAGCATCAAGTTTTTGTTCAAGCATATTTACTTCAGCAGCTTTCAGCATTCCGGCAAAATCGTTTACTAACCTTGGAGGATTTGGCTTGTCAGGAATATTTTGAGAAAAAGCCCTGTTAACAGAGATTGTGCAAAATAAAAGCGAAAAGGTCAGCAGATACAAACTTTTCTTTATCATTATGGTACTCCCTATTTATATTATTTATCGAATGAAATTTCATCTGGCAATTCGTTCACATCATCCTTTTGGTGAGGAAAGTGAATTTTAAGGTGTTTCCCTGCAAGTACAATTCCTTCTGAAAGGCCTTCAGTGAACTTCCCTTCTTTGAAATTCTTCGTAAGAATTTCGCTTATATCATCCCAGAATCCGGCATGTACTTTTGCATTTATACCAGCATCTCCAAGAATCGCGAACTTCCTGTCTTTCACGGCAAGATAAAACAAAACCCCATTTCGTTCTGCGGTTTTATGCATTCCCAATTTCCTGAAGAGCCAGGCTGCTCTGTCGAGAACATCGCCTTTCAGTGAAGTTTCGATGTGTACTCTGATTTCGCCGGAAGTTTCCAACTCAGCCTCCTTTACAGATTCAAGAATCTGAGCTTGTTGTTCTTTCGTAAAGAACGATGAAGCATTCATTTATAGTCTTTGAATTAAATTCAGAATTTAACTTCGGGAGCTTTTTCAGCTCCTTTTTCAGCCTCAAAATATGGCTTAATCTGGAATGAAAACATTCCTGCAAGAAAATTTTGCGGAAATCTTCTTATAAAAGTATTATACGTCAATGCTACTTCATTGAATTTTCTTCTTTCAACTGAAATCCTGTTTTCAGTTCCTTCAAGCTCAACCTGGAGATCCCGGAAATTCTGTGTGGCTTTAAGTTCGGGATATTTTTCAACAACAACCATCAGCCTTGAGAGCGCTGAAGATAACTGACCCTGTGCCTGCTGGAACTGTTGCATATTTGCAGCTGTCATCTTGGTTGGATCAATTGTGACTGAGGTAGCTTTTGATCTGGCTTCAATAACCTGTGTTAATGTAGTTTGTTCAAAATTTGCAGCACCCTTGACTGTATTGACAAAATTTGGTATGAGGTCGGATCTGCGCTGATAAGCAGTTTCAACATTACCCCATTGACTGGTAACAGACTCCTGCATAGTAACCATCCCATTGTAAACCTTTGTGCCCCAAAGGAATACAGCTAAAACAATCAGTGCCAGAAAAGCAACTACTATAATCGAGACAAGACAACCTTTTTTCATTTTTACTGATTTTAAAATTTATCATCAAAGGTAATATATCTGAAGGTTATTTCTATATGCAGGTTATAATAAATTTTGACAGTCGTTAATCATGAAGATGAAATCCAACACTCTTGAAAATCAATTTATTTACCCCATCCCCTAGGGGAGTAAATTGATTTTCTTCGCTCCCATTGGGGCAGGGGTGAACGAAGAAAATCGTTGGATTTATATCTCTGATTTCCTAAATGTGCATAATAAAATGACTAATTTTGATCTTTATTTAAACAAAATATGAAAACAATTGCGATAGCTGCCGGAGGAGATTCCTCCGAGTTTGAGATATCTGTTAAGAGTGCCGGGGAAGTTGGCAAAATATTGTCCTCCAAATATATAGTTTACATTATTATAATAAGGGGAATAAACTGGTATTGGGAAGATCAGAAAGGCCGTTATCATAATATTGACAAGAATGATTTTAGCCTGGTCCATAATGAGCTCAGAATAACATTCGATGGTGTTTTCATTGCAATACATGGTACTCCCGGCGAGAATGGTTTGCTTCAGGGGTACTTCGACATGATGGGGATACCATACACAAGCTGCGGTGCATTCTGCTCTGCTCTGACATTCAATAAACAGGCATGTAAACTCTTCCTCAAGGAATATGGGATCAATATGGCAGAAGCTGTTCTGATAAGAAAAGGTGAACAAATTGATCCTGAAGGTATAATAATTCAAATTGGACTCCCATGTTTTGTCAAGCCAAATGAAAGTGGATCCAGTTTTGGGGTTACCAAGGTGAAAAAAAATGATGATCTTTTGCATGCTATTCAAACTGCATTCACAGAGAGTGATGCCGTGCTTGTTGAAGGTTTTTTGGATGGAAGGGAGATTGCCTGTGGTATTTTTAAAGCTAAACATAAAACAATCGTTCTTCCTCTTATTGAAATTATCAGTAAGAATGAATTTTTCGATTATGAAGCAAAATACACGCCGGGAAAATCTGATGAAATTACACCGGCCGACTTGCCTGCGGCATTAACAAATGAAATACAAAAAATAAGCAAGTTTGCTTATGATCTTCTTGGATGCAAAGGAATCGTCAGAGTTGATTTTATTGTTATCAATGAAAAGCCCTATTTTATTGAAATAAATACTATTCCCGGCATGACAAAAGAAAGTCTCGTTCCAAAAGAAGCTGCCGCTGCCGGAATATCACTGGAAGAATTGTATTCGATAGCAGTCGAGAACATGTTTGATTAACGGCATAAAGTCACAAGGGTGCAAAGGCAAGAAAACATAAAATCACAAATTGATTAAACCATTACATCGTTAGGTCGTCGAGCCATTGAGCCTATTTTTCATTAGCCAGTTTCAGGGCACTGGTTGTGGTATAGTATTTTGTAATCATACCTCGCACTTCCCATTCCGGCAATTTACCCTCTTTCAGAAATTCAAGAAATCTGGCGGTCACCTGACCGAAATGCTCTTCATGACTTACCCTGTACTTTTCAGGAAAATTAATTCTAAGAGTTGAATTATTTACTTCCACAATCTTCAGACTATCATAGGGCAATGTCATTAGAGCTTCTTTTAATTCTGAAGTGAAGTCTTTTATTGTTAATCCCTTTATCTTTTCGATGTAAAGTGCAGGCAGAAATTTTTCCTCAGCACCCTGCCTGATGACCAGATCACATTTTGTTCCATGCATTACTGAGAAATGTGTATCACCTCCACCGGGATGGGCCTGATATTTCCACTCAACTGAAACCTTTGCAAAAATCCCTTTTATCCTGTAAACCATTTCACCATTAGCAAATACATTCAGTTTCCCGTCAATAACATCCTTCTTAAGATAACCGGGAAAATCATCGGTACCTGTCACTTCTTTAAACTCTTCTTTTGAGATAATCGTAGGCCATCGCTTCGCGCTTACCATTCCGATATCTGAAGGATTAACTATTTGCTCCGGAAAACATTCCCACTGAATCAGGTCAACAAGATGTGTTGTCACATCAACAATTCCTTCACCCTGTTGCTGAACATCAAAATACCAGGCCGGACGAAGAAGCGGACTTCCTGAAACAATCTTGTAAAAATAATGCACACTTATTTTGGTTACTGCGGGTTCTTCTTTACTGCCATTTGTCAAAACACCAAATACACTTGTTTTTTGCGACAGCAGTTTCTGAAGAATTGTAGTCACTTCATATCTCTCTGTCATGATATCGTAAAGCAGAACTCCCTTTTCGTTTGCTGTTTTAAAAGCTGACTCAAGCGCTGGAAAATCTTCCGGCCTGATTATCATAGGCTTATCTGACAAAACATTAAGTCCTGCATTAATCGATTTAGTAATATATTCAGCTTTTTTTCTGTTGTTCCCCGATAAAACAACAACATTACCCGGTTTTTCAACGAGCATCTTTTCAAAGAAATCCTGACCTGTATACAATATTTCATTCCATGAGGTAGGATTGGCCAATCTGCTGTTGTACGATTTGATTCTGCCGAGATGCTGAAGAACATCAGGTCCCTGGGGAGCATAAACGTACACTTCGGGAGAAACCTGATCGTACATCATTTTCTGGACAAGGGCTGCATGAAAATGGCCCGGATCCACTGTGATAAGTTTTACCTGATAAGCTTTTCCCATCGAAGTATATGATTTGGACACAGGTTGTCTGAAGCCACCAGTTCCACAAGAAGTTATTACCAGTAAAGAAAACAGAAATAGAATTATTTTACACATTTATGAAAGTTTCAAATTTTTGATTTATTTCTTCAGTTTCTTCTGCCTGTTCAAATCAATCGGATCGCAAGTACAAATCAGATTACGATCACCAAAACCATCGTCAACGCGTCCTACTGCCGGCCAAAACTTGTTCTCCACGACCCATTCAAGTGGGAAAGCTGCTTTCTGCCTGCTGTAGCTATGATTCCATTCATTTGCTGTTACAACATTAACCGTGTGGGGCGAGTTATGCAGAACATTATCCTCTTTATCAGCATCGCCATTCTTTATTTCCCCGATCTCATCCCAAATAGATTTCATGGCACTTATAAATTTATTCAGTTCCTGAAGTGACTCTGATTCAGTAGGTTCCACCATTAATGTCCCATGCACGGGAAATGAAAGAGTAGGGGCGTGAAATCCATAGTCCATCAATCTTTTAGCTATATCTGCTTCAGTGATGCCTGATTCAGTTTTGAAATGCCTGCAATCGAGTATCATCTCATGAGCAACATATCCTTCAGTTCCGGAATATAAAGTTTCAAACCATCCTTTCAATGATGCTGCAATATAATTAGCATTTAATATGGCATATTTTGTAGCCTGCGTCAACCCGGATGAACCCATCATCATAACGTAGGCATGTGAAATAGCAAGTATATGTCCGCTTCCGAAAGGTGCACCTGCAACAGCAGTTGTACCATGACTTCCTCCCGTTTCCACAAAGTGATGTTTAGGAAGGAACTCAGCCAGTTTATCATTTGTAAGTATTGGCCCCATCCCGGGTCCGCCACCTCCATGAGGGATGGCAAAGGTTTTGTGGAGGTTAAGATGACAGATATCCGCTCCTATATGTCCGGGGTTTGTGATTCCTATCTGTGCATTCATATTTGCACCATCCATATATACAAGTCCTCCGTTTGCATGAATGATATCAGACATTTCAATTACAGCAGCTTCAAATACACCATGTGTTGAGGGATATGTGATCATAAACCCTGCAAGAGTATCTTTATGTTCCTCTGCCTTTTTCTTTAGATCCCCTACACTTATATTTCCCCTTTCATCGCATTCGACAACAATTATCTCCATACCTGCCATTGCAGCACTCGCAGGATTTGTTCCGTGAGCTGAAGATGGTATCAGAATCGTTTTTCGTTTTTCTTCTCCTTTAGTCAGAAGATACTCACGAATTACCATTAATCCGGCATACTCGCCTGCAGCTCCTGAGTTTGGTTGAAATGAGATTGCTGAAAAACCTGTTATTTCCTTAAGCGCTTCTCCCAATTCATCCATAATCTGGTAATAGCCCTGTGCCTGGTCCTTTGGAACAAAAGGATGAATATTGCCAAATTCAGGCCAGCTCATTGCAAACATCGAACTTGCAGGATTAAGCTTCATGGTGCAGGAACCCAGGGAAATCATACAATGAGTAAGTGAAAAATCTTTTCTTTCGAGCATTTTAATATACCTCATCATCTCAGTTTCGCTATGGTACATGTTGAAAGCTCCACCCTGCAGGAAAGAAGACTTTCTCAGAAACTTATCATCAAGAATATCACAACGACAGTACGTGGTTATCTTAACTGGCTCTTTCGCTGCCGCTTTTAAGAAAATATTAACGATAGTGTCAATTTCTTTAATTGTCGTTATCTCATCTGTACTTATAATCACTGAATTATCTTCCGGATAATAGAAATTCATTTCTGCTTCAAGTGCTAGCTTTTTTATTGCTTTTATCGGAACTTCAGCTCCCGGGATTATTTTTAAGGTATCAAAGAATACAGAATTCTGTTGTCTGAATCCCAGTTCTTTCAGATTAAAACTAATTGTACATGCGGCATTATGAATATGCTTTGCGATGTTTTTCAGTCCCTCCGGACCATGATATTGAGCATACATCCCCGACATTGTAGCCAGGAGAGCCTGGGCAGTGCAGATATTGGAGGTAGCCCTTTCACGTTTTATATGTTGCTCCCTGGTCTGCAAAGCCATCCTTAACGCACTGTTTCCCTGGGCATCAACAGATACTCCGATAATTCTGCCCGGCATGTTTCGTTTAAGTTCGTCTTTTGTTGCAAAATATCCTGCATGAGGACCTCCGAAGCTCATTGGAAGTCCCATCCTTTGATTTGAACCCACAACGATATCTGCACCCCACTCACCCGGAGGAGTGAGCAGAGCCAGGCTCATCAGATCAGCTGCTACACCCACAAGGGCTCCGGTTGTATGAGCCAGACCCGCAAAGGCTCTGTAGTCACGTAATTCACCTGATGCGGAAGGGTATTGTACTAAAGAACCAAAGAAAGATTCATTGAAAGAAACTGTGGTGTATTTTCCAACAACCAGTTCAATTCCAAGAGGTTTTGAACGTGTCTTAATAACATCGAGGGTTTGAGGGAAAATATCATCATCGACAAAAAACATATTAGCTCCGGCTTTCATTGAAGCTCTCGATCGGGCATTAAACATCATTATCATAGCCTCGGCTGCGGCTGTTGATTCATCGAGCAATGAAGCATTGGCAATCTGCATGCCGGTAAGTTCAACTATCAAAGTCTGAAAATTCAGAAGAGCTTCTAAACGACCCTGTGAGATTTCAGCCTGATAAGGCGTATAGGAAGTATACCAGGAAGGATTTTCCAATACATTCCTGATAATTACCGGAAGCAGAGCTACACCATAATAACCCTGTCCGATGAATGAGCGGAACATTTTGTTCTTTTGCCCGAGAGATTTAATATAATTGAGATATTCGAATTCACTCATTGCTTCCGGAAGTCTTAAAGGCTTATCGAGCATAATGGATCGGGGAACAGTTTTTTCAATCAGCTCGTCGAGCGAATTAACGCCTATTGTTTTCAGCATCCGTGGCAATTCGTGTTCACGAGGTCCAATATGTCTGTTGACAAATTTATCTGATAGCATATATTATAGTTTATTTTTATTAGATCTTATTCAATAAATTGCTTGAAAATGAATTTATTTACCTCATAACGCCAGCTGGCCGAGCCTGGGGAAAAAAGAAAATCAATAAAATGATAATATTAAGAATTAGGACTCACAATTAACAGGATTTAAATCATTAAAAAACGGATTTGACTTCATTTCCCTTTCGATAGTTGTTTCATTCCCATGACCAGGATATACGACAGTTGAGGGAGGAAGAACAAATAATTTGTTCTTTATACTTCCAATAAGCGTATCATAATCTCCACCAGGCAGATCTGTCCGTCCAATACTTCCGGCAAAGAGTGCATCGCCTGTAAAAACGCAATCATTTTTCTCGCTGTAGAATGCCAGGCTCCCGGAAGTATGACCCGGAACATGAAGGGCGAGGAGCTCTGTTGTTCCAAATGTAACAATCTGTTTATCTGATATGTATCCGGCTGGTTCAGGAGGATCTTCCATAGTCAGACCAAAAAGCAGAGCATGTTGAACCGCATCTTTCCTGTTCATTTCATCATATTCACTTGAAAAAGTTTTAAGGCCATATCTTTCGAGCATGAACTTGTTTCCAAAAACGTGATCGAGATGGCAATGTGTATTTAACAGCAAAACCGGATTAAGACTTTTATCTTTTATAAAGCGCTCAAGCTCTTCAGATTCCTGTTTATTGAAGCAACCGCAATCTATAATTGCACAATCGGCAGAGTCATCTGCCAGTATATAGGTGTTTACTTCTATCGGTGAAAAAACTAGCTTAAATATCTTCATAACTGATTATTTTCCGTTAACAGTACCTTTTAGCATCGGTACAAAAATAAAATTACCATGTTCTGAACGCTCAAAACTCTCAGGTCCAATACGCTCTATAACAGTCATAACCTGCGAATTGGAATCACCAAGAGGGACAACAAGTCGTCCTCCGGTTTTAAGTTGATGAAGGAGCACATCAGGGATCTCCGAAGCTGCAGCAGTTATGATAATGCCATCAAAAGGACCATATTGGGCCTTACCCTCATATCCATCGCCATAAAAAAAATCTGCAGAATATCCCAGGGAAGTTAAAATCCTCTGGGCTTTTAAAAAAAGCTCTCTGAAACGCTCTATAGTATAAACTTTGGCTCCAATCTCGGCTAGTATAGCAGCCTGATAACCCGACCCTGTACCAATTTCAAGAATTTTATCCCTTTTTTTCACTCTCAGCAGAGATGTCTGAACCGCAACTGTGTAAGGCTGAGAAATTGTCTGGCCAGATGTGATCGGGAATGCCTTATCGACATAGGCATGAATGAGGAACGCAGGATCCATAAAGAGATGCCGGGGAACCGTATCAATGGCTCTCAGCACTTCTTCATCAGAAATTCCTTTCTGCCTGAGTTCCGCTACAAGCTTTTTTCGTTTGCCTTTTGCCTCAAATGTATCTGTCATAAAATATTCCGGATGAATTTTATTCCGACAAAAATAGAAAAAATGGAGACAGTATAGGTCTGAAATATTACTCATTTCTTTTTGTATATTTGATCCATGAATCTGAAAGTAAAGAATTACCAGGATATTCTTAAAACAATATTTGATTATTTAATTTCCATTTTCTGTCTGATCTTGCTGATACCTGTAATAGTGATACTTGCAGTATTAATTAAATCAACAGGAAAGGGACCTGTCATTTTTTCACAAAAGCGGATAGGAAGGGATGGCAAACCTTTCGTTATCTACAAGTTCAGATCAATGCACTTTGGAAATGATGAAGGAATACTTCTTATTTCAGGCAGGGAAGATGAAAGAATAACCTCGCTGGGAAGATTCATGAGGAAACATAAATTCGATGAGATCCCCAATTTCATAAATGTTCTGAAGGGTGAGATGTCTATTATTGGACCAAGACCAGAGCAACAATTTTATATCGATCAGATTGTACAAAGAGAACCGAGGTATAAACAACTTCAACTCATAAAACCCGGTATTACCTCGTGGGGACAGGTAATGTATGGTTATGCTTCGAATGTGGACGAAATGATCAAACGGATGGAATATGACCTTTTTTATCTTGAGAACAGATCATTTCTATTCGATCTTAAAATTACCATGCGTACTTTTTCTCTGATATTAAAAGGACAGGGGATTTGAAAAATGTCAGTCTCCTTAAGAGATATTAAAGGTTAATTTTAGCGATAGGCGTATATACTGGTCCTGATTGAAAAGGATGCTTTCAAAAAGGATAACTTCATTTATCGGAACTATTTGTATTTCAGAATTTTGAAATTTATCAATTGAGGCTTTAAGTCTTTCCCTGTCAATAAGATGTTTTATACGTCCGAGAGTCAGATGAGGATTATATGGACGGTATTCCAGCTTAATGTTCAAACCTTTCAATCCATTCATAATAACCTCATTAAGAAGCATTAATTTTTCAGATGGGTCAATACCGGTCCAGATTATGCGTGGATCGTTCAGATTTCTGAAAACACCCACCCCTCTGAGAATCACTTCAAAACTCCCTGTTCCTTTGCATTTTTCTTCCAACATTGAACATACCGGACTGATTATATTCTCCTCCGTATCACCAAGGAAGACAAGCGTTATATGGATATTATTACAATTTGTCCATTTGATTGAATCCTTACTCAAAGTGGACTTAAGAGATAAAATCAGCATTGAAAGAGTTTCACCGGCATCCACTTTTAAGGCTATAAAAAGGCGTTTCATTTTATCGGTTCTGTTCAAATATTCTGATTAAAGTCTGCCTGCATCAATCTCAACTATGATTAATTCAATAAGAGAATCAGCACCATATTGATCATATTCTTCTTTAAGGTTTGTCCCGAAAATACGTGCTATCCCCTGCCAGAAAGCGGCGGCAAACTTTCCACGGTAATCTTTTATCAGAGCATATGATGTATTCTGCGTTTCCCTGTCAATCAATTTAATAAGCAAGCGACCCTGAGTTATTGTCATATCCCTGATGTCGCCTTCATAATCAGCAAAAACCTCCTTTTCAACCTTTTTTAAATATTCTTTGCGTTCCTTTTCACTTTTTATATTACTGATATCCTGGTTGACCCTGGATAACCGGTTCCTGACTATTTTTGCATACGGATAAACTTTCTTGAGGTTGGTAACCAGCCTTTCATATTTACGAAAATCGCTTTTTTTAGCAAATTGAGGATGGGCATAAACAGTCACTTCTTTAATTTCAACTTCCGGTAATGTAACACCATCCCTATTCACTTTCTGCAGAAGGTAAGATCTTCCCTGCAGAGTATCAATGCTCTGTTTTAGCGAATCAATCTGTCCTGTGGAATCAGCGACATAAAAGAAGAAGACCAGTATTGCAGATATAAATTTCACTAAGAGACTTTTTGTAAATGTATCAAATTCCGGGCCACATCGTGTCATCCCTGCAACAGCTTTAAAATATGGTGAAATAAGGAAAACGCCGAATCCGGTTTGTATTACATAGTTTAAAAGGTAAATTTGTCAAAAGCATTATTATGGCATTATCGGTTAATGATCTCGACGATCAGAAAAGATTCAGGCTGTTCCTGACTGTTCCTTACACTAAGCTTATTCTATTTGTATTTGAATATCTAAAGAAAAAATCAGGATTGATGTTTTTCTTCTGGTTTCTTTGTTCCTTATTTCTTTTCATCACAATTATTATAAGGATAAAAATTACAGGAAACTTCCCGACAGCTCATATTCTGTTACATTCTTTCATCGGGATGATAATTCTACCTCTAGTCTGCATACCACTGCATGAACTGTTGCATGTTATTCCATATTACTTTTCAGGAGCAAAAAATATCAGGGTCGGAATGGATCTTAAACAGTACCTTTTTTATGTGACTGCACACAAGTATGTTGCCACTCCTCTTCAGTTCCTGATTGTGGCATGGACGCCGTTCCTGGTAATCAGTATAGGACTGGCACTTCTTATTTTTCTTCTCCCCGGATTGTGGAAATGGAGTCTTTCTCTCTTCCTCTTTGCTCATGCAACTATGTGTGCCGGCGATTTTGCTTTGCTGAATCTGTATTACCTGAACAGAGACAAAAGAATATACACCTGGGATGATGCCGATAAAAAGGAAGCATATTTTTATGAAGAAATAAGTTAAAGAGCTGAAGTGTGGATTTAATTAAATATTTAACCCTTTAATCTTCCTTAAAATTTTTCTTTTGCCAGTTTCAGTATATCATCATCTTTAACTACAGGTCTGATCCTGAAAGAATATTCATATTTTTTATCAAGCAACCGGTATTTTGGATGAATTAGTGCCCCCCATGAATTGTCGCCTCCTACACCCATCTGGCCAAGATCAACATTCAGGTTAACAAGGTCGCGTGGTTTGACATCAATTGTATGAGTATTTGCGGTCTTTGCATCTTTCCTGTATTGCGATAGTTTCCCGGGAGATTCAAAATCATCATGAATGTTATTCAGGGCAGCAAAACAGATCAAAGGATCTCCGCTTATAAGTATCCCGCTACCATTATCGTTTGTCAGGGTAAGCCATCTTGTATCGGTCTTATAGCCATTTTCCTGAGGTCTGATATAAGGCGTATACTGATCGGGAACTGTGCTTTCGTACAGGCCTACATCTGCTGAAGTTTTCCTGTCAACATAATTTTCATGAGGTCCGCGTCCGAGCCATTTCAGATTTGAAAACTCCTCAGGTAGCTGCATCTGCATTCCCATTCTGGGAATCTCCGGAATATTATCGGAAATCTTTGAAAACTGGTTCTTAATCACCATATCAGCCGATCCATATATTGTGAATGTTGTGGCATAACCTGCAACCTTTTTGCCGCTGGAATCAGGAATATCATAATTAAAAGTTACCATTACCTTTCCTAGTTCAGGCTGGTTGATATTCGCTTTAGTCACAACCGTTCTCTCACCGGCTTTTTTCCAGACAACGAGAGACTTATCCATACCGTAACCATAGTCGTTATCGGTAGGTGGTCTCCAGAAGTCAGGTTCGGGACCTTTTTTAAGAATTTCTTTCCCTTTGTAATTAAATGAAGTCAGTCTTCCCTTAACAAGATCAAAAACTATCTTCATGTCAACACCGCTTACCTCCAGTTTCTTGTCAACAGTCTTTGTTTGGAGAACAGCAAGTTTATCTTCTTTTGTAATGATGGATTTATTTTCCACAGGTAATTTAAACTGCGCTGTTGCATAAA
This sequence comes from Bacteroidales bacterium, assembly GCA_049792755.1. Classification (GTDB taxonomy): domain Bacteria; phylum Bacteroidota; class Bacteroidia; order Bacteroidales; family VadinHA17; genus LD21. Next base: position 42,896 of record JBARBF010000110.1, on the reverse strand, counting down.
CATGATCTTCCGGAACAGAATTCCATGCATCACTTCTTGAAAACCTCATATTAATAAAATATTCAGCTCCAGGAACTGGATCTATCTTTTTAAAAGGTAACAGGAAAGCAATTTCAGCTTTTGGTCTGAAATCAGGCATCGGTATTTTTCCTGACTGAACAACTTTCCCATCTGATACAATCTCCCAATCAAAATTGAATTCAGAAAGATTGGTAAAATCATATTTATTCTTGATCTTTATCATCCCTGTTTTGAGGTCAACAGGCTCAAAACCAACATACTGATATACTTTATTTACTTCAAACAGACCGGGATGAGGTGTTCTATCGGGCCACACCAAACCGTTAATATTGAAGTTTCCATCGCTGGGGATGCCTTCTTCACCGTAATCACCGCCATATGCCCAGTATTTTTCACCATTCTCATTCGTTTTCAGAAATCCCTGGTCAACCCAGTCCCAGATAAATCCACCCTGCAGCTTTGGGTATTTTTCTATAACATCCCAATAATCCTGGAAGTTACCCGTTGAATTGCCCATCGCATGCGCATACTCACACATTATCATTGGTCGGTCTTTTTTTGAATCCTTTGCATATGCTTCTATCTCTTCAATTGTAGCGTACATATTGCACCAGATGTCAGTATGGCGCTCAGGTGTATTTGTGCTTTTTTCTGCTCTTTCGTACTGAACAGGGCGGGTCACATCCCGTCCTTTTATCCATTTATAACCATTAAGGAAATTATGACCGTCACCTGCCTCATTACCCATAGACCAGATGATTACCGACGGATGATTCTTATCTCTCTCGACCATTCGTTGCATCCTGTCAAGATGCGCAGCTGCCCATTCCGGTTTGTCAGCTAAAGTGACATCTTTGTCGTATCCCATACCATGAGATTCAATATCCGCTTCATCTATCAGATATAGCCCATATTTGTCGCACATTTCATACCAAAACTCCTGTTGTGGATAATGGCATGTCCTCATGGCATTTATATTATTACTCTTCATTGTCCGGATATCCTTCAGTACTGTAGCCTCATCAATAACGTGCCCAGTTATTTCATTGTGTTCATGCATATTAACCCCTTTTAACCGGATTGCGACACCGTTAACCATCAGTTGGGAATTAATGATTTCCACCTTCCTGAATCCGATTTTTGAACTTATGCTTTCGAATATATTTCCGCTTTTGTCTTTAAGGCTTATTACCAGTGAATAAAGAATCGGTTTTTCAGCTGACCATTTTTTTACCCCCTGAATCTTTTTCTTAAAAGTGACCAACACCTTGTCACCCGACAGTTTTGTATCCTTAGATTCGGTGAGAAGCTTTTTGGAACCTTCAAAAAGCGATGCATCAACAACAAATTCGTTATCATTTGCCACAGTACTTTTTAAAGAAACATCGATTTTAACCAGACCGTCATTGTAATTGTTCTCCAGGTCGCCAACAGCAAAAAAGTCATTGATATATGTTTTTGGACGTGCATGAAGGAACACAGTCCTCTGAATACCACTCAATCTCCAGAAGTCCTGATCTTCAAGATAACTCCCATCACACCAACGGTAAACTTCCACAGCAATGGAGTTTTTTCCGCTTTTTATATATTTTGTTATATTAAATTCTGCCGGTACTTTACTGTCCTGACTATAGCCAACGAGTTTTTCATTTATCCAGACATAAAAAGCTGAACTGACAGCACCGAAATGAAGAAAGATTTCTTTATTCTTCCAGTCAGACGGGATTGTGAAATTTCTTTTGTAGGACCCTACCGGATTCCAGTCATGGGGAATAGCCGGTGGAACTTTTTTATATATATAGGATTTAGCTGATGAACCCGGAGCTTTCGAATTCTTTATCTCAGGCTTTGGAGAGGTTACTCCTTTTGTAAGGTTATGCGAATTAAATACATCCTCCCAGGTCCAGAAAGGGTAAACTATATTTGCATAGACCGGTACATCGTAGCCTTTCATCTGCCAGTTTGAAGGCACTTCAATATTCTTCCATTCGCGTGTATCATAATCATCTTTAAAGAACCAGAATGGCCTCTGATCGGGTGTTTTAGACCAGTTAAACTTCCATTGGCCATCAAGAGAGCTGTAATTTGGAGAATTTGCTTTTATTGCCTCAAGAGCGCTTGCTTCGTCGGGAAAACTAATAAGCGATGCATGAGGATACTCCCTGTTAATATTAAACACCTGCGGATTTTCCCAGTCGCGGGGCTCTTTTTCAGTGAAGGGAACTCCTTCATACTTACTTAATTTTCTACAGGATGAAAGCGAAACGGCAATCATAAGGATATAAAATGAAATTCTCTTCATGGTATAAGGAATTAAACAGAGATAAAGTTAATAAAAAAAACATTTTAACCATGGATCAGATCATTCTACCTGAAATGTAATAAATACCCAATTTAAAAATCCAATAATCAGAAGTTTATTAACCTGGAGATGAATCGCAAAGCGTCTTGGTAATATTGTAATATCAAATTGCGGCAAATAGTCGGAAGTCATTTCCTTCTATCCTTCTTTCGCACTAAATTTAGGGGGGGTTAACAACTCTTCGCTATCTAAAATTGATTCTAAAATTTTAGAAAACACCACTGGTAAGAGATCTATTTAAATGAGAGTATTTTCCGGTTTTCCGATATACATTAAGTTGAAAACATTAGGGTATATTTAGATATATAGCATTACTATCATCAATTTTGATCATTTAGTGCAGTATAAAAAACATATAGAAAAACTCTTATCATTAATAATCAATATGAATTATTTAGAATGTATTTAAGTTATCGAATTAGTAGAAATAAGTTCAAAATTTCAGGTAACATTTTGAGGATAATTGTTATTAAACCTTAAATTATTACTTGACTTTGGATTTTTAATAGAATAACTTTGGTATTGAAAGCTAATTCCAAAACAAAAATCGGGTTTAGACATTGCATCGACAAACGCAATTCTTATAAATGTCCTTAAATTTTTATATGATGACAACCTTCCAACTTATTAAGACTAAAAAGCAAATACTGGTATTAGCTTTTTTTACCTTCCTCCTAAATGCCGGTCTTCTTGCCCAGCAAAGCAAAGTATGGGACTATCCTATAAATTACGGTACCCCTGAGTGGGAAAAGCTAACAACTTTTGAAGAGATGCTAAATGCGTATAATATCCCAGACAGTCTTTTAAAATACATGACTACGAAGGATCTTGTTGCAACTTGCCTAAAATATCCAAATTGGGTTTTAATAACTTTTGGAGTTACCTATCAGGAGGGATATGACATAATTAGTAAATTATTTAACGGTTTTAAGGAACTGGAGCAAAGACCAGATGCCGCAAAAGAACTTATAGATATTTATTGTAAAATGGATCCTAAAGGAATTACGGAGTTTGATACTCCAGTGAAACAGGGTACTTTCTGTCTTCAATTTACATTTATTGAACTTCTTATTTCACAGAACAAAATATTAAGAACTCTTAATAAAGATAGCAAAACACTTGTAGTCAAAACTCTGACAATCAACTATGATATTAAAAATGGTTTAAATAATTATTATTCCATACATAGTTTATTGCCAATATGTTTAGCATTAGGAAGGATAATGGAAATTGACAAACCACTCATTTACTCAAGTTTATTAGCATCAAATTCCAATGTTAATAATATAATTGATAAGGGATTTGTTTCAGATAAAAATTCTTTTGATCAGATAATTAATGCTTCTAAAATATATTTAAAACAACTTGAACCATGAAAGAATTAATAATTTCAATTTTTGTGGTTTTAATATTAATTAGTTGCACAAAAGAAATCCTAACCAAAAGTGCAGAAGATCTGTCCGCTAATACAAAAGGGGGAACCCCATGCGCTAATTTAGTAGACGGGGTGTATCAATATCCTAAATCTGATAGCGGAACAATAAATCTCTTTGAGTATGATAATTTACCTGAAGAAATATGCAATTGTATAACCACAGAAGGATTAGTAGAAACTTGCCTCAATTACCCCGATTGGGTATTTATAACTTTTGAAGGTAAAGGTTTTCAGAGCGGTTATGAAGTTTTAAGAAATAATTTCCGTGGATTTAAAGCGTTGGAAAAAAGATCTGATGCTGCAAATGTACTTATTACTAAATACAAATTAACAGATCCTTATGGATACGATTCTACCTGGAGTATAAACCAGATAGGATCACTTAATTTGAAATTGTACTACATGACTATATTTCTTGGTCAGGACAGCATTATTAAAAAGGAAACCAAGGAAGAGAAAACTGAAATAATTCCGAAATTTTTGTTTCGGTATAATAACTTTCTGGAACATGAGCAGGACAGTGTTTTTCCATTATACTTAAGGGGGGCATTTTTCACCATAGCGCGAATGATGTATTTCGATAATTACCAGCCTTTTATTGTTGAATATAACAAAAATGTTGATTTGCAAAATGCAATTAAATATTCCGGTACAATCGATAATCCCAGTTTGAAGCAATTGATTATTTCATGGACAAAAGATTATTTAACAGTATTAAATAGTAAGTAAAAATGAAAGCATTTTTATCATTTATTATTTCAGCATTAATTATCACAAAAGCATTTGGCCAATATGGAGTGCCAACAACTATCCAAACACCTACAGGTGTTACAGTTTCTGCAACTTTAGAAACTGAATTCTCACCATCTGAAATCCAAGCATTCAATACGCTGTGGGATGATTTTCTTTTAAAATATCATACTGTCTTGCACGACGCTAAAAGAGTAAGTGATGTATCTGCTCTTTATAATTGTCATTCTTATGCATGGCATGTATCCGATGGAGGCAATAAGGTTTGGGTTGGCAATCCAGAATTATATTATACAGGCTCATCTCCCTCCTATGTTATTTCTTCAAATAATATAGGTAGAAGTAAAAAAATAAAGTATTCGAGTGAAAATCATTCGGCCACTTCAACTGACACAGTAGGATTAGTAAAATCTAAATGGGGAACCGGACCAATAATTTTACATGATGTAAATATTTTTCCATATATTGTAAATGACTCTATCATCAATATACCTCCTTCCCAAACTGTAATATACTATCAAATTCCAATGAGTAGCCCTACTAGTGTTTCAAAAGGTACTGCCATACCTGTTTCTACAACATTAAATATCAGTAACGCTAGCTATAGTTGGTCCGGCGATGGAAATTATGTTTGTGCAGCCGGGAGTTCTATGAATGGTTCCGTAACTGGATTAAATATCACCAGTAGCAATCAAGGGAAAGTCTATGTCTCAATTCATAGTCCATATTCTAATACTACGGTTAAGGGTATAGCCTATTTAAATGTCTCACTTCCACCTGCCAGTCCTATTATTTCATGCCGTTCAACTTTTGTTTGTGCTGCAGGGAGAAGTTTTTCTTTAAATTACATTCCTACTGGTAATACTGTTACCTGGAGTTCGGGTCCAAATTCACATTTGCATACTTCTAATTCCCACACAAATCCCTGTACTTTTACATCCACCAGTAATGGCAGTGACTACGTAACAGCTACCTTATCCACCCCTTGTAGTAATAATATTATACCAGTAACTCAATATCCGGTTTGGTCAGGGGCTCCTGTATTTAGCTCAATTTACGGCCCATATAGCGCACCGAATCATCATGATGCATCATTTTATGTTGTGCCTGATTCTAAGGATTCAATAATAAGCTATAACTGGAATTTAAATCCTTTAAATGGTAATCATCTGTATCCTAGTGGACCTAATTTGATTATAGCTTTTTACAATACAGGAAACTACCAATTGTTAGTAAATGCAATTAATGTCTGTGGTACAGGTCCAATATTCTGGAGAGGCGTAAATGTTTACGCCAGTAATAGTTTATTGATATCACCAAACCCTGCTTCGTCAATTGTAAATATTTCCATAGTTAAAGACAATACTCTAATGGCTTCCGATTCAACTTCCTCACTTACAGAAGCTGCCATTTCAGATGATCAGACAAAATATACAGTTAGCATTTTTAATAGCTTCGGAACTCAATTTTTATCTATTCAAAAAAACAGCAACCCTTTTTCGTTGCAAGTAGATAATTTACAAAATGGTATATATATGGTTGTTGTCTCTGATGGGAAATATGAATATTCCAGACAACTTGTTGTAAAGCATTAATTGCAATGTAGAATATACTTTTAAACTAAGCCTGAATTTTAAAATGAAAAAAAAAAGAAACCTCCGGCTCTGCTCTTTCATTTTAATTGGAATATTTCTAATTCTTCCGAATAGTTGTAAAAAAGAGAGTAATCCTGTATTAACTACAACTGCAGTAATATATATAACACAAACAACAGCAACCTGCGGGGGAAATATTACCAGCGATGGTGGCGCTGCAGTAAAAGCCCGTGGTGTTTGCTGGGGTACAAACCAGACTCCCACAATTGCTGACAATAAAACAACAAATAGCGCTGGTACAGGTAGTTTTTCCAGCATTATTACCGGTTTAGCGGCAAACACAACTTATTATGCACGGGCCTTTGCGACCAATAGCGCCGGAACAGCCTATGGAAGTGTTGTGTCTTTTACTACGCCCGGCGCTGTGACTGACATAGACGGTAATGTTTACAACACTGTAGTTATCAATACCCAGGTATGGATGGTGGAAAACCTGAAAACCACCAGATACCGCAATGGGGATCCTATACAATACATTTCTGACAGTACTCAATGGAACCAGTATTTAACCACTGGTGCGTATTGCATTTACAGAAATAATGCCAGTAATGCAAACGCATACGGGAATTTGTATAATTGGTATGCAGTAAATGACAACCGTTATATAGCTCCCTCAGGTTGGCATGTTCCTACCGATGGTGATTGGACAGCATTGACCAGTTTTCTTGGAGGTGATACTGAAGGTGGTAAATTGAAAGAAGCAGGCACGATACACTGGGCGAGCCCAAATACCGGGGCAACCAACGAAACTGGTTTTACAGCTCTTCCCGGTGGCTATCGTGATGACCTTGGATTTTTTGATTGGATTACAGACTATCTCTATTTGTGGAGCTCATCTGAGGCAGAAGCTACAGTGGCGTGGTACCGATTTATGGACAATAATTCTGGATATGTGATTAAAGATGTCTTCGATAAGACGTATGGCTTTTCTGTGCGTTGTATAAAGGATTAGCCTGTGAACCATTTTATAATTTGATTCTTCGCACTTCAAGTTTACTCGATAATTGATTTAATTAATTTTCACAGGATACATTACTGCACCTGTTCTTCTACTAAGTTTGAAACATAAGGCAACTATCTAACTAAACAGCCTGGCCGACATCGGAAGGCGAATTAATATTTATAAAAGGATTATTTGCCTTTTCGGAAACTGTAAGTTCCATGTAATGTACATTGGTCCTCTTGAAAAACTCTCTTACAGCATAATCATTATCGTGTGAAAGATAATCTTCCAGATTTCTGGTGATGGTTTTCCGATAAATTCCATGAAGCGGTTCAATAAATTTATCCATCTGTGGTATAACAACATCACACAGTTCATTATTGTAGAAATTTACCTGTCTGACAATAAGGTTCCTGTCAGGATTGGGCATGTCTCCTGCAATAACAAATATGGCCTCTCTTTCGGATTCTTTCAGGGCAGCGTGTATGCCACCAAGGGGTCCCTTATTACAAAACTGATCACTAATGATTTTGCAGCTTGTGTATTCATGGAATTTCTCCGGGATGTTTGTCACTATAATAATTTCATCGAAAATATCCTCTATTGTTTCAATAATTCTTGAAATGATCGTCTTGCCTTTGATAATGATCTTTGCTTTTAGAATACCATTAAAACGCTTGCTGTTGCCGCCAGCCAGGATCACTCCTGATATACCCGGAATCATCAGAACAACCCTGTTATTACGCCATTTTCATCAATATCGATATTTTCAGCAGAAGGATTATTTGGCAACCCGGGCATTCTCATTATGGTGCCAGCAATCGGTACAATAAATCCTGCACCTGATGAAAGTTCAACTTCTCTGATTTTCACTGTAAATCCACTCGGACGACCTTTCTTAGAAGGGTCATCAGACAGTGATTTCTGTGTTTTTGCAATACAAACAGCAAGATTCCCGAGTCCGAGATGTTCGATCTTCTCAAGTTGTTCTTTAGCCTGAACGGTATATTCCACATGATCAGCGCCATACATCATAAGACATATAGTCGAAATTTTCTTTTCAAATGTCCAGGAAAGCTCATATAGTGGTCTGAAACAATCAGGACAGTTTTCTACACGTTCCATAACCTTCTTAGCCAGGTCGATGGCCCCTTCTCCTCCTTTTGACCAGGATTCGTTTAATGCGACTGCGACATTCTGTGATTCACAGTGTTTCATCAGAAGGTCAATCTCGGACATTGTATCGGAGTCGAAACGGTTCACTGCCACTACAGGTCTGAATCCGTAGAATTTCATATTTTCTATATGCTTGTTGAGGTTATCGAATCCTTTTTCAAGAGAAGCAAGATCCTCTTTTTTCAGATTTGACAGTTTAGCTCCTCCATGATACTTTAACGCCCGTATCGTGGCGACAATGACCACAGCACTTGTATGAAGATCGCCGAACCGTGATTTGATATTGAAGAACTTTTCTGCTCCCAGTTCACTGGCAAACCCGGCCTCAGTAACAACAATCTCACTGAGAGAGAGCCCCGTTTTTGTTGCTACGATTGAATTCGTTCCCTGAGCGATATTTGCAAATGGTCCTCCATGAATAATTGCCGGTGTACCTTCAAGAGTCTGTACAAGATTTGGTTTAATGGCATCTTTCAGAAGGACAGTCATTGCTCCCTGTGCTTTCAGATCGCGGGCAAAAACAGGTTTGTCATTATAGGTATAGCCGACAAATATGTTTCCAAGTCTTTCTTTAAGATCTTTAAGGTCCTGTGCAATACAGAGTGTTGCCATTACCTCTGAGGCAGCAGTAATATTGAATCCCGACTGCCGGGGTACTCCTTCTCTTGGACCGCCGAGTCCTATAATGATATCACGAAGTGATCTTTCATTCATATCAATCACTCTTTTCCATTCTATTGTTCTTGGATCGATACCCAGGTTGCCACCCTTGTACTGGATGTTATTATCGATAAGGGAAGCAAGAAGGTTATGTGCTTTTTCAACTGCCGGAATATCCCCCGTAAAATGCAGGTTTATATCTTCCATAGGAATAACCTGTGAATAGCCGCCTCCGGCGGCACCACCTTTAATTCCAAAAACCGGTCCAAGAGATGGTTCCCTCAGTACAACCGTCGTTTTTTTCCCTAACAGGTTAAGTGCCTGGGCAAGACCAATAGAAGTCGTTGTTTTACCCTCACCTGCAGGTGTGGGAGTTATTGCTGTTACCAGAATCAATTTAGCTTTTTTTATTCGCTCTTCATCAATGAAATGAAGTGGGATCTTGGCTTTAAATCGTCCATACATCTCCAACTCATCCTGCGGAATACCTAACTCTGCAGCAATTTCACCTATAGGTCTTATGTTTGCTTCCTGGGCAATTTCAATATCATGTTTCATTTTTGCTATTTTTAGATTCCGGAGGGAATATCATTTTTAGTTGCACAGTTTCAGTTTTTTTTGTAATTTGATTGGCTTACATTTATTGCCGGTAACAAATGTAAAAAAATAATTAAGGCCTCATATATAACTGCTAATAAACAAGTAAAACCTGTTCATTATGGAGAAAAAAATCACTTCGTTATATGATGACTACAAGCATGGAAGAACAAATCGACGCGATTTTGTAAGAAAGCTTGTAATAGTTGCCGGAAGTTCGGCTGCTGCGATGGCTCTGCTTCCTGTTCTGGAAGATAATAGTTTAAAAGCTTCTGCTATTCAGGATGATCCTGAACTTATATCTGAATTTATAAAATTCCCTGGTGAGACAGGAGATGTAAGAGCCTTTCTTTCACACCCGAAAGGTGGTAATAAATTTCCGGCTGTGATTATTATTCATGAGATATGGGGACTGAATCCTCATATTCTGAATGTTACAAAAAGGATTGCAAAGGAAGGTTTCCTGGCTATGGCTCCTGACGCTTTGTCTCCGTTGGGAAATACACCTGAAAATGATCAGGAAAAAGCCATGTCGATGATCCGTGGATTGGATCAGGGACAAACGGTTAAAAATTTTGTAGCTGCCGTTAAATTCCTGAAGACTAATCCTCTTTCAACAGGAAAAGTAGGTTGTACCGGATTTTGCTGGGGAGGGGGTATGACAAACCAGCTGGCGGTTAATTCACCAGACCTTGATGCTGCAGTTCCATATTATGGTATGCAACCAGCTGCAGATGATGTGGCTAAAATTAAAGCTCCCGTTATGGCTCATTATGGAGCAAATGATCCGAGAATTGATGAGGGAATACCAGCTTTTGAAGAAGCATTGAAGAAATATAAAAAAGATTATCAGATATTTATTTACGAGGGAGCCGGCCATGCATTTAACAACGACTCCAATCCTGAACGCTATAATGAAAAAGCGGCAAAACTTGCATGGTCAAGAACAATAGCGTTCTTCAAGGAAAAGTTGAAATAGAAATAAGGATATCGATTAACCGCAGAGTTCGAAAAGGTTTAAAACAAAGATCGCAAAGAATTGATACCCGATTTTTCTCTTAATTGAGGTCAGCCTCTCCCCAACCCCTCCCCCAAGAGGGAGGGGCTATATAATTACTAATCTGAGTATTACCCCCTTCTCTCCTGGGAGAAGGGGGCAGGGGGATGAGGTAAAAGGCCCCCCTGGTTTTTCCAGACAGCAGCTATTGCCTCAACAAACGGCCGGCAATGGTTGAAAAAATATCTGTAACCATCACACAGGTAGTTCAAGCCGCTTTCACCATCTGGCGTTATCATGAATCTGTTCTTCGGACATTCACCATTACACAATGACAGAACTTCACATGCGAGGCAGTATTTCGGAAGCTTAAAAGATTTAGCTTTCCCAAATTCTTTCTGCCTCCGGCTTTCAAGTAAGTATGCAAGAGAATGATCCTTTATATTTCCCAAAAGGTATTCTTCATCAACATAATGGTCGCAGGAATAGAAATCTCCGTTATGCTCAACAACCGGCACTGCACCGCAGTTTACTTTAAAAATGCATAATGTATGTTCCTGATTAAAAGCAGTCCGTGCAGCTTCTTCAAAGATCTGGATTTTTATTTCTCCTATATCATTTTCAACCCATGTGTCAAAGACCTCACTTAAAAAATGTCCGAATTCTTTAGATGGGACTGAATCAACGCTCACTCCTGTGGAAGAATCTCTATTTTGTTCGACAAGAGGCAGAAAAGTAATAAATTTCACTCCGGCCTGCTTAAAAAAGTTGTAGATAATAAGCGGATACTTAACATTTTCAGCATTAACAACACAAAGTATCTCAGCGATAATGCCGTGTTTCTTTAAAAGCTCATATCCTCTGATAACCTGTTGCCATGTTGCTCTATTATCTTTTGTCCGGCGAAAGGTATTATGAAACTTAGCAGGGCCATCAATACTGATACCAATTATAAAATTCTCCTTTTCAAGGAATCTGCACCATTCTTCATTAATGAGCGTTCCATTTGTCTGGAGACCATTAACTATCGTCTTACCAGCCGGTTTGAATTCGGATTGAAGTCTAAGAACTTTCCTGTAAAATTCAATTCCTGCCAATAAAGGCTCGCCACCGTGCCATGAAAAACTTATTATAGTTCCCGTTGATGCCTCAATATGTTGAACGATATATTTTTCCAGTATATCATCAGTCATAGTATAATGACTTGTATCCGGGTACAGATCATTCTTCCCCAGATAATAACAATATCTGCACTTCAGATTACATGCAGAACCGACAGGTTTAGCAAAAACCTGAAAATCACTTAAAATCCGTTCCATTTAATAATATTCTCTTTACCTGGTTCAGGAAGATTCATTCTTATGCGCCATTCAGTCGGAAAATAATTATTCAACCTGTTTCCGAGATTATTAACGAAACCAAGGTTAATCCCCTTGTATGTTATAATGTTCCAACCCTTCTGGATGTTATGAAGCATGAAATTATCGTGTCGTATGAATGCAAGGGCTTCTGAAAGATCGATTTCATTCGCCGGAAAAGCATCCGTTTTTAAACCTGTTGACAAAGAAATTTCATGCGAAGGTATATAACTTTTGTTTTTGACAACAAATACTTTTGTCCCTGCTTTTACAACTTTCAGGTTGCTGTAAATATGAAGGTAATCATCAATTGAACATGGAACAGCGAAAAGTTCATTATTAATTTTTAAAAGTTTTTCTTTTGAAAAATGAGTCCATTTTTCAACAACCTCGAGATCGCTCTTGCATGGTATGAGTTCGGTTTTCCTGCGGCTTTTATCCTGAGTTCTTTCCTGTTTACCGGTTTTTCTGATGACTGAAATAAAAAATCCTTCACCTTTCACCTTATCCGGATAAAAACCATATCCAAAAATACCCTCGAAATCGATTTCAGTAATTCCACTAAAACCTGAAATATCAAGCCTGGTGCATTCTGCCTCTTTCTTCCCTATGAACCATTTTATGTTTTCTTCATTTTCTCCGGGATTAAAAGTGCAGGTACTGTAAACCAGAATTCCGTTTTCTTTCAGCGCCGGCCAGACATCCATTAATATCCTCTTCTGCCTTTCAGAGCAATGGACCGTATTCCCGAAAGACCATTCCCTCAAGGCTGTCTCACCCCTGAACATACCTTCCCCGGAGCAGGGAGCATCAACAATTATAATATCAAAAAATCCCGATAACCTTCCGAACGCAGCTGGGTCACTCTGTGTAACCAGAGTATTTCCGGAACCCCATTTGGTAATTGTTTCTGAAAGAACTGCCACTCTTGACTTTATTGCTTCATTTGCTATCAATAGATTGTCCGTACCAATGATATCTGAAAGATGCGTACTTTTCCCTCCCGGCGCAGCACACAGATCGAGTATCCGTAAATTTGCACTCATTATTGATATTTGCCTGATTACCTGCTCCAGGAACATTCCCGAGGCTTCCTGCGGGTAGTAACAACCTGAATGAAAAAGGGGATCGAGTGTGTATGAGGGTCTGCTTTCCAGATAATATCCGTTTTTACACCATGAAACCGGTTCAGAATTCAATGGTACTTTCCCCCACTTTCCCGGATTGATCCTTATGCTTACAGGAGAAGGTTCTTCCAGGGCTTTTTGCAACTCCTCTGCATCAATATAATTCTGACTTTTAAGTCTTTTTAAAAATTCTTCAGGCAACATTGCTGTAATTCAATTCCATTTTTAATCAGTCTCCCACTCACCCCTTCTCCACTTTATTCTTTATTGTTCCTTTGTTATATTTTCTCCAGAGATAATAAACAGGAATGCCGAGAATCACAATTCCCAGTCCGGGGAAAGTATAATCAGGTTTATAAATTAAAAGGATCACCATTATTGTTACCGTGATAAAAATATAAATTGACGGTATAACAGGGTAACCAAATGCTTTATATGGTCGTGGGATATCAGGTCGTTTTACCCTTAAAAGAAATATTGCAAGAATAGTTAATGTGAAGAATATTAAAACGGCAAAGATGACATAATCAAGCAGGTTTCCATATGTTCCTGACAAACAAAGAAGTATGGACCAGATTCCCTGAATAATAATTGCAAAACCCGGGACTCCATTTTTATTTAATTCTCCGGCCTTTTTGAAAAACAGGCCATCGTTTGCCATGGCGTAGTAAACGCGCGGAGCAGTCATTATCAGACCATTGTTGCATCCAAAAGTACTTATCATAATAAAGACGGCCATAATAACTGCAGCGTAATCTCCAAATACTACACTCATTGCAGACGTTGCAACCCTGTCGTCAGTTGCATACTGGATACCGCGGCTTATCACATCGGTACCATCGGGAGAACCGGACAAAGGCAAAATCTTAATATAGACATAATTTGTAAGAATATACATTACTGAAACTATTAAAGCCCCGAAAAAGAGGCTCAACGGAACATTCTTTTTCGGATTTACTACCTCGCCCGAAAGATAAGTAACACTATACCAAGCATCTGATGAAAATAATGAACCCACCAACGCTGTTCCTATTGCAGTAATCAGAGAAAATCCTACCAGAGGTATGACATGGTTACCAGGTCCAACCTGACCAGCCTTCCAGAAGACTTCCTTATTAATTTCCCAGGAATTTATATTTTTTGTGGCAAGAAACCCGATGATAATAAATCCCAAAAGGGCAATAACCTTTGTCGATGAAAAAAAGTTCTGCACTGTCTTTCCGGTTACTATACCCCTTGTATTGAGCCATGTCAGGAATGATATCATACATATGGCAACTATCATGGTACTTTTGATCTTAAGAGGACCGGCCTGGAAAAGGATATTTTTTTCTGAAACCCAGGGAAACAGAACTCCTGAGAATTTTGCAAATGCCACAGCCACGGCTGCAATAGTTCCACACTCAATAACAAGGAATGTGGTCCATCCAAATAGAAATCCAATAAGAGGATGATAAGCTTCCCTCAGGTATACATACTGTCCGCCCACATGCGGCATCATAGATGCAAGTTCACCATAGCTTATTGCCCCGATCAGAGTAATAATTCCGGTGATGATCCAAACGATCAGCAGCCATCCCGGAGATCCGACATTCCGTGCAATATCAGCGCTTACAATAAAGATTCCTGAGCCAATCATTGCTCCGGCGACAATCGATATTCCGTCGAATAGATTTACTCGTTTCTGAAGGAGATGGCTTTCTTCCGGCATAATATCGGATTATATCAACAAGTTTAACTATTTTACAAATGTAGCCTGAAAATCAATTTATTTACCACTTCCCCGGAAGGAGTAAATTGATTTTGACTGAGTCGGGCTAGTCCCGATAAATCGGGATTCTGTTCTTCGCTCCCCCTTGGGGATGGTGTAAACGAAGAAAATCAATATTTTTAAATTTTTAGCAGATTTTTTATTAAATCAAAGTCTTTTTTTTATTTGGATGAAAGAAGTAGTAATTTTGATTCTGGTAAATTTTATAATCTAATCGGATAAAATAAACAATCACATCTATGAAAAAAATTATTTCGTTGTTCGCGATTATTTTCCTCTTTTTAAGTGTCAACGCACAAAAATTTGATAATCTTGCCAGGACACCCCCCATGGGATGGAACAGCTGGAACAAGTACGGATGTAATGTAAGTGAAACTCTTATAATGGGAATGGCTGATGCTATGGTCAGCAGCGGAATGAAAGATGCCGGTTACGAATATGTGGTTATTGACGACTGCTGGCAGGTATCACGCGATGAAAACGGAGAGATAGTAGCCGATAAGGATCGTTTCCCTCACGGGATAAAATATCTGGCAGACTATATTCACTCAAAAGGTCTGAAGTTCGGCATTTATTCCTGTGCAGGCACACTTACATGCGCAGGACGCCCTGCCGGTCGCGGCCATGAATATCAGGATGCTCTGACTTATTCACGTTGGGGTGTCGACTACTTAAAGTACGATTGGTGCAACACCGGAACTCAGGAACCTAAGTCTTCATATACCATTATGCGCGATGGCATTTTTGCAGCCAGGAGGCCAATAGTATTCAGTATTTGCGAATGGGGATCAAACAAGCCCTGGGAATGGGCAGGTACAGTTGGCCATCTATGGCGTACCACAGGTGATATCTCCGATTCGTGGAATAGTATGATTGAGAATTTTTCGCAACAGAAAGATCTTGCGAAATATGCCGGACCGGGCCATTGGAATGACCCTGATATGCTGGAAGTCGGCAATGGAGGAATGACAACTGAAGAATACAAGACTCATTTTTCATTATGGTGTATGCTGGCTGCCCCACTGATTGCGGGTAATGATCTTCAGAATATGACTCCTGAAACTAAATCGATTCTTATCAATAAGGAGATAATTGCACTTGATCAGGATTCGCTTGGAAGACAGGGCGTATGCTGGAGAGATAACGGGGATTATCAGATCTGGTTGAAAATGCTGGCCCATAATGAAAAAGCTGTATGCCTGCTTAATAAAAGTGACGAAAAGAAAACTGTTCTGGTCGATTTTGCCCTTCTGGCCCAGGCAAGGACAATGAGATGGGGTGCCCCTTCACCACTTAAACTCGAAAATATCATAGTCAGGGATTTGTGGGATCATAAAGATCTGGTATTGAAAGAATCTTCTATGTATATTGATTTGCTTCCTCATTCGGTGAAAGTGTATCGGTTCTTGAAAAAATAATCATTATAAAATATGTAGAGACGCCCAAGTTGGGCGTCTCTACTACATAATATAAATATTTTTTTCCCTGATCAATCAATTCGCAAACTGGACTTCTTTCCCCGTTAATCTGATCCTTTTGGTCAGGGCTTGCGTGAACTGGGGATCAAGATAACCTTTGAAACCTGGTTGTTTCCCTCCTACTGAGATGGTAAAATACCCGGGTTCAATAACGCGTTTTGACTTATTATTGATAATCGAAAATTGACGAGGTTCCAGTTTCAACTCAACAATTTTACTATCACCTGGTTTAAGCGAGATTCTCGTAAATCCTTCAAGCTGGCGGATTGGTCGTGGTGTTGATGCTTTTTCATCTGTCAGGTACAACTCAACCACTTCATCTCCTGCAACTTTTCCGGTATTTGTCACAGTAACTTTAACACTTACGGCTTCTCCTGCAACAACTTTTTCAGGAATTGAGAAATCGCTGTAATTAAAGGTTGTATAACTTAGTCCGTAACCGAAAGGGTACAAAGGTTCCTGTTTAAAGAATCTGTATGTCTTCCCAAGCATATCATAATTCTCGAAAGCCGGGATCTGATCAATTGATTTATAATATGTTACAGGAAGTCTTCCTGCAGGATTGTAATCACCAAAAATTACATCAGCTACAGCGTTGCCACCCTGTTGCCCTCCATAACCTGCAAGCAGTATGGCTGAAGCCTTTTCCTGGGCTTTATTTACTGACAACGCTCCGCCACTTGTCAATACCACAATAACAGGTTTCCCTGTTGCAGTGATTGCATCAAGCAGATTTTCCTGAATAGCCGGAAGATTCAGGTTTGTCCGGTCGCCTCCGATGAATCCTTCGATTTTGATCGGCATTTCTTCCCCTTCAAGTCGCTGCGAAAGACCAAGAACCAGGACAACGGCATCAGCTTCTTTTGCAGCGCTTACTGCCTTTGCAGTAATATCAGGACGAGGAGGTGTCCATAAAAGTCCAATAGTAGCATTCCCGGTATAATTTTTATAGAAAACTTCTATTTTGTACTTTTTACCTGCCTGAAGTTCAGCCGGAGTTTCAATATGTAACGGTTCATGTTCATTCAATGAAGAAATAATCTTTTTACCTTCAAGCCAAACTTCGTAACCCGATGTGCCCCAGGTTCCCAGTGCGTATGTTCCTGTGACAGGTGGAATAAGGTAAGTCGTCCATTTTATTCCAAAATTATTATCGGGAATATCATATCTTGGTGACTGGTGCTCCCAATAGAAATTAATATTGTCATCCACTCTGGTGAAAACAGGTTTTCCGTTCATATCCCTGTTGTTATAATACTCTCCATAAGCACCCTGATGTCCGTCAGGCGTCTGAAGGTATCTTGAGGGAATAGGAGATAAATTATGAACTCCTTCTGCAAGATCGCTTCCTTCGGCATAAATTATACGTGTATCAGGATTAAGTTTATTCTGAATGCCTTTAAGAATAGTGACAGGATCTTTAGGCGTGCCATTATAATTTCCAATGAGTGATTCAAAGTTGTCTGCATTGGGACCAATTACAGCTATTGATTTAATATCTTTTGGCAGAGGAAGGATATTCTTATCGTTTTTCAGAAGAACAACAGATTTCTGTGCTGCCCAGCGTGAAAGTGTATTATTATAATCTGAGCAATTTACAAAGAATGGTATCTTCGCATAAGGAACCATCTCTTCGGGATCAAACATTCCAAGCCTGAATCGTGCCGTGAAAATCCTTTTTACTGCAATATTAATATCTGCTTCAGTAAGCAGTCCTCTCTTTACAGCTTCAAACAGGTTTTTATAATCAGAACCACACTCAAGGTCTGTTCCGGCTTTTAAAGCCTCAGCTGCAGCCTCAATAGCATCCTTTGCGAAATGAGAAGCCTTATAGAAATCGGTAATGGCCCAGCAGTCGGATACAATATAACCTTTAAAACCCCATTCATTACGAAGGATTCCATATAAGACAGGGTTGGCACAGCACGGGTAATCCCTGAACATGTTATAGGCACCCATTACAGAATATACACCCGCATCCACTACAAGTGTGCGGAATGCCGGAAGGTATGTCTCCCTGAGATCAACTTCGCTTACCCTGGCATTAAATGAATGTCGCAACGGTTCAGGACCTGAATGAACTGCATAATGCTTTGCTGTAGCAACCGTTTTGAGATATTTAGGATCATCACCCTGCATTCCTTTTACAAACTCATAACCCATCCTTCCGGTAAGGTAAGGATCCTCTCCATATGTTTCATGCCCTCTTCCCCACCGGGGGTCACGGAATATGTTTATATTAGGCGACCAGAATGTTAGTCCCTGGTAGATACCTGTGTTGCCTCTTCTTTGTGCTTCATTATACTTTGCCCTGGCTTCGTCTGATATCGCATTTGCGATATTAAATAAAAGTCCTTCATCCCATGAGTTTGCAATTGTAATTGATTGAGGAAATACGGTTGCGTAGCCAGCTCTTGCAACACCATGCAGCGCTTCATTCCACCATGTGTAGGCAGGGATGCCCAGACGTGGAATTGCCGGTGCAGTGTAAACCAGCTGATCGACCTTTTCCTGAAGAGTCATCCTTGATACAAGATCATTTACTCTTTCGTCAAGGGAGAGTGACGGATTGCGGAACGGGAATGAATAAGGATTCTGTTGTGCACTCACTAAAAGTGTAAAAGTAGTAAGCAACAAAACCAACGCCAGTGAATACAATTTTTTCATAATCAAAAATCTATATTTGTTTCTCGGATCAGGCAGGAATTAACCCTTAGGCAAAATCCATGGCTCTCTGTAATTCGGAATAAGAAAATTGTTTGCTTCAAGGTCATTTGTAAATTTAGTCCCATCCCAGATGAGTTTTTTACCCGTACGGAATGCAATATTACCAATAGCTGAAAACTTGGCGATATGTGCACCTATCTCGACGCTTGCATTTGTATCAGGATTACGTTTGCTCACACATTCAAGAAAATTGGTCACATGTTTATTTAACCCTTTTCCTGATCCTTTTGCGAGAGGCACAGCTTCCATCCGGGTTTTCCCATTAACATCTTCAGGAATTACCTGCCATCCTTCACGGTCCACCACAAGGGTCCCGTTTTCACCAACAAATCCTAATCCGTGGTTACGGCCATATGCACCATCATTTATTCCAATTGCATGGTCCCATAAAACGTTGAATCCGTCGAATTCATAAATAGTTTGTAAACTATCGGGGGTTTCGCAGGCATCTGCAGGATAACCGTACTTTCCACCCATAGCCATTACAGATCTCGGAGTAGTTACATTCATACCATAGAGTGCGTAATCCAAGAGATGAACTCCCCAGTCTGTCATCAGTCCGCCGGCATAATCCCAGAACCATCTGAAGGTAAAATGGAATCGGTTCCTGTTGAACGGCCGTTTGGAAGCTGGTCCCAGCCACATATCATAATCTACTCCAGCCGGTACAGGTTCATCGGGGAGGACAGGTATAGACGGACACCATCCCTGATATGAAAATACTCTGACAAGCCTTATTTTCCCGAGTTTGCCTGATTGTATAAAATTAACTGCGTCTTGCCAGTGGGGATCGCTTCTTTGCCACTGACCTACCTGTACTACTGTTTTGTTTCGTTTGGCAGCGTTAACCATCAGATTACATTCTGCAACGGTTCTTCCCAGCGGTTTTTCACAATAAACATCTTTCCCGGCATCGCATGCTGAAATCATCTGCAGACAATGCCAATGGTCGGGTGTTCCTACGATAACTACATTTATATCTTTATTGTCTATAAGCTTTCGCCAGTCTCTATAGAGGTTAGCAGGTTTCTTACCCCTGATCTTCCCGACATCAGCCGCTCTGCGGTTCAGTACACTTTCATCAATGTCGCACAAAGCAAGACATTCTACCTGCGGATGATCAAGAAACGCAGTCAGATCTGCAAAGCCCATGCCATTACACCCTATCAGCCCGACATTAATCCTGTCCGATGGTGCACAACCAACCAGGGTACCTGATAAAGTAGGAACCAATCCAAGAGCAGCAGTCGTTATTGCTGTATTTCTTATAAAAACTCGTCGTGTTGTCATGCCTTATTATTTTGGTACTTATATCTACTTGACTGAAAATCTATAAATAGTTGTTGATGAGAGTGTTTCTCCGGGAATAAGAACTGTCGTGGGGAAATCAGGATGATTCGGACTATCGGGATAATGACCTGATTCGAGACAAAGACCTGACCTGTATTTGAATACTTTTCCTCCATGACCTGACTGTGACCCGTTCAGGAAATTACCTGTATAGAGCTGCATTCCGGGCTGATCTGTAATTACCTCAAGCATACGGCCACTGACAGGTTCATAAACTGTAACATTTACCTTTTCATTATTATCCAGGATATAGTTATGATCATAACCGAGTCCGAGTTTAAGCTGTTCATAATTATCCCCAATCCTTTCTCCAATAGAATGAGGTGTAGTAAAATCAAAGGGTGTTCCTGCAACGGGACGAATTTCACCGGTCGGAATCATAACTGAATCTACCGGTGTGAAAGCAGAAGCCTTGAGTGTAAGCACATGATCAAGAATATCACCGTTTCCTGCTCCATGAAGGTTAAAATATGCGTGATTGGTAATATTCACAACTGTTTTCTTGTCAGTCGTACATTTGTATGCCATAACAATTTCATTGTTATCTGTCCATGTATATACAACCTCAGCCTTCACAGTTCCGGGAAAGCCTTCCTCCATATCGGGACTTACATAGGTAAATTTAACAGCAGGAACTTTACTATCCTTAATGATTTCTGAGTTCCACACAACACTGTGCCATCCGAGAGGGCCACCATGAAGCGTGTTTGGCCCATTATTAAGGGGAGTCTTATATTCTACACCGTCGAGAATAAATTTTCCTTTGGCAATACGGTTGGCATATCTTCCGACTACTGAACCGAAAGACATATCACCTTTCAGTGTTTCGTCAAAGGTGTCATACCCGAAGGTAATATTATCCTTTTTCCCATTCTTATCCGGAACCTCAATCCAGTTGATTTTTGCTCCGAAATTAGTGATTCTTATGACATTACCTGCTTTATTTGTAAGAGTAAACAGGTAAACCTCTTTCCCATTGTGGGTACCGAAAACATCCTTTTTAACCATTTCAATATTTTTTGCTGACTGGTTGCAGGATGTGAATATAACTGAAACCAGAGTTAGTGATAAAAACAGATTTTTTTTCATTATGCTTTAAAATTAATTTCCGCTAAAATTAATAAAGATTCCTCACCACTTTACCTCTCAATTAAAATAAAATAGATCCCTGTAAAAGGTGATTATTATATTACATTTAGTCATTTTTCAAATAAAGCTTCCAGGGCGCCAGCAAGATAGGCAGCCGGTGCATTCCAGTTTATTGCTATCTCATTCGATGCATATGAACAAACGGAGTCAGTATAAGACTCGTCAGGAATCCGGGAAGGGTATGTTTTACATCCATCCTGCTGACCGGGGTTAGGCCCTCCAACTATTAAACCAGGTACCGGATCTGCTATACTGTCAGCTTCCGATGGGCGATGATGCGGAAACATTGGTGTCTTATGGCCGCATCCTGTTACAAACGAATAACCTGTTGCGTTTCGGCCCAGAACATAATCAAGATTTGTAAGTGCATAATCCAGATATTTTCTGTCCCCGGAAAGTTTATAGGCCTGGATCAATAAAATTCCCTCGTTAGTTGCAACCGAATTGCTTCCCCAGATAAAATCTCCGGCAGACTTACCCATCACCGTCTGATAAGGTCTTTCTGAAATGCCTTCTGCCATTTCATCCGCCTTTCTTATAATCCTCTTCTTCAGCTCAGGCAAATCTTTTGCGGCAGACTTTGTCAGTTTCTTTTCAAACCTTTCAAGTGTGTAATATCCGAGTAATCTTACATCGCCCCATGAAGGAAGAGGCATCTGAGCATCAGGGAACATCGGAAATGCCTTATAATAGCTTTCCTTACCGGTAGTTATATATAATTCAGCAGCTGCCCAGATAAACTCATCACTGAAATCAGAATCACCATAACCGCCTGTATTAATGACAGGTTTGAATAGTTTATTCATAAGTTCCTGGTTATAAGCCACTTTAGGATTTTTTACTGCCCATAACCAGGCCTTTTCTGAAGCTTTCACACAGGAATCTGATAATCCGGGAAATACAATTTTAAATTTATCGAATATTCGTCCAGCCTGAGCAGTAACAGCAGCAAAATCCAGTGTAGCAGCAGTTCCTTTTTGAACAACATAACGTGGTGTTTTTGAAGC
The DNA here is from genome assembly GCA_049792755.1 of Bacteroidales bacterium. GTDB lineage: Bacteria > Bacteroidota > Bacteroidia > Bacteroidales > VadinHA17 > LD21. The sequence goes on along the minus strand of JBARBF010000110.1, from coordinate 20,333 downwards.
AGCCGGCATAATCATGGCATCAAAATCGGCGCTTGTTACTTTATTATATACTCCTCCATCAAATGGATCCTGCATAGTCATCATCCAGCGAAGGTTCCAAACTATTTCATTTAGAAGATCAGGAGCTCCATTTCCGCTTTCAGGTATATTTATTCCGAGTGTATCAAAATAGGATGGAAATTCTTCATATAAAGAAAGTAACGTGCCCATAGTTATTCCGCTGTTAACAACATATTTGTTGTAGTCTCCGGCATCGTACCAACCCCGAGGACATGAGATAACAGTACCGGCAGGCCTTGCCGGCGAAGCAGCTGAAGGATGTATAATAATTTGAGTATCAGGATGACCGGCTGCCCGACTCCATTTCCCGGCAAATTCAGGCTTAAGATCTATTGACATTCGTTGAAAATAAAAACCTTTAATAAGCGCTTTTGTCAGATTGTTGAAAACCTTAGGTTTAATTTCGAAGGTATATGAATCCCCTACTCCAGGAAGATTCAAAACATAAATTCCTGGTTTCGTAACTGCTGAGAAATCAGCAATGCGAGTGACCTTAGGAGAAAAATTAATTTTATGGGGGTCACTGAGTTTCGATTTGAATACAACCTCTCCTGAGGTTACCGACTTAATAAGGAAATCACCGCTGATATCATCTGTGATGACCGCAATTTTATGAGCATCGGGATAAAATCCTACCTGGTTAAGCCTTATTTTTGATGCAGCATCCTGCGCCGTCAAAATTGAGGTTGCAAAAGTGCATATAAAAAGCAGAACTATTAATTTTTTCATAATCAGTTTGAATTTAACGAATTACAATAATTTCAATGTATAAGTAAAAGAGGTTGGGATAGCATATACTATAAATTGAGGTAGTTGTCTTGGACCACAACTAGCCGATCCTACACCCAGTGTCAGATGACTTATACAAAACACAGTAGCAATGCTTTGAGGCAAGTCGATGCGGTATTCAACTTTTTCCATCTCCTCATCGCTATAAGGTAACATAGATACCTGAATAAGAGAGCTATCGGATTTTACCATAAGTCCTTTACCCTCCGTTGTTGCGACCTGTGCCCAGCGTACATCTTCATGGTTGCCGCAATCCATGGGCTTTTCATAAGGAGTAAGCTGCTCTTTAACTGTACTCTTGTAGACACCTACATCGAATCCGCGTTTACGGTCAGCATAATTCTCCATGGGTCCACGACCGAGATATGATGCCTGGTCAAACTTTTTATCCAGAAACATTCTTACACCTATGCGGGCTAAAACAAGCTTAGGATCGCTTGAACTAAAAGTGTTTTCGGATCTTATGGTACCATCTCCCGAAATAGTGTAGATTACCTTATGACTGGCAGTGAAATTGCCTTTCCCTTCAGCAAGGAGAACTACACTGATTTTAACCAAAGATGGTGAGGTCTGATCAACATTAACCGTTTGTGTCGTCCATTTCAATTCTCTCAGACCTGATGAAACCCAACCTCTGTCAGCCCACATATCATCATTCCGGTGAGGGGCCCGCCATAAATGTAGCCTGGGTCCTCCATCTTTTATAAGTATATTCATTCCGTCTTTTTCAAGTCTCGAAAAAGTACCTGCAACTTTATCAAATATGACAGTGAAACCAGAGCCATTTACAGTGATTTCATTTTCTGTCTGAGAAAGATTCACCGGATTAATTGCAATATTCGGTTTGGCAGCAACAGTCTCTACAGGAAGTACAAACTGTTCCGAAGCCATTTCGAATCCCTTTTTTGCCCAAATTTTATCACTTGAGAGGGAGAATGAAATCCTGAGAAAATACTCTGCACCATCATCTGTTTTTGAAATTTTATAAGGAATTGTTACAAGTGCTTCTTTCCCTGGGGCAATTTCAGGTAAAATTATATCTCCTCGTGAAATTTCTACCCCATTTTCCGATAACGTCCAGAGAGCTGTAAATTCCTTTAGATCAATAAACTGATATTTGTTTTTAATAACAATCTGACCTTTTGCAAGATCTCCGGCTGATACTTTTATCCATTCATAAACATGTTTCATTTCGGGATAATGCGGTTTAAGAGAACGATCGGAAGCCACAACTCCTTTATGGATAAAATAATGGTCGTTCGGGAATTCACCAAAACCTCCCCCGAAAGCCAGAATTGGATGATTCGGATCGCGGTGGTTATAAATACCCTGATCCTGCCATTCCCAGATTGCTCCGCCCAGCAGTTCAGGATATTTATCGAAGAGATCGTTGTATTCACCGATCGCACCCATCGAGTTGAACATTGCATGGGCATACTCACACAGGAAGTAAGGCTTCTTGAAAGTCGTATCATTGGCAATCCTTTCAATATCTTTTGGTTGTGCATACATCTGACTCTCAATGTCAGCGGGGTTTGCTTTTCCGATACCAAAACCTTCATAATGGACAGGACGTGTCGGATCAATACCCTTAATTGTTGCCATTGCAGCCCTGAAGTTGGATCCTCCTCTTCCATTCTCATTTCCCAGCGACCAGATTATTACTGAAGGATGATTTTTAAAATTCTCAACATTTGAAACATTCCTGTCAATAATGGCAGCTTTCATTGTGGGTTCCTCATCAAATCTGCCCATATAGCCATGACACTCAACATTTGCCTCAGCTACAAGGAAAATCCCATATTCATCGCATAATTCATACCAGCGCGGATCATCTGAATAATGACATGTGCGAACCAGGTTGCAGTTACCCTGTTTTATAAGCTCAAGGTCGCGTATCATTTGTGCCTCCGTAATGGCGTGGCCAACTTCGGGCCAGTTTTCATGACGGTTAACACCTTTTAGTTTAACTGGTATACCGTTCACAAGAAACAGCCTTCCTTTAATTTCAACTTTTCTGAAGCCGGTCCTTGATGAAAGCGTTTCAACACTGTTTTTCCCATTTACTAATGTTAGGACAGTAGTATAAAGTCTGGGTGTTTCTGCTGTCCATTTTTCAGGATTTTCCACCTGGAAGGTCAGATTGACCGATATCTCTTCCCCCGGTTGTAAATCAGGAACATCACCCTGAGCCTGAGCAGATTTCACTTCATTTTTACCATCATATAAAGCAGCTGAAATTCTTGTTCCTTTTATAACCTTGCTTCCATAGTTTTTCACTTTGGCGGATATTCCGACAGTAGCATTGCGGTACTGAGTATCAAGATCAGTTTTGATGAAGAAATCGCGTATATGTTCCTGCGGAGCGCTCCAAACAGTTACATTATGGAATATTCCGCTCAGCCTCCACATATCCTGATCCTCGAGCCAGGTACCTGAAGTAAATCTGTACACTTCAACGGCAACCATATTCTTCCCGGGTTTCACATATTTCGTAATATCAAATTCGGCAGCATTCCTGCTATTTACACTATATCCGACTTTTGTTCCGTTAACCCAGAGATAGAATCCGGCGTCAACACCATCGAATGTAAGGAATATCTGACGACCATTCCAGTCAGCAGGAATTTCAAAATCACGGCGATAACTTCCCACTGGATTTCGCTCCTCATAGGCCGTAAAATTTTTCGGAGGCGTACTCATAACATGAGGAAAGTCTCTTTTTATTATATAACCTGCATTACGATAATATGGAGTTCCGTAGCCAAGGATCTGCCAGTTAGATGGAACCGGTATCTCTTTCCATGAAGAGATGTTGAACTCAGGCTTATAAAAATCCACCGGTCTTGCCTGGGGCCAGGAAACCCAGTTAAATTTCCACATTCCGTTCAGGCTCCTGCAAAAAGAAGATGCATGCCTGTTTGCTATAAGAGCCTCATTAAGGTTTGCATAAGGTATTAAGGATGCATGAGCCGGTTCCTTATTGATCCCGAGAATTTCAGGATTTTCAATTTCAGGAGGAACCATGGCTCCTCCCAAAGAGTCTTTAGGTGACAGATTCTGACAATTAATGGTCAAACCTGCAACAAAAAGAGCTATGAAACTCAATAATAATCTTGACCTGGTTTTCATTTTTATTGTTTTTAGGTTAGTCTTTTAAAGACTATAAATACATTATATATCATTCTGTTTTTCAATTATTTCCAGACACATTCTGGAATCGTGGTAAGGGCATTTCCAGAATCCTGCCTTATCCTCTTTCAGGTTAGGCTGAAGATTTTTATCAACACTCCAGTACCATTCCCCGTTTTGCCTGTCAACTATATGAGCAGATATAAATTTCCAGGCTGCCAGACTAATTTCAAGATATTCATCCTGTCCCGATAATGTATAAGCATTCAGAAACCCTAGAACAGTTTCAGCTTGTACCCACCAGTGTCTGTCAGAATCAATATGACCCGACCTGAAGAAATTTTCATAAATCATACTTCCGTCAGCCATTATACCTTCCCTGGAAGCTTCTGCGATCCTGAGACATATTTTTTTTGCTTTTTCGATAATTTCTTCATCACCAAGTACCATGGCAGCTTCATAGATCAGCCAAGATGATTCTATATTATGACCATAGGATATAAGGTCAGTTTTATCGTTCCATTCTTCATCAAAGAACATATTCAGATTAAATGTCTGGCTGTTGACGATTTTATCAGTAAAAACACAGATCAGTCTTTTCAGTTGTTGTTTCAGAAGGTCATCCTTCCATATTCTGTAAAGATTTGTATATGCTTCGAGAATATGAAGATGAGTATTCATTGTCTTCTTTTCATTAGCATCTTTTAAACTGAGACGAAGATCATCAAGTACGCCCCATTCCCTGGAAAAAGCCTCAAAATAACCCTCAAGCTTGTCATCATAACTGTATTTCTCGATTAATCTGAAAAGCCCGATTGCTTTCTCAAGACATGTCTTATCATCTGTAATGCGGTAATATTCAGTCAGTCCATAAATTGCAAATGCCTGCGCATATATCTGTTTTTTGCCGTCTTTCATCTCTCCGTTATAGTCGAGTAACCAGAAGACACCTCCAAATTCACCGTCAAAAAAATGTTCGAGGAGAAAGTCTTTTGATCTTTCAGCTGTTTCAAGATAACCTGGTTTCTTCAGAATTCTGTAAGCCGAAGAAAATGTCCAGAGGATCCTTGCATTCAATACGCATCCTTTGTCAGCATCATTGTAAACATGGCCTTTCCCATCTATTCTTCCATAGAATCCACCATTCCCGGAATCGATCATTTTTGTCATCCAGAATGGCAGAATGTTATCTACCAGTTCATCCTGAACTTCTGTCTTAAGTTTTTTCAGTTTGTTTGTTAACATCGATCTAATATTTATTTTTACAACTGCTTCCTATTCTTTTTTACCTGAATCTCTTCTGACAGCCAGTTCCGCACTAATCGTTAACATTTTCTTTTCGCTTAGCGGATAGATAAACATGAAGAAAGCGCCCAGTAAAGTTCCTATTGCAGGAAAGAAGCTCAGCATCATTTTTATACCTGTCTGAGCTTCCGCAGTCTGAACAACATTTGCTTTGAATCCATAATATCCAAGAAGCCAGCCTGCCAGAGCGCCACCCAGAGTCCATCCGAATTTCTGCGACATAGAAGATGCCGAGAAAACCAGGCCGGTGGCGCGACGTCCTGTTTTCCATTCCGAATAATCGGCAGCATCAGCATACATCGACCATACGAGAGGAAAGATAATACCGGCGCTCATACTTATTAAAAACTGAAATACGAATATAAGAATGATGCTGTTCCGGTCGAGCCAATAAAAACCAATACTAAAAACAGCAGCAAAAAGCATAGCATAAAGGAAAGTATATTTTTTGCCAATTCTGTCTGAAACAGGTTTTGCCAGAACAACACCAACAATATTAGCAGCCTGTCCAAGTACAAAATAGAGACTGCTTAGGGTGATAGTAAGATTGATAGCTTTTATTGAAAAAGCACTCTGTCCCTGAATATAGTATTTGAAATAATAAATAGCTGCACCATCGCGGATAGAATTAAAAAATATTGCTGCTATACCCGCACCAAGCAGGATGAACCAAGGTGAGTTATTCAAAAGGTCTCTAAGGTCTTTTTTTAACGAAGTTTTTACTGTAGCGGGTTTGATCCGTTCCCGGGTCCACGAAAAAGTAAACATGAAGAAAGTAATAGCAATTACAGCAAAAACTACTGCGGCGAGCTGCCATCCCAGTTGAAGGTTAACTCCTCCTTTACCGAGTTTGCTGAAGATATCAACCAAAGGTTCTGCAAGTGCAAGCACAAGCAGACTTCCTCCGAAAGCGAAAATAAATCTGAAAGTAGCCAGACTGGTTCTCTCTTTTCCATCTGCAGTCATTACTCCCATTAAGGAGGCATAAGGTACATTGATCATGGAATATACCATCATCATAAGGGAATATGTAATAAAAGCATAGATCACTTTCCCTGATTGTCCGAATGAAGGTGTGGTGAATGTAAGGACTCCTATAATGCCAAATGGTATCGCAACCCAAAGCAGGTATGGCCTGAACTTTCCCCACCGGGTCTCAGTGCGGTCGCCAAGGATCCCGACAAACGGATCGAAAGCGGCATCCCATATTCTTGTAATCAGAAACATAGTTCCGACAAGAGTCGCAGAGATTCCGAAAACATCCGTGTAAAAAAACATCAAATACATTGAGAAGAGTTTCCAGAACATAGAACTGGCAGCATCGCCAAACCCATATCCGATCTTTTCTTTCAGCTTCAGTTTTTGTAAGATCATAGAGATAGTTATAAAGTGTGTTTAAAAAATATTATTTTAAATTCTGAAATTTAAAGTTCCTGTCGATGAGTCTTTTAAGTGTTTCAACTGAAGCTGCAGACCGTAAACCATCTGCAGGAGTATTTAAACAATAATCGACTAGTTTATCAATTGTCGACACGGCAACATGCATCCTGGTATCCGACGAAGCATAATAAATAAAAACTGATCCGTTATCGTCAATAATCCATCCGTTTGTAAATAAAACATTCGAAACATCACCAACTCTTTCTTCACCCTCGGGAGCCATGAAAAATCCGGCAGGTTCTGCGATTAGCTTTGAAGGATCTATTAAATCAGTCATATAGAGATAAAGAACATATCTCAGACCGGCGGCACAACCTCGCACACCGTGTGCAAGATGAAGCCATCCTTTATCTGTTTTTACCGGATGAGGCCCCTCCCCGTTTTTCTGTTCCTTAATTGTATGATAATACCGGAAGTTGATAATCGTCTCCTCCTTTATTTCTGCATGTGTAATATCGTCTATAAGCGCCCAACCTATACCGCCTCCTGATCCGGCATCAATAAATCCGTCCTGAGGCCGGGTATAAAGAGCATATTTATTATTAACAAATTCAGGATGAAGGACAACATTTCGCTGCTGACTCCTTGTCCTGAGATCGGGAAGCCTTTCCCAGTTTTTTAGATCGTGAGTCCTGGAAATACCTGCAGCAGCTACAGCAGAAGAGAGATCACCTTCAGGCGCTGAAGGATCCTTCCTCTCTGAACAAAAGATTCCATAAATCCACCCGTCTTCATGCCTGGTAAGGCGCATGTCGTAAACATTGGTATCGGGATCGTCCGTTTCAGGCATGGTCACGGGATAATCCCAGAATCTGAAGTTATCAACTCCGTTAGGACTTTCTGCTATTGCAAAAAAAGATTTCCTGTCATTGCCCTCGACACGGACAGCAAGTATATATTTCCCTTCAAATTTCATTGCACCGGCATTAAAAGCCGCATGTATTCCAAATCGTTCCATCAGATATGGATTTGTTTCAGGATTCAAATCATACCTCCAGAATAAAGGTGCATGATCTCCGGTGAGTACCGGATATTTATATCTGTAGAAGATCCCATTACCAGGTTCAATTATTTCATTTTCCCGGGTAATTAATTTTCTATGCTCCTCTGAAAGAAGAGATAATCTTGAATTGAAATCAGTCTTCATAATAAACTTAATTTAATAATAGTCCCCTTGTCACTTAATTATTTATTAAAAACTCAGCTTCAATTTCAATCAGAAGGCTATCGCGGCAGATATCAGACTGGATAAATATAGCGGGAACTTCCGGAAATCGTTGTGCACAAATCTTCTTTACTTTTGTAAAATCGTTCTGATCTTTCACATAAATTCTGAGGAGAATGAATTTTCCCCATTCCGCATTTGTTTTGGCGATCAATTGACCTATTCTCTTCTGATCGGTCAGTTTGTAAATGTTGTCTATTGTCACAACAGTCTGTTTCTCAATATCTCCAATCCCGATAACATCCTGACCGATAATTGAAGCTGTACCTGAAATGAAAAGTGTTGATCTCTTCTTGCCGCTTAAAAGAAGTGCACGCTCAAACTGCGGTGGATGTTTTATTGATTTTCCTTTACCTGTAACTCCTTTCAGGACGTCTTGTCCGTATTCATATGCGTTTACCTGGTCAGGATTGTCAATCGCTTTAATCATCACTGAATCTTTTGCCATTACTGCGCAAAAATCAAGACTTACTCCTTCGAGTTTCATTCCAATTCCAGTGGCTGCAGGATATCCGTGTGCTTTACGGTATTTTTGATAAACTTCACTCCTGACCTCATTAAAAACCTGGTAATTCTGAAGTCCTTTCTTAATTTCAAGAATATTACCAATATAATTCCATTGACGCACAAGGTGGTCAAATGACATTCCTTCTGCGTCAAGGATTGCTTTCATCTGATCAAATGCTGCTCCAGCTGCACCTCCTGTATCTGAATAAAACAGACCGAAGCCGAGACCGCAAGCCCATACTTCTTTACCCGAATCTGATTCACAGACTATATATGGAATTGAATTCCAAACTTTTGAGGAAATTTCTGATGAATCAGTATCTGTATATGCCGCTTCAACAACAATTTTCCATGGTTTTTCAGGTGAATGAACAGTAACGTTAAAGGCCGGACATTTTTTACCAAAAGCATTTTGGATAGATTTGCCGATTTCCTTCTTGACTTTTATATATGTTTCATAGTCAGGCTGATCTGTAAACACATTTAGTTTAACAAGTCTGAAGCCCGTTTGCTGATTGTATATAATTTGTTTCAGGCACTGCCTCCATTCCTCATTTAACTCTCCCTCCTCTTCAGGCACAAATATTGAATATTTTCCGATCATAAAAATTGAATCTATTAAGCAAATGTATTAATGTTTTCATCAAAAATATTAAGGCAGAGACGCGATATATTAAAACAGCGACTGGTCTTAGACCTGTCTATGAATCATTATTCCATTTTAAATATCCCCGGTTCAGGGGTTACCCCTGCAGGCACAGGATTTCCATAAAAGTCTTTCGTTGGCTGAATTATTCCAAAGGCGGAATTAAGATTTAATCCCTTGTTTTTGAGTGGAGAATCTGGTTGTAAAATATAACCCGAGAGTTTTTCAAGCTGATCCGGATCTGTTATATCCGTACTGAAGGGGCCATTAAGTTTTGGGTCTTTCTGGATTCCGACAAATTTACCTTTAAGCATTTCCTGTCCTGTTGATTTGGCCCAGTCAGCCAGATTTGCAAATTTCATGAATTCAATATTGCCTCCCGGATTCCACCAGTCATTTCCAAGAAATATACTGCCATTGATATTCCCAATTATCGGATCAGGAGAACCCAGAAAAATATTATTGCAGAATGTAAAGTTCTTATGTGCGGAAGAGGTTTCAAAAGTGATCAAAGGAGCATATGTATTATATATTACATTATTATAAATCTTGCAATCAGAGAGTTGTTGAACATCATCTGATCCGTTCCAGATGAAAATACTGCCAGCCCCTTCAGTTTTTTGCGCATCATTTATACTGACACAATAACGAACAATATTATTTGACCAGGCAGATGCACCTGCATATTGAAATAATCCATAACCCGAGCCCTGGTTTTCATATGAAAGACAATACTGAATTACCGAATTTGTAACCCCTCCATCAAGATCAAAACCGCCTCCGTCCTTTGCATTTTTCGAAGTTTTATTCCGGTAGCTGATACAGTACTGGATTGTAACATGATCACTTTCCCATGTCCATATTCCCACGGGTCCGTTTCCCTGCCTTGGCATGTCCCATCCATTATCAGTCGCACTGGAATGATCGATAATAACACTATCTGAGACACCAACCAGGATACCATTTCCACTGTGATTATCCAGATTAGTCGGATCTCCGGGATTGTTTTCAGCCATACAGTTATGAATCATTATATTATGTGAATTTCTTTTTTCTGACCCCATTATGTTAATGCCGCAGAAACCATTGTCAGAAGCAACAACATTTTCAACCTCAGATTCACTGCAGTCGTACAGATCAACACCTGACTTTTGAAATCCTTCAGCTTTAACATTCTCAATCTTACATTTCCGGGAATGAGCTAATGACAAACCATTGGTTTTGTTACCCTCTTTTCTTCCGCTGCCCTTGATATCAATATTTGTAATCAATATATTCTGACAGTTTTCAATTTTTATGGCTTCAGCATTAGCTCCATTAATTACTGCTTTACCCGTACCCCGGGAAGTAATTTTAATCGGATTGGTATCGTTCCTTTTTATATCAGACAATAATAATGTTCCATCAAAAACCTCTTCTCCCCCAAAACAGATATCAGCTGCCTTCCTTTTAATTCTGAAGTTAAGTTCCCCAATTGATTTAATAGGCTTCCGGATTGTTCCCGGATAATTGTCATTCCCATTCCGGGCATCAACATAATAAACATCTTCCGGATGAGGAATGACTTCAATATCTAATTTCTTATAATTCCTGTGTGAATGACAGCATATTATTAATGTCATTGATAATATAAGAAAAAATGTTATTGGTCTTTGCATTTGCCGGTAATCGTTAAAATCCATGAATTTTTAAAAAAAATACTTTATATTTAGTGCACAGACATTTCATTACCGGCTTTAAGGAATTATTGTGGGAAACCAGACCATCATTTGTCCTGCACCACGATTATTCCACAAAGCATACGGAATCAATTTAACAGGTTCTTCGACGAATGTGGAGGCCGGGGTAGAGACATGTTTCAGACCTGTATCCACCTTTCCGTCACGAGTCTTCTTTATATAAATGCCCGTCGTTTTAATTACCTGTGTCCCTTCAAGAAGGGAAGGTTCAAATTCCGTTGTGAAAGCGGCATTCTTTTTTATTATTAAATCAAGTACCTTTCCGTTAATGTTATCGGGCCATTCAGCACAGAATATTAAAGGGCCTCTCTGAAATGCTATTTTATCCCTGTCTTCTTTTACTCTGATATCAGCAACAACTTTACGGACAGGCATTGGAAAATCAATTTCAACTTTATCTCCTTTTTCCCATTTCCTGGAAACTAAAGCATATCCATCAATGACCTTAATTTCAGATTCTTTCCCATTAATTTTCAGTTTTACGGGATCAGTATCCTGATCAGTAAATTTATATAGACCTCCGGGCAGAGCTTCATTTTGAGCCCATCCCGGCATCCTTAGCCTCATAATAAATTCACCGTTCTTCTCCGGACTAACGGTTATTTCAACCTTCCCATCCCAAGGGAAATTTGCCTTTTGAGAAATATCAACCTTTCTTTTGCCAATAGTGATACTGGCATTGTTTGAGATGAAGAGATTAATATAAAGATCTTTATCTGTCACTGCGTACACATATCCTGGAATTGCAGGAACAAACCTGGCAATATTTGAAGGACAGCAAGCACAACCAAACCAGGCCTGACGTTGGTTCTGACCACCCGATTCAAGAGGATTAGGATAGAAAAACCTGTCAGCTGACAACGAAACTCCCGACAGCATTGAGTTATAGAGTGTTTTTTCAAGAACGTCTATGTACTTTGACTGGCCATGCAAAAGGAAAAGCCTGTGATTGAAGAAGATATCCCCAATGGAAGCGCAGGTTTCACAATAAGCCGACATATTTGGCAATACAAACGGTTCGGCAAAACCTTCATTCCCGCCTGAAGCTCCGATGCCTCCGGTCAGATACATTTTGCCACAGACAAGATTACCCCAGATTCTGGTAATTGCATTCAGATATGCTGCATCACTTTCAATTGCGGCAATGTCAGCCATTCCTGAATACATATATGTGGCTCTGACTGAATGCCCGACAGGTTCAGTCTGATCAACAGGTTTCATATTAGCCTGATTATAAACCTCTCCTTTCGGACCACGGATATCCAGGAAGAATCTCGCCAGGTCGAGATATTTCTTTTCCCCTGTGACCCGGTACAGCTTTACGAGGCCCATCTCAATTACCTGGTGGCCGGGATATACCTTAACCCTGTCATATCCAAAATCCTTATTGACCAGATCGGCTGATTTCAAGGCAATATCAAGCAGGGTTCTTTTTCCCGTGGCCTGGTAATGAGCAACAGCAGCTTCATAAAGATGTCCCAGATTGTAAAGTTCATGGCTAAGGACAGAATCCATTTCCCACCTGTTTTTGCCTGCCCATTCATGAAGTCCAACTCCTCCATGTTTCTCCGCAATTGTCCGGTTGGTATAAAGATAGCCGTCAGGTTCCTGTGCCATACCTATTTTATGAATAAGGGTATCCAGATATGCTTCAAGCTTAGGATCCGGAAAAGTCTGGAGGGAATAGCTGGCACCTTCAATTATCTTATATATGTCGGAATCATCGAAAGGATATATTGTCTGGAACTTGCCGGTATCAAGACCTGCTGCAATTTCAAAATTTTTCACTCTGCCGGTCGATTCACAATATCCGAATGCAATTGGAATTGTAACAGAAGCATTCTTTTTTATCCTGGGTGCCCAGAAATTATCAGTGAGTTTAACTGAAGTGAATGGTACCGGCTGAATTGGATAATCTGCTCTGTTCGGGGACTTTTTAGTGCAGGAGATAAGAAAAAACAAAGAACCAGCAATAATTAAAATACCTATAATTAACTTATTCATAATTATTTGATTTCTTTTCTTCATTATAATGCGAATGTCAAATACTAAAGTATAGTCTACTGACTTAGTTTATTTCATTACCCCCTTTCTTATTTCCCCCAAGGGGGAAAAGATTGTATTTACTCCTTCCCCCGTGGGGGAAGGATGGGAAGGGGGTTAAAAATATTAAATAGGCAATTATTTTATCAGTTCCAAAACAACCACTGATTTTGATGGCATTGTAATACTCAGAATCCCATCTTTCATAGTAAATCCGTTGAATTCGGCCGGTTTCACCGTTTCAGGATTTTCAAAACTGTTATAAGAATTCATCTCGGCCGCAGTCAACACTTCGCCTGTAACTTTTTTAAATGAATCACCTATTAGAGGACAGGTTAACGTAATTGGTTTGTCAGGGTTAAGATTTGCGATGGAGATATGAACCTTCCCATCTTTGTCAACCGATGCGGAAGCTGAAATAGCCGGAATCTTTTTATTGCCATAAATATAATCTTCGCACCTGAGGTCAAGATTAAGAAGTTTAGCTTCCTGATGCACCCTGAACATTCTAAAGACCCAATATGTGGGTGTCAGAACCATTTTATCGTCCTTTGTAAGAATTACCGATTGAAGAACATTTACCATTTGTGCAAGGTTTGCAGCCTTTACCCTGTCAGCGTGCTGGTTAAAGATGTTCAGATGAATAGCGGCAGTAATTGCATCGCGCATTGAATTCTGCTGATAAAGGAAGCCCGGATTGGTTCCGGGTTCAACATTAAACCAGTTGCCCCATTCATCTACTACCAGTCCTTTTGTTTTTTCCGGATCGTAACGGTCCATAATGGCTGAATGTCCTTTAATGATGAAGTCCATCTGAAGATTCAACCTCATAGTTTCAAACCATTCTCTCTCATCAAACTTAGTGGCAGATCCTTTAAAATCCCACCCGTCAACAACAGAATAATAATGTATTGACAATCCCTGAAACATAGCGCGCGTTCCGGCATCTTTCATCAATGTCTCAGTCCATGCGAAATTATAATCAGAGGGACCACATGCAACACGATAAAGCTGATTTCCCGAATAGTTACCAAGGAATGTTGAATATTGTTTCATGGTGTTAGCATAAAACTCAGATGTCATGTTTCCGCCACAACCCCAGTTTTCATTTCCAATGGCAAAATATTTTACTTTCCATGGTTTATCGCGGCCATTTTCTTTACGAAGATTAGTCATCGGACTCACAGACTCAGAGGTAAGATATTCAATCCACTCTGCCATTTCTTTTACTGAACCTGATCCTACATTCCCGTTTATATATGCATCGCATCCAAGAAGCTCAGTCAGTTTCATAAATTCATGAGTTCCAAAGGAATTGTCCTCTGTAACTCCGCCCCAGTTTGTGTTTATGATAGAGGCTCTTTTTTCTTTCGGCCCTATCCCGTCTTTCCAGTGGTATGTATCCGCAAAGCAGCCTCCCGGCCAACGAAGATTCGGCACTTTAATCTCCCTCAGAGCAAACAATACATCATTTCTGATACCATATGTATTCGGTATTTTAGAATCTGTACCCACCCAGAGGCCTCCATAGATGCAATTACCAAGGTGCTCTGAAAAATGTCCGTAAATATCCTTACTGATAACCGGTCCGGAATGATTTGTAACTATTATCAGCTGGTTAACTGCTGACTGGTCTTCTTTCTGAGCATTAATTTGAATGCCAGATAAAAAGCATAAAATTGAAATAATAATCGATTTCTTCATCGGAATTACTTGTTTAAAAGATTAATCCATTGTATTTCTTAGTGTAACTCAGTGCCCTGGTGTCAGTCTTCTTTTTTGCCACCAAGATACAAAGGTACAAAGGGACACAAAAAATTAAGTATAATTTTTTTGTCCTTTTTCAATCATTGAACCCAGATTAATATACTTACTGAAAAGCGCTTTATACTTCTCAGCTCTGACAGGATCGGGATGGTACTCCTTTTCGAAGCCGCCACCCATTGCTTTCTGTGCAGAAGGAATGTCTTTATGAACCCCTGCAACCACTGAAGCTGCCATTGCAGAACCAAGGGCACAGGTTTGATCCGAAACCGCAACTTTAATGGGCATATTAAGAACATCTGCAACTATCTGCATTACAAATGGATTCTTTTTGGCAACACCTCCGATGGCTATAACGCCATCAATTCGGATACCTTCAGATATAAATCGTTCATTAATCATTCTTGAGCCGAAAGCTGTTGCCTCGACCAAAGCTTTAAAAATTCTGGGTGCATCAGATCCAAGAGATAACCCGGTAATAGCGCCTTTGAGCGCCTGATTAGCATCCGGAGTACGTCTGCCATTCATCCAGTCGAGAGCAACGATTGAAGTTTCTTCAACCGGTAGTGATTCAGCTTGTTTGCTTAATTCTGTAATTAACTTATCAGCAGTTTCTTCAATAATTTTTTTCTTTGAATCTTCATCAATTGATGTCATTTCAGATATAATATTGACAACAGGCCACATTAATAATTTGCCAAACCAGGCATAAATATCGCCAAAGGCCGACTGTCCAGCTTCAAGGCCAAGCATTCCGGGAATTATTGAGCCGTCAACCTGGCCACAAATTCCGGAAACGAGTTTATCGCCTACCTCAGTCATTGGAGCTACAATCATATCGCAAGTAGAGGTTCCCATAACTTTAACGAGATAATAAGGTTTTATCTCCCCTCCGACACCGCCTGTATGCGCATCAAAAGTCCCAGCGCCAATTTTCACGTCGGGTGAGAGACCTAGTTTGTTTGCCCATTCCGGCGAAAGCTTCCCGACTTCAGTATCGCATGTGTATGTTTTACTGTAAAGTCTATCCCTCAGACCAGTCAAAACAGGATCGAGCTTTGTAAGAAATTTTTCATCCGGCAAACCCTTGAAATCTTTGTGCCACATCGCCTTATGTCCTGCAGCGCACCGGCTCCTTTTTAATTGAAGGGGATCAGTTTTTCCTGTTAGTAATGCCGGGATCCAGTCACAATGCTCAACCCATGACCATGCATTTTTTCTGACTTCATCACTATTTCGAAGAACGTGAAGTATTTTGGCCCAGAACCATTCTGATGAGTAAATTCCCCCTTCGAATTTGGTATAATCTATTCCTCCCCATGTTCTGGCCAGATTGTTTATCTCGGCAGCTTCTTTAACAGCAGTATGATCTTTCCATAGTACAAACATTGCATCCGGATTATTTTCAAAGCCCTTCTTCATCGAAAGGGGAGTTCCTTCCTTATCTACTGCCACAGGAGTTGACCCGGTTGTATCGACTGTAATACCGACAATATTGTTCACAACGTCAGGAGTCAGACCAGCAATAGCTCCTTTTAAGGATTGTTCAAGGCCTTCAATATAATCGAGAGGGTGTTGACGAAACTGGTTGATAGATGGATCGCAATAAAGTCCCTTTTTCCATCTCGGGTATTCAAATACAGAAGTACCGATTATTTCTCCGTTGGTTGTATCTACAACTACAGAACGGACTGAGTCGGTTCCATAATCAATTCCTATAACATATTTCTTTTCCATACTTAAATAATTAAGTTTTATTTTAAATCCGTAAACCCCCTGGCTGCTTTTCAGCCATCCCCCTAAAGGGGGAATAAATTCTGCATCCAGGTATAATTCATCACAACATCACAATTTAGCCCCCCTTTAGGGGGGTTGGGGGGTACTTATCTTGTCCATAATAGGCATCTTTCCCATGTTTTCGTTTAAAATGTTTATCAAGCAGGAATTTACTGATTGGTTCTGTTTTTCCGAGCAGCACAGTATAAAATGCCATTTTTGCTATCTCTTCAAGAGTTATAGCGTTATAAACTGCATCTTCAGCACTGATACCCCAAGAAAAGGGACCATGACCATCAACCAATACTGATGGAATAGTTAGTGGATCAACTTCTCCCAGTTTTTCAATTATGATTTTTCCTGTATTGATTTCGTAATTATACTCAATTTCTTTCTTCGTCAACATACGTGTGCATGGAACTTCTCCGTAAAAATGGTCGGCATGAGTTGTTCCAAAAGAAGGAATAGCTCTTCCTGCCTGTGCCCACGAGGTTGCAAATGATGAATGCGTGTGTACAACTCCTCCCAGCGATTTATAAGTACTGTAAAGCAAAAGATGCGTAGGAGAATCAGTTGATGGTTTATACGTTCCCTCCACAATCCTGCCAGCCGGATCAATTACCACCATATCGTCTGCTTTCATTGAATGATAACTCACTCCCGAGGGTTTAATTACAATAAGCCCGCTTTCTTTATCTCTTCCGCTTACGTTACCCCATGTATGAATTACCAGTCCTTTATCCACCAGTTCCAGATTAGCCCGTAAGACAGTGTCTTTTAAATTCTCAAGCATCTTTATAAAACTTTAATAAGTTCAACCATTGACGAAATCCAGATTCTGAATTAGATTCAATTCATCCTGTTTTTCTCTCCACCTCTCCCTAATTCCCTCTCCCAAGGAAGAGGTACTTAAAACACTGATTATCTTCTTTTTGCACCCCTTCTCCCCCGGGAGGAGGGGTTGGGGGATGAGGTAAACTAAAGCAAGGCATTCTGGGCACTTATTTCTAGTTTACATCCAGATTAAAATAGAAGCCATTTTGCCTCAATCTTTTATAAGTTCCCTCATTAAATTTATAATAATAGGCACCTTTTTTTGAAGTTTCCCTCTCTTTTTCATCAAGCTTTTCAAGAATTCCCATTGATAATATTTTTTTCCTGAAATTTCTCTTATCAATTTTTCGCTGATAGATAGCTTCATATAGATCCTGAAGCTGAACAAGCGTGAATTTATCATGCAGCAACTCAAAACCGACAGGTTTGATCTTTATCTGATTCTGAAGTTCTGTGAGAGCGCGTTTAACCATCAAAGGATGGTCAAATATCAAATCGGGCAATCTTGATAATGAACGCCAGCTCACTCCGTTTTGCTCAGCCAGTTCCTTATTGATATCCCTTATTGGTATAAGAGCAAAATATGCTATTGAAATAACCCTGTCGCCCGGATCCCTGTCTGTTTCTCCATATGCATATGATTGTTTCATATAAACCGACTCCAGGCCTGTAAGTTTACGAAGAATTCTGCTTGCAGCTTCATCGAGACTTTCATTTGCTTCTACAAATCCGCCGGCAAGTGACCATCTGCCTTTTGCAGGTTCAACAATACGCTTGAACAGAAGAAGTTTTATCTCTTTTTCCAGTATATCATAACCGAAAATGATACAGTCAACTGCAAGGTGATGTTTTGTACTGTTCGGATAAATATTCATCTTCTTCAGGAAAGATTCCAATAATAAAATCAGTTCAGGAGCTATATTATTCCGTCGGAGATATGATAGAATACTTCATTCCACTTTAGTTCATTTTTTAAAGCAGTAAGATCGCACTTCTCATCAATGAGTACATACTCAATTCCCATCATACCAGCAAAATCCTCAAGATATTCCGAATTAATTGAGCTGCTGAACCCGGTATGATGAGCTCCTCCAGCCATAATCCAGGCTGCTGCGCCTTTCTTCAGATCAGGTAATGGCTTCCATAGAACGCTTGCAACAGGCAGGTTTGGCATATCAGGGCATTTAACAACCTCAACCTCATTAACTATCATTCTGAACCTGTTTCCAAGGTCAATGACAGATACATTAATTGCATTTCCGGGAGCAGTTTTGAAAACAAGCCTGGCAGGGTCCTCTTTCCCCCCGATTGAAAGTGGGTGTATCTCAATTGAAGGTTTAGCAAGAGCAATTGTAGGGCAAACTTCAAGCATATGAGCTCCCAGAACTCTCATACCTTTAGGATCGAAATGATATGTGTAATCTTCCATAAATGAGGTTCCACCTTTCAGCCCTGCCGACATGACTTTCATAGAGCGAACCAGAGCGGCAGTCTTCCAGTCACCTTCAGCGCCAAAACCGTAGCCTTTGGCCATCAACCGTTGCACAGCAAGTCCGGGTAATTGTTTAAGCCCGTGCAGATCTTCAAATGTTGTTGTAAAAGCTTTGAAGTTCCCGATATTCAGGAATGCCTCCATGCCAATTTCGATTTTGGCAGCTTCCCTTAAAGTATCGGATGAGGCGACAGCTTTGGTTAATTTATATTCTGATCCATATTCAGCAAGTAATTTTTTAACAGCACCTGGAGATACTTCATTTACTGATTTCACGAGGTCACCGATACCATAACCATAAACCGAATATCCCATCTTTATCTGAGCACTTACTTTGTTCCCTTCGGTAACAGCAACATCGCGCATGTTGTCTCCAAATCTGGCGACTTTCATATTAAGAGCATCATTATATGCTGAAGCAACTCTTACCCATACAGCTATCCGTGCAATAACATCAGGATCTTCATAATGACCTACAACTATCTTTCTGTTTAACCTCATCCTTGCACCGATAAAACCAAATTCACGGTCACCATGAGCCGATTGATTTAGGTTCATAAAGTCCATATCAATAGTCTCCCATGGGATATCCTGGTTAAGCTGGGTATGTAAATGCAGGAAAGGCTTATTTAAAAGATTCAAACCTTTGATCCACATCTTTGCAGGAGAAAATGTATGCATCCAGCAAATTAGCCCAACGCACTGTTTTGAATTGTTAGCCTCAGTACATAGTTCAGTTATAGAATCCGGAGTTGTTAGGATTGGTTTAAAAACAACTTTCACCGGGATTTTCGGATTTTTATCGAATGCGGCAGCAATTTTTGTTGAATCAGCTGCAACCTGTTTCAGAGTCTCAGGACCATACAGATGCTGGGTTCCAGTAACAAACCAGACTTCAAGTTTTTTAAAATTGTCCATATAATTTTTTTTATAATAATTCCTTAAAAAGGTTTACCAAAAGTAAATATAAAATAAAGTACAAATCAGTACCACACCCAATGAAGCAACTACATCCCACTTGTTCCAGCTCTTTTTGATGAGAGTTTTATAGTCACCTGTGAAAGTAATAAACTCAACCTGTTCAGCAGTTGGTTTTGGAGTAAAGAATGATACTACAACCATAAACAACATGATGAAGACAAGCAGCCATATCTCAAAGATAAGCCAGTTAGTATGCCAAAACCAATGGGTGGATTCCCAGCACCAGCCTGTCATTACATTTTTACCTGAATTTGTAATGATATTGGTCAGCAAGCGTACCATACCAATAAGAAAGCCTACAATTAAACCTGCTTCACCTGCCTTGGGCGTAATTTTTTTTGAGAATATACCCAGTACAAATACTGCAACCATAGCAGGAGCAAGAAGCGATTGAATATCTTGCAAATATTCGTAAAGACTGCCAAGACTCATCATTACCGGGATCCATATAATTCCAAGTATCACAACAACAATTGTTGCAATACGGCCTATCAAAACGTATCTGGCCTCACTTTTACCTTTGAACATTGGCTTATAAAAGTCTTCAGTAAATAACGTAGCACAGGAGTTGAAGAATGCCGCCAAAGAAGCAACCAATGC
>JBARBF010000109.1:0-2902 GCA_049792755.1 Bacteroidales bacterium | reverse complement strand
AGTATCTCAGGATACTTGTTTCGATGTTTTTTGACCTTTTGGGACTCAGTTTTAGCCAATTTGACGAAAAGAGCTCACTAATCTGGCATAAATTGAAAATTCTGAATAGTTATTAGACAAACTCCCGTTATAAGCAAGCCGAAGCGCCAACTAGAAAATGATTCAGATGGGAAAGAGTCCCAAAGCTTGACTTGTCATTCATAATTGCCTAATTTTGATTAAAATATAGAATTAAACACATTAGTTTGTAATAACCAAATCGCGATGACAAGTATTATTGAAGGTTACAACTACGACATTTTCATAAGCTACCGCCAGAAAGATAACAAGTTCGACGGTTGGGTGACTAGATTCGTTGGTGATCTTAAAAAGGAGCTTGAAGCTACCTTTAAAGAGGATATTTCCATCTATTTTGATGAAAATCCGCATGATGGATTACTAGAGACCCATATTGTGGATTCCTCTCTGAAAGAAAAACTGAAATGTTTGATTTTTATCCCGATCATCTCGCAGACTTACTGTGATCCGAAAAGCTTCGCATGGCAAAATGAGCTTATGGCCTTTAATAAAATGGCAAAGGAAGATGCATTCGGAAGAGATATAACCTTGGCAAATGGAAATGTTGCCAGCCGTATTCTTTCGGTTAAAATTCATGAACTTGATGCCATCGATCAGAAAGTTTTTGAAGATGAAACAGGCGGAGTATTACGTGCTATTGAATTTATTTACAAGGAGCCGGGTGTGAACCGACCTTTATCTCCAGATGATGAAACAAAAGAAAATCTAAACAGAACAAAATACCGGAACCAGGTTAATAAAGTTGCTAATGCAGCTAAAGAAATTATTACTTCACTAAAAAAGTATGATCATCAGGATGGAGAAATTTTAGAAAATGTTAAAAAAATAAAACCTGTTCCATCAAAATATCTGAATCAAAGAACTATTATAATATCTGTTATTGCTTTGGCACTGATTCTACTAGGGCTATTTTTTATTCCTAGACTTTTCAAATCCTCACAACCAGTTGAAAAATCTATTGCTGTTTTACCTTTCAGAAATGACAGCCATGATTCCACAACAGCAATTTTTATGGATGGTGTTATGGAGGAAATATTAAACAGACTCCAGGCAATAAAAGAACTTACACCTATTTCGAGATCTTCAGTTGAACAATACAGAAAATCTACGAAATCATTACTTGAAATTGCAATGGAACGGCATGTAAATTATTTAGTAGAAGGAAGTGGTCAGAAGTTTGGCGATTCAATAATTTTAAGAGTACAGTTAATAGAGATTCGTAACGGAAGGGAAAGACATTTAATGGGGAGTTCCTTTCGGCAGAAGCTTGAAAATGCCAATACATTCTTCAATATCCAGAGTCTCGTAGCTCAAGGTATTGCATCAGAATTAAATGCAAAAATAACTCCACAGGAGAAAAAATTGATTGAAAAATTTCCTACCTATAATCTTGAGGCCTATAAGGCCTACCTAAAGGGACAGTACTATCTTAATAAATTCACACCAGCTGATCTTGATTCTGCCATGCATTATTTTGAACTGGCTAAAAACATTGACCATGATTATGCCCTGGCTTACACAGGTATCTGTGATGTATGGTCTTATCGTCAGCAATGGGGGCTCGTCTCACCGGCTGAAGGGAATCCCAAATCAATGGAAGCTGTCATGAGAGCTTATGATCTTGACAGTAACAATGCCGTCGTCCAGTATACTTTAGCCGGTAAGAAAGTATGGGGATTGTTCGACTGGTCAGCTGGTGAATCGGGATTTAAAAAATCAATTTCACTCAATCCCAACAGCGCGATGACGCATGCTGCGTATTCCCATCTTTTAAATATTCTGGGAAGACCTGAAGAAGCGATGGAACAGATTGATGTAGCTCTCAAGCTTGATCCTATTAATCCGTTTATAACAACTTTTTATGCAGTGGATCTTTTTATGGCCAGGAAATATAAGGAAGCTATCAGGGCATTCGATGAAGCCCTGGACCTTTCGCCGGGATATCCTTTTGCCCTTACCAACCTGTGGCAGGCATATATTGTTGCCGGGCAGACCGAGGAAGCTTATGCCACTTTGAAATCTTTTTGGAGTATGGTAGATCCTGAATCGGTCAAATCTCTTGAGCAGGGATATTCAAAAGATGGCTTCCGGGGAGCAATGATATCCCTTGCTGGCAGGTTAGGGGGAATATGGACAAAAAATCAAAATCAATTCTTTGCTCCAACTGACGTCGCTATGCTATATTGTCTGGCCAAAGAAAGCGATAAAGCTATTTACTGGCTGGAGCAGGCATACAATTTCAGAGACCCTAATATGACTTATTTGTTGTTTCCCGCATATGATAATCTTCGTAATGATCCTCGTTTCAAGGATCTGTGCCAAAGGATGAATCTTCCATGTAAGCCAAAATTGTGAATTCCTATATCCATTGGACAAGAGAAGTTAAAAAGAGCCTGCTTATAACACGGTCAATAAAGGTAAGTTGTTTGTCACGGTTTTTGCTTTTGCTCCTGCTAACAAGACAGATTTCTAATGCCGATACCGCGACCGCGCCACTGCAACGCATAAAATTTTGTAACGGGGATAAATATATGGCTCGCAATCAACCTTGTACCGCGACACTCATATACCTCACTTTAAATCCTGCCATGACTGCAAAAACACGTGCCATACCCTCCTTGCACCGTGACAGCTTTCTGGCTAAAGAACCGGGACTCTGCCCGGTGCTTGCGTCGGGTAACACAACCTCCCTTTATTGCCGGGCCGTTAGGTTTCATAGGTGTGCCTTGCCGACAACGATCGAGAGACCGAAGTCGATGCTGTAATTAAGATGGAGGTAGGCCCTCCGCAGGTATCGTACAGGCGAGACCTGCAAACCGCCCTA
>JBARBF010000108.1:0-17183 GCA_049792755.1 Bacteroidales bacterium | reverse complement strand
CCGCTGCGCGACGGATTGATGCTGATTCATAAAAAGATAAAATAAACATTAGAGTTTTTGCGTTAACTGAATAAACATATTATGAAAAGAATATTTATTATTGCGACTCTCCTGACTGCTGTTGTTTCGCTTGCAGGACAGACAAATAAAGCTGATAAACTTCAGGTCCCGGAGCAAAATCAGCCTGCCAGTCAGGATATTACAGCAACAGCCAGATTAAAATCAGCGAGCCGTTTATTTGGGACCAAAGATGATCTTACTTCGGTAATTTTTATTATTCCGGCTGACTCTGTAGTTACAGTTCTGGATTCTGACAGCACTTACTATCATGTTGTATTTGAAGAAAATGAAGGTTTTATTTTCAAACGTGATGCAGTTATAGTTGAGCCACCCGTTAATACTCAGCCATCTATTCAATCGCAACCGTCAGTACAGAACGCGGAGCCTGTTCAGGAACAACAGGAAAGCAGGTATTCATATCTTGAAAATAAATATGGTTCGAATATGGCATCCAGGCTGTTTTCCGGTAAAATTTGGAAAGGGATGACTTCCGAGATGGTTAAAGACAGCTGGGGAACTGCTGATAAGATCAACAGGATTATAAGCAGTAATGTCGTAAAAGAAGAATGGATATTCAGAAGCACCTGGCTTTATTTTGAGAATAATACATTGCTGGAGTGGGGTCCGGTTAAAAAATGATAGAAACACAATTTATTAAAGTAAAAGAAAGAGGTCGTCTCAAAACATAATATGAGACGGCCTCTTTTGTCTGAGCGGGAGACGGGACTCGAACCCGCGACCCCGACCTTGGCAAGGTCGTGCTCTACCAACTGAGCTACTCCCGCAAAATCACGGGCAAAAATAAGCATTTTTTTTAATTTTCAAAACCTGAAGATTAAATCGTATTGTGCAATATTATATTATATGCCAAAGGCTAAACTCAGAAACGCTTATAACTTTCAGGAACTATTCCAATCAATGTTAAATAATGTTAGAAGGGTTTTATATTTCAGGTTTTATCTTACCTTCGGAAATCAAAAACTTTTTAAAAGATAAATCCTAAATTATATAATTATGAAAAGAATTTTATTTATGGTAACACTGTTGATGACACTTGGCTTTTTATCATTTAAACCTCAAAACAAAGAGGCCGGTTTGTCAATACCCTTCGAAAAGTTCAAGCTGCCCAACGGATTGACGGTTGTTCTCAATGTGGATAAATCAGATCCGATTGCCGCGCTTGCGGTCTACTATCATGTAGGATCAAGTCGCGAAGTTCCAGGGAAGACAGGTTTCGCCCACCTCTTTGAACATATGATGTTTCAGAAATCTGAAAATGTAGGAGAAGGTCAGTATTTTAAAAATATTCAGGGTGCAGGTGGAACATTAAACGGAAGTACAAACCAGGACAGGACAAATTATTTCGAGGTCATACCGAAAAATGCACTTGAGATGGCAATGTGGATGGAATCTGACAGAATGGGATACCTTACCAACACTGTAACAAAAAAAAGTCTGGCAAATCAACAGAATGTGGTTCAGAATGAGAAGCGCGAGAGTGTTGACAATGCTGCCTATGGGTTTAACCAGGAGATCATTTCTAAAAACCTTTATCCTAAAGGTCATCCTTACAGTTGGACCGTCATTGGGGAAATGGAAGATCTTACCGGTGCAACGGTAGAAGATGTAAAAGCTTTTCATAAGAAATTCTATGCCCCTAACAATGCTACCCTTGTGATCTCAGGAGATATTAATAAAGAAGAAGTTAAAGTACTGATTAATAAGTATTTTGGAGAAATACCTGCAGGTACAAATATTGAAAAAAGAGGTCCTGTACCTGTTGCCTTAAGCTCAACTTCCAGGCTTTACCATGAAGATAATTTTGCTAAAGCTCCCCAATTGAATATGGTATTTCCCACAGTCGAGAGGTACTCGAAAGATTCATATGCACTCAATTTTCTTGGAGACTTATTGGCTGGCACTAAAAAGTCTCCCCTATATAGTGTGCTGGTAAAGGAGAAAAAGCTCACATCAAGGGTCATGGCACGAAACGGGTCACAGGAGCTTGCCGGCAGTTTCACAATTTCCGTTACGGCTAATCCTGATGTCAATCTTACCGAAGTTGAGAAAGCAATATTTGAAGGTCTTGAAAAATTTGAAAAAAATGGTTTCTCAGAGGAGGATCTTACGAGGATTAAAGCCGGTTATGAAACCCGCTTCTACAATTCATTTGCCAGTGTTCAGGGTAAAGCTTTTCAATTTGCTGAGTACACCATGAACACCGGTGATCCTGAATATTATAAAAAAGATCTTGCAGCTATTCAAAATGTTTCGATGGCAGATGTGAAGGCTGTATTTAATAAATATATTAAAGGGAAAAATTTTGTTGAAACAAGTTTTGTGCCAAAAGGTCAGATAAATCTTATTGCTCAAGGTTCAAAGAATTCAGGAATCATAGAAGAAGATATTGCAAAAGCCGCACAGGTCAAGGCTGACTCAATTAAGGAGGAACCTACAGTCAGAACCCCGACAAAACTGGACAGGTCGATAATGCCCAAGATTGGACCTGATCCTGAGGTGACAATACCTCTGCCATGGAAAGCATCGCTCTCCAACGGAATGAAAGTATGGGGAATTATACAAAATGAGCTTCCTCTTGTCCAATATTCCATAGTTATTAATGGTGGTCATATGCTTGATAAGGTCGAAAAAGCGGGTCTTGCGAATTTGGTAGCTGCAATGATGAATGAAGGAACAAAGAACAAGACCCCGGAGCAGCTTGAAGATGCAATCGGATTACTTGGCGCCACAATAAGGGTTACTTCCGGGAACGAGGATATTTCTGTGGAAGTAAGTTCTATGTCAAAAAACTTTGAGAAAACCCTTGCTCTGGTACAGGAGATCCTGCTGGAACCCAGATGGGATACAGCGTCTTTTGGAATTGTCAAAAGCCGTATAATAAATAATCTGAAGCGCAATGCCGCAAGTCCGGATTATCTTGCCTCCAGTACACTTAATAAACTTATGTTCGGTGATAACATACTGGCTATTGATGCAACAGGAACAGATGCCTCAGTAGCAAATATAACAATGGACGACCTTAAAGATTATTATAATAAATATCTTTCGCCCTCAATCTCCAAACTCCTGGTAGCAGGCGACATCGATCAAACAAGAGTAAAGACGGCCCTTGCAGGCCTGGATAAGAAATGGAAGGCAAAGAATGTCACTATTCCAAATATTAAAGTTCCCGGACCACCTGATAAGTCTCAAATTTACTTTGTTGACGTACCGGGAGCAAAACAATCGGTAATCTCAATCGGGTCACCAAGCATTCCAAGAACAAATCCTGATTTCTATCCCGCAACTGTTGCCAATTATAAACTAGGAGGGTCATTCAATGGGATTTTAAATCTTGTTCTAAGGGAGGAGAAAGGTTTTACTTATGGAGCACGCTCAAACTTTAATGGAGCTAAAAACTACGGTTCATTTATAGCCACCTCAAGGGTTCGATCAAATTCAACTCTTGAGTCTGTTACAATTTTCAAGACAGAGATGGAGAAGTACCGCAAAAACATATCTCAGGAATATGTCGATTTTACTAAATCTTCATTGTTGAAGAGCAATGCTCTGCGGTTTGAAACATTAGGTAACCTGATCAGCATGCTTAATACAATGACAGCCTTCAATCTTCCGGATGATTTCATCAAGCAGGAAGAAAAATTCATTCAGGGCATTACAATTGAAAAATTATTGGAATTAGCAAATAAATACATCGATCCTTCTAAAATGTACTATGTTGTTGTCGGAGATGCAAAAACTCAGCTTAATGATCTCGAGAAAGTAGGGTTAGGTAAACCAATTCTGGTTAAATAATTAGTCACTTCGATAAATTCAGGTTGACTGCAAAACACAAAAACAGAAGATATTATGTAGAGACGCCCAAGTTGGGCGTCTCTACTGCTTTGCATGCATTATGTCTTCTTTGCATCCTTTGCAAATAAATTGTTTTTATTAAGAAGAATTTATTTTAAATTTGCCCCACCTAAAGCGCCCGGATGGTGGAATGGTAGACACGCAGGACTTAAAATCCTGTGACCATTACGGTTGTGCGGGTTCAAGTCCCGCTCCGGGTACTAAAACAGAGCGAGTGTGTGAGCGAGAGCGAGCACACTCACTCTGTTTTCTCAATACTCACTCTCACAACAATACTTACATCATTTTCTCATTACTAACTCTCACCCTGACATTCATCATTCTTTAGTTTGCACCGGGATAAAATAAACTCTCCACCGGTAAAAACAGGCTTTCTGCCCTTTCCATTCGTTTTCAAATAGGGGGGAAAATACTTTTGCATAAACTGGCTTTTAAATTATGCTTTTAAAACTCATTACAACTTGTTCATGTTTAAAAATTATTTCAAAACCGCATTCAGAAGTTTGATTAGAAACAGAATTTACAATGTTATAAACATCGCCGGTCTGGCTGTTGGTATTGCGGTTTGTATGATGATCTTTATCATTATTCAATTTCAGACTAGCTTCGACAATTTTCACTCAAAGAAAGATCGCATCTATCGTGTGTTAACCGAATATCATAATTCTGAGTCAGCAAATACCGGAAAAGATGTTCCTTTTCCTTTGGCCGATGGATTGAAAACAACTTTTGCCCAAATAGAACAAGTAGCTCAGTTTTGGGCAAGCCACAATGATAAATTGTTGATACCGGACAATAACGGATCAGCGGTTAAATCATTTAAAGAGGACAGAGGTGTGTTTTTTGCAGGGCTTTCATTCTTTAAAATATTTGATTACCCGCTGCTTTCAGGTTCCTATGAATCAATGAAGGATCCGAACAATGTATTGCTTACAAAAGAGATTGCAGAAAAATACTTTGGTGACTGGAAAACAGCGTTGGGCAAAACCATTAAACTGGAAGCTGGCGGCTCTCTATTCAGTCATTCCACAGACGTATTGAAAGTTTCAGGTATTCTTGCGACCATACCTGCCAATACAGACTTTCAACTAAAACTTGTTGTGGCTTTTGGAACAGGGATTACCGGAGATATGGCAAAAAACAAAGATTGGAAGGATAGAACGAATTCTGATTTCGGTTGCTATGTTTTGTTGCCGCCGAATATTTCTGTTGACAATTTCAGTCAACAATTAAGAGCCTACTCACAAAAGATGGAATCTCCTGATAATAAGGATAGTTATATTATACAACCATTAAGTGCGGTTCATTACGATACAAAAACGGGTGATTGCAGCAACAAAACAATCAGCTGCCACCTACTTAATGTTTTGTGGCTGATTGCAGCATTCATCATGTTAATTGCCTGTGTCAACTTTATCAACCTTTCCACTGCTCAAGCTGTTAATCGTGCAATGGAAGTCAGCGTAAGAAAAGTTTTGGGAAGTAACAAATCTCAATTGCAAATCCAGTTCATTCTCGAAACATTTCTTATAGTTTTAAGTGCTGTAATACTTGCCAGTTTTATTACAATTCTTGCATTGCCTTATTTAAATCAAATATTAGAACTTTCTTCTTCATTCAAAAAAATCGACAATACTGCAATTATTTTATTTCTTGTGACCGTAACAATTGTTGTAACCGCCTTCGCCTGTTTTTATCCTTCTATAGTTTTATCGCGTTTCAGTCCGGTCGACGCTTTAAATAGTAAAATAACAACTACAAAAGGAATTTCATTAAGAAGAGGATTGGTAGTGTTTCAATTCATCATAGCACTGGCACTCATCATCGGAACACTTATAATTGTAAAACAAATGAATTATTTCATGGATCAACCCCTGGGCTTCAATAAAGATGCAATTATAAATGTTCCTTTCCGTATGGATACTGTTTTTTTCAGAAAGGGA
Source organism: Bacteroidales bacterium (assembly GCA_049792755.1). Taxonomy (GTDB): domain Bacteria; phylum Bacteroidota; class Bacteroidia; order Bacteroidales; family VadinHA17; genus LD21. Next base: position 11,304 of record JBARBF010000108.1, on the reverse strand, counting down.
GAATATTTAAAGCAACAGTTATTGTCAGTAAACGGTGTGCAGGCAGTAACCTTCAGTTCCAACACTCCGGTCGAAGATGCAAATGATATGTGGAGCACATTCAAGTTTGACCATGCAACAAAAGAAGCAGATTTTAAAGCTATTACAAAATTCGCCGACGAGGAGTATGTGCCTGCTTATAAATTACAACTGATAGCCGGTAGAAATTTGCAGCCTTCTAAAATGACAAGTGAATTTTTAGTGAATGAGTCGTTTATGAGAAGATTGGGAATAAAAAACCCTGATGAAATATTGAATAAAGAAATAAGCATATGGGGTGGGCGAATAAAATGTCCCGTTGTTGGTGTATTGAAAGATTTTAATGACATGTCTTTTCGCAATGATCTTGCACCATTGCTTATTACCACAAATATCACAATGTACAGCCAGGCAGGAATAAAACTTGAATCGAAAAACATTTCTTCTGCACTTCAATCTGTTAAAATAATATGGGAGCAAACACTTCCCAACTTTGTTTATGAATACAAGTTTCTTGATGATAAGATTGCAGGTTTTTACAAACAGGAAAGTCAGTTAGCGCAATTGTATGAAATTTTTGCAGCAATCGCCATATTCCTTAGCTGTCTTGGGCAATATGGTTTAGCCTTATTCATGGCAGTACAGAGAACAAAAGAAGTTGGTATTCGTAAAGTATTCGGTGCCAGCGCAGATAATATTGTTTATTTGTTTGCAAAAGAGTTTATCATGCTCATTACAATTGCGTTTACAATTGCTACACCTATTGCCTGGTATGTTATGCACAACTGGTTGCAGAATTATGCTTACCGTATCGAGATCAGCTGGTGGTTATTTGCCGCTGGTGGATTTGTTGCTATAATTATTGCACTCGCCACAATAAGTTTCCAGGCAATTAAAGCTGCGTTTGCGAACCCGGTGAATAGTCTACGCTCACAATGAGCTTCGGCTATCAAAGACAGTCTTAGCTCTCAATGAGTTTTGTCTGTCAATGAGAGTTTGAGAACAGAATAGAATAAACATTCATTTTCAACAATAAATAGTTATGATTAAAAAAAAAATTAATCAAATTTGTTTGTTAAAGAAACTATGAGAAAAGTAACAAAGGAAAAAGCCACCAGGATTGTACTCCACATCCTGGTATGGGTAGTTATTCTGGGGTTGACTATTTACTCTGCACGAAGGTTCCGTATGGGAAGTAATTTCCTGTTGAACTATTACACCATCACGGCAATAAGTGCCTTAATTTTCTATGCAAATTACCTGTTCCTCATACCGGTCCTTTTCTTTCAGAAAAAAAGGTACAGATACTATATTTCCGTTTTGGCTCTTGTTGTCTGCTTTTATTTCATATCTGACTTTGCCAACGAACAGATTTTAAATATAATATCTAAAAATGGCAACTCAGATCAGATCATAAGGCAGCCAGGTGAAGGACGGAAGATGCCGCCGCTTCAAATGAGAAGGCCTACGTTCATAATAGCTATACCTAATGCCCATTTTATTGGGTACACGTCATCCTCACTTTTTATGGTATTACTTTCACTGGGTCTCAGGGTGCTTGAACGTCAGACAAAAATTGAAAAAGTGCAGGAAGAGATGGGAAAGGCAAAGCTTAATGCAGAGCTTGCCCTTCTAAAGAACCAGATCAGTCCTCATTTTTTCTTCAATACTCTTAATAACATCTATTCGCTCAGTACAACCAACCCGGAGGATTCACGGTCTGCTATATTGAAGCTGTCGAAAATGATGAGATACCTTCTTTACGATTCGGAGGATAGTGAAACGAAACTCAGTAATGAGATAGAACTGATGACAAATTATATCGACCTTATGAAACTCAGACTTGAGGAAAATTATAACCTGAGAGTGAAGGTCCCCGATGAATACGAGGATTTCAGGATACCCCCGCTCCTCTTCATTCCCTTTATTGAAAATGCTTTCAAGCACGGTGTGAGCTTTCGTGAGGATTCATTCATAGACATATCTATTGCTACCTCTGATAACACAATAATATTCAGATCCTTTAACAGTATATCCGGATCTGCGGTCCTAACTGGTCTTGAATCCTCCGGCATAGGCTTGAATAATGTCAGGAAACGCCTCGATCTGCTCTTCCCCGGAAAACATGACCTGCAACTGAATAAAACCGAAAGTACCTTCGAAGTATTACTAAAAATACAGGTCTCATGATGACAATTGTAGCTGTTGATGACGAACCCCTGGCTCTCCAGCTGATTGCCAGGTACATTGAAGAAACTCCGGAACTGACACTTCTCAGAAAGTTTTCAAATCCAATTGAGGCGGCAGTTTTCCTGAGGGAGAACAGTGTTGAAATTGTAATGCTCGATATCCAGATGCCGGAGCTGAATGGAATCGAATTCGCCAGGCAGATGACCACTGGACCAAAGGTGATCTTCACTACGGCATATAAGAAATATGCCATCGAAGGTTTCAAACTTGAAGTAGTGGATTACCTTGTCAAGCCCTTCAGTTACCAGGATTTCCACAAGGCAATTCAAAGGGCTGAAAAACTTATCAATTTTGAAAAGAAAACCTACGAAAATATCGAGTCAAGCAACGAATTCCTGTACCTGAAGTCTAATTACAAGATCAAGAGATTAAAATTCAATGACATTCAATACATAGAAGGATTTAATGACTATGTAAGGATCTTTGCAGTAACTTCCCTTGAACCTATCCAGTCGCAGATCACACTCAAGGTACTGGAAGCCAAACTGCCAGCCGGAAAATTCATGAGAGTTCACCGCTCGTTCATTGTGAATCTTCAGATGGTGGACACCATTGACCGGGGCAGAATTGTATTCGGTAAGGTATATATTCCAGTTGGCGATCAGTATAGGGAGAAATTTGAAGATTATCTCAGCAAGAACTTTTTATAGCTTAAGGGTTATGTTACTGATGAGTAGCCTGGGTGAGCACTGGCAAAGCTTGGTTCTTTGTCAAAGTGTGAAATAATATAAGCTTCCCTTAATAGTTCAAACATTAATTTCCGTGTTTGTTCTGCCGGAAAGTTGCCTTCAAAAAAGATCCATAAGTGAGCACCATTCCCGGAACGGGAACGCTCTATATATGATGGTATTTCAAATTTGGAGCATACCGAATATAACTCTTGAACAGATTCTTTCCAGTTTTCGGCATCGAAACAGCTACAATAAAATACGACGTATTGTCCTCCAGGAGGGGATATATTCCAACGGTTTCTGTTCCCTGCAAATGCCGTAAAACTACTTCCTCAGAGAATGGTATATACTCTTTTTTTTCATAGTCCCTAAAGGTTCCCCCTGCCGATTTATACTTTTTATAATCGGTCCAATCAACTTTATAAGCTGGCATATAACCTGATTTACCATCTTTCTCCCATCTTATTGCATGTACATCCTGCCTTCCATAAAAGATGGATTTAAATAAACTTATATATTCAGGCGAGAATACCATTTAGCACTTATAAAGACTGATTTTATAAGAATCTGAATGCAGGCTGCATCATTTCCTGTTCCTTTTTCAGTATCCCGATAGCATTTGCATTATTTCGCCATTTTGCCACAACAGAAATAATTTGTGCTAGAATTTCTTCCATTTGCTTTGTGTTTAACATAAAATATTCACCGACACTTTTTGCCAGATCAAAATCCATGGCGTTATTATCCATATCAATATTGAGGGCAAGACCATCTTTATCAATAGAAGGATTGATATCATAGGCTGGCGATAATCTCCAGCCCTTGTTTGATAAAAGAAATCCATGGTTTCTTAAGTGGTCATCAGTATTCGAGATTGAAATATTAAAAATTATCCGACGCCATAATTGGTGCAAATCTTTCATATTTTCTGCACCTGAATACTTAATAAATTCAGCTATCTCAAGGTAACTAGCGTTTTTGTCTCTTATTGCCTCTTCATAATTACCAGTCATTGTCATTGCAGATGCAAAATGTATCCTTTCATTCAGAATCCGGTCAAACCTTTTAGTAAGAAATGTATTATAAGCTCCTGAAAGTTTAGTTATACGTGATTCTGACATTCTTATACCTGCTTTAAGCGCTAACCTATATGCCAATAACTCCCAAGCTGCTTTATCAATTTTATCATTCTTAGAGGGAAATTTTGCAATCCATAAATTTTTTGAACTGTCTGTAAAATTTGCTTTAGGTCGAGCTCCCCCTAAGGATGACCCAGGTGCAATCAGCATCAATATCCATTTTCTTATATGCTCATCGTTTTCATCTGATTCAATTATTCTCACTGCTTCTTGAAGTTCGCCAAGAGTAGTCCAGGGAGGTGTTGTCGTACTTGATCCTGTTTCTAAAAACGGACCGTTTGGATCTAACTTAAATCTCAAGGCTCCCATTCTACTATCATCATAAACTCCAAGAAGGAAATCAATATCATGCAATTTTCTTGGTGCTCTTCCTTCTTCTCTTGCTCTTATTGGCTCTCGCCTTTGCATTAGGGTCTGACCCCATGAATCAGGCATTGAATCAAGGAATATACCGAAATTGTCCCTATTGTTGGGATACTGCGGTCCGGAATACCATCCAAGATCCGGATCGAGTAGCATTTGTTCATGTGAGGAGATCCAGTCTTTGTCATATTCAAAACTGAAAGTTTTTCTCCCTTTTCCAAAATTAGATGAAAGGATACCTATACATTTTGGATCCTTCATCCCTACCCAATGAGCATAAACCCATATATCTGTTTTCGATTTATCCATATTACTTTTCACTCAAAAGTTTAAGATCCTGAAGCTTTCTCCCAAACTCGTCATCAGTAGCTATCTTCAAAAAATCGTCTTGTAGTCCAAGTACCCGCAGTACATTAAAGTACGCGCCCAATGAAACCCTGCTATCTCCTTTTTCAATTCTGACAAGGGTTGAGCGGTCAATTCCGGCCCTTTCAGAAACCTGAATGGTTGTTAGACTCCTTCTCTTTCTCGCAAGCTTTATGTTCTCTCCTACTTTTTCAAGGGTCTTCTGATGTTTTGGAAAAAGTATTTGCTTCTTCGATTTCATATTAAATGTTGTATATTATCCACAAATATAATCTTTATGTGGATAATATGCAACAATACCACAATTATTCCTGTTTTCATCTTCTCTGTTAATTCAGGCATTTTTAATACCTAAAGTGAATCCAAATCATAGTTTTAATTGAGTCTTTTTATCCATGTGAACATTGGTATCATTATAATTAGTAGTATTATTTATTACCGTATTCAGCATAATCTATTGATTTAATGAATATTCAAGGGATATGTTTTAATAAATTGGAAATACAATGATCGGTCGTCCTGGTTGCAACTTTCGTTCGTTGGGGGTACCAAACGGCACAAGAGGTCATAATTGACCTCTTGTTTCATTTTATGACATTCTGAAACCCTCTGTAATTCTAAGGATGAGATGTATGTGAATTTTCAAGAAAGGGTTGCAACTTTTTTTGAAGAATATGAGTTTTTTGTCAGAATTGCAACCTAGGATCTTCTTCACATAATCATTAATTGAATTTGAATAAAATACCTCCCATAGATCGAGCAATTGATTCTGGGTCCGCATTTATACATGGCTGGAGTAGTAATTGAGTTTGTGCAATTGCAAAAAAGTAGCCAGAGAAGAGGAAAAGACAGAAAAAAAACTGATTAGACTTTTCTTTTTCATTGCAATAGTTTTAAATTGTACGTTCTAAAGCAAGACAAATTTTTATTTGATATAATGACCAACTATATGAAAAAAACTTTAAAAATTTTAGGTTACACTATTGCGTCAATTATTGGAATCATCATTCTGCTGGTGCTGGGAATTTTCTTTTACCTGAAAATATCAGCAGGTAACATTGCCAGGAAAAGCAAGGCATTGGAATATGCCGAAGTTAAAACACTTACCATTGACGGATTCACCTTCAGGGATCTGAATAAGAATGGGAAACTTGATGTCTATGAAGACTCAAGAAAATCTATCGATGACAGGGTAAGCGATCTGCTTTCGCAGATGACCCTGGAAGAGAAAGCCGGTACTATGTTCATTACCATGGTTGGAATAAATAAGGACGGATCGGTAAACGAAAAACCTTCTTTAAAAGACCCCTTCAGTCTCCTGGAAACAGGGACGTCCAAGATGCTGTTTATGAAGCATATGAATCATTTAAACATACTTTCCGGTGCTAGTACAAAAGCGATGGCCGAATGGTATAATAATCTTCAGAAGCTGGAAGAAAGAAGCCGGCTTGGAATTCCTGTTACCCTTGCCTCTGATCCCAGGAACCATTTTTCCGTGAACCCTCTTGCTTCTGCATTATCGGGTGATATGACCCGGTTTCCTGAACCTCTCGGTCTGGCAGCAATAGGTGATTCGCTGGAAATTGCCGAATTCGGGAACATCGCCCGCCAGGAGTATCTTGCCCTCGGTATCCGTTTAGCATTGCATCCCCAGGCTGATCTGGCGACAGAGCCAAGATGGTCAAGGATCAATGGCACCTTCGGAGAAGATGCAAAACTTGCATCAAAACTTGTGGGAGCTTACATAAAAGGATTCCAGGGTGATACTATAGGCCCAAACAGCGTGGTCTGCATGGTTAAACATTTTTCGGGAGGCGGCCCGCAGAAGGAAGGTATTGATCCTCATCTGGAAATACAAAAAGGACAGGTATACCCTGGCAATAATTTCAACTATCACCTCTTACCTTTTGAAGCAGCTTTCAGGGCCGGAGCTGCAGAAATAATGCCATATTACGGAGTACCTACCGGTCAGACAAGCGAAGACGTGGGATTTTCTTTCAATAAGGAAATCATAACCGGACTTCTTCGCGGTAAGTATCATTTTGATGGCATTGTTTGTACTGACTGGGGAATAGTAACGGATACGAAATTTTTCGGCAAAAGAATAATTCCGGCAAGGGCCTGGGGAATGCAAAATGCTTCTGAGGAAGAAAGAGTGCTGAAAATAATAAATGCCGGTGTCGATCAGTTTGGAGGCGAGGCTGTCCCCGAATTAGTTGTAAAACTTGTTAAAGACGGTAAAGTACCGATAGAGAAAATTGACAATTCTGTAAGAAGATTGCTGAAAATGAAATTCCGGCTGGGTCTGTTTGAAAACCCATTTGTTAATGTTGATAATGCAATGAAAGTTGTGGGTAATCCGAAATTCAGGGAAATCGGAGACCTTGCCCAGAGAAAATCGCTGGTCCTTCTTAAAAATGACACCATCGATAGCAAGCCTGTGCTGCCTCTGAAAAAAGGAATCAAAATCTATGTAAAAAATATTAATGCCTCTAAAGCTGCAAAGTTCGGAACCGTCGTGGATAAACCTGAGCAGGCCGATATAGCGATTATAAGACTTCAGACTCCTTCGGAGGTATTACCAAATTCAGGTCTTTTAGGTCAGTTGATGAGAGCGGGTGATCTTAGTTTCAAAGAAAAGGATAAAAAAGAAATACTCGCTCTTCTTACAAAGGTGCCAACCATTGTGGATATTTACCTCAGCCGAGCTGCAGTAATTCCTGAAATATCGGCTGCAAGCAAGGGGCTTTTTACCAGTTTCGGTGCATCTGATGATGCATTATTAGATGTTGTTTTCGGTAATTTTAATCCCCAGGGAAAGCTGCCGATTGAGATGCCTTCATCTATGGAAGCAGTCCGTAAACAGAAGGAAGATGTACCTTATGATTCTGAGAATCCGCTGTATAAATTTGGATTCGGGCTTCATTATTGATTTTAACAATATATCTTCACTAGCGCAGGTAAATGACCTGTGCTTATTATTTTAAAGAATATTAAACTGGTTGCAACTTTTGTCCTTTGGGGGTACCGAGAAGCCTCATTGAAAAATGGGGCTTTTTCATTTACTAACGAACACTCTCCAACTTCCACTGAGCCCTGCGCTCTACGCCCGGAGCCAAAATAAATATTAAAATTGCTTAATTTTAATTACTTTGCACACAGAATAGGACTAAATCAATCAAGATCCTGACCAGAAAAAAAACTTGAAATAGGATTGGGAATCCGGAGAGTTCATTTTCGAGGACGGACCCATTTCAAGTGACTTGAAGCATATAATAGTTAACTGGTTTAAAATGTGATATTAACTAATTATTTTTTTATGAAAACTGCTAAATGTTCAATGTTTATGATAGCATTCTCCATCATCATGACCTCCTGTTATTCACAGCAAAACAATAAGGTTGAAAATCGTACCACCTCATTCGATGGAGATTGGCTATTCATAAAGGACAACCCTCCCGGAGCTGAAACACCCGCTTTTGAAGATTCAAAATGGAGGACACTCGACCTTCCGCATGATTGGAGCATTGAAGATCTTCCGGGGCAGATACCCGACAGTATTGTTGGTCCATTCTCAAAAGCAGCAATAGGTAAAATGGGTACAGGATATACTATAGGCGGAACTGCCTGGTACAGAAAGCACTTTTCGATCAGCAAAGTAGAACAGAATAAAACCGCTTACCTGATGTTCGATGGTGTTTATATGAACTCTGACTTGTGGGTCAATGGAAAACATGTCGGGAATCATCCTTATGGCTACACCTCATTTTATTACGATATTACCCCTTATCTTAATCCGGCCGGACAAACCAACACTGTAGCCGTTCAGGTAAAAAACGAGGGCCGCACTGCCCGCTGGTATTCCGGATCAGGTATCTACAGGCACACATGGCTTACTCTGGTTAATCAGATACACATTGGAGTGTGGGGAGTAAACATAAAAACTCAGTCGGTCAGCGCTAATTCGGCGGAGATAAATGTCACAACAACCCTTGTGAATTACGGAAAGGAAAGCAGGCAGGTGACAGTAAAAGTTGAAATTATTGATCCTTCAGGACAGGTAGCAGGAAATTCTGAAAGAAATGCGGCCGTTTTAACCGATACAAAAAATAATATTGAACAGATTGTATCTGTCAGAAAGCCGTTGCGATGGTCGATTGATAATCCGAAACTTTATGAAGCCAGAGTAACTGTTCTCGAGAACAAAAAAGAATCAGATTGTACTAAAACTTCTTTCGGAATCCGGACAATCAAGGTTGATGCAGTAAATGGTTTTGAAATTAACGGAAAGACCGTTAAACTCATTGGTGGATGTTTTCACCACGACCAGGGCCCCCTGGGAGCTGCATCGATCGACCGCGCCGAAGAACGAAAGATGGAAATCTTTAAAAACGCAGGATACAATGCCATAAGATGCAGCCACAACCCTCCTTCTCCGTACCTTCTGCATGTTTGCGATAGTCTCGGAATTCTGGTAATAGATGAAATCTTCGATAATTGGGAAAAAGAAAAAGTTTCACCGGATGATTATTCAAAATCTTTTAAAGATTGGTGGAAGAACGATATTGAATCGATGATACTTCGCGACCGAAACCATCCTTCAGTGGTTATGTGGAGTATCGGAAACGAAATACGCGAAGCACTCGACACTTCAGGCATACGAATCGCTAAAAACCTTACTGATGAAGTACGCCGGTTGGATCGAACCCGGCCAATAACCGAAGGGTTTAACGATTTTGCAGCAATGAGGGGCCAGAAAAGCATGTGGGACGAATCTCATTCACATATGGAAATGCTGGACGTGGTCGGGTACAACTACATGTATAAAAGGTATGAAGAAGATCATGAAAAATATCCGAACCGCGTAATGGTCGCGACAGAATTTATGCCTTTATATTCGCTTGATAACTGGAACATGGTGGAAAAACATCCGTATGTAATTGGCAATTTTGCCTGGGTAGTTATGGATTACCTTGGTGAAGCCGGTGTCGGACTTTCAAGACTAATTCCGGATGTTCCGGTGAAGCCAGGATCACAAAAAGGAGATGGTCTGGGTGCATTCTTCAACAGGGATTCATGGCCAATATTTAATGATTACCAGGGTGACATAGATCTGGTTGGTAAAATGAAACCCAGATATTATCACCAGCTTGTGGTATGGAGAAAAAGCCCGGTTGAAATGCTTGTCCACCGCCCAATTCCCTCAGGTATGAAAGAAATTGTAAGCCCGTGGGGATGGCCCGATGAATTGAAAAGCTGGAGCTGGCCAGGTCATGAAAAAGAAAAACTCCAGGTGCATGTTTATACACGCAGTAAACTGGTAAAACTCGAGCTGAATGGCAAGATAATTGGCGAACAAATTGTTGACGGGGAGAATTCAATTACCGCCACGTTCGAAGTACCTTACGAACCAGGGAATCTGATTGCCCGCTGCTACGATAATGGGAAGGAAACAGCTTCGCAGTCATTAAAGACAGCAGGTAAACCCGCATCAATAAAGTTAACTGCTGACAGATACCTGATCAGAGCCAACCGGAATGATCTGGCATATATTACTGCTGAAGTTGTTGATGCTGCTGGAAATGTAATTCCTTATGCTGATGAGGTGAAGGTTAAATTTGAAATCTCCGGAAAGGGAAAACTGGCTGCTACAGGAAATGGAAATCCAAAAGATATGGCTAGCTTCCGGCAACCTGAAAGAAAATCTTACCAGGGAGTTTGTCTGGCTATTGTGCGTCCGCAAACCACTCCCGGAAAAATAAATATAAAAGCAACATCGGAAGGGTTAAAAGAGTGTAATCTGGAAGTCACCGTACAATAACTTGGAAGTAGATAATCCAATTTTAAATTAAAAATTCGTTCATCTGGTTGCAACTTTTTTCCGTTCGGGGTACGAAAACTAGCGAGAATTAGAGCTAGAGAAACCGCTCTCTTTCTGTTTTTTCAAGGCTGTTTAATATGTGGAAACGAAACCCCGCTAATCTCTCCACATAAATCAAGAAATTTCTCCTGCACCACAGGATCTCCAGCTTCATGCAGAAAATGTATTTCCCGCATATGGTAAAAATATCTGCCGCTTACTTTTGCTACCCCGGCGCTTTTCCCATTGCATGCCTTCCCTTCTCAGCATTGCGTGCATGCAAGAAGACTTAATCCTGACTGCCTAAATAGCCCAGTGAAGCCCACAGTTCTCGTTCAGATTTATTACGATCGTAAATCACTTCACATTCTGTATCAATCCTGTATGTTGGTCGTTTGACCAGATCATAAGCCGGCCATTCCGGCTGATCTTTTACACCTGGTTTCCCTGTCCTCGCAAAGCTGGTCCAAAGACCGGCGAAATTTAATGATGCTTTAAACCGCTCAGTCCTGTCACCTGCCAGATACTGTCCGGGCATTTCCGGCTTTACATTATTGAACTTAAATCCAATATCCATGGCATGAGCTGTTCCCATCGGAAAATCGGTAGTGGGTACTTTCAGACCCGACTTATATCC
>JBARBF010000107.1:0-47199 GCA_049792755.1 Bacteroidales bacterium | reverse complement strand
ATTATTATGAATCGGTAAGAGGTGTGTCTTAAGGAACCGCCGTATACCGAACGGTACGTACGGTGGTGTGAGAGGTCGGAAAATAAAGAAGGAGGAAAACTTCTTTATTTTCCTCCTACTCGATTACATTAAATAATTGATACATTTTAAATAAGAAATTTTATTAACAATCTGCCACAAATTGCTTGAAAATCAATTTATTTACCCCATCCCCAGGGGGAGTAAATTGATTTTCTTCGCTCCCCTTGGGGTCGGGGTGTACGAAGAAAATCATTAAATTCGTGTCATTGTTTCCTGAAAGTATTTTAAATATTATATCTTTGCAGCCACAATTTTAAAACAGGTTAAATAAAAGCGTAAGAATTAATGGCAGTTAAAATCAGATTAGCTAGAAAAGGCCGCAAGAAGCTGGCCTTCTACCACATTGTGGTTGCGGATAGCAGATCGCCACGGGATGGCAGATATATTGAAAAGATCGGGTCGTATAATCCTATCACTAACCCCGCTACTATCGAACTCGATTTCGATAAAGCCTTAGGTTGGCTGCAAAATGGCGCATTGGCTACAGATACCTGTAGAGCTATCCTGTCTTATAAAGGTGTACTTATGAAAAAACATCTTCTCGAAGGTGTTAAAAAAGGAGCATTTGATGAAGCTGAGGCTACAAAGAGATTCGAAGAATGGATTAAGATGAATGAAGCTAAAATCGAAGCTAAAAAATCTAATCTTGAAAAATCTCAGGATGATGAATTAGGAAAAAGGCTTTCGGTTGAGAAACGCGTAAATGAAGCAAGAGCAGCAAAACTTGCAAGAAAGAATGCAGATCTTGCAGCTAAAGCAGCAGCAGGAGACAGAGCCGAAGCAATTGCTGAAGAGTCTGCACCCACAAACGAAACGGCTCAGTTACACATTCCGGAGGAAACTGCATCGGAACAGGTTGCTGAAGATAAACCTCAGGAGTAGTTGAGCGGTCATAAGGATCAGTGATCCAATGGCTTACAAATATAGCATATTACTGGGAAGAATTATAAAAACCAGCGGTTATGAGGGAGCCGTAGCGGTTAAATTAGAGAAAAAATTTACTGAAAATATTCCCCGGATGGAATCGGTCTTCCTCGAAATTGAAGGGAGACCGGTTCCTTTTTTTATATCCCAATCAGAATATTCCGGTGCAGGCATACTTAAACTCTGGTTTGAGGGATATGATTCTGATGAAAAAATAGGTGAATTTACAGGTTGCAGAATTTTTCTGACCTCCCTCATTTTTAATGATAAACCGGAAGAGGATAATGAAAACCTCGTTGGCTATAAAGTATTTGTGAAGGATGATAAACTCCTCGGTTCAATTTCAGAGGTTTTTATGAATAAAGGACAATGGCTCATTAATGTAATATCGATAAATAAGAAAAGTATTCTTATCCCTTTTCATGAACATTTTATAGTCAGATTGGACAGAAAGAAGAAAGCTGTGATTATGAATATTCCGGAAGGACTTACCGAAATCAACTGAAATATTTTTTTGATTTATGCAGCTTTTTTCGAAAAGACAGGTCTATAGATAGTAAAATGTAAATATTCATTAATCCACATCACTATGAAAAGGGGAATTATCTTATCCGCATTTATTTTAGCAATATTTGTATCGTCAGGATTTGCTTTGGGGCAATCAACGGTAAAAGAAAACAGAGATGTTAAAGACTTTTCGAAAGTCAGCTTTGGAGTTGCAGGTAACCTCTACATCAATTTGGGTCCTGAATTTAAAGTTGTTCTCGAAGGAGAAAAAAGAGATCTTGAAGATATAATTACCGAAGTATCAGGCGGCAGACTTGTAATTAAAAAGGATAACTGGAGATTCAATTTTAACGATAAGGTCACGGTTTATATTACGATGCCTGAATTAAAGGGACTGGGTGTTTCCGGTTCCGGAAAAGCAGAGATAAAAGACGCAGTTAAAACGGAAGAACTTGATCTTAGTGTCAGCGGGAGCGGCAAAATATTTACTGGTGATTTAGTTGTTTCAAAGCTTGATTGTGGAATATCAGGCTCAGGTGATATCGTTCCCGGTGCAAACGGAAATGCTACTCGAGCCGATATTTCAATCAGCGGGTCGGGTAGTTATGAAGGGGAGTCTTTTAAGATCGGAACAGCTGAAATACATATTTCGGGAAGCGGTAATTGCAGTTGTTATGTTTCTGAAAATCTCAGGGCAAGCGTATCGGGGAGCGGTGATGTGACCTATGGAGGTAACCCCAGAGTCGATGCTCATGTGTCCGGATCCGGGAAAGTAAGATCTAAATAAACTATTTCCTTATAATATTAATTGTACCATCGGAATTTACTTTGATGACCGGGGATGCAACACTCTTACTCCGGTCATTCTGACGATAGGTTACAACAAAGTCAACTTTATCGATAAGAGTCTTTTCAATATCACTGAAATTTCCGGGAGATGGACATCCGCTGAAATTAGCTGAAGTAGAGATAATTGGCTTATGAAAACGGCTTATCAGTTCGCTGCAGAACTTTTCATTGCATATTCTTATTGCTATTGAATTATCCTTGCTGCAGACACCATCAGCAAGATTTTTTCCTTTAGGGCAGATAATAGTCAGCGGGCTGTCGGAAACCCCGGCTAGTTCGAATACTATGTCGGGACAATCTTCAACATAACGCTCAATCATAGATAACCCATCAACAAGAATAATGAGGCTTCTGTTTTCATCTCTGGATTTTATACTGAAAACCTTATTTACTGCAGTCTTATTCGTCGGATCGCAACCAAGTCCCCAGATGGTATCCGTCGGATAGAGGATAACACCACCTTGTCTGAGAGTCTTCAAAGACTCCTTTATATCATCTTCGAAAGTCATCTAAACGAACTTATCGCCCGATATCATTTTTGTTCAGAAGTATCAACTTTTTGTATTTATGGAGAGTGGATTTTGCATACATTGAACAGATCAGGTATCCGTTGTGACCATCAAGAAAACCCTTATGAATAATATACGATCTAAAAAATCCCCAGATAAAATGAATATATGGAGTGAACAGATTAGCCTTTCTGCCTGCTTTATGGAACTCTTTAGCACCAATTTCCGCATACCAGTCCATTTTTTCTTTATGATCCTGCAACGAGAGAAAAGGCCAGTGGAGCAAGTCCCCTTTCAGTTTTCCGATCGTAGCTCCATTTGACATCAAAAACTTCTCATGAAGATTGAGTTCTCCCCATCTGCCATGGTCTGCATAGAATAGTCTTAGCTGCCTATCGGGATACCACTCTGAATGACGGATCCAGTATCCGCAATAGTTATTTAGTCTGTTAAAGCGGTAACCGTCATAGTCCCATTTATCTTTAATAGCTATTATTGATTCCCTGAGCCTGTCGCTTAAAGCCTCATCGGCATCAAGGGAAAGAATATTTTTGTAAGTGGCATACTTTAGTGCAAAATTCTTTTGATCGCGAAATCCTTCAAATTCATGTTTTACGAATTTTACATTATATTTTTTACAGATCTCTTCAGTGGCATCTGTAGAGAATGAATCAACTACTACTATCTCATCAGCAATCCCGTCTAATGATGCAAGACATTTATCAATAAAGGACTCTTCGTTAAATGTTATTATTACAGCAGATATTTTAGGCATACATTGGCATTGGTTAGGATTGTGCTCAAAATTAACACAAAATCAATAATTAGCAATTTTTAAAACAAGGTATTTTTTTCTGTGAATCAGTTACTTTGGTTCCAGTAAGATTCAAATACGCAGCTGAACGACAAAAATCATGCCGCTTATCAGACTCCCTAATTGACTTAGCAGGTGATGGTTTGGTTTACTGTATGATTTAAAAAAACAGGTATGGCTGCTGCTTCGTTAATAGATTCTTTCCAATAATAATAAATCAACCTTGCTGAAGACCTACCATTTGAGGTTTTTAAGTCTTTCCACAGCCTTCAGAACGTTTTCATGTGTCGCGAATGAAGAAAACCTGAAGTACCCTTCACCGCAGGGGCCAAAACCTGATCCGGGAGTACCAACCACAAACGCTTCATGGAGCAGTTTATCAAACAGTTCCCAGGATTTAATTTGCCTGCCCGAATTTACCCATACGTATGGAGCATTTATCCCTCCAAAGACCTGAAAACCCATTTTAGAAAGATTTTCGCGTAGTATCTTAGCATTGTTCATATAGTAACCGATGGTAGCCTTTATTTCTTTTTTTCCTTCAGGTGTAAAGATAGCTGCGGCGGCTTTCTGCACCGGATAAGATACACCATTGAACTTTGTACTATGTCTTCTGAACCAGAATGGGTACAAGGGTTTTTCTGATCCATCCGAACATGAAGCTACCAGATTCTTAGGGATAACGGTATAAGCACATCGGGTACCTGTAAAACCTGCGGTTTTTGAAAAACTCCGGAATTCGATAGCAACCTTTCTGGCTCCTTCAATTTCATATATGGAATGTGGAATTTCGGGGTCAGAAATATAAGCCTCATAGGCTGAATCGTAAAGTATTATTGCTTTGTTTTTAATTGCATAATCGACCCATTTCTTTAACTCCGGTTTGCCGGCTGATGTTCCTGTGGGATTGTTAGGATAACAAAGGAAAACTATATCCACTTTCTTTTTCGGAATTTCAGGGATAAAGCCATTTTCAGCGTTGCATGGCAAGTATACAAGCCTGTCGTAGTAACCGTTCCCCAGATATTCCCCGGTCCTGCCTGCCATCACGCTTGTGTCGACATATACAGGATAAACAGGGTCCTGCATGGCAATAACATTATTCATGCCAAAGATCTCCAGAATATTTCCGGTATCACACTTTGAACCGTCCGAAACGAAAATCTCATCAGCATTTATATCAGCGCCCCGATCGTGATAGTCGTTCTTTGCAATAGCTTCACGCAGAAAATCATACCCTAGCTCTGGCCCGTAACCTTTAAATGTTTCGGCTTTCGACATTTCTTCAACACCCTCATGAAAAGCACGGATAACAGAAGGTGCAAGTGGCTGCGTGACATCGCCAATCCCCATTTTTATAATGTCAGCCTGCGGATGTTCTTTCTGAAATTCATTTACCCGTCGTCCGATTTCAGGGAACAAGTAACCAGCCTGAAGTTTAAAATAATTATCGTTAATCTGCGCCATTTTATATATTTTAGCCGCAAATATATTAAAGTTACTTTTCATCCTGAAACAATGAATTATATTTATTCCAAAGTAAGCAGCGAAACAAATTTTTTTGGCAACACCGACCCGATTCAGCTATCACAAAAATACGAAACCCCTCTCTACGTATATAACGAGAATATTCTTCGCAATCGATGCCGTGATCTGAAAGGACTTATTTCCTATTCAAATTTTACGGTCAATTATTCCCTTAAGGCAAACAGTAACATCGAGCTCATTAAGATTGTAAAGAGCGAAGGATTGCGAGCCGACGCTATGTCGCCCGGTGAAATATATTTAAATATGCTGGCCGGGTATAAGCCCGAAGAAATTTTGTATATAGGCAATAATGTAAATGAAGATGAATTTTCCTATGCAATTCATGCCGGTGTAAAAATTTCCGTGGATTCTGTTTCACAACTGGAAATGTTTGGTAAGATTAACCCGGGAGGCAAGGTGGCATTCAGATTGAATCCTGGTTTCGGGGCGGGCCATCATGAAAAGGTGAGGACAGCCGGCCAAAGGACCAAATTCGGGATCGAAATGAGCAGTATTCCGGAAGTGAAAAGAATCATACGAAAATATGGCCTAAAACTTATCGGGATTAATCAGCACATCGGCTCACTTTTTATGGACAGTGAAGCCTATCTGAAGAGTACCGGTAATATACTTTCCATAGCCAGGCAGTTTAACGACCTTGAATTTATAGACCTGGGAGGCGGATTTGGTATTCCTTACAAGAAACAGTCCGATCAACCCCGGCTCGACCTGAAAGACCTTGGCGGAAAACTTTCGGAAGTTATTCATTCATGGGTATCAGACTATGGAAAAGAAATCGAGTTCAAGATTGAACCCGGACGCTATATAGTAGCCGAATCAGGTATCCTTCTTGGGAAAGTATATGCTATTAAAACTAATTATAAAATTAAATATATAGGTACCGACCTGGGTTTTAATGTTCTTATACGACCAGTTATGTACGATTCACATCACGATATTGAAATATACCGGGGAGATAGCACTCCCTCACCGAAGGAGGAAACCGTAAGTATTGTGGGCAATATATGTGAGACAGGAGATATAATTGCAAAAGACAGAAAACTACCTGAAATTTTTGAGAATGACATTCTTGGTGTGCTGGATAGTGGCGCTTACGGATATTCAATGAGCTCGAATTACAACAGCCGGTTGAGACCGGCCGAAGTCTTGATAGAGAAAGATGGTAATCCCCGGCTTATCCGCAGAAGAGACACTCTTGATGACCTAATCAGAAATTTTATAATTTAGAACGCCGACTATATTAGTTAATGATGGAGAAAAACAGTTTTGTAAAAATGCACGGACTAGGAAATGAGTACATTGTCCTGGAGAGCACAAAGATAGATTTCCAATTAACAAAACAGGCTATTATGCGTCTGTGCAACATCCATTTCGGGATCGGCTCCGATGGCATTGTAATGATGGTTCCGTCGCAAAAAGCTGATTTTGGTTTCAGGGTTTATAATCCGGATGGTACGGAGGCGGAAAAAAGCGGCAACGGTCTTCGTATTATGTGCAAGTATCTTTATGATTATGGCCATGCAAAGAGCCGGCAATTTTCCCTGGAGACTTTGACTGATATTGTTTATGCAGATATCGTTGAGGAAGAAAATGGGAAAGCATCGCTGATCCGGTTGGATATGGGGAAGGCAATCTTTGCATCGCGTGCTATACCAGTTGATTCTGATCTGCCGGAATTCATCGGGCAAAAAATAATGGCAGGTGATAAGGAATTTGAAGTGAATTGTGTGTCGGTAGGTAATCCTCATTGCGTCGTCATCAAAGAGGAGCTGGATGAAAACGAAATCCGAACCTATGGTCCCTTATTGGAAAATCATCCTTTGTTTCCCAACCGCATCAATGTTCAATTTGCCAGAGTACTTTCCGATCATGATGCACAAATTATGATCTGGGAACGGGGAGCCGGTTACACACTGGCATCCGGCAGCTCATCCTGTGCCGCATCATGCATCCTTGTTAAAAGAGGTCTGATCAAAGGCAATCTTACCATGCATATGAAGGGAGGAAATCTGAAAATTCAAATAGATAAGAACTGGAACATCCATATGACAGGAGAGGTACGTGAAATAGCCAGAGGTGTTCTTGTCAATGAGCTGTTGGAAGATCTTAACAAATCCTTTTAAGAAATTATTCCAGGGAAGAATCTGTATAGGAGTCATTGTTTGTTGGATGAGGGCCTGGCAGACTGACAACCTGTTTATCCTTATGTAATACGATGTATATTAATACTATACTAACTTAACATTTTTTAATATCATGAATTTGAGTTGTTCTGTTTTTCTGTTTGGTGGTAATAAAATGTATTCTATATTTGTGACTTCATTTTTTTTGTTTTTTTCTCACATTGAGAACCTGAATTGACATTATTTGATTTGTATTAATAATTAACTTATGAGTAAATTTATTTATTTAACAGCTACCCCTGAAGCGTTGATTGCTTCAATGCTGCCACCTGTAGAATTTGGCGCATACCTGTCAACTGGCACCAAAAAAAGAAATAAAGGTCAGGCAATTTTCTTCGAGGTTGACCTTGCAAAAATTGAGAATTTGATAGATATGGATAGTTTGAACAAGAGATGTGTTGCCAAAGCCGATGGCAAGCCTAAAAGCTCTGTCTATCTTTCAGTTTACAAGACACTGGAAATGACACCATTATCAGCATTGAGAAGTCTGTATCTTACAACTGATAACGGGCATACACTAGAATTGAAAAAAACAACTTATGACAAATCAAGAGAAGTCCTGGGTAAGCTGCATCTTTTTCAGGAGCTATGCCCTGTAACTCCATTGGTTGCCAGTGAATTAACTCCCTCTGCATTCCTGAAGAAGCTTACCGACGGATCAATTCCGATCGTTCTTCCCAAACTATTTTTTGTTGACCTTAAATTAGGAGAACTGGCAACAAACCCACTTTCCGGTTCTGTTGAACATTTGCCTTATTCAAACATAGGACATCTCAGAGACTGTCTTGAAATTTTAAAAGGAGAATATGAAAAGCATATGAAGACAGTCCAGAGGATTTATTCAGGCTCACTGCTTTACAGAACGATTGAATCGGGTTTCTATGTCGGTTCAAAAGACGAAGTCCTTTACTATCCGTATCCGAGTCTGACGGAGTTGGAAAACATTAATTATGAATTTTTCAGATCTATATAGTATTAATCTTTTAATTGAATATTTATTATGGTGAGTTTACCGGGGGCAACCCCTTTTGAAGTAGTCGCAATCTGGACTGTTCTGTTAATTGCATTTTTTGGACTTGCTTACGCGTTGTTTCTGCGGAGGCAGGTATTGGCTCATGATAAAGGAACAGAAAAAATGCAGGATGTCTGGGATGGGATACGGCTGGGAGCAAATGCTTATCTGAAAAGACAGCTAAAAACTATTGTTCCGCTAATTTTCGTCTTTACTATTATTCTTTTTCTATCTGTTTATGTCGTTCCTCCCACGGAAGAGTCGAAACTGCGCTTTGCAGGATATTCTGATGAATCACTAAAGCTGATCATTGGTATTGGCAGGGCTATCGCTTTCATAATGGGTTCATTTTTTTCTCTTATGGTGGGTCAGTTTGGTATGAGAATGGCTGTTCAGGCAAATGTCAGGGTTGCATCAGCCTCAAGAAGAAGTTTTGGCGAAGCTCTTAAAATTGCTTATCGTGCAGGTACAGTTACTGGTATGCTTACTGATGGACTGGGATTACTTGGTGGCACGCTGATCTTCATTATTTTTGGGGTTGCATCGCCTGATACGCTTCTTGGATTTGGTTTTGGCGGTACATTGCTGGCGCTCTTCATGAGAGTCGGCGGGGGTATCTATACAAAAGCTGCAGATGTTGGGGCAGACCTGGTAGGAAAAGTTGAAGCCGGTCTTCCAGAGGATGATGAACGTAACGCGGCTGTTATTGCAGACCTCGTTGGAGATAATGTCGGTGACTGTGCAGGTATGGCAGCAGACATTTTTGAATCTTATGAAGTCACAATTGTTTCAACATTAATACTTGGTGTAGTTCTTTTTACTCAGACGCACCAGCTCTCATGGATCATTTTCCCTTTACTCGTCAGAGGTATAGGTGTTCTCTCTTCAATAATCGGTACTTACCTTGTGAAAGGTAGCAAAGATGATAAAAGCAACAATGCTCTTAAATCGATCAATAAAGGATTTTATTCCTCAGCTGCAATAAGCATAACGGCATTCGGAATTCTTTCATTTTTCTATCTTCATGACTGGCGCTCATTTTTGTCAGTAGTGGTAGGGATTCTGCTTGCCATAGTCCTCGATGAAATTACCAAACATTTTACGGACGGTAATTTTCATCCTGTTAAAGATATTGCCAAAAATGCAAAAACAGGATCTGCAACTCTGCTGTTAAAAGGTATGAGCTATGGATTTGAAGTTGCCGTATGGCAGACTTTAGTAATTGCAATTACAATTCTTGCTTCAATTATGATCTATCATGGTCAACCGGTAACTTATATACTTTATGGAGTTGCCATGACTGGTATCGGTATGCTTACTCTTACTGGTAACAATGTAGCAATGGATGCTTTCGGACCTATCGCAGATAATGCAAACGGAATCGGGGAGTTGTCACATCTCGATAAAGATGCCCGTAAGATAATGGATTCCCTTGATGCTACCGGGAATACCACTAAAGCTATTACCAAAGGAGTTGCAATCGGCTCAGCAGTAATTGCAGCGGTAGCATTATTCGGATCATTCATAACTGATGTCAGTAAAGTTCAGATTCAGATGGGATTTGATAAGGCATCGCAACTCATTGAGACCGGTATCCGGATATCTGTGCCAATGGTTTTTATTGGATTGCTTATAGGTGGAACAATTCCGTTCCTGTTCTCATCTCTTACAATTAATGCAGTGACACGTGCAGCTGCACAGATAGTTGAAGAAGTTCGTCGTCAATTCAGGATACATGGTATTATTGAACGGACAGTAAAACCTGATTATCAGAGAGCTGTTGATATCTGTACCATATCTGCGCAAAGAGAACTTATACCTCTGGCGCTGATTGCAGTGGTTACTCCGATACTGATCGGATCAATTCTTGGGGTAGAGGCTTTAGGAGGGTTTCTTGGAGGAGTAATTCTCTCAGGGCAGCTTCTTGCAGTCTTTATGGCAGATGCAGGAGGTGCGTGGGATAATGCTAAAAAGACCATTGAGGACGGACTTTACGGAGGTAAAGGTTCCGACGCTCATCATGCAGCTGTCGTTGGTGATACCGTTGGTGATCCTCTTAAAGATACTGCCGGTCCTGCACTTAATCCAATGATTAAGGTAATAAACCTGGTATCGCTTCTTGCTGCTCCTGTAATCATTGCATACCAGAAACCCGGACATGCGTCGGTAGGTATGTTCATCACAGGGGTAATCTGCCTGGCTATTATAATAGGGGCAATTACATTCTCAAAGAGAGGCGGATTTAATAAAGAAGTATTCGAAGCTTAGAAATTTAGTTTAAGCCGGAAGGAATAAACTTTCAATATACTATTATGTAGAGACAGGTCTCAGACCTGTCTCTGCTATTTAATAAACCTGTATCTACAATCAATTAATCCTGTGTGTTTTTTACAAGAATTTTATTACAGCATATTTTGACCCTCTCTCCCGCTTAAGCGGGATCTCCCCCAGGGGGGAGAAGATATACATCAGTTCAGAATAATTATATTTAGATATGGTGTTTTTTTCCCCCCTTGGGGGGAATAAAAAGGGGGTGCATCTCTATAATAAAGCTTTTATGACCCCGGGGTTTTATTTGTGGCCATAACCATTTTTACCTTTAAACGGGTTCCTATTTCCAGAAGATCGGCAAGATCCTGTACTGTTAATGTATATTCCATCCTGAGAATGATAGTTGGTTCCTGAAGAGTACTGATCCTGGCCTTCAGAAGAGGTTCTATATCGTCAAAGTTAATCTGATGACTGTCGATGTAGTATTTTTTATCCTTGGTGACAGATATGGAAATCTGTTGTTTGTTCAGATTCTGGGCAGATTTTGAGTTAGGTAATAATAGCTTGATTACGTTTGGATTAGCGAGAGATGAAACGATCAGGAAAAACAATAGCAGAAAAAACATAATATCATTAAGAGATGAGGTACTGACCTCCGCCTTGAATTGTCTTTTTCTTTTGATAATCATATTATAATGCTTTTATGACCTCATTTACATGTCTTTGCATATCTATTGAATAACGATCTATCATCATTTGCAGATAATGATAACAGCTGTACGCAATAACTCCTACAATCAAACCTGTTCCGCTGCAAATCATTTTCTGATACAATCCGCCGGCTATGATTCCTATACTTATATTATCCGCCAATGATATGTTATAGAAGATCTTAATAACACCTGCTATAGTCCCGATGAAGCCAAGCATAGGAGCTATCCCTGCAATAATGCCAAGATACCCTGTATTTTTTTCCATCTCAGAAATCTCAAGGTTAGCTGTGGCTTCCATGTAATTTTCAATATCCCCGGGAGTTTTTCCGGTCTGGCTGAATCCGCTTTCAAGGATTCTGCCCAGTGAAGTATCATTATTTCTGGCTTGAACCAATGCCTCTTCAGGTCTTTTGTTCCTGAGTTCACTGATAATATTATAAATAAAGTTTTCGTCAACAACAGCGCTCTTTCTGATATAAAGAAATCTCTCTATAAAAAGATATATGCTGAATATTGAAAGAAGGATGATAGGGATCATTATAAATCCACCTTTCATGAGAAGTTCAGCAACATTATTAACCGAATTGGTGTCTTTTAAATGTGGTTGATCAATTAAAAGTGATAAGTAAGTATATAGCATTTTTATCCTATTATTTAGATATGAAAGTTACTTGTAGTTCATCGCCTCTGAAGAACGATAGTTTATTATAAACAAATGTACAAACTCTTTAGGAAAAACCTGTACTAACTGCTAAATTTGGATTTTTTACAGGATAATACTAAATTCAAATCCTGTCTTAATATGTTAATTTGGTGAAATTGATAATTTTTCTATTTAGATTTCGTTTTGTTTAAATAAATATTAATACAAACCAATATGACTGCAATTCTTTTGCATTTTGTTCAGAATTTTGATACTCTCAGTAAAACTGTCACATCTGTTCCCGCTCTTCCTGTTCAACATACTTCTGAAACTTTCCACCTGATAGATATTATTATGAAGGGTGGTGTCATTATGATACCAATTGGTCTGCTTTCAATAATAGCTGTATATGTTTTTATAGAGCGTTATTTAACTATCAGACGCCATTTAAGTTCTGATGTGGAATTCATGAACAGTATACATGAATATATTCTGAACGGAAGAACTGACTCGGCTCTTACGCTTTGCCGGAATACCGCTAAGCCAATAGCCAGAATGATTGAGAAAGGTATTTCACGCCTGGGCAAACCTATCAAGGAAATTGAAGAATCTATAGAGATAGCTGGTAAATTTGAAGTCTATGACCTTGAAAAAAATGTACAGATTCTTGCAGTTATAGCAGGTATAGCCCCGATGTTCGGTTTTCTTGGAACCATTATTGGTGTAATTAAAATATTTTTCAATATCTCTATGACGAGCGATGTAAGTATAGGAACTGTTTCTTCCGGACTTTATGTCAAAATGGTTTCCAGTGCAGCCGGGCTCACTGTTGGTATACTTGCCTATATCGGGTACCATTGGCTGAATATTATTTTAAATAAAGCTATTCACCAGCTTGAATGGAATGCAATGAATTTCATTGACCTGTTAAAAAGCCCGTCAAAATGATTGACCTTCGTAAGAAAAAAGACTTTACTGCTGAAGTATTTACTTCTTCTATGAACGACATAATGTTCTTTCTTATGCTGTTTTTCATTATTACTTCTACGCTGCTCAATCCGAGCATGATAAAAGTATCTTTGCCAAATTCACGCAGCAGTCAGACACTTCAGAAGAAAGAGATTAATCTGACAATGACAAAAGAAAAGATCTACTTCGTCAACAATACGCAGGTTTCTTTCGATGCACTTGAAGCACAGCTGAAAAAAGAACTTTCACGCTCGCCCGAGGCTTTCGTAATGTTACGTTTTGATAATACACTCCCAATCCAGGATTTGGTAAATGTACTTTCTATAGGAAACAGACTAAATTCCAAAATGATTATTGCCACTGCAAAGATGAAGTAGTCTGAACTGTACAAAGAGAGAAACAATATCAATCAGGTAGGATTCATATAAATTAAAGAGATCCGTTTTCAGATCGGTGTAGACAGGTGTTGTTTTGAGGGATCCGGGGAATGGTTGTTATTTTAAGAACCCAGAAATATCAATTATATGAAAAGCAGCTTCTTACAGTCCTATGGCACATCTAAAAGAGTATTTTTATTAGTCCTCTTATTATTGGTACCGCTTGTTGTCTCAGCATCCTCCGGTAAAGTGCCATCAGTTGGTTCGGTAAGGGTTGAATTCATAATTTTCGGACTTATTCTTGTAGGTGTTGCACTTCTGCATAAGCAGACATTCTGGGTTGCAGTAACAGGATTAACAGTTCTTTTAATTTTCAAATTTATTTTTGATCCCGGATTTCATTTCATGGAGCATGTTTTTGGTCATAACACAATGCTTGATCAGATAATACATAAAAATCTCCGGCAGGGTGAATGGGGTATTATTCTGAACCTCATGGGATTGTTGCTTGGATTTGCGATCCTTGCAAAGATATTTGAAGAATCCGGAATACCTGAAATATTGCCTAAATTCCTTCCCGATGACTGGAGAGGTCCGTTTATGTTGCTTGTATTTGTCTGCGTAATCTCTTCTTTCCTCGATAATATCGCTGCAGCTTTGATTGGCGGAGCAATAGCCATCGTGGTTTTTAAAAACAGGGTCCATATCGGTTATATTGCTGCAATTGTTGCGGCAAGTAATGCCGGTGGGAGTGGAAGTGTTGTAGGAGATACTACAACAACCATGATGTGGATCGATGGGGTTAGTCCGTTTAATGTTCTTCACGGATTCATTGCAGCGCTCACGGCTCTTCTCTTTTTCGCATGGTTCGCCTCACACCAGCAGGATAAATATCAGAGAATTCAAAAAGATGCCACAATCAATATAAAGATTGACTGGATGAAATTAGTGATTGTATTAATGATGCTCGTTGGTGCAATTATTTCCAATTTTCTATACGATATGCCGGCGCTTGGAGTTTGGATTGCCATTCTGATCGGAGCTTTCATACGACCTGTTCCATGGAAGGAAGTACCTGGAGCCATAAAAGGAACGGTTTTTCTTCTTTGTCTTGTTTCCTGTGCATCTCTCATGCCTGTCGAGGATCTCCCAAACGCTTCATGGGTGACAGCATTTGTACTGGGCTTTGTCTCGGCAGTATTTGATAATATACCTTTAACTAAGTTATGTCTTGAGCAGGGGCACTATGATTGGGGTATGCTTGCATATACCGTGGGGTTTGGAGGATCGATGATATGGTTTGGTTCATCTGCAGGGGTTGCCATCACAAATAAATTCCCTGAAGCACGTCATGTAGGCCGCTGGGTAAAGTACGGATGGCATGTCATCGTAGCTTATATAATCGGGTTTACAATATTATATTTTACAATGGGATGGGAACCTGCTGACAACAGAGAACATAAGGTCGTGAATTGTCCGGTACCGGGTTGCCCAATGGCTACCAGACATGACGTCCCGAAGGGCATAAACTATTGAAGAGGCATCAGCTCCTCTTTCTTTTCCTGGTAGAGTCTCATGCCTTCCAGGATAATCTCGAATGCTTTTTCCTTGTTCATGAATTGTTCGACAATAACATTTTTATGTTCGAGCATTTTATAGTCTTCAAAAAACCTTTTAAGCTCCACAAGAGTATGTGGAGGAAGCTCTGAGAGCTCATTTATATAATTAACTGACATGTCGTTACCGGCAACAGCTATAATTTTGTCATCGCGTTCAGCGCCGTCAACCATTTCCATTGCACCAATCACTTTAGCCTCAACGATACACATTGGGTAAACATCAATCGAACATATAACAAGAATATCCAGAGGATCATGATCGTCACAGTAGGTCTGAGGTATGAAGCCATAGTTAGCAGGATAATGAACAGATGAAAATAATACCCTGTCGAGCCGGATCAGTCCTGTATCCTTATCCAGTTCATATTTACCTTTCGATCCTTTCGGAATTTCAATTATACTTTTCACAAAAGAAGGAGCGTTTTTTCCTGTTTCGACACAGTGCCATGGATGGGAGCAAGGTTTCATATTCTGATTTATTCATTAATCATTCAAAGATAACACTTAAGAGATAGCTATTCAACCGGGGTTTTTAAATTATTTAAAATCCTTGGAAATCAAATTATTTTTATTAATATCAACCTCTCAAGAAGGATTGGTGAAGTTTTTTAAATTTTGGGTCTTTCAGAATTATAGAAATTATTAAAGAGATATTAATTGTATAGATAATTGTTGAACATTTAAAACTTTAATTATGATTAGTAGTTTATTCTGGATTGTTCCGATTTCAGCTCTCATGGCACTATTGTTCGCCTGGATTTTTTACCATGGTATGAAGTTACAGGATGAAGGAACAGATAAGATGAAAGAGATTGCTGAATACGTAAGAGAAGGTGCAATGGCGTACCTTAAAAGCCAGTACACAGTTGTCGGCAAGATATTTATAATTCTTGTTGTACTACTGACGATACTGGCATATATTGGTGTTCAGAACCCATTTGTACCGGTAGCTTTCCTGACAGGAGGTTTCTTTTCAGGCCTTTGCGGTTATCTTGGAATGAAAACTGCAACATTTGCTTCCAACAGGACCGCCTGGGCTGCTTCAAAATCACTCAACAAGGGATTGCAGGTAGCTTTGCGCAGCGGAGCGGTTATGGGTCTTGTTGTTGTTGGATTCGCTCTGCTGGACATTGCCGCATGGTTCATTTTCCTCACTAAAGTAGTGTTCACTCCGGAACATATGGCAAATGGCTTGAATTTTTTGGGACTTGATTTTGTTACAAAAGGGATAGATGAACACCAGAAATTTGTTGAGATTACAGCGACAATGATCACTTTTGGTATGGGTGCCTCAACACAGGCTCTCTTTGCACGTGTCGGAGGCGGTATCTTTACAAAAGCAGCTGATGTGGGAGCTGACCTTGTCGGAAAAGTCGAAGCAGGAATTCCTGAAGATGATCCCCGTAACCCCGCTACCATTGCGGATAATGTTGGGGACAATGTAGGTGACGTAGCCGGAATGGGTGCTGACCTTTATGAATCATATGCAGGCTCAATCCTTTCAACTGCTGCACTGGGTGCTGCTCTTCCGGCATTGGTAGGTCAGGGTGATTATCAGATAAAAGCTATCATAGCTCCTATGCTTGTTTCAGCTATAGGGATTTTATTATCAATTGCGGGCATTTATATGGTCAGAACAAAAGAGTCAGCTTCTCCGAAGATTCTTCTCAGGGCTCTTTTACTGGGAACGGGAGGAAGTTCATCTCTTATCCTGGTAGTCTTGGCCGTTATGGCTTATGCACATTGGATTACCTGGGGTGTTTTTGGTGCAGCGGTATCAGGTCTGCTTGCAGGTGTTATTATCGGGCAGGCGACAGAATACTATACTTCTGATGGATATAAACCTACACAGGGTATCGCAAAACAGTCACAAACAGGTCCGGCAACAGTAATTATTGAAGGTATGGCAGTTGGTATGTTTTCAACCTGGCTACCTGTTTTGACAATAGTTGGAGGTATTATTGCCGCATATTCATTTGCAGGAGGATTCCACAACTTTGCCATGGGCGTTTATGGTATAGGATTCGCATCTGTTGGTATGCTCTCAACACTTGGAATAACTCTGGCAACTGATGCCTTCGGGCCGATTGCAGATAATGCAGGGGGAAATGCTGAAATGTCAGGTCTTCCTGAAGAAGTCAGAGAGAGAACTGATGCCCTTGACGGGCTTGGTAACACAACAGCTGCTACAGGTAAGGGTTTCGCCATTGGTTCAGCTGCTCTTACTGCTCTGGCTCTGGTGGCAGCATATATGGAGGAGGTGAAACTCTGGCTTGGCAGACTTGCTGATAAGAGTATTGATGGCTATAAACAGATCGGTGATGTTTTATTTTATAAAAGCCATGCCCCGGCAGTTGTTCAGGCAGGACAAAGTGCAATCGAAGTTTCACATGCAGGAATAAAGGATTTTGTCTCAGCTTATAATCTTTCACTCTTCAACCCGATATTGCTTGCAGGTCTTTTCATTGGAGCAATGATGTGTTTTGTATTTGTTGCAATGGCTATGAAAGCTGTAGGAAGAAATGCAGGACGAATGGTTGATGAAGTAAGACGGCAGTTCCGTGAAATTCCGGGGATTATGGAAGGGACAGGAAGACCCGAGTATGCAAAATGTGTGGCAATTGCAACCAAAGGTGCACAGAAAGAAATGGTAGTTCCTGCACTTATGGCAATTATAGTTCCTGTTGTCACCGGGATTGTTTTTGGTGTCCCGGGAGTAGTTGGGTTGTTGATTGGTGGAATGACAACCGGGTTTACTTTGGCAAGTATGCTCAATAATGCCGGTGGAGCATGGGATAATGCTAAAAAATACATTGAAAGAGGAAACTATGGTGGTAAGAAAAGTGAATGCCATAAAGCAAGTATTGTCGGAGATACCGTTGGAGATCCGTTCAAAGATACATGCGGCCCATCAATGAATATTCTCATTAAGCTTATGTCGATGGTAGCGGTAGTTATGGCTGGCGTTACAGTTGCATGGAGTTTGTTCTAGTCTATTTAAATTATAAATGCTAAGTAGGGACTTGCCATGACAAGTCCCTTTTTATTATTTTGAGAAAACTATTTTCATGAAGATTCCCGAGCTTGCTGATATTCAGGCTGCACATTCAAGAATAAAGCCATTTATTCATAATACTCCTGTTCTGACCTCACTGCAGTTAAATAAGATGTTTAACTGTGAATTGTTTTTTAAATGTGAAAATTTTCAGAAAGTTGGTGCATTTAAGTTCAGAGGCGCAACAAATGCAGTCCTTTCAATGTCTCCTGAGGAGAAAATAAGAGGTGTCGTAACACACTCATCAGGAAATCACGCAGCAGCTCTTGCCCTGGCTGCACTGATGAACGGGATTAAGGCACATATCGTTATGCCGTTGAATGCCCCTGCTGTTAAGAAAAATGCTGTTGCCGGCTATGGAGCTGAAATTACATTCTGCAAACCTACTCTGAAGGCCCGCGAAGAAACAACCAGCCGAATAATGGAAAAAACCGGCGCCACGCTTATACACCCTTATGATAATTTTAATGTCATATGCGGACAAGGTACTGCAGCGCTGGAACTTCTTGAGGAGAAAAATGAAATTGAAATCGTTATTGCTCCGGTTGGAGGAGGAGGATTGCTGAGCGGAACCTCGGCTTCTGTAAAAGGCATTAACAGAAATATCCTTGTTATCGGTGCTGAGCCTCTGAATGCCAATGATGCATATGTTTCATTCACCACGGGGAAACTCACTCCATCAGTTAATCCGCTGACCTGTGCTGACGGTCTTCTGACATCTCTAAGTGAACTGACTTATTCAATAATCAGAAAAAACGCTGATAAAATTCTGACTGCGAAAGAAGATTCAATTATTGAATGTATGCTTCTCATATGGGAAAGAATGAAAATAATCATTGAGCCGTCATCTGCAACAGTTCTGGCAGTCGTAAAAGAGAACCCTGAATTATTCAGAGGCAGAAAGATAGGTCTGATTATCTCGGGTGGGAATGTGGATTTTAAAAAACTCCCGTTTTAGTTTTACTATCTGAAATATGCGATGATTGGATAGTGATCGGAATATTTTACTCTTATTATCTCAAAATAGGTGTTGACCAGAGCATCATCATATAAAATGTAGTCAATCCTGTTTCGCGGGTAATTTCCTATGTATGTGAATCCTGCACCATAGCCTGAATTGAGGAAAGAATCATTTAACCCTTTACGAATTTTCCTGTAAGAATATGAGACTGGTGTGTCATTAAAATCTCCTAAAACAATTACATGATGTGGTGATTTGTTTATATTATCTTTTACCACCTGCGCCTGAAGGGCTCTTTTTACAAATCCTTTTTTCAGATTGACTGATAAACTTTTTACCTCATTCATTGCTTCTTTATCGTCTTCGGTTGTCAGCTCATCAATAAATGAACGTTCCATTCTGTGAAGCCTGAAAGACTGAAGGTGGTTATTGTAGATCCTGAATGTGTCATTCTTTATCAGAACATCGGTATAAATTGAAAGGCTTGAAGAACCTGGATGAATTATTTCACCTTTCGTAATGATTGGAAACTTGCTGAAAGTCACTATTCCGTAGAACCTGTTTTTGCCGCTTCCAATAAGTTTCATGTGAGAATAATATTTTCCACCAAGCGCATCAATCATTAATTTCTCTTCAACTGCAGGATAACCTGATATGAAAAACTCCTGCAGACAGATAATATCAGGTTTTTGAGCTTTTATAAACTCAATTACTTTTTTTTCGGAAGTGATCCCCCGGTTATTCTCAAAATAATTAAACAGACGTATATTGTAGCTTAATACTTTAAATGTGTTGGTCTTATCTCCCGATGGTCTGGAAAGTTTTATATAATTCGCGAAATGAGTAAATCCGGCAGCAATTACTACAGCTGAAATAAAAGCCTCGAATCTTAATAACATTGCCCAGATAATTACCAGTATAATATTGATTAACAGCAGGTAGGGGTAAGCAAGACCAAAGAAAGCAGGAAGAGCAAAATCACCGGGACTTATAACCACAGCGAGATAAGATACCAGAAGGGTAAAAGCAAAAACTATGTTTACAGCCAAAAGAATTTTATAGAGGATCTTTCTCAATTACAATAATTTGTGAAAACAAATTTACTATTATTCAGTTGAATTACAGTTACAGAATTTTGTTTTTTGACAATCGGGAGGAAAGTCAGTACAAATGGATAAATTTCTAAGATCAGTTTTTTTTCTGGCTCTCTTTAAACAGCATTTCCTTTTCATCTTTTGTCAGACTTTCATACCCTCCTTTGGATATCTTGTCCAATATATTGTTAATTCGTTTCTGATGGTCCGTTTTAATTTTGTTATATTCATATTCATTTGCAACTTTTTTATGCGTGACTTTGAGTCTTTTCCTTGGTTTAAAAGCTGTAACAAAAAAATCTAATATCCTGTTAAATCCTTTTCCGATATCAAGTCCATGTTTCAGATTTAAAATATAAAAATAACCAAAGAAAGCTCCTCCGATATGAGCGAGTTTTCCTCCGGAGTTAATGGAAAAGTCCATTACTGAAGTTAAGACAAAAATTGCCAGAGCCATATATTTTATCTTTATCCTTCCAAATAAAAAGAGCTGAACGGTATAATCAGGTACATAAGCTGCAATTGCAATTACTATAGCCATAACAGAGGCTGAAGCTCCAATCGCAACTGAGTAAGCTAAAACACCTGTAAATGCCGGGAAAATATTAAATGAGAGAATGTATACCAAAGCACCGCTGATTCCACCAAGCAAATAAACAGCCACGAGTTTCCTTTCATCGAGATATTCAAGGAAGATTTTTCCAAACCAGTATAGCCATAACATGTTGAACAGGATATGCCATATATCTTTATGCGTGAACATATATGTAATTAATGTCCAAGGTCTTATAAGTAAAGAATTAAAAGAAGCAGGAACAGAGAAGAGATCGAGAGCTTTTCCGGCGATTTCTGAGTTATTAAGTAAAAAGCCTATCCCGGCTACAATTGTTATAAGAACAAATACGATAATATTGATATAGATTAGCCTCGTAAGATTACTTCCATTTCTGAAAACTATTTTTATTTCGTCCCAGATTCCCATCAATATAAAGTATTTGTTGTTTTTCTCCAGTACCTGATCAGAATATAGCCAAATAACATGCCTCCCAGGTGAGCAGCATGCGCAATATTGCTTCCCGGTTGTGTAACTGCAAGGACCAATTCGAGGGCACCATACCCCAGAACCAGATATTTGGCTCTTATCGGCATAGGAGGAATAAGAAGCAACAACTGGGTATTCGGGAAGAGAACCCCGAATGCAAGCAGAACACCAAATATTGCACCGGAAGCGCCTACAGTAGGTGTATTAAGCAGTATTTGAAGATTTTGCATAACAGGATCTGTAAATACCTTTCCCTGGTGAAAATATGCAGTTCCTTCATTAAGTACAATCTGCAGGCTTTCGGGAGTAAGGCTCTGAATCAGGTGATGATATTGAAAAAATATTACAGTTTCATGAGTAAATGCAGCACCTAATCCGCAAACCATGTAAAATATAAAGAACCGTTTTGGGCCCCACACATTTTCAAGAATTGGTCCGAATATGAACAGTGCATACATATTAAAGAATATATGCATGAATCCCCCATGCATAAACATATGAGTAACAATCTGTAAAGGTTTGAACTGTTGTGATTTTGGAAAATATAAACCAAGTAAACCATTAAGATCAATGCCAAAAACGCTTCCCGCTGCATAATATGCTAAAAGCATTAAAACATTGATCATTATGATATTTTTCACTACCGGGGGTAATCCCAGAATGCCTCTTCCGTATCCGTTCATCTATCAGTTTTTATTATAATTATTGGGTATTCAATTGTCGGGCCAAAACTTCATTCCCCATTTTGATCCGACATATTGTCATTGATTTTCTTCGTTCACCCCGGCCCCAAGGGGAGCGAAGAAAATCAATTTACTCCCCTTGGGGAAGGGGTAAATAAATTGATTTTCAAGCGTTGATGCAAACATTTAATATCATAAACCGTTCTATTTAAATCTTTTATCAATTTCCTCAAGAGTAATAATACTTATAACAGGTTTTCCTTTTGGAGAATAGTTTGGCGCCTGGCATGCAAAAAGTGTGTCAAAGAGATCTTCCATTTCACCCTGGCTCAGAATTTTTCCATATTGAATGGCTGAGGCACAAGCCATACCGGCAGCAATTTTTTCTTTTGCGCTTGCAGATGGTTCAGCCTGAGAATTTTTATAATCCTGTAACAAAATTTCCAGCATCTCAAGTGGATCTGATGAATCACTGTCTGCAGGTCTGCCATCGATTGTGATTTTGTTATTATCAGAATGGTGGATACTGAATCCAAGCAATTTCAAATCCACTTCAATTTCTTTCAGAATAAAATAATCGGAAGGGTTTACTTCTGCTGTAACAGGGAACATATCAACCTGGCTTACTGCCCGGTTTTTACTTAGGCATTCTAGGAATCTTTCATAAAGAATCCTTTCATGAGCTCTCTTCTGGTCTATAATCATGATACCGGACTTTACGGGACATACAAAGTATTTATTTTTTACCTGGAAGAATTTTCTTTGTGATTCCCTTATCTTTTCGAATTGTTCCGGACTGTCATTTTCCTTTTCAAGTGCTGTATAAAGTTTTTCCCAGTTTGCAATGTTCTCTCTCTCGAATCGTTCT
The DNA here is from genome assembly GCA_049792755.1 of Bacteroidales bacterium. Taxonomy (GTDB): domain Bacteria; phylum Bacteroidota; class Bacteroidia; order Bacteroidales; family VadinHA17; genus LD21. Next base: position 24,477 of record JBARBF010000107.1, on the reverse strand, counting down.
ACAAATCCCGACCTTTCATTGGTTCTCTCCTCTCCGTCAAAAGGATTAAATTGTCTGTTAATCTCAATTATTGGTTGTTCAGGCATGATATTCGATGATCTCAGGACGGGGATATCTATGAGAGCTTCATTTTCAAAATCAAGAGAAGGAACAATATTAAACCGGCCGAGAGCTTCCCGAACCGAAGCCATAAGTATCTGCCATATTGATCTTTCGTCTTCAAATTTTATCTCAGTTTTTGTTGGATGGATATTTATATCGATTGAGGCCGGATCGGCTTCCATGAAAATGAAATACGAAGGTATCGCTTCAACAGGAAGGATATTCTGATAAGCCTCAACTACTGCTTTATGGAAGTATGGATGTTTCATGAACCGGTTGTTCACAAAAAAGAATTGTTCACCATAAGTTCGTCTTGCATTTTCCGGTTTCCCGATGAATCCCTTTATGTTTATCAGACTTGTTTCGGTCTCCAGGGTAATCAGGTCCTCGTTAATTTGTTTTCCAAAGACACCTATTATACGTTGTCTTAAATTGGAAACAGCAAGATTATATATTTCACTGTCATTGTGATGAAGAGAGAATTTTATTGAGGGGTGAGCCAATACGATCTTCTGGAATTCATTGACAATATGTCTGATTTCAGTATTGTCCGATTTAAGAAATTTCCGGCGCGCCGGTATATTGAAAAAAAGATTTTTAACTGAGAAACTAGAACCGACCTGACAGCTGCAGGGTTCCTGAGCCTCAACCTTTGAACCGTTCACAACAACCAATATCCCCGTATCACTGTCCTTGCGACGAGTTTTCAGTTCGACCATTGCAACTGCAGCTATTGAGGCTAGTGCTTCACCTCTGAATCCTTTGGTAGTAATCGCAAAAAGATCCTGTGCAGTTGTAATTTTAGATGTGGCGTGTCTTTCAAACGATAACCTGGCATCGGTCTCAGACATTCCTGATCCATCATCAATTACCTGGATCAGTGTTTTACCGGAATCTTTTATAATTACCCTGATGTATTTTCCTCCTGCATCAACCGAGTTTTCAATAAGTTCCTTTACGACAGAAGCAGGCCTTTGTATAACTTCTCCGGCAGCTATCTGATTGGCTACAGAGTCGGGCAAAAGCTTAATAACATCAGGCATCAATTAAAATATTTTATTCGAAAAAATTAACAGCCGAATGGCAAACAAGTTCATAACATGACCTTTGCCGCCCTTGTTTAAACAATTTTACAAATATATAAATAATTGGTACATAACCTTTATGAATAGTCAGGATGAACCCGGGCGAAAACAATAATGATTATTAGATTTCAGGTTTTTCTTAGGTTGTCTTACGATACCGCCTTACTGCCAGACTAGTGGAACACACTGCAATGATAATGAGGGAAATTATTTCTCTGCCGATTTCATGCATATTAGAACCCTTTAGCATTACCATCCTATTGATCTTCATTAAATAGGCTACAGGATTAATCATATCAAAATCCTGTGCCCAGGCTGGCATGCTTTCATATGGCGTGAATAGCCCGCTCATCAGCATGAAAATGATCATACAGAAAAATGCAATAAACATAAACTGCTGTTGTGTGCCAGAGAATGTTGAAATAAAAAGTGCAAGTCCAAGTACAGCTATAAGAAATATGGAAGCACATGAGAACAGGAGAATAATACTTCCGACAAACGGGATATTGAATACAAGCTTGCCAATTATCAGTCCAATAGAAAGATCAATCAGACCGATAAGAAGAAATGGAACCATTTTGGCTATGATTAATTGGTACTTCCTTACAGGTGTTACGTTTAATTGTTCAATCGTGCCCATCTCTTTTTCCCTGACCATATTAAGTCCGGCAAGAAGGAATCCTACGACTGTCACAAGGAGTGTTAAGACTCCGGGAAGCATATAGTGATTATAATTAAGCATTTCATTGTACCAGTACCTGTTTGTAATCATAATCTGCGGAACAGGCGTAACAGGAAGTGAAGTAATGTTTTCATTCAGGATATTAATATTATAATCGCGTATTACACCGTTCAGGTAGGCCCATGAGAGTTGAGCGGTCGATGCATTTATTGCATCGACAGAGGCCATAAGTTTTCCGGTTTTACCGGTTACAAGATTCTCTCCAAAACCGGCTGGTATATTAAGTATCAAATCAAATTTATTTTTGTGCAAAAGGTTATTTGCCTCATTCTCCGAAAAAGTTGAAAATGTAACTTTGAAAAAGGTGGATCCTTCAAGTTTACTTATCAGTCCTCTCGATTCAGAGGTAAGATCGTTGTCAATAATGCATAGTCGTACATTCTTGATCTCAAATGTAACTGCAGGAACTAAAAGCAGCATCTGAGCAATAGGTACTGCAAACATCGCCCTGGAAATGAACTTGTTGCGAAAGATTTGAAGAAATTCTTTTCGTATCAGATATAGTATGGTTCTCATCTTTCTGTACTAGTTTTAACTTTTTCTTTTCATTTAATAGGTGTTCGGAGTGCTGTTTCTGGTATTCGGTATTTTTAATTTATCCTTGTCTCCAATTCTCCCCTTCTCCTCTTATCCCTTTCATTATTATTCAAGTCTGGTTTTAAATTTTCTGACACTCAACACTATGAAAAGGATTGTCATGGAGATAAGTACAAGTGTTTCTTTCCAGACATAAAAGAACCCTGTACCTTTTATCATTATACTTTTAATTATTGTTATAAAATATCTTGGTGGTAACATATAACTTATCAAATCATAGGCTTTATCCATGTTTTCTATTGGGTAAATGAAACCAGAAAGAAGGATTGTAGGAAGCATCATACCGACCAGTGAGATGAAGATTGCCTGCTGCATGCTGCTCGATACGGTTGAAATAAGTATTCCTACCGACAGACTTAGCATTATGTATAACATTGATTCTGCTAGTAGTAATATAATGCTTCCTTTTACCGAAAGCCCGAAAACCAGCCATGAAAGAACAAGGATGAGGATCACATTAATGAAGGAAAGAAGGAAGTACGGTACTACCTTCCCCAGTATTATCTGTATCGGTCGAAGAGGAGATACCAGCAGTACCTCCATAGTTCCCAGCTCTTTTTCCCGGGTAATTGTAACAGACGTCATGAGAGCACAAATAAGTATGAGTATCATTGTTATTACACCAGGCACAAACATGTGCTGACTCTTTAGTTCCGGATTATAGAACATTTTAACCTCAGGCTGGATGAGCATCGGATTATTGGCCCTGAATCCTGAAATATCAGTGTTGAAGTCAGATACTATTGCCATAGTATAATTTGTGATAAGGGTTGCAGTATTTGGTTCTGACCCGTCAGCAATTAAACTCATGCTTGCTTTTCCTTCGTTTTGAAGTTTTTTACCAAAATTCTTTTCAAAAATTATTACCTCTTTGGTCTTGCCCTTCCTGAAAATATCCTCAATCTCACTGTAACTTGTAAGATTCTCCGTCCTTTTGAAAAATCCTGAAGAAATAATCTTATCAGTCAATTTCTGTGTTGTTTCGTCTTTTGATAAATCAAGAAACGCCACTCCCGCATTCTTTACGTCCGTACTTATCGCAAAACCGAAGATAAGTATCTGTGCAACAGGTATTCCGAATATGATAAAAAGAGTTCTGTAATCCCTGAAAATATGCAGGAACTCTTTTTTTACAAAACCCAGGAATCGTTTCATGTTGTATTCAAATAATCAATTATTAACAAAAAACATTCTATTTTCCTCCTCCTGTTCTTACCCCCTATATAGGGGGGTTGGGGGGTCAATTTGGCCGTGCTATCTTAATAAATACCTCCTCAACAGTACCTGCATTATACAGTCTCTTCAGGTTTTCGGGCGTATCAAGGGCAACAATTTTACCCTCACTCATAATTGAGATTCTGTCACAGTATTCGGCTTCATCCATGTAATGTGTTGTTACAAAAACGGTTATGCCTCTGGCGGCAGTTTCATATATCATTTCCCAGAATTGTCTTCGGGTAATTGGGTCAACACCTCCAGTCGGTTCATCGAGAAAAACTATTTTAGGTTCGTGAAAAACAGCTATTGAAAATGCAAGTTTCTGACGTAAACCAAGCGGTAAAGAAGCAATTAACTTATCACCATATTCCCGGAAATTCAGCTTTTCAAGAAGTCTGTCTGTTCTTTCTTTGATCAGAGACTTGCTCAAGCCATAAATTCCACCGTAGAGCATAATATTTTCCTTAACAGTCAGATCTTCGTATAATGAGAATTTCTGACTCATATAGCCGATCTGTTTTTTTATCTCCTCCGGGTTTTTAGATGCATTGATTCCGGCAACAAAAACTTCTCCTGATGTCGGGGATGAAAGCCCCGACAAGATTCTGATAGCAGTTGTTTTACCTGCACCGTTAGCACCAAGAAATCCAAGTATCTCTCCCTTGAAAACATCAAAAGAAAGGTTGTCATTCGCAACAAAAGCTCCGAATTTTTTGATCAGATTCTTTACTATTATTACCCTGTTATCCATCAGCTGACATTTTGCATGAGTTCAAGGAATCTGTCTTCAATACCCGCTTTTGTCTCCACGGCTGTTACATTTGACAGCCCTTCTTCGCTGAGAAATCTGAACAATGATTCATCGATACGGTCATCTGAGAAAGTGACATGTACCGAATCTCCAAATGGATAGGCCGTTACTGTCCCGGGGTATTTCCTTAATGCAATTATAAGTTTATACTTTTCAGATGCCTTTATCATAAAGAGCTTCCTGCTGAAACCGTCCCGTATCTTTTGTGGAGGTGCAACAGAAAGGATCAATCCGTTCTGGATAAGCGCTACCCTGTCGCAACGCATTGCTTCATCCATATAGGGTGTTGAAACGATTATGGTAATATTATGCTGGCGGAGCTTGGCCAGCATAGCCCAGAATTCGTATCTCGAAACTGCATCGACACCCGTAGTGGGTTCATCAAGTATCAGAAGCTTTGGTTTATGGATCAGTGCACACGAAAGCGCCAGCTTCTGTTTCATGCCACCTGAAAGTTTACCTGCCAGCCTCTTTTTAAAAGGCTCTATATGTGAATAGATGTCGGAAATAAGATTATAGTTTTCCTTTACAGTGGTTCCAAACACAGTTGCATAAAAATTCAGATTTTCCTCGACGGTGAGATCCTGGTAAAGGCTGAACCTCCCCGGCATATATCCAATATTTCTACGGAGCTCCTTAAAACCGGTTATACAATCCTGTCCCAATACTTTCATTTCCCCATTATCAGGACGAAGAAGCGTTGCAATAATTCTGAAAAGTGTCGTTTTGCCCGCCCCGTCGGGACCAATGAGACCAAATATCTCCGATTCATCTACCGAGAAAGTGATATCATTCAGAGCTTTTGTCGATCCGAATGCTTTGCTGATATCCGTTGATTCAATAACTTTTTGCATTTGCTTTTCAGGATCAGAATTTTGCTTCCCCGGGCATTCCTGATTTAATTGATCCGTCATTTTGCACTTCTATATCAACCGCGTATACAAGTATTACCCGCTCTTCTTTTGTCTGGATTATCTTTGGAGTAAACTCAGCTTTGTCGGAGATATAACTAATTGTTCCCTGGAACGATGTGTAACCTTTTTCCCCGTTGTCAATTCTGACCGTACATTGCTTTCTGATTTTAATATTTCCGAGTTGTGCTCCGCTTACATAGACTTTTAATTTCATAACCGACAGGTCTGCAATCTTAACAAGTGGTTTGCCTGCAGCTGTTATCTCTCCGGCTTCTGCATACTTTTCGATGATAGTCCCTTTCAGAGGGCTTTTTACGTAACACCTTTTTATCTGGTCATTCAGCGTCGCTTTTTTCGATTCATATACAGAGAGTTCTGCAGCTACCGATGCCTTTTGAGTATTATTTGCAGCGATTTGTTTTTGTAGTACAGCAACTTGTCCTGCAAGATCATCATATTGTTTTTGAGTTGCAGCATCGTCTTTAAGCATTTTTCCAAATCTTGAGATATTTACATTAACGTTTTCAATCTGCTGATTAAGTATATCATTCTGAGCATTTATTGAATTCAGGGTGGTTTTGACACTCTTCATACCTGCATCTATCTCATCTGCCTGCAGATGAAGAATCGTTGTATCAATGAGGGCAATTATTCCATTTTTCTCAACTCTGGTACCTTCAGCAGGATCAAGCTGCAGGATGCGCCCATTTGTTTCTGAAGAGATAAGGACCTCGGTTGCTTCAAAATTCCCAAAGGCATCCGCTTTGTCCTTATCGTTTTTACAGCCGATTAAAAGAACTGTTGCAATTAATATTAACGATTTGGTTTTCATATTGGTATTGTGTTTGTTACTATTTAATTTTTTTTTTTCTTAACCCTTTTTCTTAACTCCACTTGCCCCTCAAATGGGGGTAATCGGCCAATTTGTCTCTAAAGCCCCCATATGAAAGGGTGGGGGGTAAATATCATTCTATTTCTTTCCCGCTTATATTCAGATATTCAATCCTCGTCATTGAAAGATTTATTTTATGGATCTCAGAATTTATGAGAGCCTGACGTTCCGAATTAAGTTCGTTCAGATATTCAGTTGCAGTTATAGTACCGTTCTGATATTGCGATTCAGCTGAGGCAGTAATTCTTTTCCTCAGAGCAATTAGTTCATTATCCCTGTCAATCAATGCTTTAAGGCTTAATACTTCAGCATTTTTTGATACAAGAAGCCTGTTCAGATTATCTGTAAGATCATTTTTCCTGTTTTCAATAATACTTTGCTGAGATGCGATTATCTGTTTTTCATTCCTGGATTTGTTCCAGTCGAAAATGTTCCATTTGACACTTGCCCCGACAATATAATAGGGAGCAAACTCATTTTTAAAGAAGTTACTGCCCGGAGGATTACCGTATCCCAGAGTGGCAAATCCAAATGCTTTTGGCATTCTGTTGCTTTCAATTACTTTCAACCCTGCTCCAAGTTGATTTTTTCTCAGATCGAAAAGCTGTAACTCGGGACGCGATAATTCATTTGATAATTCCCCTGACAGTGAAGGAACGATAAATACTGTTGAAGGATCAATTTCGTTGCCCGTCAGAGTTGACAAAACTTTGATAAAAGAGTATTTTCTGATCTCATTTTCTGCCAGTTGTTGTTCAATATTAATTTCTTCTGAGGTCAGAACATCAACATCAGACTTTAAAATAACCCCATTGGCAATACCTGACTGCATGGAGAAGATTCGTTTCTTAATTATTTCAAGATAAGTGTCTAAAAGTTCTTTCTGCCTTGCAAGGAGCAATAAGTTGAAATAGTAGTTATTAATCTCTCCACGAAGTTTATACAGATCTGTTTCGGTTTGCTTTTGATTTACACTCAGGTCTGCTTTTTCAAGTTCCCTGGCACCTTTTATCGCTCCTCCGTCATAAATAACCTGATTGATATCGAGAGTGATTTTATATTGTTCATTTGGGAGAGGCTTTATAGCTTTTGCGATACCTGGTATCGGAAGTGAGCCAAGAACACCGCTCAGGTCCACAACTGAGGAATTATAAATCAGGCTTCCGTTTGCATCAAGTATCGGCAGCCATCCTTTTACCAGATTTTCATCTTTAAGTTTCGAAATGTCCGAATATCCTTTAATTTCAACCGCAAGAGCGTTTGCAGTGGCAGCTTTGTCGTAACATTCTTTCAAAGTCAATATTTTCTGGGCCTGAAGAGTAAAGGGTCCAAAAATTATTGCTGTAAGAAATATCAATTCTTTTCTTTTCATTTATATAGATTTAATATTTTCCATATCAGGCACTCATGTCGTTTACTATCTGGTAATGGCTTTAATTACAAAATCAGCAGCGAATTCTTTTCTCAATTCAATATATTTATCAAAATCGACTCCTAAGTTTTCAAATACTACTTCAAGAATCCCTTTTGCTGCAAACGGGAAAACACTTAATGAAGCAATAGTTGTCATAATCTGAGGTAAGGTTTCCTCCGTTATGTTATACTTATAAAGTTCATCTTTATGCTGGTTTTGAATTGTGAGCCAAAGGTTTTTGAATTCTATATTCTTGATAAGTTTCTGTATCCTCTGCGGGTTATGATTTATTTCGTTTAAAATAAAACCTGGGAGTTTCGGGTTATGCTGCATGAATGTTATATGCTCTCTGAAGAAAAACCTTATTTTTTCTTCCAGGGAGAGATTTTTTTCAAAAATGGGAGTAAATTTCATGAACATTTTCTTTGCCAGTGCGGTAAATACTGCTTCAAAAAGATGATCTTTTGTTCTGAAATAGTAATGAAGCAAAGCTTTGTTAATTCCGGCACGATCAGCTATATTCTGCATCCTGGCTCCTGATAATCCTTCCTCTTCAAATACAATTGTTGCAGCTTCGAAGATTTTTGCCTCAGTTAATTTTTCATTTTCACTCATATTTAACCTGTTAGTTTAACTATAAGGTTTAACCGAATGGTCAAAAGTATAATATCTTTTTATATTGACCAAATATTTTTGAATTAATTGGCATATCTTACATCAAAAAATTTAGATCCTTACAATTGATCAATACCGTGCAATTAGTAGTTAATTCTGGGAATCGGATATTTCTTGTTCTGTCGATAGCAGTTTACTTTTCATTATTAACCTTGAATGCTCAGGATCCGAAGGGATGTTTCATAGTGGATTTCCATTCTAAAACTGCAGTTATTCCTCCATACGAAGATCATAAACAGCCCGATTTTTATCCTACTGTCACTTTAACTGTTGATCCTGCTGACACCCTTGCCAAAGTTTCAAAATATATCTATGGTAATAATGCAAATCCTTACATGACCCAGATAGTCACAGAGCCTGATCTGATGGCAAATATCAGAAGGCTTGAGCCAAACATCATCAGGTATCCGGGTGGAAACCTGAGCAGTGTATTCTTCTGGAACTCAATTAAAAACCAGCCACCTGCCGACGCACCTGCAATGATTGCAGATGCAGATGGAAATCTTGTTGATGCCGGATACTGGTACGGGAAAAATTCCGATAGCTGGACTCTCTCACTCGATAACTATTACAGTATGCTCTCTCAGACAAATAATACCGGGATCATTACCGTCAATTATGGATATGCCAGGTATGGAACAGGGCCGGAGCCTGCAATTACTGCAGCTCATTATGCTGCCGATTGGGTAAGATACGATAATGGGCGCACTAAATACTGGGAGATCGGGAATGAAAGCGGCGGTCCATGGCAGGCCGGTTTTCGGATAAATATGGCTGCAAATCAGGATGGCCAACCGGAAATAATTTCAGGAGCATTGTATGGAGAGCACTTTAAGATTTTTGCCGATTCAATGAAGAAAGCGGCTATGGAGACCGGACACACTATTTATATCGGTGCACAGCTTTTACAATATGATGCTTCAAGTTCCTATAATCCTCCTGACAGAACCTGGAACCAGGGCTTTTTCAACAGCGCCGGAAACAAAACTGATTTTTTCATTGTCCATAATTATTATACTCCATATAATGAAAACTCAACCCCTGCAGTAATACTTAACAGTGGACAAACTGAAACCATTAATATGATGGCATTTCTGAAATCGAATACTGCTGCCAATAATGTCGAAATGAAACCCCTGGCTCTCACTGAATGGAATATTTTTGCAGTCGGGTCAAAGCAGGCTTGTTCTTATATAAATGGGATACTTGCCACTCTTGTTCTTGGGGAATTGATAAAGCAACAATATGGACAGGCCTCACGGTGGGATCTGGCCAATGGTTATGCTAACGGGGATGATCAGGGTATTTTCAATAACCGCGACGAACCCGGAGTTCCGGACTGGAACCCGAGGCCGGCATTCTTTTATATGTATTACTTTCAGAAATTTTTTGGAGATCACCTGCTTAAATCAACGGTTATCGGCGATCCGGATATAGTTTGCTATGCTTCCTCTTTTTCTTCAGGGGAAATTGGTCTTGTTGTTATTAATAAAGGAACACATAATGAAATGGTTGGAATAAATATGCCGGATTTTGGCTATGGGGAAAGATACTTTATGTATAATCTTACCGGAGGTACCGATAATGGCAGTTTTTCTCAAAAGGTATATGTGAATGATCATCAGCCGGATAACCTAACAGGCGGACCTATAAATAATATAGACGAATTAAAAGCATGGTCTGACATAATAGCAAAACCAGTGACATTCTTTTCACCCGGATATTCCGTGCAATATGTACTTATCAATCATGGCAGTTACATTATTGACGCTGTTGAAGATAATGAAATTATAAAGCCAAAGATTTATCCAAACCCTGCAAAGGACAATATAACGATCACCTCGTCTTCTGATATTGATAAAGTGGAAATTACTTCGCTTAACGGGATAATTGTTAAAACTCAGACCTCTCCTTCAGAAGATAATACAATCAAAATGAACCTGTTCTTACCTTCGGGGATCTATCTCGCCAGGATATATAGTAAAGGAAAAACCTCCATTGAAAAGCTGATTGTAATTAAATAGTGATTCCTGATTCTGGTGGAAAACCTTTGTCAGCTGAGAGAAATCAGGGAATTATCCAAAATCAGAGCTCCCCGAAGATAATCTCAATCTATAATATTCAAAACAGCCAATCCCAATAAAATATATTATAAAAAGCTTGCATTTGTAAAAAATAATATTTTATATTTGCAATATATAAATAACTTATATATTAAACTATGATACCAACGGACCTTATCAAAGGATCTTTAAAGACAATTGTTCTGAAGCTGTTGAAAGAGAATGGCCGCATGTACGGTTATGAGATTACCCGGAAAGTAGAAGAGCTTACGGACGGCAAAATAAAACTTACTTACGGGGCTCTTTATCCTGTTCTGCATAAGCTGGAAAGCGAAGGAGTTCTTGTTACTGAATCGGAGAATTTCAATAACCGCATTCGTATCTATTACCTCCTTACTCCTCATGGTTATTCAGTAGTGACCGAAAAGATTAAAGAGCTGAATGAATTTATCGAATCCCTGCAGCGCATTGTGGATACAAATCCAGGGTTGAGCTATGCCTGAACTCAGTCTGGAGCATATTGACCAGATCAGCAGCGATATCAGAAGACAGGAAATCACTTTTTCACATCTCCTCGAAGATCTGATAGATCATGTATGCTGTGATGTGGACTATGAGATGCAGTCAGGTTTTGATTTTGCAGAAGCATATAACAGGGTCAAGCAAAAAATGGGATCACGAAGGCTTAAAGAGATACAGGAAGAGACACTTTATTCAGTTGACACTAAATACCGATATATGAAAAACACAATGAAAATTTCAGGAGTTGCGGGCACAGTCTTATTTGGCTTTGCAGCATTATTCAAAATTCAGCACTGGCCTGGTGCCGGTTACATGATGTCCCTTGGTGCTCTTATCCTGGCATTTATTTTTCTGCCCTCAACCCTTAATGTACTGTGGAAAGAAACTCACAACAAAAAGAGGCTTTTCCTGTTTATCTCAGCTTTTTGTGCAGGTATGCTGCTTATTTTCGGGATACTCTTTAAAATTCAGCACTGGCCTTATGCAGGAGCAATTTTAACCCTGGCTGCATTATCGGGTATTCTGTTTTTTATCCCGGCACTGGTTCAGAGCAGATTGTCAGATCAGGAAAACAAGGCAAAACGTCAGGCTTATCTGCTGGGCGCAGCCGGCATAGCACTGTTTGTTGCAGGTCTGCTTTTTAAAATGCAGCACTGGCCCCTTGCAACCATATTTATAATTATCGGGATAATACTTTTGTGCTACATTGCGTTCCCGATATATACCTGGTCTACCTGGAAGGAGGAAAGTCATATTAGTCCAAAGTTCATTTTCCTGGTTATTGCATTTCTATTAATCATAGTCCCCGGAGCCATGTTAACCCTGAGCCTGCAGCATTCATATCAGGAATTTTACTATCCTAATAATGATCAGCAGAATGCATTATGTGATTACTTATTCAGGAAAAACAGTTCGCTGATCAGCAGGTATAAAGACTCCTCAAACTATCATGAGATGGAACAGCTGCATTCAAAAACTACCGAAATTCTTACAATTATAAGCAATATCCAGAAGAAGATGGTTCAGGAATCGGAAGGACAACCCGGCAAGCCTGCCGTGAGTGCCAGCCAGATAAGTCAGACTGAAACCGGTCAGGTAATATTGTACAGGGAACTTTCAAAACCTTTCGATCCCCGACCTGCTAAGACTTTTCTTACACCTGGCTGCACTACCCGTAATGAACTTAATTCTTCAATTGCAGAGTATGTTAACTACTTAACTACAATAACTCCCACAGAAGACATGTTGAAGTATAAAAAAATGCTTGATGCAGAAATATTTCTGCCAGCAGGAAATCCTGCCAAAGTTGAAATATCTTTAATGGCAGGCCTTCACACTCTTGAAATTATGAAAAACGGATTGCTTACGGTTGAATCGCGTGTATTAAATACAATTGCAAGACATTAATCATCTAAATACATAAGGTCATGAAGCAAAAGATATATATCCTCGGAATTATTTCGGCCATCATCCTTTCCACAGGCATAATATTGAAAGTGGAGCATTGGCCAATGGGACAAATTTTTATTGCCGCAGGGATTTTAATACTGGTCCTGATATTCTTTCCTGCTGCGTTGATAAATAGTTATAAAGCGGAAAGCAATAAGCAGAACAGGTTACTTTATATAGTAACTTTTATTACCTGTTTTGTTGTTTTCACCGGAATGCTTTTTAAAATACAGCATTGGCCTTTTGCGGGCACCGCACTTCTTATTGCACTTCCTTTCCCATATATTGTATTTCTTCCTGTTTTTTTGGCTGTCACATCAAAAAACAAAAATTTCAATATCTATAATACAGTTTCTGTTCTCCTGCTCCTGGCCCTCAATTCCGTTTTTTCGTGTCTGCTTGCATTGAATGTATCAAGAGAAACAATTGATGACAGCTATAACATTTCAAGGGATTATAATAAGGCAGAAGCAGCCTTGGCTCAACTTCCGATAATTGCCAATGAATCAGAGGTTAATATGAAAATTGATGAAATAATTAAGATCACGAACGACTACCAGGATCTGATATTAAAGCATGTAGGAATGACCCGTGAACAGTGGAAGAAAGATCCGGGTAATCTGGCAAGACCTGATAATATAAATACGGCTGCATCAATACTGGCCGACAACGGCGAGATGCCCCCCGGAATAAAGCTCGACAAGGCCATCACTGAGCTTATTGATCTGATGAATCAAACCAAAGGCTTTGAAGAGGCAGCCAGAGCTCTGCCTTCAATCCTGGATCTGGATGAAGAAAAAGGGAAGGATGACGCCCTGAATTTCTATAACAGGAATATTTTTGTCCCGCTTTCCTGGGCTCTTATTTACCTCGATGGACTTGAAGCAAATCTTTATATGATAAAAGCGTCAGTGCCAGTAGTCAATTAATGCCGGTTAACTGATCTGAAGAAATAGGGACATGCTAATGTCCCTATTTTGTATCCGCCTTTGTTTTACCCCTCTTACTCCCCCAGGGGGGAGAACCAAACAAAGGCTTAATTTCTGAATTACTTCTCCAATAATTACCGGTATTTAAAGTCCCCCTTGGGGGATTTAGGGGTGAAATATGCAATAGAAAGGAAATTCATGTTTGTTTCCATACCTTAATTTCCACTTTCTGTCGATAAAATTATCCTGTACTTCTATTTAGTTTTCACAGGGTTCTGTCTCGCTGTACATTTATCCCAAAATGAGAAAGATTTATGAGAAAATTGATTTTGATATCAGGTATTTGTTTGATTGCAGGGACATGCCATGGCATGTCAATTCTTGACGAGCAGGACAGTATCTGGACTCTGCAAAAATGTATATCATATGCATTGACCCGTAATATACAGGTAAGAAAAAGCGAACTCTCAAACCAGCAGTACCTGGTTAATGCCGGTGAGGCCAGGGCTCAGCGGTTTCCCTCGGCAAACGCCTCTGTCAGTCAGAATTTTAACTGGACTAAAAGTGCAGCAGGAGGGGAATCAGGATTAACAGGCAGTAACGGTTCCAGTTACTCGGTTAATACTGGAATTACAGTATTCAACGCATCAAGGTTGACAACCCTGATTAAACAGGCGGAGCTAAGCATTAATGGGGGAAAATATTCACTTGAGACTACAAAAGAATCAATCAGCCTTAGCATTCTTGATGCATATCTTCAGATATTATATGCTGAAGAGCAGGTTCATAACAGTGAAAAACAGATTGAATCAACTGCAAGTGAGCTTAATCTTGCAGAAGAGAGGTTGGCACTTCAGGCGATCTCTCAATCAGATTATGCCCAAGTTAAATCGCAGCTTGCAAGTGAAAAACTAACTCTGGCAAATTCACAGAGTCAGCTTGTCATTGCCAGGGTAACCCTCGAACAGTTAATGGAACTTCCTGTCTCAGACAACTTTAGCATAGTACATCCTGACCTGACAGAGTCTTTGAACCAGAACAGGGTACCCGATGTTAAATCGGTTTATGAAACAGCTCTGGCGATCAAGCCTCAAATAAAAAATGCTGCCATAAATAAAGAAATAGCATCACTTGATGAGAAAGTTGCAAAGTCAGGTCTTTTCCCTGTTTTGTCTGCCAGCGCGGGAATAAGTTCAGGCTTTTCAAGCCTTAACAACGGTTCATATTTTGGTCAGCTTAATAACGGAATTTATCCTTCTGCAGGGTTCATGCTTTCTATTCCGATTTATCAGAAGAAACAGGTCAAGACCAGCATTGCTCTTGCAAAAATCGGTTACCAGAATGCCGAGCTGAGCGAATACGATACAAAAAACACCCTGAGGAAGAGTATTGAACAGGCTTGTGTTGATGTAAAATCAGCTCAGATAAAATATGAAGCAAGCAAGGAAAATTTCAGTGCCACGCTTGAAGCTGAAGTTCTGTCGGATGAAAAATTCAAACAGGGAGTTATAAACTCTGTAGATTACCTGATTTCCAAAACAAACCTGATCGTGGCAGAGAGCGACCTGCTGCAATCAAAATACAACCTGATTGTAAGTTATAAAATCCTCGATTTTTATATGGGAATTCCTCTATCGCTGTAAAAGACAAAAGACAAAAGACAAAAGACAAAAGTAAAAAGTAAATAGATAAGATAATGAAAAAGAAAACGTTAATAATTATTGCAGCTGTTTCAGTTATTGGGATTGTTGCTATACTGGCACTAAAGCCCTTTTCAAAAAAGGAGGCTGCCGTTGCGTTCAACACTGTCAAAGTTGAGAAGGGTGATATCAATAATACCGTCACTGCTACCGGTACAATTCAGGCTTTAAAAACTGTTAATGTAGGGACCCAGGTTTCAGGAATTATTTTGCATATCTACGTAGATTTTAATGATCACGTGAAACAGGGACAGTTGCTTGCGAAACTCGACGAGACGCCTTTAAGGACTCAGTTGGATCAGAGCCAGTCAGCAGTCGATCAGGCGCAGTCGCAGCTGCATTTCCAGGAGGCGACATATAACAGGTTAAAAGTCCTGTATGACAAGAAGCTAATCGCACAGAATGATTATGATCAGGCACTTTATAACTTTGAAAACTCCAAAGCCGCACTGTCCAATGCCAAATCGGGACTCGACAGGGCAAAAGTGAATCTGGAATATGCTACAATAACTTCCCCTATCGACGGCGTTGTTCTGAACAGGGCTATTGAGGAAGGTCAGACCGTAGCTGCAAGTTTCAGCACCCCGACACTGTTTACTATTGTCAATGACCTGACGCAGATGGAAGTGCAGACGAGTGTCGACGAAGCGGATATTGGTAAGGTAAAGGAATGCCAGCGGGTTCAGTTCACAGTCGATGCCTATTCTGATCTGAAATTTGAAGGCACTGTTTCACAGGTAAGATTACAGCCTGTAACAACCAATAATGTTGTGACCTATGTTGTAATACTTAATGCTCCGAATCCTGACAAAAAACTTATGCCGGGAATGACAGCCAGCGCAACTATTTATGTTGAAGAGAAAACTAATACTCTGCTGCTCTCCGGGAAAGCCGTGCGTTTCACTCCCGATCAGGCTTATATGATGAAAATGTTTGCAAAAATGAAGGCAAACGGCTCAATGCCAAAAATGCCGGCAGGAGCTCCGTCAGGTTCAGGAGGTATTGCTCAGAACATTCCTGCAGGACAATCTTTTCAGGGAATGCCTTCCCCGGCGGGAATGGCCGGTATTAATGCTGATCCGAAAACAAAAACCGTATGGTTGAAGGATGAGAAAATGGGGATTCGCCCGAGCATGGTCAAAATCGGGATAGATAACGGAACAAGCGTGGAAATACTATCAGGATTGAAAGAGGGAGATGAGGTGGTTATTTCCTCAGGTGATGAAGAGGTAAAAAGTTCGGCAAAAAAGACCGATAATGGTCCTCCGGGATTCCCTTTTTAAAAAGTGAGACTGCAAAGAACTTAAAAGAAAGAAATATGAAAAATGCTATCATAGAGATAAAAAGCCTGAGGAAGGATTACCATGTAGGTGAGGTTACGGTACATGCTTTACGCGGGGTTGATCTTAAAATTCATGAAGGAGAATTCGTCGCCATAATGGGTGCCAGCGGGTCAGGCAAATCAACTATGCTTAATATTCTGGGGTGTCTCGATAAACCGACTTCCGGCGATTACCTTCTTGATGGGATTAATGTCAATACAATGAATAATGATGCACTGGCAAGATTCCGGAATAAAAAACTTGGTTTTGTTTTTCAGTCATATAACTTATTGGCCAGGACCACTGCCCTTGAGAATGTTGAGCTTCCCCTCTTTTATAATCCCCAGATCAGATCGAAGGAGCGAAAAGAATCTGCTCTCAGGGCGCTCGAAGCTGTGGGCCTGTCTGATCGGATGCACCATATGCCAAACCAGTTGTCAGGTGGCCAGCAGCAAAGAGTTGCAATAGCCCGGTCGCTGGTTAATGATCCTGTACTTATTCTTGCAGATGAACCAACAGGAAATCTCGATACCAGGACATCTTTTGAAATTATGGAATTGTTTCAGGATCTGAATGAAAAGGGAAGAACCATTGTGTATGTAACTCATGAAACTGATATTGCAAAGTTTGCTACCCGCAATGTGATTTTTAGCGATGGCAAAATTCAGCGTGAATGTATGGTAAACGAACGTCTCAGTGCAAGAGATATACTGAAAACTATGCCTGTGGAATTAATAGAGGAATTTGATTAATAAAGTAAATCTCAATGAAATGAACTATACAAATTTATTCAGGATAGCATTCCGGGCTCTGGTAAGGAATAAGCTGAGAGCGTTCCTGACAATGCTGGGCATAATTATAGGAGTCGCTTCAGTGATTGCCATGTTGGCAATTGGCGAGGGTTCTAAACAGAAAATGAGGAAGCAGATATCCTCTATGGGGACAAATATGGTAATGGTAATGCCTAACTTTCAGCGGAGAGGTGGCGTGAGCCTGGGAGCTTCAAGTTCGATGGCTCTTAAATATACTGATGTGCAGGCGCTCAGGAACGAAGCCTCAGCTATTTCAGCAGTCTCCCCGGAAGTGGTGGCAAGCGGACAGGTAATTTACAGCAACCAGAACACCCAGACAACCATATATGGCGTTAGTGAGGAATATCTGGGGATAAAAAAACTCGAGGTGCTAAGCGGGAGATTTTTTAATTCCAATGAGATAAAAGATATGTCAAAAGTTTGCATACTGGGGCAAACCGTTGTGACAAACCTCTTTGGTACAAAGGCCGATCCGGTAGGTCTTTCCATTCGCATAAAGAATCTTCCTTTCCTTATAATAGGGGTTCTTAAAGACAAAGGTGAAAGCGGAATGGGTCAGGATCAGGATGATTTGATACTTGCTCCCTATACCACAGTTCAGAGAAGACTGGCAGCAATAGATTATATAAATGGTATTTTTGCTTCAGCGGTAAGCGAAGAGAAGAGTCCGAAAGCTATTGAAGAAGTTAAGGAAATTCTGCGAAGGACCCATAAGTTGAAAGAGTCTGCTGATAATGATTTCAGAGTAATGTCACAATCCGAGCTTCTCAAAACTATTACTTCCATTACAGACATTATGACATATCTTCTCGGCGCGATTGCAGGAATATCTTTGCTGGTCGGAGGAATTGGAATTATGAACATAATGTTTGTATCAGTCACTGAACGTACTCGTGAAATCGGACTACGAATGTCAATCGGCGGTCGTGGCAAGGATATAATGAAACAGTTCCTCTCAGAGTCTATCATTCTCAGCATTCTGGGAGGAGTGATAGGAGTGCTCTTTGGTTATCTCCTGGCAAGGCTGGCAGGATCACTAATGAGCAGCCAGGCAATTGTGAAAACACAATCTGTCGTACTTGCATTTATTGTCTGTTTTGTCATAGGCGTTTTCTTTGGATGGTATCCGGCGCGGAAAGCTGCTAACCTGAATCCGATCGATGCCCTCAGATATGAATAACAGGAAGAGAATAGAGAACAGAGAACAGGGAACAGGGAAAAGAATTATGAAACAGATGAAATCCTATGAATTTACTAAGAATTCACCTTAATTTGTTTTACTTTTAACTTCATGAAAAACTTTTTCACGAGAAATAAGATCAAGTTTTTACTGCACTTTCTGGCCTGGGCAATCATTCTGGGCATTCCACTTTATTTTTTCAAAAGATGGGATGTCGGGAAAGATTTTATGTGGGTTTATTACATAGGAAATATAATCAACGGGATAATATTTTATACAAACTATCTGATTCTTGTTCCAAAATACTTTTTCGGGAGCCGGAAGCACAACTACTATTTATCGGTTGTTTTTTTATTAACGTTCCTGTATTTTGTCTCTGACAGATCAAATGAACTGATTTTTAAATACATTCCCGGACGAAATCAAACAGAAGAAAGAGGTAACCCGGGAGAAGAGGGAATCAATTCAAAACTTCCCAAACCGGATGAACATGGACGCCCTCCATTTCGTGAAATGCATCTCTTTAATTATGGCTTTACCTCAATTTTTCTTGTCTTTTTTTCACTGGGAATGCGAGTTCTGGAACGTCATTCACAGATCGAAAAACTGCAGAAAGAGCTGGAAAAGGAGAAGCTGAATTCTGAACTGGCATTCCTGAAGAACCAGATAAGTCCGCATTTTTTCTTTAACACCCTTAATAATATTTATTCCCTGATAAGCATAAATGCCGAAGATTCTCAAAAAGCCGTATTAAGACTTTCAAAATTAATGAGATACTTATTATATGATTCTGAACTCGGGAATACAAAACTCAGCAATGAGATAGACTTCATGAAAAACTATATCGATCTTATGAAGTTAAGGATGAGCGATAAGATTAAACTTAATGTCTCTTTCCCCGAGAAGTACGAGGATTTTAATATTCCTCCCCTCATCTTTATTCCATTTATTGAAAATGCATTTAAGCACGGAATAAGTTACCGCGAAAAATCGTTTATTGATATCGGAATGACGACATCAAAAGATTCAATTTCATTCAGATGTGCTAACAGCCTGATAAAAAATGCAGAGGAAAATGAATCAGGCCATTCAGGTATCGGGCTGGAAAATGTAAGTAAAAGACTAAATCTTTTGTTCCCGGGAAGGCATGAAATAAAGATTAATAAATCGGATACAGAATTTGAAGTGCTTCTTAAGATTGATTTTGCTTAATGATTACTACAATTGCAATCGATGATGAACCGCTGGCACTGCAGTTGGTTACAGGATATATCGAAAAAACGCCGGGTTTGAAACTCATAGGAAATTTCGAAAATTCCCTGGAAGCGGCCGAATTTCTGAGTGCCAACAGAGTTGATCTTATTTTCATCGACATTCAGATGCCCGATCTTTCAGGGATAGAGTTCACCAGGCTAATGGAAAAAGGTCCTAAGGTAATCTTTACGACTGCGTTCGAAAAATATGCACTGGATGGCTATAAACTTGAGATTGTTGACTATCTATTGAAGCCTTTCAGTTATGAAGAGTTTTTAAATGCCGTCCATAAAGTTCAGAAGCTGCTCAGACTTGAACAGAAAACTCCTGCAAGGGTAGATGTAAACAACGAATTCCTGTTTCTCAAATCAGACTATAAAATCAAAAGGATAAATTTTAACGATATCCTCTATATTGAAGGTCTTAAGGATTACGTAAAAGTATACACCCAGAATTCACTGAAGCCGGTTCTTTCACTTACATCATTGAAACTTCTTGAATCAAAGCTTCCCGAAAATAAATTTATGCGGGTCCACCGGTCTTTCATAGTCAACCTTGAAAAAATCGATACAATCGAACGCAGCAGGATTGTATTCGGGAAAGAATATATTCCTATAAGCGATCAGTACAAGGAAAAATTCCAGGAATTCCTCAATAAGAATTTTCTATAATATTCAATACCCCCTGCCGCTGCGCGGCTGTCCCCTTAAAGGGGGACTAATTCGGTGTCCTTGATGAAATTATTGATAGAATGAGAATTTACACCCCTTTAGGAGGGCAGGAGGGCAAAAATTCATTACAAAATCATCTTATAGCCTATTCCATGAACTGTAAGAATAACCTTAGGATTATTAGAATCAGCTTCGATTTTCTGTCGGAGCTTTAATATAAAATTATCGACCGTACGGGTATTAATATCATAATCAATACTCCATACTCTGCTGATAAGATCGTCGCGATGAATTGTTTTACCCGCATTTTTATAGAGGTAATGTAATACTTCAAATTCTTTATGTGACATTTTAATTTTATCTTGTCCTTCAAGCGCCACATAATTTTTAAAATTAACTTTAATATTCCCTAAGCTGATAAATTCGGCAAGTTCTTCTTTTTCGACCGGAGCACGACGTAAAATTGCTTTAATCCTGGCAAGTAATTCGCGCAAACTAAATGGTTTTGTAATATAGTCATCCGCTCCAAGCTCCAGTCCTAACACCTTATCAATTTCCTCTCCTTTGGCAGTCAACAGAATAACAGGTGTATTTATCTTTTCTCGCCGGGCTGCTTTACAAACTTCAAAACCAGATAGTTCAGGCAACATGATATCAAGCAATATCAGATCATACCTGTTTTGAAGAATTTTCTGAAGACCCGAACTTCCTTCCATCGCAGTATCAACCTCATAACCTTCAAATTCAAGGTTGTCTTTCAACCCATTTACCATATTCAGCTCGTCTTCAACAATTAATATCTTTTTCATAGTTTTTTAGTTATTTAGAGGGAATGAAAGTCTGAACAAAGATCCCGATCCTTGTGTGCTTTTTACAAATATTTTACCACCATGAGCATCCATTATATGTTTAACTATAGCCAGTCCCAATCCAGATCCTTTTACTTTATTCGCCAGGTTCTTTTCCGTAACCCGGTAAAATCTATCAAAAATATATTTCTGGTTATTTTCTGAAATTCCGATTCCATGATCTTCAACTTCAACATATACATACTTTTCTGATTTTCCGGTTCTGACTATTAAATCTTTAACCTCTGTACTATATTTCATGGCATTGTCTAAAAGGTTCATAAATGCATCAGCACATGCTTCCTTGTCAGCTAAAACCATTGGCAGGTCTTTATCAGGGACAAAAGAAAAGTTAAATCCTTTATTCTCTATTAAATATCTGAATGTAAGAGCAGTGTTTTCAACCAGTTCATTGATATTGGTTTCACTAAAGAAGTATTTTCTTTTATTGCTTTCAATCTGTGAAAAGCTGAGAATTCTGTTCACTATGCCCGAAAGACGGGATGTTTCACACAGAATAACAGAATAGTACTCCTTTATCTTATCAGCATTTTTCACCCTTCCCATTTCGAGGGTTTCGATGTACATTGTAATCAGAGCAAGAGGAGTGCGGATTTCATGCGAAACACCGGAGACGAAATCATTTTTTAACTGTGAAAGTTCAACTTGTTTCCTGACGTTTCTGAAAATCAGCCAGGCGCCTGAAAGCAATATGATATCCATCAATCCAATTACCATAAGGTCTCTTCTTACCCGGTGCCGGGTCAGATCGGCGATAGTTATATCTTTAAGTTCAATGCCCATAAGATAGTTAGTCAGCAGCCAGAAAGGTTCCCGGTTATTAATTTTGCGGGCATTGTATTTCTTATCTGAGGTATAAAATGGCAAATCCTCACCTGCGCGAAAAGCAGCAATATCAAATTTCCCTTTGGCAATTTCCTGTATTTTGGGATCGAGTTTCTGGCTTATGAATTTTTCGGGATCAATAACCAGTACGTTGATAACCTCAGTCTCATTTATATGTGTTAAAAATATCAACCACTGCATATTATTTCTGATGTTGCCGATTGATTCAATTTTACGATAACCTCCCTGCATATAGGTTTGTAATTGTTTGATTGTTTTGGAGTTATTTCGGAGAACTGAAATCATTTCAGGAATAAAAGCGCTATCGCGGTAAGAATTTGGAACAGTTGAGATTATTTTAAGGTTATTATCCAGCTGTATGATGCTCTTCAAGGATATCACTTCCTTCATAAGCCTAGGCAGGTCAGACTCAGTGGCAGGGTTGAAGTTATTTTCAATATTTTCTATCCGGCTTGCGAGGTTGCTTATTATATCATCTGAGTACTGGTTTATTGAAAAGAGAATAGCTTCGAGCTGATTTTTGTAAATATTCTGTATAACCTTTTCATTCTGGCGGTAGTTTCCGATTTCAAAAACAGAAAATATCAGAACAGGTAATACTATAATTGTCAGAAAAAGCAAACTGACTTTTCGTAATGAGGAACTCATCAGAGTATAATTTCTTTAAATATAAAAAATTCGGATGAATTAATGAATCGAAATAAAGGAAGGAGGAAGGTGACTTAACCTCCTCCTTCTAAGTAAAAGAATTATTTAAATCCTAATTCCCATATGTATTTGCCTGATAAATAATTATTATTCGTTTCCTTCTTTTTTAATTTTTCTCCAGTATTCTATGTATTTGGTCTGTGTGATTAGTCCCACAGGTCCCTCATAGATTCCTCCGTCTCCTCCTGTGTCCAAAACTCTGACCGCAATAACATTTTTCTGGTTCTTTTTAAGTAATCCGTCAGGGATATAATAACCCCTGAAAGCTAGCCATTCCTGTCCGGTATTTGCCTGTGTTCCGCCATTCTTTGGGAATTCTCCGGTAGATCCCACAAATGTTCCATTTATGAATACCTGGTCTATATCATCTATTTTACCCATGAGCAGAACCATCTTTTCATTATCGGCAGATGTCTTGAATACGAATGATTTCCGATACCAGGCGTAACCGTCATAATCTCTGTACCCCTGATCCTCCCATTTTCCCGGGACAAATATTTCACCCCATGTGCTATCATCGAAGTCAGATTCTTTACGTCTGAAATCATCACCGGGTGAAAATTTCCAGTTAGATTGCAGGTTAATATCCAGATTTGCTGCAGTTTTTCCGCCGTACAATCCTATGTTTCCGCTGGTAATTCCTCCTTCACCTTCTGAATCATAAACCTTGACTGCAATCAGATTGGATCCGTCAAAATTAATGTACTCTGCAGGGATATAATAGATACGTTCGGCATTATAGGCTGTACTGTAATTTGGCGGAAAACTGCCGGTCGAACCTATCTTATTTCCGTTCAGATATACTTCATCCACATCATCTATGTATCCCATGTTTAAATATAGCATTCTATCCTTGTAATTTGATGAGATGTTAATAGTCTTCCTGTAAAAAGCATAGCCGTCATAGCCATTAAATCCTTCGTCTTCCCATGGAGAAGGTACTTTTATCGCTTCCCACTTACTGTCATCGAACTTCGGCGATAGCCACTCTTCGTTCATCCCAATTGAAAACTGCCATTTACCTTCCAGGCTTTTCAGAAGTACCAGATTATCCTCGGTTGCATTTATCTTATTCCCTATACTCAATAAACAGATAATAGAAGAGATAAATATAGTTCTGGTTTTGTTTGTACTTATCAGTGTTCTCATAATTATTCATTATTAAAATCATCATTCCCGAAAAATTTATCATACATATATTCCCAGAAGGAACCATATCGGTTAAGGTCATTATGATGTCTGCTTCTGTATTTCCGGTTGTTTTCAGCCGACATAATTCCTATGGGTCCTTCATAAATTCCTCCCAGCCCCTGCTGATCATATACTCTTACTGCAATTGTATTTGCACCATTTCTGTTAAGCAAACCTTCCTTGATTTTATATATTCTCCTTGTATTGCATTCCCAGCCTGAACCTCTGGAGAAGGTTGCTTTTTTAAGATCATAAACATTTCCAACATATTGGCCGTTAAGATAAACATCATCAATATCATCAATTTTGCCAAGCGAGAGGTACAATTCACTTGTTGTAAAGTTTTGAGGTAGTTTGAATTCCAGTCTGTACCAGGCATATCCGTCATAATCCTCATATCCCTGGTTTTCCCAATATGAAGGCACATTTATTGTCGTCCAGTCATTATCATTAAAATCAGCAGATTTCCAGGTTTTGTCAGTACCTGTGTGAAACTTCCATTTGCCGCTCA
>JBARBF010000106.1:0-6148 GCA_049792755.1 Bacteroidales bacterium | reverse complement strand
TTAACGAATTAAATCAAAACTGGGACTTAATTTCAACTGCATGGAAAAACAATACACAATCTAATTATGTAAATAATCCTGATGGAACAGCATCTCAGGTCATCAATCAAACATGGGACGGAGTGAGTACATGGAACAATACGGAAAGATTGACATTCACCTATGGTATATCCACCGGATTATCTGAATTATATACAGATCCTTCAGATTTTACTGTATACCCAAATCCGGCATCTGATTTCATAAGGATCAAATCGAACAAAAGTATCCCTTTCACTGATTATTATTTTTGCGACCAGAACGGTAAGCTGATATTAAACGGTAAAATCTATAATGAAACTAACAGCATAGATATTTCCTCTCTGGCTAATGGCATTTATTTCCTTCATATTGGAGAAGGCAGGCAATTTACTCTTAGAGTAATAAAAGATACATCTTTCAAATTAAATAAATAACTTATTTAAAAAACATTATTCTTGTTTCCGGTAGAATTAAGGGCTATTTTTGAAATACCGTCAGTTGTATAAAATACCAATGACATATTATAGTGGTCAACAATTTTCAAAACTGATATTTAAGATCAAATTTTAAAAGAAAAAGCGGAATCTCCCGGAAAGATTTTAATTACTGCATTTCTTTTGTTATTACCTGTATATGTTCATGTCCGGAATGTGACTAAACCTGTTCGAGGTACGTTTATCATTCCTTTTTCCC
Organism: Bacteroidales bacterium; assembly: GCA_049792755.1. GTDB lineage: Bacteria > Bacteroidota > Bacteroidia > Bacteroidales > VadinHA17 > LD21. Next base: position 5,434 of record JBARBF010000106.1, on the reverse strand, counting down.
ATGAACCACAGTACCACAACACTGTATTTTAGTGAGATATCGTGAAAGGATTGACTGTCTTTCCATTTCCTTGGTGCTGTGAGAATTGTGCTTCTGAAGGTCGACCATACTGCTATCTGACCAGAATTTTTCCCAGCTTCTTTTACTGGCAGTTTCTGTTTCACCAAAATTTTGCATTCTTCCAGACTCCTGATTACTCATAAACTGACACGAGAAAGAATAAACTGAATCGACATTATGCGGTTCAAGATAATAGATTTGTTGAGTAACCTCCTTTAATTCAGCGCTATTACGCCAGATCAATACATAATAATTATTTTTATCCTCTTGCTTGCTAATTATCGAATAATTGTTTGTGTCTGCCACGATCTTTGTGGTATTTATTTCTGCAGATTCAAAATCCAGAAGATTTGATGAAGAACCTCCGGCATTGAAACTGATTCTGATTTTTAACCGGTTCTTTCTTAACAAACCTGATATGATCTTAGTTGAAATCATATCATAGTAGGGATGACATACGGTCTTAATATGAACCGGCAAACCTTCAATATTAAACCTGCTGTCTATCTCTCCTGTCCAGAGATTGAGGTTTTGAACAGGATCTGAAATATCATTTATTGATATTTCATCCCCATTCTTCTTTAGAATCTGTAAGCCTATCATTCCAAGATTCAGATGAGAATGATTTCCGCTATTCTCTCTTCTGTTCCAAATCCAATCCGACATTGTTTCAAGAGGTGCTCCTCCGGAATAGAATTCAGGAAAAGTCTGGAGTCCTGTTATATCAACACTAAAATAGAATTCACCATTTCCGATTGCCAAAGAGTTAAGGCTGTCAATAAATGAATTTTCGACATTATTACTCGTAACCAGCTGATAACGATCAATTTTAGAATTATTCCTGCAACTTTCAGCGATGATAAGCAGAGTTAGAAACAGATATATTGATCTTTTCATCATTACGACATTTGCAAACAGCATTTAAAGTTATAAGTTTTAGCTAATGGTTCCAATTGAACTCGAAGAAATACCTGACATACTTTTGCTAAAGCATTTTAATAAAAGAATATTGCGGAACACTCTTTTTCACTTATTTTTGATAACCCGGTACTGATTACTGAACCCGGATTATCACTTAAGCGAAATGGTGGATGCAGAAATAACGATTATTGGAGCCGGAGTAGTTGGTCTGGCTATTGCCGAGAAGTTATCAACAGAACATAATAATGTTTTCCTTATCGAAAAACATTTCTCATTCGGACAGGAGACCAGCAGCCGGAACAGTGAAGTCATACATGCCGGAATTTACTATACAAAGAATAGTCTGAAAGCCCGTCTCTGTTTGGAAGGGAAATGGCTTCTTTATGATTACTGCAAGAAGCATGAGGTTCCTTATAAGAATTGCGGAAAACTTATTGTCGCAACTTCTCAGGAGGAAATTTCTATAATTGAAGGCATAAGACAAAATGCATTCAACAACGGTGTTAATGACCTTCTTGTTTTTAGCAAAGAACAGATAGCTGAACTTGAACCTAACATTTTTGCTTTAAAAGCTCTCTTTTCGCCATCCACAGGAATTGTTGATTCTCATTCTCTTATGAAACAGTATGAGACTAATACATACAATAATGGTTGTCAGATTGTCTATGGAAGTGAAGTTAAAGGAATACATCGGATCAAAAACGGATACAAAATTGACCTTCTTGATTCTGATAAACAGAATTATAGTTTCACAACAAGATTTGTTATTAATTCAGCAGGGCTGAACTCGGATAAAATATCTGAAATGGTTGGTATTTTTGATGAAAGTCTGAAGATTCTTTTTTGTAAAGGAGAATACTTCAGAATTAATCCACCCAAAAACCGGTTAATAAATCAACTTGTCTATCCTGTTCCTCTTCAGAATATGGAAGGAATTGGCATTCATGTTACAATCGACATGGGTGGTGGTGTAAAACTCGGTCCCGATGTGAAATATCTTGAATCAAATATCTACGATTATAAATTAACGCCATCAAAACAAGAAGACTTCTACAGGTCAGCAAAAAAAATCCTTCCTTTTCTGGAGTTTGACGACCTTACCCCTGAAATGGCCGGGATACGTCCAAAGATTCAAAAGCCTGGAGAACCACTCAGAGATTTTTATATAAAGGAAGAAAGTAACAGAGGGTACCCGGGATTTATAAACCTTATCGGCATTGAATCTCCGGGATTAACATCTTCAATTGCTATCGCAAAATATGTGAATGGCTTAATTAATCATGAAATATAATTTAAGTAAATTTAGTCCTTTCAATTCAGTTGATATTATCCGGAAAAGGAGGTTTAAATTGAAATTTTCAGGATGGATCACAAAGTCTATTTTACTGCTGCTTCTGAGTTTCACACTCATAAGTCTGTACTCTCAGGATCAGGCTAAAAGTTCCGGCTTCGTACCGCATGTTGGTCAGGCCGGCAAGGATGTTATCTGGGTACCTACTCCCGATGAACTGGTAGCCAAGATGCTTGAAATTGCCGGTGTAACTGAAAAAGATTATGTAATCGATCTTGGTTCAGGCGATGGACGTACAGTCATTGCTGCCGCAAAATTGGGAGCAATGGCAATTGGAATAGAATATAACCCCGACATGATTGAAATATCAAAAAGGAAGGCGGAGGAGGCTGGTGTCAGCTCCAGGACAAAGTTCATCCGGGCAGATCTTTTTGAATATGATCTATCGGAAGCTACGGTAATTACAATGTTTCTTCTTCCGGATTTAAATCTAAAATTACGATCTCGTCTGCTTAATCTCAAACCCGGTACGAGAATAGTCTCAAATACATTTACAATGGGAGAATGGGAACCGGATTTTGAAGCGATGACCGAAGGGAATTGGGATAGCTGGTACTCTGCACTTATGTGGATTATACCTGCAAGAGTTGAAGGCATATGGAATCTCGAATCAGGGATACTTTCTATCCATCAGCAATTTCAAATGGTCTACGGCACTCTAAAGGAAAATGACAGAACTTCAGTTATTACTGAAGGCAGGCTTAACGGAAATATGATCACATTTAACGTAAATGGTGCAATATTTTCCGGTCGTGTGACCGGGGAAAAATGCATGACAGGAACAATGATATCAGGTTCAGTTAAAAAAGATTGGAATGCTACCCAAAAGGATCCCTAAGATTTGCTCCTGAGAAGTTTCTGAAGATCAACCATTTCATCTCTAAATCTTGCAGCTTCTATAAAATCCAGTTCTGCAGCTGCTTTTTCCATAGCTTTTTTCGATTTTTCTATTGCCTTTTCAAGAGCTTCCCTGTTCATGTATTTTACAACAGGATCAGCAGCTATATCAGGCCTGTCAGGTTCAATATAAGCTTTTACTGAGGCTCCCTTTTTTCCCAGTCCACTGAGAACGGACCCTGTTTTTCTGGTTATCTGGGCCGGAGTAATACCCATTTCTTCATTATATTTCAACTGTTTGCTTCTTCTTCGCTCTGTTTCATCAATCGTCTGCTTCATGCTTCTGGTAATAATATCAGCATACATAATTACCCTGCCGTTCAGATTACGTGCGGCTCGTCCTGCAGTCTGTGTAAGAGATCTGGATGATCTTAAAAATCCTTCCTTATCCGCATCCAGAATCGCGACGAGAGAAACTTCCGGCAAATCGAGCCCCTCTCTGAGAAGATTGACGCCAACCAATACGTCAATAGCGCCTGTTCGAAGCTCCTCCATTATATCAATTCGATCGAGAGTATCGATATCTGAATGTATATATCTGCACTTAATATCAAATTTTATAAGATAAGATGAAAGCTCCTCCGCCATCCGTTTGGTAATTGTTGTCACAAGGGTCCTCTCTCCCGATTTGGTCCGTGACCTTATCTCTCCCATCAGGTCATCGATCTGGTTAAGGCTTGAACGAACTTCTATGGGTGGATCCAGTAGACCTGTGGGCCTGATTACCTGGTCAACGAAGACACCTTCGCTTTTTTCGAGCTCATAATCAGCAGGAGTAGCACTGACAAAAATTGTCTGACCTGTCAATGATTCGAATTCTTCGATCCTCATTGGCCTGTTATCGAGGGCTGCAGGCAGTCTGAATCCGTATTCAACCAGAGTTTGTTTCCGGGAGTGGTCACCTCCGAACATTGCCCTTATCTGAGGTAAACTGACATGACTTTCATCAATGACTGTTATAAAGTTACGAGGGAAATAGTCGAGGAGACAAAAAGGTCTGGTTCCTGGTTTTCTTCCGTCAAAGTATCGTGAATAGTTTTCAATACCACTGCAATAACCAAGTTCCTTAATCATCTCAAGATCATACAGCACACGTTGTTCCAACCTTTTTGCCTCTTCTCTTTTTCCTATTTCATTAAAATAGGTAACCTGACGGACCATATCATCCTGAATATCACTTACAGCCAGATTGATCCTTTCTCTTGTTGTTACAAATATATTTGCAGGATACACAATATATTCATTCAGTATTTCCAGCTTTTGGCCGCTGACAGGATCGAAAGTATTTAACTCTTCAATCTGATCACCAAAAAATATCACCCTGACAGCTATATCCGCATATGCCGGAAAGATATCGACAGTATCACCACGTACTCTGAAAGTACCATGTTTAAATTCAAGCTCGTTCCTTGAATACAGGCTATCGACGAGCTTTCTGAGCAAAAGATTCCTTCCGATCATCTGTCCATTACTGATATGGACCGTATTTGAATGAAAATCATCCGGATTACCTATACCATATATGCAGGAAACAGAAGAGACCACAATGACGTCATTGCGTCCTGAGAGCAGTGATGAAGTGGCACTGAGACGCAATTTCTCTATTTCCTCATTTATCGAGAGGTCTTTTTCTATATAAGTATCTGATACAGGCAGGTACGCTTCCGGTTGATAATAATCATAATAAGATACAAAGTACTCAACCCTGTTTTCAGGAAAAAACTGTTTGAATTCTCCATAAAGCTGAGCTGCCAGTGTTTTATTATGACTTAGTACAAGAACTGGGCGGTTAACTCTCTCTATTACATTGGCAATCGTAAATGTTTTACCCGAACCTGTTACTCCGAGAAGAGTCTGGAATGGAACACCATTTTCAAGTCCTCCGACAAGCTGGTCAATTGCTTCCGGCTGATCGCCGGTCGGCTGAAATTCGGATATGAGTTTGAAATCCATTGAGTTATGTTCAATAAGATGGATACAAAAATAGGAAAATTTCTAATAGGTCATGCCATGGCATGACCTTACAATCACAAATTGTATCATGTAGGGCCACGCCATGGCGTGGCCCTGAAATGTTAGTAATCGAGTAGGAGGAAAATAAAGAAGTTTTCCTCCTTCTTTATTTTCCGACCTCTCACACCACCGTACGTACCGTTCGGTATACGGCGGTTCCTTAAGACACACCTCTTACCGATTCATAATAAT
>JBARBF010000105.1:0-2031 GCA_049792755.1 Bacteroidales bacterium | reverse complement strand
TTAGATAATCTATTGTTTCTTTGGTGGTTTCTGTAATTGAACCCATAGCAATAATTATATTCTCAGCATCAGGAGCACCATAATAAGTGAATGGCTTATATACTCTTCCCGTAAGTTTTGTTATTTCAGACATGTAAGTGTTTACGATATCAGGAATCGGCTCATAGAACTTATTTATTGATTCTTTAGCCTGGAAGAAGATATCGGGGTTCTGTGCAGTACCTCTGGTTACAGGATGTTCAGGATTCAGAGCATTTTCGCGGAATTTTCTCAGTGCATCCAGATCGATTAGTTTTTTCAGATCATCCATCTCCAGATATTCAATTTTCTGTACCTCAGCTGATGATCGGAAGCCGTCAAAGAAATGCAGGAAAGGGATCCTTGATTTAATTGCTGATAAGTGTGCCACACCTGCAAGATCCATTATCTCCTGTACGCTTCCGCTGGCCAGCATTGCGAAACCTGTCTGACGTGTTGCATAAATATCACTATGATCACCAAATATGGAAAGTGCATGGGCAGCTATGGCACGGGCACTTACGTGAAAGACACCAGGAAGAAGTTCTCCCGCAATCTTATACATATTTGGTATCATCAGAAGCAAACCCTGTGAACAGGTAAATGTCGAACACAAGGCACCTGTCTGTAATGCACCATGCAAAGCGCCCGCAGCACCCGCTTCAGATTGCATCTCAACCACTTTAACCTGTTCGCCAAAAATGTTCTTTAATCCGTTGGCAGCCCATTCATCAATGAATTCTGCCATAGTAGATGACGGTGTAATAGGATATATGCAAGCTACCTCGCTAAACATATATGCAATATGCGCAGCGGCCTGATTACCGTCGCATGTTATAAATTTTTTTGTTCCCATGTGATTTATATATGTGATTTAAAAGAATGTTTGAAATCCGGTGCAAAAGTATAAAAAATTTCGGCTCGTTATCCACCATTCATAGAAATCAGAAATTCTTCATTCGACTTTGCCTGAAGTAACCTGTCGCGAAGGAATTCCATTGCTTCAACCGAGTTCATATCAGTAAGGAAATTCCGCAAAACCCATATCTTTTGAAGGATGTTTTTGTTAAGGAGCAGATCTTCTCTTCGTGTACTTGAAGCAGGTATATCAATTGACGGGAATATTCTCCTGTTGGAAAGTTTACGGTCGAGTTGTAATTCCATGTTACCTGTCCCTTTGAACTCCTCAAATATCACATCATCCATTTTTGATCCGGTATCAGTAAGAGCAGTGGCAAGGATTGTCAGAGATCCTCCGTTTTCAATGTTACGCGCAGCACCAAAAAACCTCTTTGGCTTATGAAGGGCATTGGAGTCAACACCTCCCGACAGCACTTTACCCGATGCAGGCGCTGTTGTATTGAAAGCTCTGGCAAGCCGGGTTATTGAGTCAAGTAGAATTACGACATCATGACCGCACTCAACAAGGCGTTTTGCTTTTTCAAGCACTATATTTGCCACACGGCAATGCCGTTCAGCCGGTTCGTCAAATGTTGAAGCAATTACTTCAGCTTTTACATTCCTTGCCATATCGGTGACCTCTTCAGGTCTTTCATCAATAAGAAATATCATCAGGTAAACTTCGGGATGGTACTTGGCTATGGCATTCGCAATCTCCTGAAGGAGAATGGTTTTTCCTGTTTTGGGCTGAGCTACAATAAGTCCGCGCTGTCCTTTGCCGATAGGAGTGAACATATCAATAACCCTTACTGACAAAGTTCCTTCTCCGGGCTGGCAGAGGGTAAACTTTTCATCAGGGAACAGTGGCGTAAGAAAATCGAAAGGAACTCTGTCTCTTATAAAATCCGGACTTCTGCCATTTATCTCATCAACCTTAATAAGAGGGAAATATTTTTCTCCCTCTTTTGGTGGACGGATTGATCCTTTGATTGTGTCTCCTGTTTTAAGACCGAATAGTTTTATCTGTGACTGGGACACGTAAATATCATCGGGTGAATTGAGATAATTGTAATCGGGAGATCTCAGAAAACCATATCCGTCGGGCATAATTTC
>JBARBF010000104.1:0-2414 GCA_049792755.1 Bacteroidales bacterium | reverse complement strand
GGGGGTTTTAATTGAGCACAAATTTCCTTTTAAAGCATTCTCCGCCACCTTAAGGTCAACACGGATTTCATCTACCTTATATTCAATAACTCCGGTAGTTGGACCGGAAATAAGAATTGTATCCCCTTTATAAAGATTTCCGTTTTCGAGTTTGATTTCGGCAACTTGAAGATTTGTAAAGTAATTTGTAATCTTTCCTATATAAACTTTTCTTTTTGTTGCACTTGACCCATAATTTGTGTTCCATTCTCCCATCTTCTGTCCAAGGTAATAACCATCCCAGAATCCCCTGTTAAAAACTGTCGAAAGCCTTTTTCTCCAGGCATCGGTTTTTTCTTTGCTGAACGTTCCTTCTTCAATTGATCTTACTGCTTCATTATAACATGAAGATACTTCCCTGACATATTCTGCGGACCGGGCCCTTCCTTCAATCTTAAGAACGCTCACACCGGCAGTAATCATTCTATCGAGAAATCCTATTGTGCAAAGATCTTTGGGAGACATAATATACTCATTATCAATCTCAAGCTCATAACCTGATTCAATACTGGTAGCCAGATAGGATTTACGACAGGTCTGGTAACATTCTCCCCTGTTCGCGGATTTATTATTTTCATGAAGGCTTAAATAACACTTACCTGAAATTGCCATGCATAAAGCACCATGAACGAACATTTCAATTTTGATCAGGTTTCCTTTTGGTCCCGTAATATTCAGTTCCCTGATGCTCCTGAAAATATAGGCTACCTGTTCAAGATTCAATTCACGTGCTAAAACCACTACATCAGCCCATTGAGAGTAAAACTTTAATGCTTCAAGATTGGTGATATTCAGTTGAGTTGAAAGATGAATCTCAATTCCAGCGGCACAGGCATAATTGATTACAGAAAGATCTGACGCTATAATAGCTGTTATGCCGCTCTCAACCGCTGCATCGATTATCTTATGCATTTGGGCTATCTCATGGTCATATACAACCACGTTTATGGTCAGATAGCTTTTTATCCTGTTTTTTTTACAGATTGAGACAATATTCCTGAGGTCTTCTATCGTGAAGTTATTTGAAGAGCCAGCCCTCATATTGAGTTGTTCGACTCCGAAATAGACAGAGTCGGCACCCCCCTGAATAGCTGCCATAAGTGACTCGTAAGATCCCGCAGGGGCCATAATCTCAATGTCATTTCTCTTCATAATGGGGTGCAAATATAGCAATTAGATTTTAACCTTGTCCATCACAATTCTGATGCAGGAACCCTTTCCAATCTCCGAATGTCTTACAAAGATCTTTCCATTATGATACTCCTCAATAATCCTTTTTGCAAGTGAGAGGCCTAATCCCCAACCTCTCTGTTTGGTTGTGAAACCCGGGTTGAAAATTTTATTAAATGCCGATTTTGGGATTCCTTTTCCCGTGTCAGAAATATCTATCCATGCATGTTTTTCAGTCTCTGTAATCCGCACAGTAATTTCGCCGGTTCCTTCCATTGAGTCAACCGCATTTTTAAAAATATTTTCAATGACCCATTCAAACAATGCACTATTTAAAGGAACTTCAATTTTACCTTCCGGGTTATAATCAATGATGATTTTAACCTTTGATGATGTCCTTGATTTCAAATAGTCAACTGTCCGGGAAATTATTTCAATAATATTACCATTTGTAATTGCAGGTTTAGAACCGATTCTGGAGAACCTTTCTGTTACTTTTTCAAGCCTTTCAACATCAATGGCAAGTTCCTTTGTTATAGAAATATCGGGATACTTTTGTTGTAAAATTTCTATCCATCCTGCAAGCGAAGAAGTCGGCGTGCCAAGTTGATGAGCCGTTTCTTTAGACATACCTACCCAGACCTGATTCTGCTCAGCTTTTCGCGACGACCGGAATGCCAGATAAGAAACAAGAATAAAAAAGATAATTATGCCTAATTGTATATATGGGTAATATATCAACATAGAAAGAATTATACTGTCTTTATAATAAATCAGGTTAAAATGACCATTTTCAAGATTGTTAACTATTGGTTTATTTCTCTCCTTAATCTTTTCAAGCTGGGTTTTAATGTACCTGTAGTCACCTGATTTATGAGCGTCAAAATTTCTGGCAGAGATGATACTGTCTGATTCGTCCGTAAGAATTACAGGAACTGTATTGTTGTTCTCGATAATAGCAGAGAGGAACTCAACATTCTGTATCGTGTCAGGAAGTGAAATTAATCTTGTTGCTTCTGCCCACATTTGAACATTTTTTCGCTCCTCAACCTTAAGTTTCGAAACAAGGTACTCAGTATATATGAGAGAACCCATACCAATAAGAATTGCAATAAGAAACAAAAAGAACTTCCGGAGAGTATGATAACGGGAAAATTTCACTTTATAAGTCGTTAATTTAAAAAAGTAATTTAATTCTTTTCAAG
>JBARBF010000103.1:0-5156 GCA_049792755.1 Bacteroidales bacterium | reverse complement strand
CTTATTGCAAACTGGTCATAGGCTGTTGTAAAGATGATTTCGGGTTTCTCTGTAAGCACCTCTACCAGTTCAATTCCGGTAAGCCGGGGCATCTGTATATCAAGAAAAACCAGATCAGGCTTCATAGCTGAAATTGTTTTCAAACCTGAAAAGCCATCAGCACATTCAGCAATCACATCTATGGAATCTACCTCTTTTAAATAATGTTTGATTAATTCCCGCGCTGGGGTTTCATCATCAATTATTGCTATTCTGATCTTTTCCATGGTTTACTTCTTTGCCTGAGTAGTTTAGTAGGTAATCCTGATTTGTTACTCCGAAATTTAGATATAAATTTTCAAATTTCATTTACAAATTTTCTGTGGGTATGTACAGGCAGACAGTATAGATCCCATTTTCTTTGGTTGATTTTATTGATGCCTTGTTTCCGTAGAACAATTCCAGGCGTCTTGATACATTTAAAAGACCGGTACCTGTTCCTCTCTTTAATGATGGGGAAGAATCGTAATTATTGCTTATCGTAATTTCAAAGTACCCGTCAATGATCCTGGCCTGCGTTATTATCCTGACACTCTCGGTGCTTTCATATACTCCATGTTTGACTGCATTCTCATAAAGCGGCTGAAGCAGCATTACCGGAATTTTAAAATCAAGACAATTGGATTCAATATTCTCCTCTGTTGTCAGCTTATCCCCAAACCTGACTTGTTCAATATCCAGATATAACCGCAGATTTTCAAGCTCGGCCTGCAGGGAGACAGGTTGTTCGTCTTTTCGTGAAAGGGCATATCTCATGAACTCCGATAATTTAACAACCATATCCCTGGCTTTTTCAGGGTCAGTAATTGTTAGGGAACTTATGGAATTAAGACTGTTAAAGAGAAAATGAGGATTAATTTGAGACCGGAGCATTTTAAGCTCAGTCTCCTTTACCAGACTTTCCAGTTGAGCTTCCTTGGCTTTTTTTTCAGAAAGGTTGGTAAGACTTTCGATAAGATAATAAGTTAGAATAATGAGCCCGTATATAAAAACACCTGATCCGACTCTGTAAGGGAAGGTTGCAGCCCAATATGCCTGGTAATTGTTTTGTTCCGGCAATACAGTTGTCATTATAAATTTTGTTATCAGTATCCACAGGGTTATAGAAAGTGCTCCGCTAGCAACAAGGTTGGATATAAGGGCTGTTATCCGCGTTTCTCCGGAATTAAAAAACCTGAATGGATACCATAATGAAAGACCAATGCCTGAATAGATAAGCAAAGATACCAGGCTGTCGACCAGACTTATTTCAATAAAGCTTCCGAAGGCCCAGTAAAATAGCAGCGACTGGCCCAAAGCAATGAAAATCCAGACCAGCCACCAAACTATCAGACGTACTTTGTTTGAGAATATCGGATGTTTCATCCGTCAGTTGATTAGTAGCTTTTTATTTCGCCGCCACCGAATACCACGGCGCCTTTTATCACAAGTTGCTTTGTAGGATCTATTGTTCTACCTGGAATTAATTTGCGCGAATCACTGAATCCTCCGAGAACAGGGGTCACCTCGATGGAAATATTCCAGTCGTCGGGGACTATTAAGGTTGCGCCGCCAAATACACATGCAATCTCGAGTTCATTTCTTCCGGGTGCAAGCTTTGCCTTTGTGAGGTCAAGCTCCATACCTCCAAAAACTGCAGATATTCTACCCCCTCTGAAGTTTTCTGAAACTATCTGACGTTCCCCGCCACTGAATACATTAACATAATCAATATAATCATCTCCGATAACCCCTGTTGTTGGTGTGACAGCATTCCATCCGCGACGTTTTGAGAATATAAAAATAACCCCGATAATAATAAAAATCGAAGGCCAGAACATATTATATTCATGGAAAGTTTCACGGAAGATCATAGGGATCAAAAAAAAGCCTCCAACTGCCATTACAATCACTCCTGATGTCTTTTCAGAAGCCCCCAGGGTCATTACCAGCCCGATAGCAACCAGCAACATTGGCCAGCTGAAGATGACATGGTCAATGAATTCGGGAAAGAACCCGGTATTTCTCATGACGAGAAACAGCCCTGCCAGTACAAGAATCACCCCTATAATCGGACGGTTATGATGAAGGTGATGATGTTCGTGTCTTAACTGATGACGTTCATATCTGGCTTGACGACGCTCATCTTTGTAGTTTTCATTTGTTTCCATAATCGTAAATGTATTTATTTTTTAATTATCATTTTTAGTATTTCTTCTAAAAAGCGATGAAAGGATAAATGAGAGTCCAATTATAACTATTACAGCAGGCCAATAGAAATCTCTGAAAATTTCAGAATTTATCAGGTAGATATGGTCTTTGAGAAACCAGATCCCTCCGGCTATGAGCAATAAACCTCCGATGAAGTGAAGATTCAGCAGCAACAAAACGCCAACGAATATCATTGCAGTTTCCCAGGTAAAATAGCTGCTGACACTTCCCAAACCCAGTAAATCATTTGTCGCAACGAGAAGTGCCACACCGAGAACGATGAAGAATATTCCCATGCTTACCCTGGGATGATGTTCCCTGTCGCTGAAGCGGGGATAGTCTCTGTAGTGGTGATAATCTCTGTGTCTCATAATTTTTAAATATTTATTCTTTAACAAAACTAATTCTCAAATTAACAGAGACTAAGAGAAATTCGGTGAACAGCGTTTTTCTATCGGTATTTGGTCTTTTATGACAATTAATGTTACTTTTTTGTTGATAATTTTTTTAATTGAAGAAGGATTCATATTTTTGCAAACCAAAATTTAAAGAGATGTCCTCATCATATGCCATACAGTTGAGTGGATTAAAGGAAGGGCACCACACAATTGATTTTGAGATTGATAAAGAGTTTTTTGATAAGTTTGAGGAATCGGAAGTTAAGGAAGGCAGCCTTGTTGCTAATATTGAGATGGACAAGAGATCATCTCATATAGATTTGGTGATTAAGGTCTCTGGAAGCGTTAGAATAAGCTGCGACAGATGTCTGGATACTTTTTCTCAACCCGTTAACAGTGAGAACAGGTTACTAGTTAAATTTGGGAAAAGTATCGAAGATTTGGATCCGGACATTCTTTCGTTACCGGCCGAATCGTATGAATTGGATCTGCTACAGCAGATATATGAATTCATTGTGCTGGCTGTACCAATAAAGAGGGTGCATCCCGCTGATAAAAATGGTAAAGACACATGCGATCCGGGCATGTTAAAAAAACTGGAAGAGTTTATAATTGAAGAGGATAAAGAGAATGACCCGCGATGGGATGAATTGAAAAAACTTATGAACGATAATTAAATTAATTTAAAATGGCACATCCTAAACACAAACATTCTAAGACCAGAAGAGATAAACGCAGAACTCATTATAAGGCAACCGCTCCCACAGTGGCAAGTTGTTCAAACTGCGGATCTTCAGTTCTGTATCACAGGGTATGTCCTGAATGTGGCTTTTACAGAGGTAAGCTTGCGATTGAGAAAAAGGCAACTGCCTGAACTCGGCTAACTTAAAAAATGCAATATGAGAATTGGCATTGATGTCATGGGTGGAGATTTCGCACCTGAGTCAATCATTGAGGGCGCAGTTGATTCGCTTGAACATTTATCAGTTAACGAGAAGCTTGTCCTGATCGGAGATGAAACAGCGATTTTGAAAAAGCTTAAGGCGTTGCAGACAGATGCTTCTCTATTTGATATTGTACATACCTCTCAGGTGATTGAAATGGCTGATCACCCTGCAAAAGCATTCTCTCAAAAGAAAGACTCAAGCATTGCTGTGGGTTACGGTATGCTGAAAGAGGGAAATCTTGACGGGTTTTGCAGTGCAGGAAACACAGGCGCAATGCTGGTAGGAGCAAGCTATACTGTAAATGTAATCCCCGGAGTATTAAGACCCGCACTTGCTACTGTACTGCCTTGTATTGATAATCGAAATTTTGTTTTACTTGACGTTGGATTAAACCCAGACTGTAAACCAGACGTCCTTTTACAATATGGATTACTCGGAAGTATTTATGCAAAATATGTCCTGGGGAAAGAGAATCCTACTGTTGGACTGCTCAATATAGGTGAAGAGGAAACGAAGGGAACGCCTACCGTAAAAGCTGCCTTCGAGTTAATGAAGGAACATCCCGAAATAAATTTCGCAGGAAATGTTGAAGGAAATGCGCTTTTTCGTGAAACCATGACTGATGTTGTTGTCTGTGATGGTTTCGTAGGAAATATTATTCTTAAGATGGGAGAAGCATTTCATCATATATATAAAATTAAGAATCTTAAGGATGCCTATTTTGATAGTCTCGACTGGGAGAATTTTGGAGGAACTCCTATTGTGGGAATTAATGCCAATGTTGTAATAGGGCATGGAATTTCCAAGAGAAAAGCCATAATGAATATGGTTCTTCAGACCAGGGAGGTTGTTCATGCTAATCTTGCACAAAAGATTAAAGAAGCAATATAATTATGGAAAAAATACGGGCAGCCATTACAGGAATCAACGCCTGGGCGCCGGAATATAAGCTGACAAATCAGGAACTCTCTAAAATGGTAGATACTTCCGACGAATGGATAATGCAACGGGTCGGAATAAAAGAGAGACGGATACTTAAAGGAGAGGGACTTGGAAGTTCAGATCTGGGAGAACAGGCAGTACGTGGTTTATTATTGAAGACAAATACCGCACCTGAAGAAATTGATCTGTTGATTTGTGCTACTGCCACTCCGGATATGCTTTTCCCTGCAACAGCAAATATTATATCTGATAAATGCGGTATCAAAAATGCGTTCAGTTTTGACATTAATGCAGCATGTTCAGGATTCCTTTTTGCTCTGCAAACCGGAGCAGCGTATGTTGAAAGCGGCAGATATAAAAAAGTTATCATCGTCGGAGCTGATAAAATGTCATCAATAACCGATTATACCGACCGTACAACTTGTCCATTGTTTGGAGATGCCTCCGGAGCAGTCATGCTTGAACCTACAAATGAAGACTTCGGGATAATGGACTATATCTTTCATACAGACGGTTCCGGGCGGAAATACCTGCATCTTAAAGCCGGTGGTTCTGTTAAACCTGCATCCCATGAAACAGTCGACGCAAAAGAACACTTCATTTACCAGGAAGGACAGAGTGTTTTTAAATTTGCTGTAGT
>JBARBF010000102.1:0-21757 GCA_049792755.1 Bacteroidales bacterium | reverse complement strand
CGGCTTGCAGAATTGACCATTTCGATGATATGCGACAGCAGGGTTTCTGAACCTACTTTTTCTGCAATCATTATAAAAGTTTTGTTCCCATTAATAGTACCGGAACTTACTTTGTCTCCTGCCGCCTTATCAACTGGTATTGGCTCTCCTGAAATCATAGATTCATCTATTGTCGATTCTCCTTCCTGAATACTACCGTCAACCGGAATTTTTTCACCAGGTTTTACACGTAACACATCGCCCTTTTGAATAGAATCTATTGCGACAATCTGCTCTTTTCCATCAACGATTTTTGTTGCTTTATTTGGCGCCAGTTTTAACAACTCTTTAATGGCGCTGTTGGTCTTTCCATGTGCTCTGGCTTCGAGTAGCTGTCCTAATAAAACAAGTGTCAGGATTACAGTAGTAGCCTCAAAATATACATAAACAGTTCCTGCATGCGATTTAAACTGCTCGGGAAATATACCTGGGAACAGCAATGCTGTAACACTAAAAAGCCAGGACACTCCTGAACCTATTCCAATAAGTGTAAACATATTAAGATTCCATGTTTTAACGGAACGCCAGGCCCGTTCAAAAAACATCCATGCAGTATAGAATACAACTGGAATTGACAGTACCAGCTGTACCCAGTTCCAGTATTTCCAGGGCATAACTGTCATAAGCGGGTTATTGTGAATCATCTCTGACATCGCTATGAGAAATATGAGTGCAGTGAATATAATTGAGATCTTAAATTTCCGGAGCAGGTTCTTATAGGTTTTATCTTCCTTTTCAACGCTAGCGTCCAGTGGTACCAGGTCCATTCCGCAGATGGGACATGAACCGGGTTCATCCTTAAGGATCTCGGGATGCATCGGGCAGGTATACTTAATTTTTTTATTAAATGAAGGCTGTTCCAGGAGATCCATACCACAAACAGGGCAGTTGCCAGGTTTATCATAGGTTTTATCTCCTTCGCAATGCATCGGACAATAAAATATTCCTGAACCTTTTCCGGCAGATTTTAGTTTTAACTTTTGCTCTTTGAATTTATTCGCAAATGCAACATCTCCGGGTAGCGAAATGCTATAATTTTCTCCCTCCTTTTTCAGCGCCTCCTGAAACTTTTCCAGCTCAATGTGCGATTCCATCACTATAATAGCTTCTGCTTTCTGCAGATCGACAGAAACGCTGATTACTCCATCAACTTTTTCAAGAGCTTCTTCCACATGAGTGCGACAATTATTACAGCTCATGCCATAAACAGAATATGTGTGTGTCATTTTCAAAAATTATTAGTCGAACTGTCTGGTTCTGTAATATTTTCAGAATTTTTAATAATTCTTTTTGATTATATAGTATCATCAATCCAACTCTAAAACAATATTCATTGTCATAACAATTAATTGTTTCTTGTCAGATTGAATCGAAGTCAATTAAAGTATAGTTTACTTTGATTTGTTGTTTTGATTCAAAGTTTTGATTACTACCCAGATAATTATAACGAGCACGATAACGCCGATAATCCAGCCATATCCGATTCCCCAGCCATTTCCTCCGAATCCGTTCATCATAATATACCTCCAGTCTGAATTTGTTTACTTATAAGAATTTTTTTTCTGATTGATTCTTGATTATATATCGTTTATTCAAGTCCAAAGATACAGTTTGAGGCGTTAAAAATGTTACACGATTGGCAGAACAAATTATATAATTAACAGATATTCAGTTATAATTGATTGATTTCAAGTAATACTAATATCTCTGCGGAAGGAATTCTGTCAAAACTAATTGCCCTTCGGTTTCGTACTATCACCTGACATATCCATTCTTTTCATGCTTGTATCATTTACAGATTTGGAATCCCCGGGCATGATCATTCCTGGCATTGTATTGGTTTTTCCACCGACAGGGTTCATCATGCTTGGTTTCCCTTCGAGCTGGGCAGAGGCATCTACACTGAACGTACCGTTGGTAACAATTTCTTCACCTTCCTTTAGTCCGTCCTGCACCACGTAGCTGTTGCTTAGAGCCGGTCCCAGGGTTATTTCCCGCATGACAAAGCTGGGCTCTTTTACATCGGGTAATTTTACATAAACCACGGATCTTATTCCGGTCCATAGTATAGATGTCTGAGGAATTACAAGGCTGTTCCCTAAGGTTGCCAGATGGGCAGTTAACATGCCGGTAGCAAACATATCGGGTTTAAGTATATTGCCTGCATTCGGTATTTCGAGACGTACACTGGCCACCCGGGTTTGCGGATTAATAACAGGATCTATAAACGAAACTATGCCGGAATATTCTTTTCCAGGCTGAGATTGTAGTGTAAAGGTTATTCTGTTTCCTTTCCTGATCCATGGAAGATCAGTTTCATAGGCATCGAACATCGCCCATACCTGCGACAGATCAGCAATCTCATATAATGGTTCACCCTGCGATACATGATCACCAACATTTACGCTTTTGTTGATAACAATTCCCGAAACAGTTGCATATACATCAAATACTGTTTTAGTACTGCCACTGTTCTCTATATCTGTAATCTGACTATCGGTAAACTTCCACTGGCGCAGTTTTTCTCTTGCCGCATTTAGCAGAGCCGGCTGCATCTCTTTAATTTTCAAAGCTTCCAGGAGTTCCTTCTGTGCAGTTACCAATTCGGGTGAATAGATCTGAGCTATAGCCTGGCCCTGTCTGACCTCTTCACCTGTAAAATTAACCAGTAGTTTTTCGATTCGTCCCGGAACATGAGCGGGTATGGTTTGGACGAGGCGCTCATCTGCCTGTATTCTGCCGTATAGCTGAATCTTTTTTACCGGCTTCTGGCGCGATACTATACTTGTCTGCACCTCGGCAAGCTTAATACCCTCTTCGGTCATAAGCACAGCATCGGGATTCACCGGAGCAGTATTCTGTATAAGCGGAATAAGATCCATTCCGCAAATCGGACATTTCCCCGGATGGTCCATCCTAATCTGGGTATGCATTGCACAGGTCCAGATGGTCTTTTTGTTTTCTTCCGCGGTAATTTCCTGTTTGGGTTTTTCTTCATGAGGCCTATGAAAAATAACCCGCCCAAGTAGTAGTCCTGCAAGTACAAGCAGTATCCCTCTGATATATTTATTCGAAATGATTTTTTTGATTTTCATCACTAGATATTTAAATATGTTAAGTTTTATTATTAGTTCCCTGTTAAATAAATCAGCTGTGCGATTGAAGTATTTTTGTCTACTACAGCTTCAACCTTTTTAAATTGATAATCGAGTAACTGCTGTTCCATCCGGAGCACTTCCTCAAAGTCAGTTCCGCTGGCTGAAAAAGATGTAATAAGAAGTTGTACACTTTTATTTGCAAGCATAGCCTGTTCTGTGTACAGTTTTACCCGTCTTCCTGCATCGTTTAAGTTTTGCATTGTTTCCTGGAAATTCACACGAAGATTATTCGTTACATTCTCCGCTGATACTGTTGCAGCATCCCGCATAAACTCTGCTTCATGGCGCATAGCTTTATATTTTTTCCTGTATATGGGCAATGTCATAGAAATCATGGGCATAATCATATCATTTCCATTCATCATTGGAGGTACTCCATCGCGTTTTTGGACAATTGAGTAATTCAGACCAAGTCCAACCATCGGATATCCCATACGTGTAACCATTGTGAGCTTTGAGGCATTGGCTTCCGATTCAGCTTCGTACATTTTTACCATAGGATGGTTCGCGAGGCTATCGGCAAGAGTGAGGATATCTGAAGGGACAGGCACTTCAGTTAATGAATCCCCGGTAAATACTTCAGATAACGGAACACGGTTAAGATACCTGTTAAAACTTACTTTGTCAGTTGTAAGCTGGTCCTGTAAAAGGGCAATCCTGTTTTCAAGTTCGTGTATTTCAATTTGAACACGTAGAATGTTTACCATATCATTTTTGCCGCTGCCACCCATGGAGCTTCCCATTCCACTGCCTGAAGATGCGATTGCTGGTTTGTTTGAGGATGATGATTCGGAACCGGATCCCATACTTTGTTTCGTCATACTGCCGCCAGTCATTCGCGATGAACCCTGAGATGAATTATTTGAACCGGCAGGCATTGAACTACTATTCCCTGAAGACGAACCTGCACCTCCGGTGCTGAATTTTACCAGAACAATTTGTTCCAGCGATTTTAATATGTCAAGATTCTTTTTTGCTATCCCGATTTCGTATATGGTTCGATAAACCTTATAATATGAGGATTTGACGTTAAAATATAATTCGTCCTTTGTATCCCGGAAACTCTCAAATTTTGCAACTGCCATTTTTGATGCTTCATCTTTTGCGGCTTTTAATACGCCGAACCAGGGAAACATCTGCATCAACCGGATATCTGCAACCTGGTTTCCCATCAGAAGTTGCATAGGTTTAATGAAATAACCGAATTGCATTTCCGGATCGGGTAACGATGATGCCTGAGGGACCCTTTCTAAAGCTGCTGAATATTCCAGGTATTTTGCTTTTATCCCCGGATTCTTCAGGGCTGACGTTTCTAGATAAAACGAAAGGCTATCCTGTCCGTTTAAAGAGACCTGATTAATTATTAAGACTGATATCAAGATGAAAAATAAACTAAATTTTTTCATAATTCTGAGCATATGACTATCCAGGATAATTGATAACTGCTTTCACAGCTTAAGCCTTTCATAACCCATCTCCCGACCCCTTCCCTTAAACAATTAGGGAAGGGGAGGCGATAATACATTATTTTATAAATAGTTATCATTCGCTTAAGCTTTAATGGGCGATTGGTGTTTTTTTACTTCACCTTCTCTCCAGATACTTTGAAATACCGGTACCACAAACATTGTCATGATCTGGATAATCATCCCGCCGAATGTGGGGATAGCCATAGGTACCATAATATCGGCGCCTTTCCCGGTTGAAGTCAGCACAGGTAACAACGCGATGATAGCAACTGCTGCAGTCATCATTGCAGGTCTTACCCTCTTCTTCCCGGCCATCACCACTGCTTCACGAACATCATGGACATTGGTTGGTTTCAGCTCTTCGAATACCTGATGAATATATGTTCCCATAATTACACCATCGTTAGTGGAGATTCCAAACAGGGCAATGAACCCCACCCAAACCGCAACGCTTAAATTTATTGTGCGCATCTGGAACAGATCGCGCATATTTATCCCGGCAAGTGAGAAATTCATGAACCACGGCTGGCCATAAAGCCAGATCATTATAAAGCCCCCTGCAAATGCCACAAAAACTCCCGAGAAATGTATCGATGAAGCTGTGAACGTTTTGAACTGGAAGAAAAGGAGCATGAAGACAAGTACAAGACTGATAGGCATTACAATAGACAATCTTTTTGTAGCCCTGATCTGCTGCTCATAGTTTCCTGCAAATTTGTAAGAAACACCGGCAGGCAATACCAGCTCACCCGATTCAATCTTTGCCTTAATAAATGCTTCGGCTTTTTCAACAACATCCACTTCTGCCACACCCTCCTGCTTATCAAAAATTACATATCCATTCAGGAATGAATTCTCACTGCGGATCATTTGCGGGCCCCTTTTATATTGCAGGTCGGCCAGTTCACCCAGTGGCACTTGAGCACCGGTCATTGAAGGAACAAGAATTTTTTTCAGATCTTCTGGTGTTGTCCGCAATTCCCTTGGATATCTGACTCTCACCGGAAATCGTTCACGGCCTTCCACAGTTGTTGTTAGCACCATACCACCAACGGCGCTCTGCAAGACATCCTGCACCTCGTTTATTGTGAGCCCATACCTGGCAATAGCATCGCGGTTCAACTTAATTTCGATATAAGGTGCGCCAACTGCACGGTCATAAAACACCGTTGATGGCACCACCGAAGGAACTTCTTTCAGCACTTTTTCAAATTCGATGCCTGCGCTCTCAATGGTTTCAAGATCAGGACCATAAACCTTCAAACCCATAGGCGCCCGCATCCCGGTGGAAAGCATAACCAACCTGGTTTGAATAGGCTGCAGTTTTGGAGCTGAAGTAAGTCCGGGCAGATTTGTCACTTTAACGATTTCGTTCCAGATATCGGCAGGTTTCCTGATTCCGGGCCGCCACTGCCGGAAGTAATCACCATGATCATCAGGTATAAGAAACTTTGTATCCAGGTTTTTCAGGTTATCCTTTTGCGGATTAAAAAATGTGCTATCGGACAATAAAAAGTTACCCTCTTTATTGGTCTTAAACCGCACACGGCGTCCATTGACGTCAAGTACATATTCAGATTTATAATTAATTGTATTTTCAAACATCTGGACCGGTGCCGGATCGAGAGCAGAATTGACCCTTCCCCATTTACCCACTGCCACTTCCACCTCGGGAATCGATTCCAGCCTTTTATCAAGCATTTTTATGTAATCGACATTCTGCTCCACTCCCGCATGCGGCATGCTTGTAGGCATTAAAAGAAATGAACCTTCGTCAAGTGAAGGCATAAATTCTTTCCCGACTCCGGGAAACGTTTTTGAGGCTGCTTTCCAGAGGGAGGTAATCCTTATATTAAGTCCTGTTATATCAATTCCTTTTGCCACAAATCCGAATATCTTATTATAGCCCAGCCAGATGGTTATCCCAAGTAAAAATGTAACTAAAGGAATCATCAGAAATTTCCATTTATTCAGTAAACACCAGCGTAATACTGGTTCATAATAATGCACCATCAGCATCAGCAGAGTAATTACAAAACCCACTATCCCAATAACAAACAGGAAGTTAACCAGATATGAGTTATGGGCGCCAAGTGGCAGCCACTCATATGCGAGATAATAAACAGCCACCAGCACAGTGATACCTATATTTATGAGATTCGGCATCTTTTTACGACTTTCAGGCCATTTATCCTCTAAAATGTTGTTTATCCCTATCAATACCAGAGCCAGAGCAGGCCAGGTACTCCAGAATATTGTAAAAAACAAACCTGCAATAATGAGAGCCGCATTAAATATTCTGCTTACCCGACGCTTATCAAACCTGATTGAAAAAATTATATCTGCCATCATTGGAAGCACCATAATTCCAAGAATGAAGGAAGAAAGCAGCGCGAATGTTTTTGTAAATGCAAGCGGTCTGAAAAGCTTGCCTTCGGCAGCCTGCATTGCAAAAACCGGTAAAAAGCTTACTACTGTAGTCGATAATGCTGTTATCACTGCCGATGATACCTCTATAGTTGCGTTATAAATCACAGTACGAAGGGCGGTACCTTTCACCCCATGGTTTTCGGACATCTCCAGATGCCTGAATATATTTTCCGTGAAAATAATGCCCACATCGACCATTACCCCGATGGCAATTGCAATTCCTGATAATGCTACTATATTGGCTTCCACACCTGTCAGTTTCATTACGATGAATGTCATCAGCACTGCTACCGGCAACAATCCGGAAATAATTACGGAAGCCCTAAGGTTAAACATCAGTACAATGATTACGATAATGCTGATAAGCACTTCATGGGAAAGCGCCGATTCAAGAGTGCCTATTGTCTCCTGGATAAGACCCGTACGATCATAAAAAGGTACCACGGTCACCTTGGAAACCGTTCCATCGGCCAGAGTTTTACTTGGCAAGCCGGGAGCGAGCTCTTTTATTTTATCCTTTACATTATTAATAACTTCCATAGGGTTTGAACCATAACGTGCCACAACCACTGCACCAGCGGCTTCAGCACCACTCTTGTCGAGTCCGCCGCGACGTGTGGCAGGTCCGAAACTTACTTTTGCCACATCACTGATCTTTACAGGAACATTGTTCCTGACGGATACAACAGCATTCCGCAGATCATCAAGATTTTTTATATATCCCAAACCCCGCACGACATATTCAACTTTATTTAATTCCACGGTTTCGGCACCTATATCCAGATTGCTGTTTTTCACCGCGTTCATTATATCCATTACCGATACACCATGAGATTTCATCGCATCGGGATCAATATCTACCTGGTATTCTTTTACATATCCTCCGATTGAGGCTACTTCGGAAACTCCTTCGGCAGAGGCGAGAGAATATTTCACATAATAATCCTGAATTGTCCTTAATTCCTGAGGATCCCAGCCTCCGGAGGGTTTCCCGGTTTTTGGATCGCGTCCTTCGAGCGTATACCAGAATATCTGACCTAGCGCGGTGGCATCAGGTCCAAGACTGGGCTGCACCCCCAGTGGCAAGGTTCCTGACGGGAGTGAATTCAGTTTCTCGAGGATACGTGAACGGCTCCAGTAGAATTCAACATTATCTTTAAAGATTATATAGATAAATGACATCCCAAACATTGAGGTGCTCCGGATTGTCTTCACACCGGGAATACCTTCCAGGGCAGCAGACAAAGGATATGTTATCTGGTCCTCAATATCCCTGGGTGAGCGGCCCATCCACTCGGTAGCAATAATTTGCTGGTTATCTCCAATATCCGGAATAGCATCAACAGGAACAGGATCGTGTGGTAAAAAGCTGATATTCCAGTTAAACGGTGCGGAAATAGTTCCCCATCCGATAAATACAAGCAATAATAATATGGTGATCAGCCTGTTTTCCAGAAAATATTTAATTAACCTATTGAGCATAATTTAGCGCTTAACTAATCATGGATTTCCATACAAGTTCGGACTTTTTATTCCTTTGTGATACTTTGTGAGACCTTAGTGTTCCTTTGTGGTTAAAGGTTTTTTTCTGCCACTAAAGTGCACAACGGTCCAACAAAGGTTCACTAAGGATTATCTTATCGGGATTATTTTGCCCGATCATAATGGCAGCAGTCCGGAAGTTTATTGTAAGCTTCATCAGTTGCTTTAAATTTTTCAGTATCATGTCCGACTGCAGCCAGTTTCTTGCTGAGCGATTCCACATTGGTTTTTGCCGGATCAAAGGTAACTGCAAGCATCAGAGTCTTTTCATCCCATTTAGCAGTTGTTACTCCTTCTGCTTTGACCGTTTTTTCAATACGTGTCTTGCACATATTACATTTACCCCAGACTTTAAATGTCTCTGTTTTTTGCTGTCCTGTAGTTTTGGTCGTGGACTGAGCAGAAGCAGTTAAACCGAATGCCGCAACCAGGATGATTGCTAAAATTGACTTGATTGTTTTCATTTTTTTAAAAGTTTAAGTAGTTAATAATGATGAATTAGTTGTTGTACCTAAATAATTATAACTATTTATCAGTTGTAATACGGACAAAGGACAATTAATTACAAATGAGCATAATAACCCATTTTGTAAAAAGCATAGAAAAGGGAAATAATCAAATACGATAGACACAAATGTTGGTGAGATCCACAGTACTGGATGCAAGAGCACCTGGTGGACTCACATTTGTGCAGATTGATTTTATTGGAGAAGTTGAATTGAGAGCCTGTTTAACAGGTACAAGGAAAACCAGGAATAATTTTGAATGAGATTCTGGTACAGATGAGAATGATGGAAAGAAAATACTGTTTATACCATAAGTGGCTAAAACATTTTCACAACAGTGTCTGGAAAATAATAAACCTGAAAAGGGGAGATCCTTATCTCCTTCCTCCATTCCGCAGGAGGCCAGTTTGCCTGAAAACGAAATCTTTGAAGCAGCTAAATCTCCACCACAATAATGATATGCAACAGACAAATGCAAAATTGCTGTCAGCATTAAAACTGTTAGTGTAAGGGAAATAACCTTCTTCATATTTAGAAAAACAGATTCCTGAACAAAATGTTATACAAAGTAAAGCAATTTTTCAACTTAAAATTTTAGTCTGAATAAATAAGTTTAATACAAAACTGTGTCAGAGTCTTTTAATGGCTGTTAATGAATTCACTTAATTCATTATGCCACTCATCCAGATCTAATGATTTGATTACAGTTTTTTCATTCATAAGAAGGTCAGCAAGGTATTGAGGTTTCCTATAACCATTGCTGACAGCTACAATACAGGAAACACAGTGAACCACTATGTCATCAACTGGCATTTCCAGTGCTTTTTCTATCATCAGCTCCTTCACTTTTCCTGTAGGCATTGATCCGTAATAAAGATCACCGCAACACGTACTTTCCTTTCTTGTGTTTTTTGGCTCCACAAGCCTGATATTCATTTTTATCAACAAGTCTCTTATGGCATTATGAACTCTTTCTTCGTCTCGGGTCGGACAAGCATCGATTATTGTCATACTCTTTTCATTATAATCAGGATATTTAATGAAGCTGTTTTCGTTCATAATTTCCCATAATGAAATTGTAGAAACGCCATTGAATTCTTTTCCGTAGCGCTTATCACAACCCGGGCAGACATTTATAACTTTTGAATTCTCAGGAAGATTTGGTTTATGCTGACAACAGGTCATCAGCATATCCATCTCACCTAAGTTCTCAATCAGAAGGCGGTGAATTTTTTTTGCCAGACCCGGTTTATAAATCATCAAAGCGCATCCAGGCGCAAAAAGCAATGTTTCTTTTTTTTCTGTAATACCGGAAATCATAGATTTTAACGTTTGCTTAATCTTGCGGCGTCAAATCTATACCTTTTTACTTTATAATTATATGATATAAATAATATTTTATCACTCAAATAATCCAATAAACACAATGATCGCAAAGCAAGCGCAAAGTTCTCAAAGTAAAACAAGACTGCAAGACCTATATGATCATTCCGGCAGCAACTGTTTCATTTGTACCTTCATCAATGAAGATCAAGCTTCCGGTAATATTATTTTTCTTATAGCTATCGAAAAAGACAGGCTTTGAAGTTCTTATGGTGATATTTGCTATATCGTTCATGTTAACTGATCTGTTTTCAAAATCATTTTCTAGCGTATTGATATTCATCCTGTATTTCACCGACTTCACAACACATCCGGCTTCATTACTGTTAATCCTCATATGATACCTGCCGCCAACCTTCATCGGATGTTCATTGAACCAGCAGATCATCAGATTTATATCCTGACTGATAACAGGCAAGTCGTCTGAGGAGACCAGCATATCCCCACGGCTGATATCAACCGGGTCTTCAAGTGATATTGCTACAGAATCTCCGGCAATAGTTTCTGAAAGTGTTTTGCCTAATACATCAATGCTCTTAATTTTAGTTTTGCGAAGGGATGGCAGGACAGTAACTTCATCACCTGGATGGAAAACCCCGCCCGCAACCCGACCTGCATAGCCTCTGTAATCGTGATACTCAGAGGTGTGCGGACGTATAATTGTCTGTACCGGGAAACGTTTGTTATCAGGATTTTTGTTTTTTCTGATCTCGATTGTTTCAATCAGATTCAGGAAAGTCTTTCCATAGTACCAATTCATTTTATCAGACTGATCGACCACGTTATCCCCATATTTTGCACTGATGGGAATATAGCTGGCATCCGGAATATTTAGTTTACCGGCAAGTAAAGCCAGTTCTTGTTTTATACCGTTATAAACCGATTCTGACCAGCCTACCATATCCATTTTGTTTATACAAAATACTAAATGACGGATGTCAAGCAAAGAAACTATGTAAGAATGTCTGATGGTTTGCTCCAGCACTCCTTTACGGGAGTCGATAAGTATTACTGCAAGATCTGCTGTACTGGCTCCTGTAACCATATTTCGTGTATACTGGATGTGTCCCGGAGTATCGGCAATTATGAATTTTCTTTGCGGGGTTGCAAAGTACCTGTAAGCGACATCAATCGTTATTCCCTGTTCTCTTTCTGCTCTCAATCCGTCTGTCAGCAGTGAAAGATCGAGGTCCTCTCTTCCCAGCCGTTTCCCCGATTGGACAATATGCTCCATCTGGTCCTCAAAAATCGATTTGCTGTCATAAAGCAGCCTCCCGATAAGAGTACTCTTACCGTCATCCACGCTTCCTGCAGTTGTAAATCTAAGAAGACTTTTATTTTGGCTTTTACCGTTTATTTTCATCTAAAATGGACTTGTTATAAACAATGGATATGCCATTGCACATCCCTACTTTTTTCTTTTTATTTTTATCTTTTGTCTTACTCAGAAATAGCCTTCCTTCTTCCGGTCTTCCATTGCAGCTTCTGATCGTTTATCATCATATCTGCCACCTCTTTCGGTGACTCTTGTAGCTGCGATCTCTGAAATTATTTCTTCGAGAGTATCTGCTTTTGAAAGAGTGACACCCGTGCATGTAATATCGCCAATAGTTCTGCAACGGACGTCAGTCTCAAATACTTTTTCGTTAGGTTTTAATTGCATGAAAGGTGCCCAGGCCAGATAGACTCCATTCCGGCTGAATATTTTACGTTTGTGAGTATAGTATAATTCCGGAAGTTTAATATTTTCATTCAAAATATATTGCCAGACATCCAATTCCGTCCAATTGCTTATTGGAAATACTCTGAAATGTTCGCCCTGATTTTTCCGGCCATTAAAGATATTCCATAACTCCGGGCGCTGGTTTTTGGGCTCCCATTGTCCAAATTCATTTCTATGAGAGAAGAACCTTTCTTTGGCACGGGCTTTCTCCTCATCGCGTCGACCGCCGCCGATTGCAACATCGATTTTAATCTCTTCAACTGCATCCAGTAGCGTAACAGACTGTGCCTTGTTACGACTTGCATTAATACCGTGTTCTTCAACCACTCTTCCTTCATTTATTGAATCCTGAACATATCTGACTATAAGCTCTGCTCCGAATTCCTTTGCCAGATCATCACGGAACTTTAAGGTCTCCTCAAAATTATGTCCAGTATCAATATGCAGCAGACTGAAGGGTATCCTTCCAGGCCAGAATGCTTTTCTTGCAAGATGTACGAGCACAATTGAATCCTTTCCTCCAGAAAACAATAATACTCTGTTTTCAAACTGGGCAGCGACCTCACGCATCACAAAGATTGCTTCCGCTTCAAGTTCTTTGAGATGTTCATCGTTTATATTAATCATTTTAATAATTTTTAGTTTTTCCTTGTTGCTTGTTGCTTGTTGCTTGTTGCTTGTTGCTCTAACCAGCAACTAGTCACTCTTATTCCTTAACCTTAACCTTAACCTTAACCTTAACCTTAACCTTAACCTTAACCTATCAGCTGTGGTGTAGTCCGCACTCTTTTGGTCCCTCTTTCTCCCACCACCATCTGCCGGCACGGAAATCTTCACCAGGCTTTACTGCCTTGGTGCACGGTTCGCATCCGATGCTTACATAGCCTTTATTGTGCAATGTATTATACGGGATATTATTTTCATTTACAAAGTTCCTCACATCTTCAAATGACCAGTTGAAGAGAGGATAGAATTTAAAAAGCATCCTGTCTGCATCATATTCGAGCCATTCAAGCTTATTGCGATCATCAGACTGATCTGCTCTTATTCCTGATATCCAGCACTTCATTCCTTTCAGAGCTCTGTTAAGAGGTATAACTTTTCTTATCCTGCAACACTCTTTCCTGTTCTCCACTGATTCGTAAAAACTGAAAGGTCCTTTTTCTGTGACCATTTTTTCAACAGCATCAAATTCAGGGAAATGCACATATATTTTCTTATTGTATCTGATAATGGTTTTTGAGAAGACATCATATGTCTGGGAGAACAATCTTCCAGTATCCAGAGTGCTGACGTTAATATCTATATTATTGGAGAAGATTTTATGTGTTATAACCTGATCTTCAATTCCCAGGCTGGTTGTAAATATTATCCGGCCACGAAAAAGCGAGACAAGCTTTAACAGTTGTTGTTCGATCGAATCCCCTGCTAAATGATCACTTAACTCTTTTAACTTCATATTTTTCCCGGTCAGATTTGAGAAGGAGATTTATTCTGATTTTATGAATATGAGCCCATAGTCGCTCGTGGAGGTAATATAACGCGGTCTTGGTTATCACCTCAACACCTCCTATAGATACGGCAAGTGTGACTCTGCCTGTAATAAAATAGCTGATTATCATTGTATCGATTGTTCCAACAATTCTCCATGAAACCGATTTCATGAAACTTTTAATTGGCTTATCTGCTCTGTCACTTACTTTAAAGACTCCTTTCGAATCAGATTTTTCTTCGGGTTGTTTTAAAAGTACATCCAGCATAAGATTGATATCAGTTTAATTCAAATGTATGTCATTGAATTAAATCATATAGTGGCAATTATGCGAGAAAGGTATTGGTATTTATACATATATGGTTATATGCAAATAACCCTATTTTTTCCAGTCATTAAAGCAGACACCGTATGGTAAACCCGGATTATACCTCCGGAGATTTTATCAGAACTGTTAAATAATGCTTATAAAAAGCTATTATTCAGATAGATATAAATTTTAGAATAAATATATTGTTTGGTCTGAAAGATCTAGTCCTTTTTTTATCCTGATTAAGTGAATTTTTAGTGTTATTCTTATAACAGATCTATTGATACAAATACCAGAACAGATATTATTTTGATTTACCTTGTAGATTGTAAGCCAATTTCCTTTATATGCAGAAGAAGGTCTTTAAGATCATCCCGGGAAGTAACAGGATTAATTATTGTAAGCCTGAGACATATTTTTCCATCAAGTTCAGTCTGAACTATATAGAAAGATCCTTCTTTAATTATTGTATCTCTGACAGCTGCATTAACATTATTGAGGGTGGTCTCATCGTATCCGTCCGGAGCATATCTGAAACATACAATATTGCTTTCCGGATCGGTTGCAAGTTCGAATAGCTTATCATCTTTAATCATGCATGAAAATTCTTTAGCCAGATCATACCTGCCGTCGATATAACTTCTGTAATAGCTCCCTCCATAGTATTTCAATGCCGTATAAGCAATTATTCCGAGAGCACTTTTGGTACATTCTATTGTCCTGATGGCGCTGTTGTACCAGACATTTTTCTGTGATTTCTGAAATAAATAGGATGCTTTCTGGGCAAAAGTTTCAAATGATCTTTCTCCATTCCTGAACATCACCAGGGTATTAAGAGCCGGTACAAGAAGCATCTTGTGAAAATCAATCACAACCGAATCAGCTCTTTCTATGCCCTTTACTCTATCCTTGTACTTTTCAGAGAAAAGTACACCCATTCCATGTGCCCCGTCAACATGCATCCACAGGTCATGTTTTTCACAGAAACCGGCGATAGATTCCAGATCATCATAAGAGCCGGTTGCAGTGGAACATGAACTCGCAATCACTGAAATAACTTTTATACCTCTTTTTTCAGCGTCAGATTTTATATCTTCAAGGTGATCGGTTCTCATGCGGAAGTGTCTGTCAACCGGAACTTTTACAATAGATTCTTCACCCAATCCAATGATTTTAACATTTCTGCCAACACTGTAATGGGCCTGTTCAGATATCATATAGCCGGGTCTGTTTGCTTCCTTAATCCCTTCTTCCCAGATATTATAATCTGTTTTTACCTGTCTTGCCGCCAGCATGGCAGTCAGATTCCCTGCCGTACCTCCATGAGTGAAAATGCCATCTGATCCTTCAGCATATCCGATAAGTGATCCAAATCTTTTTATTACATTTCTTTCCATCGCCATATTCACAGGTCCCATCTCATAAATTGCAGCGCCATTGTTAAGAAGAGTGGTGCAGAATTGGACAAGAGCCGCCGCAGGAAGTGGAGAGGTGACCTGGTGACCAATGTAGTGCGGATGGTGAATGTGGATAGAATTAGCAATTATCCTTTTAATGAATGCATCGAACAATTCATTCTCTCCGCCGGCTGATTCGAATGAAAAAGCTTCTGCAAGATTATCAGGATCATTCCAGGGTAATACCGGCATTTCTTTTCCTGATAAAGCATCACTCAGATAATCTGATAAAATATCTACCAGGGAATGGCCCTTTTTTCTGAAATCTTCAGGGTTAAAAGGATCTGGTATTATGGGATTAAATTTATTCATATATAGATAAATATGTATTTTTCATAAATCATACCCCGTAGGGGTTAGAGTATTCTAGATGATAATTCAAAGCGTTATCGGATATTCCCTGTAGGGGATAAACGACAGTTTAAATTATTATAATATGTTTAACCTCTGCGAGGTACATGGAAAGGTGTTTCACAAATCGTTCTACAATACTGTATGCTCTGCGAGCAATTCGGATGCCAGTTCACTAAAATACAATAAAATACATGGATCCTTAGAATATTTCTCCTGTTTTCTAAAGAAATCCTTTATTTGCAGTCTGTTATTCATCATAAAAAGAATAATCTCAATCACTCCGCAAAAACCCGAGGGATTTTTAGTTCCAAAATGATATGAGGGCAGCTGTTCATTGTACTTAATGAAGAAGTCCTCAAGGATGTTATATCTTATTTTATGCTTCTGAACCAATTCAATATTATATCCGAAAGTTTTAATAAAATTTTCAAATCTTTTGCGGGCATTTTCCCTGATCAGATAACCGATTTTTTCCGGATCAGTTCCTCTGGTCAGATAAATTTCCAGGTACCTGAATATTCCGGTGAATCCAAAAGCGTCGAGATCATCAGCAACTGAAAGAATTGTCAGTATTTCATTCATGGATGAATTCCCTGAATAATCTTTATTATCGTGATATTCAATTGCTTCAAGGACATCCTGCCAATCATTTTCCGGAAGATTGTTTTCTAATAAAAACCGTGAGCACAAATTTCTGCTGTATTTTCCGTGTTTAATACCCGGATCAACATACATACCTATGTCATGAAGGTAACTTGCAATCATAAGTTGAGAAACAAACCTGAAAGTTTGAGCCGGGTTATTTAAAGGAACCAGTTTAATCAGTTCCTTAGAATATTTCCAGACTCTTCTGTGATGATCGATTCCATGTGAAGAGAGAGAATCTTCATAATAGACAGAAATGAAAAAATCTTCCAGGACCTGTTTAAATTGTTTTTCTGCAGATTCTATTGTTTCGGTAAGGTTCATAATGAAATAAAAAAAGCAAAAGACATAGCCTTTTGCTTTTGAACAGGCTGTCAGATCACAAATTAGTAATTGATCATTTTCCGGGCAAGATCAAGTATTGTAGTATCGTCGATAGT
Organism: Bacteroidales bacterium; assembly: GCA_049792755.1. Lineage (GTDB taxonomy): Bacteria > Bacteroidota > Bacteroidia > Bacteroidales > VadinHA17 > LD21. The sequence goes on along the minus strand of JBARBF010000102.1, from coordinate 4,809 downwards.
AACTATGCCACCATCAGGTCCTTGTTCAAAATGAATTCCAACGCTCTGGCCCTTATCAAAATTTCTCCCTCCGAAGTAGTTTCTGACTGTCTCCTCATTCATATCCAGTTTTTCTGCAATCTGTCTCATACTACCGGAGGGTAACTGGTCTTTTATTTTCCGCAGTTCGTTAAAAGTGATTGTTTTAGCCATGATATTTTTGCTTAGTTTGTCAATACTATTATTAAATCTCATCACGAGCAAAGTTAAACATTAAAAAGACAACTTGATTAACATTTCTACAAATTTGAAACATCTCTGATTATATAGACATTATATTCACCCAGGTGTTTAAATCCGAATTTTTTATAAAGATTGATAGCTTTTATATTGGTGGAATGAACCTCCAGTTTTACCTGGGCGCCATTGCTTTTTACGAACTGAAGAGACTCTTTTAAAAGGATTTTTGAAAGCCCTTTTCCCTGGCATTCAGGCAATATCCCAAAATGGTGAAGTAAAATTCGTCTCCCATCGAATGTCATCCAGGATGTACCACAAATCTGTTTTGAAGCTTTTGATTCCATTACCAACAGTTTACCACCTAATTCAATGGTCCTTTTGATTGTCTCTTTAGAATCCCTTCGCTCAGGATTTCCCATGTCGGTCAACAACCAGAATCTGACTATTTCATCATAATCTGCTTCCTTGTAATCTCTTATTGTCAGATCGTTATGTAACTCTATATTATCCATAATATCCTATTTTTATCTTTATTCCCTGCTAACTCTCATATTTTTTTACCCCCATCTCCCGCATGGCGGGACTAAGAAAAGAAACAGTTTATCAAGTCCCCCCTTGGGGGATTTAGGGGTGATAAAATAAAGAAATTATTTAAATCATTTTTTAAGATGTACCCATATAGGCGGCCATGGGCTAAAGTTCCGACATGAGCTTGAGAAATAATTTAAGCGCTTTTTTCTTCTCATCGTTAAAATTGAAATCAATGTTTTCGTTAAGGTATGTTCTGAGAATTTCTCCGGTAATACTACCTGTTTTTCCAAATTTATCCACCACGGCATTAATATTATTTACTCCCATCTGCAAGGCGTTGTTGAATTCTTTGATAAAAACCTTATCAATCTGTTTGTTAGATGTCCAGCAAGCGAAAACAAACGGAAGTCCTGAAAATTTCTTCCATTCGTCAGCCAGATCAGTTTTGTATCTGAACCTGTTTTCAAATTCAAAACACTGATCGCCTATTAACACCACAGCTTCATTGAGTCCTATATTGAGGAAATCAAAACCTGCGAATGTATCGATCCACCTGAACTCTCTTTTCCATCTGTTTTTTGCCAGTACTTTTGTCAGGTTAACTGATGACCTGGAACGATAATCAAGGTATATATTCCTGATTTCTTTAAAAGCACAATTGCTTAGCAGCATGACAGTTCTTACATTTCCGTTAGCACCTATGCAAAAATCGCTTATTATTTGATAATTCTTAACCATTGGAAGAGCGGCTACAGGGATAAGCCCGATATCGACACTTCCGCTAATCAGTTTGGCAGCACAATCGGCAGGATGGTCAGTTTCGATGATTGCCTTCTTCTCAAATCCGCTTTCCGTCAATCCATATATAAATGGATAGGTATTTGCATATTTGACCGCTGAAATTCTGATTTTGTCCATACCTTTTTTTTTACAACATCTAAAATAGTATTTTTGCAGATATACTTATAACAAGTGAAAACCCAATCTGATAAATAATGGAATTAAATTTTCTTACTGCCATATCCCCTCTTGACGGAAGATACAGACAAAAGATTGATGAACTCGACCTGTATTTTTCTGAATTCGGGTTGATCAGATATCGCCTGATGGTGGAAATTGAATATTTCATTGCACTGTGCAATATACCTTTGCCTCAGCTGCTTGATTTTAAAAAGGATTATTTTAAGGTTTTAAGATCAATATATGAAGACTTTGATATAGCGGATGCTGAAAAAATAAAGGAGCGGGAAAAAATCACCAATCATGATATAAAAGCAATCGAATATTTCCTGAAAGAGAAGTTTTTCCAGTCAGGTTGGGGAAAATGGAGCGAATTTATTCATTTTGGTCTTACATCACAGGATATAAACAACACGGCAATACCCTTATCTATTAAGGATGCTATGTTAAATGTTTATTTTCCGGTTCTTTATGAGTTGAGAGAGACTCTGGCTTCTTTTGCAGATAAGTGGAAGGATATTCCAATGCTGGCAAGGACACATGGTCAGCCGGCAACCCCGACAAGACTCGGTAAAGAAATTGAGGTATTTATTGCCAGGATAGACGGACAAACGAAGTACTTTGGACAAATACCCTATTCTGCTAAATTCGGTGGTGCAACAGGGAATTTTAATGCCCATAAAGTTGCATATCCTGATATAGACTGGCCCTCATTTGCAAGTAACTTTGTAAATGAAGAACTTGGTCTGGAGCGGTCACAACCTACTACACAGATTGAGCACTATGATAATCTTGCAGCATTATTTGACAATATGAGGAGGATAAATGTTGTGTTTATAGATTTGGCCCGTGATTTCTGGTTATATATTTCAATGGATTATTTCAGGCAAAAGATAAAAAAAGGGGAGATCGGATCTTCCGCTATGCCTCACAAAGTAAACCCTATCGATTTTGAGAATGGCGAAGGCAATCTTGGATACGCAAATGCGATATTTGAACATCTTTCAATGAAATTACCAATATCGAGACTACAACGCGATCTGACAGATTCCACGGTCCTGAGAAATATTGGTGTTCCGATAGGTCATTCATTAATAGCTTTTAATTCTTTGTTGAAAGGACTTAATAAACTTATAGTAAACTCTGACAGGATTAACAGCGATCTGGAAAATAATTGGGCTGTTGTAGCGGAAGCTATCCAGACAATATTGCGAAGAGAGGGTTATCCGAATCCTTATGAAACACTTCTCGATCTTACTCGCACGAATCAGAAAATCACTTTTGAATTAATCTCCGGCTTCATTGAAAACCTGGATCTGAGCGATACCGTAAAGAATGAGCTAAGGGCTATTACTCCCTTTAATTACACAGGTTTTTAATAAAATATTTTATAAATGAACAACGTCAGATTGCTGCTTAAATATTTTGCACCTTATAAATGGTCAGCAGTTAAAAATATCATTTATAACATTTTAAGCGCTTTGTTTGCACTTCTTACTTTTACCCTGGTAAAGCCTTTTTTAACAGTACTTTTCAGTGGTGAAGCTGTTGTAGCTAACCCGGGTCCATTTCACCTTACTTCGGCATATATAGGAGCGTTTAGCAAATATTACCTTTCTGTTTTTATTGAAAAATACGGACAATCAGGTGCATTGACCTTAGTGGTGTTTATCGTAATAGGCGCCAGCCTTTTTAAGAACGCTTTCATCTTTCTGGCCAACAATTGCATGGCATTTATAAGATCGAGTACGGTCCGCGACCTGCGGAAGAAACTTTATCACAAGATCCTGCGACTGCCTCTGTCATTCTTTACCGATGCAAGGAAAGGTGATGTTATGACGAGAATATCTAATGATGTCCAGGAGGTTGAAATTTCAGTAATGTCTTCACTTACAATGATGTTCAGAGATCCGATCCTGATAATGGTATTTGTTATCTATCTTTTTATATCGAGTTATGAGTTAAGCCTGTTTGCCCTTGTACTTCTTCCGGTAAGCGGATGGCTGATTGGACGGGCAAGCCGTACCTTAAGGTCATCTTCACTGGTTGGACAACAGAACCTGGGAAGACTACTTACAGTTGTGGAAGAGACGCTTACAGGTCTCAGGATAGTAAAAGGTTTCAATGCAGAAGAAAAAATGAAGGCTCAGTTTTCGGATTCAAATGACAGATATGCAAAAGTTTTTAAAAGGGTAATCCGAAAAGCCTACCTTGCTTCGCCTCTGAGTGAATTTCTTTCGACAATAGTGATTATGATTATCCTTTATGTAGGGGGCAACCTGGTACTCCAGGGGTCGGGAAGCATGACACCCGCTAATCTTATTGTTTATCTGGTTGTATTTTCACAGATAATTCAACCTGCTAAGAACATTACTACTGCATATTTTGCTATTCAGAAAGGAATGGCTTCAATAGACAGGATTGACCAGATACTTGATGCTGAAGAAACTATTACTGAAAAAGAAAACGCAGTCGCTATCCGCGGATTCAATGATTCGGTTGAATTTAAAGGTGTATGGTATGCATACAACAATGAACCTGTGCTAAGGGATATTAATCTGAAAATAAAAAAAGGGCAGACTGTTGCAATCGTAGGCAAGTCGGGCGCCGGAAAATCAACTCTTGCAGATCTGCTTCCACGATTTATGGACTGTGATCAGGGAAGTATTCTGATTGACGGTGTTGATATACGCGATTTAAAGATCAGGGACTTGAGGTACCTTATGGGAATTGTAAGTCAACAACCTATCCTGTTTAATACCTCATTCAAAGAGAATATAGCGTTTGGAGTAAAAACAGCTGAGATGGACAAAGTTGAATCTGCCGCCAGAATCGCCAACGCACATGAATTCATTTTGGAGACTGAACAAGGTTATGATAACACCGTGGGAGAATCTGGTAATAAGCTTAGTGGCGGACAAAGACAAAGAATAAGTATTGCAAGAGCCATAATGGCTAATCCGCCAATTCTGATTCTCGATGAAGCAACCTCCGCCCTCGATACAGAATCGGAACGGCTTGTACAGGATGCAATACTTAAACTGATGAAAAACAGAACTTCCGTAGTAATAGCGCACCGGCTGTCAACAATACAGCATG
>JBARBF010000101.1:0-42293 GCA_049792755.1 Bacteroidales bacterium | reverse complement strand
AAGTCAATAGGGCTGCCGGCCGACGCGCTGGTCCTTGTTTTTGCTCACTACCTAGACTATTTCATCATGACCCAAAATTCACACCCATCACCCGGACTTGGTACCGTCAAGACAGTTTCATCGTGACCATTAACTTTTCACCCATTTACCGGGATTGGCAAAAAACGCGGCACCACGACGCAGACGCCAACTCAATTAAACCGCCGGGCCGTTATGCTTAAGCGCCAGCGACTTACGAGACCGAGACTTTCTTGACAACAAACTCCTAAGCATAACTTCAAAGAGCATATTTATGACCGATTAGACAACACTGATGGTTTTTGCTTTGCCACTTAAACGTCCACCTTTACCACTAAATTCATGCCGGTCTATCGGGACTAATAGGCAAGAGAGTTTTACCTTGACAGGAAACCTTCTACCCGTCAACCGGGACTTGCAAAAACCATACAAGACAAGTAATACAAAGAAATTCAATTCTTTAATCTAAAATTGGAACAATTTTTGTTGTTAATGAATTAACACTAATCTTAACTTAAAAACCATTGAAAATGAGAACTCTTTTCACAACAATCCTGCTCCTTAGCACCTTGACTATCCTATGTCAAACTAATTCAAAAAACAGTGGTAAATGGGAAGTTGGTGTGACTATTGCCCCAGACATCTACTTTAATTCAGAGTCTTTTTCATTGACTGAAGAGACTGGTTTTTACTCAATTGAGGCTTCAGGTTTCAACTTTACTTCAGGCCTTATTGGAGAGTGGTCATTTAATTCAAAGTTTGATATTGTGTCAGGAATAAATTATTCTAGAAAAGATTTTTCTGGTAGATATTATTGCAATGTTTGTGAATTCTTGACGATCCCAGAGCGTGAACCAATGAATGTACGATTAGTTGAAATTCCAGTTTTTGTTCGTTATAATATATTTGACAAAAAATTCGGTGTACACATTGAGGCTGGGATAACTAGTGGCTATTTGACAAATACCATTAATTCATCATATACGGGAACTTTATCTGCAAATAAATTTCAGCTAAGTGGGCTAATTGGACTTGGAATTAATCATGATTTAAGTCAAAGGATTAATTTATCCTTGTCGTCGGATTTCAGGCAGTCTTTTACAAATCTCTTAGTAGGCTCTAATTTAAAGTTTCGTTGTGTCGGTTTTATAACTGGTATTACCTACAAAATAAATTAAAATGGTGATAATAAAAGCCTGATCACTTTTTAATGAATTGTACCTGGACAGAAAATAATCGTAAAAATAATAATTGGAATTGGACCTAGACTTTAACATCACGCCTAAGCATAACACGGATGGTATAGGTAATTGCCTTCAGCAGCCCGGACAGCTTAGTAATCAGCTCCATAAGTCTATGCTATCAAACTCAATTCCACTTATCAAGCTTTTTCTACCGTGACTAATCCTGCTACCGAGACAAAGTCAATAGATCTGCTGGCCGACGCTCAGTTGGCAGCGTTTTTTGCTCTCCGTTTATAAAATGCACCATGACAATAAACCTCCGTACCCACTACCGGGACTATTACGTAATCGGGTTTTACCATGACGGGACAACTTTGCACCGTCTACCGGGACTGGCAAAAAACTCGCCAACCCTGACACAGACGACAACTCCCTATACCACCGGGCCGTTAGCTTGCACACGACCCTGTCTGATAACCTGATTTAAAAGCTAGTGATGTATATATAAAATTAGTAAATTTGCCCTCATGAAGCAGAAAGATTTCCATATCGCAACATTAATACGAGATCGAATTAAAACTGTTGATTCAAAAGCTCAAGGAATTATTTTTGGTTCAAGAGCCAGAGGTGACGCCAGAAAGGATTCTGATTGGGATATCCTAATTCTGACAGATTACCCTGTTACAATGAAAATCGAAGATGACTTTAGAGATAAACTTCTCGATTTAGAATTGGAAACTGATCAAAGTCTTTCCATTTTTATATATCAAAAGAGCGACTGGAACACAAGACATAAGATAACTCCTTTATATACAAATATTCAGAAAGAGGGAGTACCATTATGAACGATCCAATTAAGCAAGACTATATAAATTATCGGATTAAAAATGCAAAAGATGCGCTGGCATCTGCAAAATTACTTGCTGAAAATTCTCATTGGAACGCATCAATAAATCGATTATACTATGCCTGTTTTTATGTAGTTTCAGCGCTCCTCTATAAGAATGGTATCATTGCCAAAAAACACAGCGGATTAAAGCATCAATTTTCCCAACATTTCATAAAAACTGGTTTGATCGATAAAAATATTGCTATAGTTTATCTTCGACTATCTGACTGGAGACAAAAGGGTGATTATGATGACTTTGAAGACTTTAATCAAGAAAAGACCCTTCCACTTTTTGAACCTGTTGAGGATTTTATAAGGGCTATTCTGGATCTGATAGAAAAATAAAAATTGCGCAAGCTAACTCGGTCGGTTTAATTAATTGGCTGCGGCAGCCCGGACTACTTCTCAATTAGCCCCCAAAGTTTATGAGAGTGAACTTTCAGCAACTTATCAAATCTTGTGGCACCCGGACAGATCCTGCTACCAAGACAAAGTCAATAGGGCTGCCGGCCGACGCTCTGGTGCCTTGTTTTTTGCTCGCCATCTAGACTATTTTATCGTGACCCAAAACTCACATCCGTCACCCGGACTTGGTACCGTCAAGACAATTTATCGTGACCCAAAATTTATCGTCCACCTACCGGGACTGGCAAAAAACGCGGCACCGCGATACGGACGCCAACTCATTAAACCGCCGGGCCGTTAGCAGCAATAATCTGCACATCAGCGTGATAAAGAACTCCACTTACCGGCTTGCCCCGATGCACACCTTCTCATAGCAATTCACAGTTTCGTTTTATGAAATTTAATAAACCGGTTCTTGAGCCCCATCTGCAAGCCTTAACATTCGTATATCATGACTAATTTGTCTCATCTATATATATTTTACTGCTGCTAACAGATAAAGCTTCAGACTTCCTAGATTAAGATTATTAGTACGAGTATGTTCGACATTAACATATATTTGAAAACTATTAATATCAATTCATATGAGTAATAGGATAAATATAATCGTTTTGTTTTTTTTCATCATGAATACCTTAAACGCTCAACTTTACATAAGTGTTGATTCCAATTGTGGTAATAAAAATTCAGCAAATCTTGCACAGAAACTGATTGACACTTTAGGAGAAGTTGAGGTTGCAAAGTTACTTGACAATGAAATCAGTATAATATTGATTTTTAAAGCTGACAAATTTGGGAATTTAACATTCTATCGATCTCGGATTCGTGATTATAAGAAAGTGGTCTTATCTCCTACTAATTCTCAAAAAATACAGGATGATTTAATAGAAAAACTTTCTCATCAACTCAAAAAGAATCTAAAAGTCCCGAAAGGATATTTCATCTTATGGTATGGACCATTTCCTGAGCTTAGCGATTCAGCATCATATAAAATTATATCTAAAGATCTTTTTGGTGATAAGGATTATGTATTAATTAATGTTGTTTTTCCAGGGGAGTTAACAAGACTCTACGATTTGGAAAAGGAAGAGGCTGAAAAGGAAAGGAAAACACTATCAAAATATGATTATTTAATAATTCAGATAAAAAAATATATGACACCTTTAAAATCAGTTTATGTTTATTGATGAGATGTGAGAAAGAGGCGATTGACAATTGGCCATAAGGATTATATATAAAATTAACTGCCACGAAAGGATATAAAATATTACCGCTGCTAACACGGACGGTTTAATTAATTGCCTTTTGCAACCCTGACTATTTCTCGATCAGCCCCTAAAGTCTATGCGAGCAAATTCATTTCAACTTATCAAATTTTGTTGCACCCGGACTGATCCTGCTGCCGAGACAAAGTCAATAGGGTTGCAAGCCGACGCTCGAGTTGTCATGGTTTTTGCACTCCAACTTGACAACTTTATCATGACATGACAAATCCTACCCACTTATCGGGACTACGCCGTCTGGACAGATTCATAGTGACACCAAACGCTTATCCATCTATCGGGACTTTGCAAAAACACATGCCAACCCTGACACGGACGGCAACTAATCAAACCGCCGGGCCGTTATAAGCAACAGGTACCGTAAAAAAATCATTTTTAAAACTATAAGGAGTTTATTATGAAAGCAGTAGTTATTGGAGAACCATCTGGTGCAACAATGGAATTTATCATGACCATCTATCCAAGACACAAAATTATTGTGGATAAGTATATTGAAAGAGGAGATGTAATAGGCATCGGACGTTTTGATAATATGGGGAATATGGCTATTTTCAAGACCCGTGCTGTCGCTGAACAGTATGTAAAAGAAGATCCATTTATACTCGAAGGTGTAGTAAAATCAGTTGTAATTAGAGATTGGAACGACGATTTGCTTCCTGGATAGATAGTTCAATAATAAGTTTTAACTAGACAACTTTCTTTCACCGAGACAGTTTAAAAGCTGCTTATAACTCGGACGGTTTAATTAACTGCCTTTGTCACCGTGACGCTTAATTTCGCATCCGTTTACCGGGATTCTTAAAAACGTCACTTCTACGTAGACGGCACCTAATTAAATCGCTGAGCCGTTACATGAAACCGATCACAACACTAAACCAATATACTATGGATAGAATTGTAAAAAACCTTGTAGAAGATTTTCTTAAGACAATGGAATTATCTTCAGATGGACAAGAAAAAGACTTTGAAAAATTTGCCAACTATTGTCTAATATCAAAAGAGTATAACAAATCATTTGATGTAGATTCAACATGTACAGGCTCGGGAGATGATACTGGGATCGATGGGATTGCTATAATAGTCAATGGACAACTAATAGAAAACACAGAGGATATTGAATTTCTGCTAACAAGCAATAATTACCTTGAGGGGACCTATATTTTTATCCAATCTAAAACCTCCAATGATTTCAGTAGTCAAGAATTGAATAATTTCGGATTTGGTGTTAAAGATTTCTTTTCAGAATGCCCTAAACTAAGACGAAATAGAGAGATCGAAGATTTTGCAGCACTATCAAATTACTTATTAAGTTTAGCATCAAAATTCAGGACCAATCCAAAATGTAAATTATACTATAGTTCAAATGGTACTTGGAACAATGACCAGAATAACAATGCGATTCTAGAGACAGTAAAGACTGAATTGGGAACAATGAACCTTTTTTCTGAAATATTTTATGATCCTATTGATGCAAATGAAATCTCCCGGTTATATAGAAATACAAAGAATTCAGTAACCACAACTTTTGTTTTTCAAGATAAGGTTACATTACCTGACTTGCCAAATATCATAGAGTCTTATCTAGGAATCTTACCATTACTTGAATTTCGGAAAATTTTAATTGATGAGAATGAGAATATTAGAAATATTTTCTATGATAATGTTAGGGATTTTCAGGGAATTAATAATCCAGTTAATTCAAGCATTTCAGAAACACTTAACAGCGAAGAACGTGAGCTCTTTACCGTTTTGAACAATGGTGTAACAATAGTGGCAAATGACCTCAAAACCTCAGGTAACCGATTTACTATCTCTGATTATCAAATTGTCAATGGCTGCCAAACAAGTAATATGATTTATGAATATTTAAATAACGCAGAAACGATACAAAATTTTCAACTTCCAATTAAATTAATCGTAACAAATAACGATGAAATTAAAAACCAAATTACAGTTGCAACTAATAGTCAGACTGCTATAAAGCGAGAACAGTTGCAAGCAATGACTGATTTTCAAAAAAACCTTGAGTTATATTTTCAAACTTTTGAGGGAGAGGGGCGTCTGCACTATGAGAGAAGATCAGGGCAGTTTCAAACTGACGGAAATATCATTAAAGCTAGAATAATAAACATAAAGGATTTAATTAAATCTTTCTCATCAATCTTTTATGAAAATCCAGATAGGGTGACAACTTATTTTGGTTCAATTGTTGCACAAAACATAGAGTCGGAAAGCCCAATGATATTTAATTCAAAACATAGTAAAATATTATACTATGCTGCGGCTTTTGCCTATTATAGGATGGATACGTTATTTAATAAGAGGATGTTGGACAGTAATTATAGGAAAGTAAAGTTCTTCTTATTAATGCTTTTCCGGATGTTAATAAAAAAAGATCAGTTAAATATTGGGTATATGTCTAGTGATAAGATCTCAACAGAATATTGTTCATCAATTATTGGGACTTTACATAACATAGACCAATCACAAAAAATATTTCTAAAAGCCATTGAGATTATAAAGCTATCGGGACAAAATGTAAATGATAAACAATTAGTTAAACAGGTTGCTTTTACAAAAAGTCTCAAAGAAGCATTTATCAAATATAATGAAATTAATAAATAACGGCTACATATAACACTTATGGTTAGTTAATTGGTCCGGCAGCCTTCATAGCACATTCCCATGTTAAAAGATAAGTCCTGGAGAGATCCGGGACTATCTGTTTAAAGCGGATACCCTTAGGATTAAATTATCTCTCATTCATTAATTGACAATCAAAGCGGACCGGCAAGAGTTGTATTAATTTTATATTTCAATCTTATCAATCTACTTCATCAACCTGTCAGTCTCAGCCAGGGCAACAATCTGATTTGTCGGTGATATTTCCAGTTTTTTCCTAACTTTAACTCTTTCTAACTTTCATTTTAAGAGTACTGTTTCCCATGCCCGCGAAAGAAGCCAAAGCCCGTATCAAAATAAATAAGCTCCTTGAAGATTCAGGCTGGAGGCTTATTGATGATAGCAATGGTACTGCCAATGTAATGCTTGAGAACAAAGCCAGGATCACCCAAATATTGGTTGAAAGCATGGGAGAAGATTATGAGAAAACATCCAATGGGTACGTGGATTACTTATTGCTTGATGAAAAAGGATATCCCTTGATCGTGCTTGAAGCGAAATCTGAGGATAAGAATCCGCTCGTTGGAAAGGAACAGGCACGCAAATATGCAAGAGCGCAAAATTGTGGATATGTGATCCTCTCAAACGGAAACCTGCATTACTTCTGGGATATTGAAAAGTCAAATCCTACTATCATTACAAAGTTTCCTACACAGCAGTCCATTAAGAACTTCTCTGTACATAAGCCCCAACCAGAACGTCTCTTCAATGAAAAAATAGCTGAGGATTATATAGCCCTAACACAAAAACCAAATTATAATCAGGTTCCGGAGTATCAGAATCCAAATACCCGGGAACATTTCAATAAGACCAACAAGCTTAGATTTCTAAGAGATTACCAGGTTAAAGCTGTGCAAGCAATACAGGATTCTGCACAAAAGGGCAATGAACGGTTCCTTTTTGAAATGGCTACTGGGACCGGGAAGACTCTTGTATCTGCAGCAGTAATTAAGCTTTTATTACGTACTGGAAATGCAAACAGGGTATTATTTCTTGTAGACAGGCTTGAACTCGAAATCCAGGCTGATAAAGCTTTTAGAGAGTACCTTAAGAACGATTATAAAACAATCATATATAAAGAGAACCGGGATGACTGGCGACGTGCTGAAATTATTGTCACAACGGTTCAGTCTCTGTTATTCAATAATAAATTCACTCATCTGTTTTCTCCCACTGACTTTGACCTGGTCATATCTGATGAAGCTCACCGGTCCATCGGAGGAAATGCCAGGGCTCTATTTGAATATTTCATAGGTTACAAGCTGGGGTTGACTGCAACGCCACGGGATTACCTGAAGCGCTTTGGTGCTAAAAATCCTTCACGTAATGATCCAAGGGAATATGAACGAAGACTGCTTCTGGATACTTATCGAACTTTCGGATGTGAAAGCGGAACACCTACATTCCGGTATTCTCTCATTGACGGCGTAAATGACAACTTTCTCATAAACCCGGTAGTTTTGGATGCAAAGACAGATGTAACCACTCAACTTCTCTCTGATAAAGGTTATGCAGCTTCTATTCCGGTTGAGAATGAGGGAGAGTCAAAAGAAGAGGAGCAGTCATTCTTCCAGAAGGACTTTGAGAAGAAATTTTTCTCAGATGATACTAATGCTGTATTCTGCAGGGCATTTCTTGATAATGCTTATCTTGATCCCATCAGTGGAGAGATTGGCAAGACCATAATCTTTGCCGTAAGCCAGAACCATGCAGCAAAGATCACACAGAAACTTAATGAACTTGCACATCTACGTTTTCCCGGTAGGTATAACTCTGACTTTGCACTGCAGGTTACTTCTTTTGTTCATGGTGCACAGCAGTTCACACTAAACTTCTCTGATAAGAGTAATAATTTATCTGGTACTGCAAATTTCGAACCCTGGTACCGGACCAGTAAGACTCGGGTTTGTGTTACAGTTGGTATGATGACAACAGGTTATGACTGCACAGACATACTGAATATCTGTCTTATGCGTCCCATTTTCTCACCTACGGATTTTATTCAGATTAAAGGTCGAGGGACAAGAACACATGATTTCACGGAACAAGTCACTGATCCTTCACGTGCAAAAGAGCTTGGGAAAGTTGAAAAGAAGAAATTCAAACTATTCGACTATTTTGGCAATTATGAATACTTCGAAGAAAAGTTCCAGTATGACCAGGTGCTTAAACTACCGACTCTGCATAAAGCAAGAGAACATGGTGAACCTATACCTCAGCCTACAGAGTATGAGGTATTCGATCCTGATGTTCTTCACCCGGTCAATGAGATAATAGTTGGGTTACAGGGGATGAAGATTGACAGGATGTTCTTTGATCGCTTTGGAGAGGCTGTTAAGAAAGATGAAGTAGTAGTTCAAAGTCTCGAAGAGGGCAACTGGGATAAAATACTTGATCACATTAACCGTGAGATCCTGAACAAACCTGAAGACTTTTATACTATTGAAAAACTTCGTAAGTCCATCAATACTGATAGGCGAGTAACTCTACGGGAGATAGTGGAATACATCTTTGGACTGATACCTTTCATCAAGTCAAAGGAGGAACTTCTGGACGAGGAGTTTAACAAGTTCATTACAGACTGTAAACCCGGAGAGAAAGATGATATCCTTGCATTGAAATACTTTTTCAAATCTTATATTACCGATGGTAATTTGCGGGACATAATTGAAAGTAAGAAATTTGCTGAGCTGAATGTCAATCCTTCATTCAGTACTAAAGATTTTAAAGCTGTATCTGAACATTGGCGATTTGCAATACCTGAGTACATAAAAGATTATGTAAGCCTTAACAAATTCACTAACTGATCACTATGCTTGATAGTGTAACAAAAAACCGAATCAATACTGCACGCGATATACTTGTAGGCAAGGTACCTGACCCTAAAAGTCAAGTGGAACAGATCACCATAGCGTTGATCTATAAGTTTATGGATGACATGGATGTGGAAGCTGAAGAGCTGGGCGGAAAGAGAACATTCTTCAGCGGTGAGTATGCAAAGTACTCCTGGAGGAAGATATTCGATCCCCGCCAAAGTGGATATGAACTGCTGAACCTTTATAGCGAAGCTATCACCAAGATGGATACCAACCCTAGTGTTCCAAAGCTCTTCCGCGATATATTTAAAAATGCATACCTGCCTTATCGTGATCCGGAAACTCTGAAAAGCTTCCTGAAGATCATCAATGAGTTCGAGTATACCCATAGTGAAAAGCTTGGAGATGCATTTGAGTTTCTTTTGTCAATACTGGGCAGCCAGGGCGATGCAGGGCAATTCAGAACGCCCAGGCACATCATTGACTTTATGGTGGCGATTATAGATCCGAAGAAGAATGAAGTCATACTGGACCCTGCTTGTGGCACTGCAGGTTTTTTAATTAGTTCTTACAAGCATATAGTAAAGCAGAACTCATCCAATTACATACCAGATGAAGCTCCCAAGGTTGCGGAAGAGGGAACTCAATCGGTCAATGAAGTAATATTAACAACTAATGGTTATAGCGGGGATAAACTCACAGCTGATGAGCGCCGGATTCTTGCAGATAACATGCATGGGTATGACATTTCACCGGACATGGTAAGGCTTTCACTGGTAAATATGTACTTGCATGGTGTAAAGGAACCGCAGATCTTTGAATACGATTCTCTTACCAGTGAAGATCACTGGAACGAGTACAGCGATGTTATACTGGCAAACCCTCCGTTCATGTCGCCAAAGGGAGGCATCAGACCACATAAAAGGTTTTCTGTGCAAAGCAATCGCAGTGAGGTACTTTTTGTGGATTATATCGCAGAGCATCTAACACAGGACGGTAGAGCAGCAGTGATTGTTCCGGAGGGTATAATTTTTCAATCTAGTAACGCCTATAAGCAGCTCCGGAAGATGCTTGTTGAGAAATATTTAGTCGGAGTCATCTCCTTACCAGCCGGAGTTTTTAATCCTTATTCAGGAGTTAAAACTTCTATTCTGTGGATGGACAAGTTATTGGCAAAGAAAACTGATAAGATAATTTTCATTAAAATAAATAGTGACGGATTTGATCTTGGGGCTCAGAGGAGGGCTATAAAGGACAACGATTTAATTAGTTCTTCAGAATCTATTCGCAAGTATAAAGACAGTATTACCAGTGGAACGGCAGTTGATCTCCACGCGAACAATGTTCTACTCATTGAAAAATCAAAAATTTCTGACAATGGCGAATATGGATTAACCGGCGGCAGGTATGACAATAAACGGGATGTGTTATCATCTTACACAATGGCATCATTAGGAGATGAAACGCTATTTAACATAGAGAGCGGAGGTACACCAAGTACTGAAGTTTCCGAGTATTGGAATGGCAATGTTAATTGGGTTACATTAGTTGACTTACCGCAGGAGGATTTTGTCACAAAAATATATAATTCTGAAAGAAAAATTACCGAATTAGGGCTGCAAAAAAGCTCCGCAAAAATTGTTCCGATGAATTCAGTAATTGTTTCTTCAAGAGCAACAATAGGGAGGATTGGAATTAATAGAGTTCCTTTAGCCACTAACCAAGGTTTTAAAAACATTATTATAAAGGATAGTAACAGAATCCTACCGGAGTTTTTAGCGTACATGATGACCAGGCAAGTAGATGTAATGAATAAATTAGCGTCTGGAGGTACCTTTAAAGAGATTTCGAAAACAAATTTTTTAACTCTACAGATTCCTCTACCATCGCTTGCCGTCCAGAAGGAGGTTGTATTGGAGGTTGATAGTTACCAAAAGATTATTGATGGTGCAAGGCAGGTGGTGGAGAACTACAAACCACACATTGATATTGATCCAGCATGGGAGATGGTGGAGCTGGGTGATGAAAAATATTTCAAAGTTGAAGCAGGTGGAACTCCAAGCTCTCAAGAAGAGTCATACTGGAATGGAGATATAGATTGGGCAACCTTGGTAGATCTGCCTCAGTTAGATTTTATATCTATTATTAATTCAACAGTAAGGAAAATTACCGAGGCAGGATTAAAAAACTCATCAGCAAAAATAATTCCAAAGAATTCTATAATTGTTTCTACCAGGGCAACTATTGGAAGAGTAGGTATTAATAAGGTACCAATTGCAACAAATCAGGGGTTTAAGAATATAATAATAAAAAACAACTCTGTCATTCCCGATTTCATAGCTTTAATGGTGAAAAACCTTGAAGAAAAAATGAATGTTCTAGCTACAGGAGGTACATTTAAAGAACTTTCAAAAACTAACTTTTGCACTCTTCAAATACCTCTGCCTCCATTGGAAACCCAGAAATTTATTGTGTCCCAGATAGAGAAGGAGCAAAATATTGTTAAGTCCAACAAACTATTGATGGGCATTTTTGAGCAGAAGATCAAAGACCGAATAGCGAAGGTATGGGGTGAGTGATTAAAGAGAGTTCATAAAGGTCTCCAGCAAGCAAGAAATATTTGTTTTTGTCCCTGATGGATTTTAAATTTGATTATCAAAATATTTTGCACGAGACGGAATCACGTCCAATATGCAGCGAGAAGTAGGCCCTGAAACCTGAAGAAAATCATTTACTCACCTTAAATACATTATTTTATATTTATTCCTGCTATAAATCAGACATACAGATAGTTATGCTAATTAATCAGTGCAGTCAATGAGTCAAGTTGCTATAGTATATTGACTGGTCGAATGCACTTTTTTTCTCATAGCCACACATCAATTCATACAAATCCCCACTGAAACAACAGCAGGGCAATGGCAATGAGGCGCGACCGGATCAGGACTTTTTAGTATATTCGTAAAATATTTTTAATTCATTATCAGTGCTTTATAAATGACCTCAGTGAAATATATTGCCTCCCCCAGGAGGGAGGGACTTTAAAAAGCATATACTATTTCTTACACCCTTCTCTCCTGGGAGTAGGGGGCAGGGGGAAGAGGTAGAGAATTCTTGTCGAAAAGTAGTAAAAAATACATTCGGATAACCTTTTCGCTATGAAATAGTATAATAATCAATTGAGTCTGGACGCGTAACCTTATGACTTAAGTTAAAAAACATTAAAAGGAAATATTTATTTGCTTTTTCAACGGCCTATATTTACATTTGATTACATTCCGAAGCAGATTATCAATATCTATTCTTAACAATCGAAATTAATTTAAAATAATATGAAAAAATCAGGTATTTCAAGACGTAATTTCCTCGGTAAAGCAGCAACGGTCGGGGTAGCAGGGGTAATAGTTCCTTCTATCATAACCAGTTGTGCCAGGGAAACAAAAAAGGTTGTTCCGGTTCCGGCAATGCTTGACCAGGCTCCGGACGGCCCCGTTCTTAAGGCAGGAGTTATTGGTTGCGGTGGTCGCGGGACCGGTGCTGCAATAAACTTTTTAAGTGCAGGACCAAACCTAAAGATTGTTGCTTTGGGTGATACTTTTCAGGATCGCGTAGATTCCTGCAAAGCTGAGATTTTGAAACAAAAAGGACAGGAAGTTCCTGCTGAAAAATGTTTTGTTGGCTTCGATGCATACCAGAAAGTTCTTGATTCAGGTGTTGACATTGTTATTCTTGCCACACCACCTTTCTTCCGCCCCGATCACCTTGCAGCAGCAATACAGGCTAAAAAGCATGTTTTTGCTGAAAAACCTGTTTGTGTTGACCCGGTCGGAGCAAGATCCATAATGGCTACTGCCCGGAAAGCTAAAGGGATGGAATTATGCATAGTTACCGGTACCCAGCGACGTCACCAACGCGATTATATTGCAACATGGCAACAGATTCAGGAAGGTAAGATTGGAGAAATAGTTGGCGGAAATGTCTGGTGGAACGGTGGAAAACTTTGGCATCGCGACCCAAATGCAAAATGGAGCGAAATGGAATATATGATACGCGACTGGGTTAACTGGACATGGCTCTCGGGCGATCATATAGTAGAACAGCATGTTCATAATCTCGATGTAATGAACTGGTTCACAGGAACTCATCCGACAAAAGCTGTAGGATTCGGATCGAGGCTGAGGCGTGTAACAGGTAATCAGTATGACAATTTCAGTGTTGATTTTACATTTGAAAATGGTATACACTTCCATAGTATGTGTCGCCAGATAAATGGTTGTGTAGACAATGTATCGGAAAGAGTACAGGGTTCAAAAGGTTCCAGTAACTGCAGGAACTCAATCCTCGACCTGGCAGGAACCGAGGTTTGGAAATATAAATATCCGCTGGACAAGGATGGCAAACCAACCGAAAGTGTAAGTGTCGATCCATATGTCCAGGAACATATTGATCTCATTACGGCTATCCGTAGCGGTAAATCAATAAATGAAGCAGAAAACACAGCTATATCTACAATGGTTGCAATTATGGGCCGGATCTCAGCTTATACAGGTAAAGAGACTACTTATGAAGAAATGATGAATTCCGACTTAAAACTTGGCCCGAAGGTATTTGCATTTGGACCGGTTGATGTTGACAAAACTATCCCAATTGCAGGACTGGCTTATGTTCCGGAACCAGCAACAAAGTAAAAGTTATTTCTCAAAATTGATTATATGGATCATTCAAGAAGAAACTTCATAAAAAATGCTACTGCTACAGGAGCCGCTATTTTAGCTGCTCGTGCAGTTTTTGGTACCGGAGGTCTTCCGAAAAGGCAAAAAGTTGCTGATGCAGTAGTTCCTTTCAAATTGAAATATGCTCCGGGAATGGAAATGTTTCAGGCACATGCCGGGAAAGACATTATCGATAACATTAAGTTCTGTTATGATATGGGTTTCAGGGCAATGTTCGATAACGGTCTGATGGGTAGATCAATAGAGCTCCAGGTCAAAATTGCCAGCGAAATGCATCGTCTTGGAATGGAACTAGGCCCGTTTGTGTTGTATGCCGATTTTGCTGTTACCTCCCTGGTTCTGAATAAGCCTGAAATACGCGAAATGCTGATCAATAAGATGAAAGAAGGCGTTGAAGTAGCTAAAAGAACAGGAGTGAAATGGGCGCTGGTGGTTCCGGGAAGGTACGATGAAAAGCTCCAGAGAGATTATCAGACAGCCAATGTAATTGATAACCTCAGGTATTGTTGTGATATTATGGAACCGGCAGGAGTAACTATTGTTCTCGAACCTTTGAACACTATTCATGATCATCCCGGACTGTTTCTGAATGGTATCCCGCAGGCTTATGCAATTTGCAGGGCTGTTAACAGACCTGCCTGCAAGATTGTTGACGATATTTATCATCAACAGATCACAGAAGGAAACCTGATTCCAAATATTGAGGCTGCCTGGAGTGAGATTGCTGCTTTCCATTTGGGAGATAATCCCGGACGTAATGAACCGACTACCGGAGAGATTAACTTTAAAAATGTGTTCAAATATATCTATAGTCGTAAGTATGAAGGTGTTCTCTGTATGGAACATGGCATGAGCATGAAAGGTAAAGAAGGAGAAGAACGGGTGATTCAGGCTTATCGCGAGTGTGATAGTTATGAGGTTTAAGTTAACATCTCCCCAACCTCCTGCTTTGTGTGAGAGGGGCTATTTAGTTAATATACAATAAATTACTCCCCTTCTCACTTGGGAGAAGGGGTCGGGGGATGAGGCAAAAAATCCAGGGAGAAAGGGTCGGGGGATGAGGCAAAAAATCCAGGGAGAAGGGGTCGGGGGATGAAGTAAATCAGGACGGTAATAAAATCTTTTTTTATGAATAAAATCATTTATACAATTTCTGCAGTTATATCAATAATGATGTTTTCAACCTCATGCTATTGTCAATCAACCCGGTTATTTGCAGGAAGATATACCGAAACCGGGGGGAAAGGTCTCTATATCTTCGATCTGAACCCCGAAGAAGGAACTTATAATTTATTATCAGAAACGGATGCAGGACCAAACCCTTCATATTTTTGTGTTTCAAAAAAGAAGGGGTTGATATATGCAGCAGATGAAGTTATGGAATTCAACGGCATCAGGGGTGGTGGAGTAACAGCTTTGAGCTACGACTCTAAAACAGGTAATGTCAAAAAGGTAAAAGATCTGGTAGTTCCCAAAGGTGGGCCGTGCTTCATATCTTTAACACCCGGAGAAGATTATTTATTAATGGCAAGTTATTCCAGCAGTTCAATTGCAGTTGTAAAACTGGATGATAAAGGAATTCCGGTTAAAGTGACTGACACCATCTCATTCGAAGCAAAGGATGGGAAAGTATCTCATCCTCATATGATTTCATTCGACCCGGCAGGAAAGAAAGTCTACCTGACTGACCTGGGATTGGACAGGATCGTTATTTATGATTTTGATGCTGTTTCAGGTCACCTGAAACAACTTGATAATGGCATAGACAATTTTGCCAAAGGCACAGGTCCGCGACATTTTATTTTCAATTCAACCGGAACAAAATTGTATGTAATATGTGAACTTAATTCTACTATTTCTGTCTTTGATGTTGATGACAAAGGCGGGCTTAAATCAATTCAGACTTTGACAACTCTGGCAGAAGGTTTTAAAGGTGAAAGCAATTGCGGAGATATTCACATTGGAAATAAGGGGCAATATCTCTATGGCTCAAACAGGGGTGAAAACACTATAGTTATTTTCAGGATAGGGAATAATGGCACACTGACTCTTGCAGGAAGAACATCATGCGGAGGAGACTGGCCAAGGAATTTTACAATCGATCCTTCAGGTAAATATATTCTTGTCGGAAATCAAAAGTCAGGAAATATTTCGCTTTTCAGAATTAATGAAAAGAATGGAATACCTGTAAACTCAGGGAAAGATTATAAGTTAAGCGCTCCTGCCTGTCTTAAGTTCTAAAAAAAACCAGCTTACTTTTTGAAAATCCCCTGGTGACCTTTGTGATAACCTTAGTGTCCCTTTGTGGTAAAAAATTCTTTTAAACACAAAGGAAAACAAAGTAAAACACTTAATAGCGCAAAGGGAAAAGCCAAAAAAGGAGCTATTTATTTTTTGGATTTAGGTATTCAACTGTACTAATAACACTTGCATAATTCTTAAGGGTGCTCAGAGTCGAATAGTGAACATCTTCAGCTTTTATCGTTTTTTCTCCGAATTTCAGATCTTTCGTGGCACAGGCATCATGAATCAGGATGCATTTAAATCCATAATCACTTGCAGCTCTTGTGGCTGCTTCTACACACATGTGAGTCTGCATACCGCAAATGACCAGAGTGTCAATCTTATTTGTTCTAAGGAAATCAAGAAGGTCAGTACCAAGGAAACAATTCACGGCATTTTTTGAAACAATTTTTTCCGTCGGTAAAGGTTTGACTATGTCGTTTATTTTCCCTCCGGGTTCTGAATTATGCCGGACATGAATAATTGTCAATTTCTCCTTTCTGAAATTATCCAGTAACAAAGCTGCGTTTGCAGCGGCTTTTTCAGGTTCGACAAGTGCTGACTTTCCCCCGGGGAAATAGAAGTCCTGGATATCAATCAGTAAAAGCGCTTTTTTTCCTGGTTGTGCAGAAATATTCAGGATAATCAGAACTAGAATAAGTACAGATAAAGTAGTTTTTTTCATATTATTAATCTTATGACGAAAGTTTAACATTCATTAAGGAATTTACAAAGATATTAAAATCTTTTTCCTGTATATTTGACCCTGTTTTATGATAAAAAAGATGATAAAACCGATAGATTATAAGTCACAAAATTTTCTAAAAAGAACATCCGGTTTTACAATTATTGTCCTGATTGCGATACTGATTTTTTTATCAGGCTTCAGGAAGGATAGCAGGAAACCCTTCAAAAATTATGTTCTTCTGGTATCACTCGATGGCTTCAGATGGGATTATGACAAAATATATAACACTCCAAATCTGAACAAATTTGCAAAAGATGGTGTCAAAGCCGACAGAATGATTTCATCATTTCCGACAGTTACTTTTCCGAATCATTATTCAATTGCAACTGGTTTGTACCCCGACCATCATGGATTGATTAACAATAGTTTCCCGGCCCCGGATCTTGGACTTTTTTACCGAATGGGAGATAGAACAGCAGTGGAAAATCCTGCTTTTTATGGCGGAGAACCAATATGGGAAACAGCCGAGAAACAAGGTATGAGAGCAGCATCATTCTTCTGGGTCGGATCTGAAGCGAGGCATCCTGCCTACTGGAAAAAATATGATGAATCTGTGACTTTTGCAGCAAGAATCGATACAGTAATTAAATGGTTCGGCTATCCCCCAGAAAAACGTCCGGAGCTTGCTACTCTTTATTTTGATGAACCTGATGCCACGAGTCATAAATTTGGACCGGTCTCACCTCAGACCAGGGTCGTTGTGGAAAGGCTCGACAGCCTTATGGGAGTGTTAAGAACAAAACTTTCCGCGTTGCCGGAAGCAAAAAAGATTAACCTGATAATATTGTCCGATCATGGAATGGAAGCTACTTCTCCTGAAAAGTATATTAATATTAAGTCGTTGGTCCCTGAAAGAATGATAGCTTCAATATCCGGAGGAAATCCTGTTTATCTTATTAATCCTTCAGAGGGAAAAAAGGACAGCGTCATTTACCTTCTTAACAAATCAAAAGGAATGAAAGCATGGAGTAAATCACAGCTTCCTGCAAAATGGCATTATGGCACCAATCCCCGTATTCCTGAAATTGTAGTTGTGGCAGACAGCTCATGGAGTATTGGCACCAGGCCTGAAAGTTCATCACTTAGAGGCGGTGCTCATGGTTATGATAATTCAAACTCCGACATGTTTGCAATTTTTTATGCAGCTGGTCCTTCATTCAAAAAAAATTATAAGTTCAAAGAACTGAACAACATTGATATTTATAACCTGATCTGCAGAATTCTTGAAATCACTCCTGCAAAAAACGACGGGGATCCGGCACATATAAAAGGAATACTAAGATGAACCTTGTCCCCCTTTTCATCCCCCCGGAGGGGGGAAAAAATCACGTTGGGTTATTATAATCAAACCAAATATCTGAGAGATTTTTCTCCCCTCCCAGGGGAGATGCCGCGAAGCGGCAGAGGGGTTCTTCTCCCGAAACAGAACCTTTAAATTGAGATGCCGCGTAGCGGCAGAGGGGTTTAGCTCACTTTGTGAAATCCTCTTAAGATTTTATTTGTAATTCGGAATTTTCTGCTTATAATTATTATCAAAATCAGATCCTGCATGAACCGCCTGAAATTTATTGAAGAATTAAAAAATCAGCCTGATAAAGTTTGGGATATTATTGTTATCGGCGGTGGAGCCACCGGCCTTGGAGTTGCTCAGGATAGCGCTTCGCGACGTTATAAAACATTATTACTCGAGCAATCTGATTTTGCAAAGGCTACATCATCACGCAGCACAAAGCTGGTTCACGGAGGCGTCCGTTATATGGCTCAGGGTGATTTGTTTCTTGTCATGGAAGCATTGCATGAGAGAGGGCTAATGCTGAAAAATGCACCACACCTTACATTTAACCAGGAATTTGTAATTCCTGTTTATACGCTCTGGGATGTTTTAATGTATACTGTGGGACTTAAATTTTATGATCTTCTGGCCGGACGATTAAGTATGGGGAAGTCCTATTTTATCGGTAGGGAAAAAGCCCTTTCCCGTTTACCTCTTTTAAAGCCAAAAAATTTGAAAGGTGGTGTTGTCTACCACGATGGGCAATTTGATGATTCGCGCATGGCATTCGCCCTTGCAGAATCATGTGCCGAAAAGGAAGGTATAGTACTTAACTATATCAAAGTTATCAGTCTTCTGAAGGACGAAAAAGGAAAAATAAATGGTGTAAGGGCCATGGACATCAATTCAGGTGAGGAATACAATCTGAAAGCCAACCTGGTCGTAAATGCAACCGGTGTCTTCGCTGACGAGATTGCAAGGATGGACAATTTGGAATCAAAACCAACTATCAGACCCAGTCAGGGCGTGCACATTGTTATTGATAAATCCTTCCTCCGGAGCGACTCGGCTATTATGATACCAAAAACGGATGACGGAAGAGTCCTTTTTGCTATTCCATGGTATAATGAGGTTGTTATAGGAACAACAGATACACCGCTTGAAACAATTAGTCTGGAACCTGTTGCTCTTGAAAAAGAGATAAACTTTATTTTGAAGACAGCTGAAAAGTATCTTGTTAAGCCTCCCCGCAGGGAAGATGTTCTTTGCATATTTGCGGGATTACGGCCTCTTGCAGCCAATCCTGATAATCCTGCCTCAACCAAAGAGGTTTCCCGGCGACATAAAATAACACTTTCATCTTCCGGTCTTCTTACTATCATCGGAGGAAAATGGACCACATACAGGCGTATGGCTGAAGAGACTATTGACAGGGCAATTAAAGCAGGTTTTCTGAGGAAAGAGAAATGTATTACAGCAAATCTTAAACTGACAAAACTTATTGCAGATAATACTTCAAAAAGGCTGCATATTTATGGAGATCATGCCATTGAAATTGAATCAATGATAACTGAAAACCCGGAGCTGGGAACTCTCATGGATCCCAGATTACCATATACAAGGGCTGAAATAATGTGGATCTGCAGGAATGAAATGCCCCTCAGGCTGGAAGATATCCTTGCAAGAAGAACCCGTTCGTTATTCCTTAATGCTCGTGCAAGTGCTGAAGTTGCTCCCATTGTTGCCGGTTTGATGGCATCTGAATTTGGGTTTGATCAGAATTGGCAGAATGAACAGATAGAATCATATATTGAATTAGTTAAAAATTATATCTAGGAGTTTGAAATTTACCTAATAACAAGCGATATGAAAGAATTCATTTTAGCTCTCGATCAGGGTACAACAAGTTCGCGGGCGATTATTTTTGACCGGAATGGACTACCGGTGGCAAGTGCACAAAAGGAGTTTACTCAAATTTACCCAAAGCCAGGCTGGGTTGAACATGATCCTGAAGAAATCTGGTCAACACAAGTCGGAGTGGCTCTTGAAGCAATTACCAAAGCCGGACTGGAAAGTGTCAATATTGCTTCAATTGGAATTACAAACCAGCGTGAGACTGCAGTAGTGTGGAACAGAAAAACAGGTAATCCTCTTTACAATGCAATAGTATGGCAGGACAGGCGTACCGCTGATTACTGTGATAAATTAAAGAGTGATGGGATGAGCTCAAAGATCCTTGAAAAAACAGGTCTGATTATCGATGCCTATTTTTCTGCAACAAAAGTAAAGTGGATATTGGATAATGTGAAGGATGCAAGGAAACTTGCTGAAGACGGACAGTTGGCATTCGGAACTATAGATTCATGGCTAGTATGGAACCTGACAAGGGGAAAGCTGCATATAACGGATGTATCTAATGCCTCCAGAACTATGTTGTTTAATATTCACACACTTAAATGGGATGATGAGTTACTCAGAGTATACAATATACCTTCGTCTATGCTTCCCGAGGTAAGATCTTCAAGCGAAATATATGGAAAGACTGAGGGTCAGTTTGCCACTGCAATAACTGTAGCCGGGATTGCCGGTGATCAGCAGGCAGCTCTGTTCGGACAGATGTGTACTGAACCTGGTATGGTTAAGAACACTTATGGAACCGGTTGTTTTATGATGATGAATATTGGCGGTAACCCTATTGAATCGAAGAGTAAACTTCTTACTACTGTTGCATGGAGGATAGGAAATGATACTCAATATGCTCTGGAAGGAAGCATATTCATTGCCGGCGCAGTTGTTCAATGGCTCCGAGATGGTCTGGGAATTATCAAAAACTCTGGCGATATTGAACAACTGGCTGCAAAAGTAAAAGACACTGAGGGAGTTTTTTTTGTGCCTGCTTTTGCAGGTTTGGGTGCACCGTACTGGAATCAACACGCCAGAGGTACAATTGTTGGCATCACTAGAGGGTCCACATCTGCGCATATCGCCCGTGCCGCTCTTGACAGTATCGCCTATCAGACAATGGAAGTTCTGCTGGCTATGCAAAAGGATTCGGGAATTGACATCCGTGAGTTACGCGTTGATGGCGGAGCTACAGTTAATAACCAACTGATGCAATTTCAGGCCGATTTATTACAGTCAAAAGTTGTCCGGCCAAAAATTACTGAGACAACAGCCCTGGGTGCTGCTTATCTGGCCGGACTTGCCGTTAATTACTGGAGCAATATCGGTGAGATTCGGCAACAATGGCAAATAGACCGGACCTTTTCTCCGCAAATTGAAAAGGGAGAAACATTATCATTAATAAAAGGTTGGCATCGAGCAGTAAATGCTGCCAAAGCGTGGGCAGATGATTCTGAATAAGTGCCTGGAGTTGAAACCTCTCTGCAAAATCTGTTTCGGGGATAAAAACCCCTCTGTCATCCGACAACTATCGGATGACATCTCCCCCGAGGGGGAGATAATACTCTAATATTTAGTCGAATTACACTAGACTGAAGAGTATTTTTCCCCCTTGGGGGGAGTTAAAGGGGGTGTATATCACGAAACAAGTTCCTTTAGGGGAGTTGTGGGGCATAAATCTAGGCACAAATAAAGAAGTTAATTTTTTGAAAAAATTTTATCAATAATTTAATAATTAGAAGTGATGAATGCATTTTTTGCTGAATTTTTTGGAACCGCTATAATTCTGGTTTTTGGAGGAGGCGTTGTGGCTAACGTTGTTCTGAGTAAAACTAAAGGGAATAATAGCGGCTGGATAGTAATATCTTTCGGATGGGCCGTGGGAGTTTTTACCGGTATATTAATTGCAGCGCCTTTTAGCGGTGCTCATCTGAATCCGGCTGTGACGCTGGCTCTTGTGATTGCCGGTAAATTTCAACTTGAAAAGTTGCCAATGTATATTTGTGCCCAGTTGCTCGGTGCAATGTTTGGCGCTTTTCTTGTATGGTTAGCTTATAAAAAGCACTTTGATACAACAGATGACGCTGATTCTAAACTTTCAGTTTTTGTTACTGCTCCTAATATCCGAAGCTACTGGTATAATGTTATGACTGAAGCCATTGGAACCTATGTACTTGCACTTGCTGTACTTTATATGGCAGAACCCCAGGTCGGATTAGGTGCGTTGAGTGCACTTCCTGTTGCAATAGTTGTATTGGGCCTAGGTCTTTCATTAGGAGGTCCTACCGGATATGCTATTAATCCTGCCCGTGATCTGGGGCCTCGCATCATACATTTCTTCCTTCCAATACCGGGCAAACGCGACAGTGACTGGAAGTACTCCTGGGTGCCAATTCTGGGACCTCTTGTCGGAGCATCACTTGCTGCAGTAATGTTTCTGATTTTTAAAGGTGCCTAATAAGATTACTTAGAAGTCAGCCGGGGTATCTGTCTTCGCCGGATATTTTATAGAATTATTCAAAACCCTGGTTAAAAAGCTGCGCTTACTCGTCATTCCTGAAGTACAATTTAAGTTAAAACAGCTATACAGTTTTTTAAGCATAGAAAATATTACTTTAAAAGTTATAGAACCAGGAATAAACAAATTACATAATCCGATGTTTATAATTTATTACTAAATAATTTAAAGATAAGACTATGAAAAAACTGCTCAAATTCTCGGTATTGGTTATAGCTGTGGCTATTGATGTGTCACAATCGGATCTGAAAGCGCAGGCATTTAAAAACGGTGATATGGTAGGAAACCTTGGTTTTGGTTTTGGATGGTATGGTTATAGTTATTATGGAGCTGGTGTGTCATCATTACCAGCTATAAGTTTAAGCCTGGAAAAGGGTATTAAAGACATATCCAGTATTAGCAGCGTACTCACTCTCGGAGGAATAGTTGGTATTAAACATGCATCCTGGTCCTATTATGGGGATAATGGATCTTATAATGATATCATAATTGCTGCCCGGGGGGCGCTTCATGCTGATTTATTCAAAGTCAAAAATCTGGATACATATGCGGGTCTTGCTATTGGTGCACGAATTCATAATGAAAAATTCCCGTATCTCGGTTATACTATTAATAACTACACTAACCCATTATTTGCTTTATATATCGGAGGTCGCTATTATTTTTCTAATCAATTTGCCGGTTTTGGTGAAATAGGTTATGGACTTGGCTATTTAACTCTTGGATTAAGTTATAAATTCAATTAGTAATCCGATTTTAAAAGAATCTTTTAAACTTTATAAAAGAGGGCCTAAAAGCCCTCTTTTTTTTACCCTGGTCTGAAAATCCAAAAACAGAATTATCTTTATCAAAAAAATAATCATGAATGCAAATTTTAAATTGTTTCTGCTTAAGCTTAAAAGCCTGAATGGAAAATCGGCTATTTCCAAAATAATTTTTATTCTAGTTGGGATTTCATCAACTATCTGGTTCCTGGTCAGAGTCATCCCAAAACCACAACGGGCAACTTATCCATGTATGAGAGCTGCAGCACCCCTTATGTCGACGTTCGCAATCTGGCTGCTTACATTATCGGGTTCAGTATTCTCATATAATAAAGCCAGGAGTCATTTCAGAAAGGCCAGATACATTTATGCTGTCTCCTTTTTAATAATAGCTGTCACATGTTCATTAATGTTCGTTATAAACAAAACTGAAACGATCAATGCCAGCACCGTTGATATAAACAGTGTTATGTCAAATTCACCTGTTGGTGTTGAACATGGTATATTTCCTGGTCGTGTCGTATGGGTTTTTGATCCAAGAGTCGCAACATGGGATGGAACAAACAAGTACTGGTGGGATGAAAAAAGTACTTCACAAACCGAAACGGAAAAGATGCTTGAAAATATGTTGAAATCGCTCACTGGTAAAAGTACGGAAGCAGAGTCGTGGGATGCACTTTTTAAAAATTTCAATAAGGAAAAGAAGAAAATCACAGGTGGATATGCCATTAATCAGAAGATAGCTGTCAAGATCAATCAGAACAATACTCTCAGACATGCTGATACAACAGGTTTAAATGCCACACCACAACTTGTATATTCATTAATAAACAGCCTTGTAAAAGAAGCAGGGGTGCCACAGAAAAATATTACAATATTTGATGCCAGCAGATTTATTTGCGACAACATTTTTATTAAATGCCATAAAGATTTTCCCGATGTCATTTTTGTTGATAATGAAGGAGGTGAAGGTCGCGTAAAATCGACTTATGTCGAAAATGCAATTCCCTATTCGGTTGATAACGGGAAACTTGCTACAGGCCTTGCTAAATGTGCAGTTGAAGCCGATTATATCATCAATATGGCATTATTAAAAGGACATATCGGACAAGGTGTAACTCTCTGTGGAAAGAATTTTTACGGAGCTACAAGTATTGACAGGAGCTGGAGAAAAAATGCCCATGACAACTTTAACCAGGATCCTCAGGGGAAAGATAAATATATGACCTTTACCGATTTCCTTGGCCATAAAGATCTTGGAGGGAAGACATTATTGTTTATGATTGACGGTTTCTATGGTGCCCGTTCTCAGGATGGTCCCCCATTAATCAAGGATAAATGGAGAATGCCTCCTTTCAACAATCGCTGGTGTTCAAGCCTGTTTGCATCGCAGGATGGAGTGGCAGTCGATGCGGTAGGTCTTGATTTTATAAGAGCGGAATGGCCCGATAATCCTGATCTCGCATACAGCGAAAAATATTTAATTGAGTCTGCTCTTGCTGATAATCCGCCTTCCAAAACATTCTATGATCCGGAACGCGACGGTACAAGGTTAAAAAGTCTGGGTGTGATGGAACACTGGAACAATGCTGCCGAAAAGAAATATAGCCGTAATCTGGGAAAAAGTTATGGGATTGAGCTGGTATATGTGCCGATAAATTAGAATGTTAAATTGTAGATAAACCCCTCTGTCCCGCCAATGCGGGACATCTCCCCCAAGGGGGCGAAAATACGCTTTTTTAAGATGAATATTACTTAAATACAAAACTTTCTCCCCCTGCAAAGGGGGAGTGCCCGAAGGGCGAGGGGGTATTCAATTACAGTCCTGTTCAACCCTTATTATTGACTTCACATCATATCCGTTGTTAACGGCTGTTTGGAGTAGCATCCTGTAAGTTGGTTCATCCATTTTCTTTTCCCTGGCAAGTATCCAGAGGTATTTAAGTGATGGATCCCCAACAAGGACATACCTGTATTCTTTATCCAGAGCCATAATCCAGTAATCTCCTGAAAATGGCCAGAAAAACTGAACTTTGAGTTTGGCAGGACTATTTTTATCAGGGATCCAGGCGACACCTTTCGAAGATGTTGATTTTTGCGGGTCTGTTAAATAATTTCCTTTATTAAGGACTGTCATCCTTCCGTCATCACGTAAAGTATAAGTAGCGGAAGTGCATTTTAGTTTTCTTTCAAAGAAATTTGGCAAACGTGCAATTTCATACCAAAAACCCTGATATTTTTTTAAATCGACAGTCGTTATAACTGAGGGTACTTTCTGGGATTGTACTGAACTGAAGAACATTATTGTAAAAAGTGTTAACGCGGTGTTTTTCATTTTGGAAATTTACTTTAGAACAATTTAAATCAGAATCTGTTCGGATTTATTTTATTCCGGATCAGGATTTTTAGGGTTTATTTGAAAGTAAACCTATTCCCTTCTCTTCAATTATTAACACTCTATTAACAACATTTCAATATTTTTGCAACTTTCAGGCATAAAATTTGTATTATAATATGATAATAAGAAAAGCATAAAAGATTTAAAAAAGAGATTCGAGGAGGAAATGAAAATGAAAAATCTTATAAATTTTAAAAATGCAGTCTGGCTCACATTGATTGTCGCCGGTACCGCGGTTCTGCAAAGTTGTGTTGTCTACCGTCCATATCCACAGAATTCACAGCTTTTTACGGTTCCTGATATCATCCAGATGAGTAAGGACGGAGCTTCATCAAAGGATATTATCAATGAAATAAAACAATCCCATACAGCTTATGGACTCAAAGCTGATCAGCTAGCTAAGCTGCATGATCAGGGAGTCCAGGATTCAGTAATAAACTACATGGAACAGACAAAACTGGATTTAATCCAGCAGAATCAGAGATATACAGATTCATCTTACTGGTGGATGGCTGACGGGTTTTATTATGGAGCTTTTGGATTGGGATTGGGCTGGGGTTGGCCCTATGGCTACTTAGGCTGGGGCTGGGGACCGGCTGTTGTATATAACTTCCATGGAGGTTATGGCGGATACCATGGTGGTTATCATGGCGGCGGCGGATTTCATGGTGGTGGTTTTAGGAGATAATTTTAAGATTCCGGACAGTTAAAGATTAAAGACACTGTCTGCTATTTTGAAGACAGTGTCTTCTTTTTAATCCGGAGCAGTTGCTCCTTCAGGATGAGTATTTAAACCCTGCTTATTACTTCACTATTTAGAAGAGTTGTTCATTAAAGCTTTCAGGATTGGTTCTACCCAGGATTCTTTATCGATGTTATAGACAATAAAATCGCTGTCGAATTGCCAGTAGGCCCAGCTAAAACCGAGTTTTTCAGCGGTACGGGCAACAAAGGCAGTATATCGCGCCCTGGATTCCATATCCCCTTTGTCGTAGGCACCAAATTCACCAAGGAAAATTGGCCGGTCGTTTTTCAGGGACCAGTCAGCGGCAACTTTGAGCTTTGATTCTACCTCAGCTTTTTCACTCTCAGTGCCGGTCCATTTGATGCCGCTCAGATTCTTAAACTCGCTGGCCCAGGCTGCTCCCTGGTGTGTAAACCGCATAGGATGATAAAAGTGCACTGTAACAATTATGTTCCGGTCATTTTCAGGCAGTTTCAGTGTATTCAAACTTTCTATACCGTTCCAGTTACCGGGACCTATGATAAGTGTACGGTAAGGATTGGACTCCCTGATGATTTTCAAGGCTTCCACAAGGAATATGTTCCACATTTCCACAGTAAGCTTCTGATTGGGCTCATTTAAAAGTTCAAACACCAAATTACCGGATTTGTCCTTATACCTTGGCGAAATCTGTTTCCAGAATGAAAGAAACATCTCTTTCTTTGCTTCAGGATTATCAGCCATTGTCGTATATTCGTGCAAATCCAGAATGACCATAAGATTTGCTTCAAGGCTTTTATTAACTACCCAGTCAAGTGTTTCCAGCCATTTTGGATTGATTTTATTCTGACTATCCATTTGTGTGAATGGATTCAGGTTTACACGAACGGTTGAAAAACCTGCATCTTTGATCATTTTAAAATACTTCTCCTTGAAACGGCCTTTAGTATGATCCTGCCAGAATGCTTTATCATATCCGAGGATGTTAACTCCTCTTCCCAATTTAAGGCATTGATCACTTGCAGAAACGGTTTGTGCAGATGAATGATAAGTCATGGAGATACTGACCATGAACAGAGTGATGAAGATAAATAGTCTTTTCATAGAGTAAAGATTTAAAATTGTCCTGACAGGAATAATGAGTTATTAGATGTTAATACAAATTTAATAATTTATTGAACAGTAAATGTTCTGATTTTTTTGCTTTTCTAACGAGCTTAATGATGGGAGGGAGAGTTGAGAGTCTTTTATTTGTCTTTGACTTAAACAAAATGTAAATTTGGGAATATGACTTTAAACATCAGTAGTTATCCTTTTGAATTTCCTTATACCTATAAATGCAATATCCGACACCTGCTAAACAGGATAACAAAAACTAATCAAAGTGGAAACGATTAAAATAATACACCTATGAAAAAATCAGTACTTATTTTTTGCGGTCTTCTGATTGCTGTGGTTGCTTTTTGCCAGGAAAATCCTCTCTGGTTGAGATACACTGCAATTTCACCTGACGGACAGACAATTCTGTTCACATATAAAGGCGATATTTATTCTGTGCCTGCAAAAGGAGGGTCAGCAATTCCGCTTACTATAAGCGAATCGTATGAAAGTACTCCGGTGTGGAGTCACGATGGAAAGAATATTGCTTTTTCCTCCGACCGGTATGGGAATTTCGATGTTTTTATCATGCCCGCTGCCGGCGGTGAGGCAAAACGGCTGACTTTCAATTCCAATAAAGAAGTCCCGTCAGGATTTACCAGTGATGATAAAGCAGTGCTTTTCAGTGCTTACAGACAAGACCTGGCGACGAATGTTCAGTTTCCTACATCAGGGATGACAGAGCTCTACAGTGTACCTGTGGGCGGAGGGAAAGTTTCTCTGGTTCTTCCGGTTCCTGCTTTAGATGCAAACATGAACAGGGCAGGGGATAAGATCATTTACCACGACTATAAGGGTTATGAGGACAACTGGCGAAAACATCATACATCATCGGTGACACGAGATATCTGGACATATGATCTCAATTTGCACAAATATACCCAGCTTACCACATATCCGGGCGAGGACAGAAATCCGGTATGGGATTCGAATGGCAATGATTACTATTATCTGAGCGAACAAAACGGATCATTCAATGTTTTCAAAAGTTCATTGTCCGATCCTTCAAAAAGCGTTGCGCTGACCAGTTTAACAAAGAACCCGGTACGGTTCCTGACACGGTCCGACAATAACAGGTTATGCTTCAGCTATAATGGTGAAGTTTATACTCTTGAACCCGGGAGCATGCCTGAAAAAGTCAAAATTACCATATCAGCCGACGGACGTTCGACTCTTGATAAGGTAGTTCCTGTAAATGAAGGTTTCACAGAAGCGCGACTGTCACCCAACGGAAAGGAGTTTGTTTATATTTTCAGAGGTGAAATATTCGTAACGAGCGTTGATGGCGGCATTACAAAGCGTATTACCAATACACCCTGGCAGGAACGAACAGTGAGCTTCAGTCCTGATGGCCGGTCACTTGTATATGCAGCTGAGAGGGACAATAGCTGGAATGTCTATAAAATTTCTATAAACCGGAAAGAAGAACCTTATTTTTACGTTTCAACAGTACTCAAAGAAGAGCCTGTTGTGGCAACTTCAGCTGAAGAATACCAGCCTGAGTTTTCTCCTGATGGTAAAGAAGTGGCATATCTTGAAAACAGGGTTATACTGAAAGTTATCAACCTGGCATCCCATGCCACGCGAACAATTATGACTGCTGATAAAAACTATTCCTATGCTGATGGTGATCAGTACTATAAGTGGGCCCCCGACAGTAAATGGTTTCTCGTGCAGTACGGACACGCCGACAGGGTGATGTCGCCTGAAGTTGGACTGGTTTCAGCTGATGGGAAAGGTGAACTTCATAACCTTACGCTAAGCGGTTATAATGATTATTCTCCGAAGTGGTGCATGGGAGGTAAGATGATGATCTGGGGATCTGACCGCGAAGGAGCTCGCCAGCAGGGCGGTGACCTGATAAGCGGAAATGTTTATGGGATGTTCTTCTCGAAGGAAGCATTCGACAGGTTCTCACTATCAAAAGAAGATTTTGCCCTTGTTAAAGAGAAGGAAGATAAATTGAAAAAGGAGAAAAAAGATTCAACAGAAAAGGTAAAACCTGCTGACAATAAGACAAAAAAACCGGCTGAGCCAAAAGCTGAAAGTGATACCGCTGTAAAAGATATTGCCATTGACTGGGATGATCTGACTGAAAGAAAACTCCGCCTCACAGTATATACGTCACCGGCAAGCGACTGGGTTCTGTCGAAAGACGGTGAAAAGTTATTCTATCTTACGAGTTTCGATAAAGGAAATGATCTCTGGGTTACTGAGACCAGAACCAAAGAGACTAAACTGTTGTCAAAGCTTGGAGTAAAAAATTCTTCATTGGAGCTGAGCAATGACGGAAAGTTCCTGTTTCTTCTGGCTGACGGTAAAGCAATGAAAGTAGAAACGGAAAACGGCAAATCAGAGCCCTTGAAGGTCGGTGGTGAAATGGTTTTGAAAGCAGCAGATGAACGAAACTATATTTTTGATCATGCATGGCGTCAATTCAAAGAGAAATTCTATGTTGAAACACTGAATGGTGTTGACTGGGACTTCTATTATAATGAGTACAAACAATTTCTCCCATTCATTAATAATAATTATGATTTTTCCGAGATGCTGAGTGAAATGCTTGGTGAGATGAATGCTTCTCACACAGGCTGCAGATTTAATTACAATATGCCGGGAGCTGATCAGACATCATATCTTGGAATGTTTTATGATTATGAACATAAGGGGAACGGGCTCAAAATTGCAGAAGTAATCAAAGGGGGACCCGCAGATAAAGCTTCATCAAAAATCAAGGCCGGCTTTTTAATTGAGAAGATAGATGGGATTCCTGTAACCGATTCACTTGATTTCTATCAGTTACTGAACCGGAAGGTTGACAAGCCTGTATTGCTGTCAATTCTGGATCCTGCTACAAACAGCCGATGGGAAGAAACGCTGAAACCGGTTACCGGCGGCCAGGAAAATGAATTGCTTTATAAACGATGGGTCAATAACCGCAGGGATGAGGTAACGAAACTCAGCGACGGAAAGATCGGATATATTCATGTGAGGTCAATGGATGATGCCAGCATGAGGACTGTCTTTGAAGAGGCACTTGGAAGAAATCTTGAGAAGGATGCAATTATCATTGATACCCGGTTCAACGGAGGAGGCAATATTCACGAACAGTTGTCTGATTTTTTAAGTGGTAAAAAGTATATGGATATTATTCCGCACGGTCAGTATGTCGGTTCAGAGCCATACGATAAATGGGTGAAACCTTCAATCGTGCTTATTGGAGAAAGCAACTATTCTGATGCTCATCTCTTCCCGGTAGCTTATAAGTTAAAGGCAACTGGCAGGACACTCGGAATGCCGGTACCAGGCACAGGCACTTTTGTCTGGTGGGAAGCTCAGATCGATCCCTCACTGGTTTATGGTATTCCAATGGGTGGCTGGCGGACTCCTGATGGCAAATTCTGTGAGAATAACCAGCTTGAGCCTGATGTTAAGATCCGAAATGAACCTGATATTATTTCAACCGGCCGTGATCAGCAGATTGAGGCAGCGGTTAAGGAACTGATGAAGAAATAGCTTTATTCTGACGTATTTACACATTTTTTATGAAAGTTGCTGTTACCGGAGCCAGCGGACATATCGGAAATTGCCTTGTACGGCAACTAAAAGAGCAGGGAGCCGAAATAAAGGTACTGGTTCAAAATTTCAGTAACTATTTAAATGAAATGGATGTTGAGGTTATCCAGGGAAATTTGCTTGAACCTGAATCGCTGCTTGACCTTTGTGAGGGAGTAGATGTTGTATTTCATCTTGCAGCCCAGATTGCCATTGATAACCGATCATCAGCACAAGTCTATGAAACCAACGTTAACGGTACTAAAAACATTATAAAGGCAGCTAATCAGGCCGGATGCAAAAAATTCATTCACTTTAGCAGTATTCATGCTTTTCAAATTGGAGCTCCTGATCAGATGCTGGACGAAAGCAGAACATTGGTTGAATCAAGTAAAACAACCTATGAGTTTACAAAGGCTGAAGGTGAAAGGGAAGTGATGAAAGCGGTTAAGGAAGGCCTGAATGCTGTAATAATTAATCCTACAGCGGTTATTGGTCCGTTTGATTACAAAGGCTCTTTGCTGGGTCAGGCACTTCGTAAAATTTATCAAAATAAATTGCCCTTTATGGTCACCGGCGGATACAACTGGGTTGATGTACGTGATGTGGTGTCAGCGTCAATACAGGCAATTGAATCGGGACGAAATGGAGAGAGATATATCCTTTCGGGGGTGTACTGCAGTCTCCGGGAGTTATCTGAAATGATCAGTACCTTATCCGGCTGCAAAATCCCTTTTATTGTTCCAGTTACTCTGGCTCGCCTGGCATGTCCCTTTTTTAAAACGTATTCATTAATTACAAAAAGGGATCCGTTATATACATATCAGTCTCTTGACATACTGGTCAATTCTCCCTCATATATTTCTAATGATAAGGCCAGGAGGGAATTAGGGTTTAAACCCCGTCCTCTTGAGCAAACACTTAGTGACACGTTTACCTGGTATAAAGAGAATAATTTTATTAACTGACATGATATCGCACGCGACATTTACTATGATTTGCTGGATCTGGATCGCGATTGCGGTTATCATTTTCCCGATACTGTTAAAAGTCACCCAACCCTATGGAAGACATTCGAAAGGTAACTGGGGACCAATGATTAACAACAGGTTTGGATGGTTTTTTATGGAGTTTCCTTCCTTAGCCATTTTTGGTTATTATCTGTTTTTCAAAGCAAATTTGTTAAATATGCTTGTTCTGGTGCCTGCATTTTTATGGATGTTGCATTATATTCACCGTGTACTGATTTTCCCGTTTCAGATAAGAACAGCCAGAAAGAAAATACCGGTATTAATTGTACTTCTTGCTTTCATTTTTAATGTAATTAATGGTTTTCTGAATGGCTACTGGTTTGTGCAATTCGCAACTGATTACAGTACAGGTGCACTAATTAATTTGCGCCTGATTGCAGGTGTAATTATATTTTTTTCAGGTTTTGCCATTAACAAATATCATGACTCAATACTAATTAAACTTCGTCCAACATCAGGCAATGGATACAAAATTCCTAATGGCGGTCTTTTTAAATATGTTTCGTGTCCAAATTTCCTTGGTGAGATTATTTCATGGGCAGGTTTTGCTCTGGTTGCGTTTAATCTGCCTGCACTCTCTTTCTTAATATGGACTTTAGTAAATCTGACTACAAGAGCTCTTGACCATCACAAATGGTATATAAAGGAATTTCCGGAATATCCTAAAGAGAGGAAAGCTATTTTCCCCTTCTTTCGATTTACCTTGTCAGGATCTCAATCATAGCATTCGGAAGTCCTGCTGCTTCTGCATTCACCTTAATTGAACCTGCTTTTGCATAGGGTCTGATAATAGCCAGACATTTCCCATTAAAGGTCTTGCATTCAGGTTTGCGGAAACTTTGCATATCATCGGGTGCAGCATTTCCTGATGCCAGCAATTCACCGACTCCTGATACTGTGAATTTTATAATTATGTCAGTATTAGGTACAAGATTTTCATCTTTATCCCTGACTTCAACTGAAACATAGGTGAGATCGTTACGGTCAGCAGTTATCCGGGTCCTGTCTGCTGATAATATCAGGTGAGAAGGTTTTCCGGCTGTTTTAAACACCTTTGTTGCAACCTCCTTTCCATTTATTATCCCAATAACTTTTAGCACGCCAGGTGAGTATGGTACAGTGAATTTGGCCGTAAGTCTTGTTGCATCAGAAATTTGTTTTTGACCTATCACTTTTCCATTTAACTCAAGACGTACTTCCTGGCAACGTGAGTAAACAGATACCTGCAATGTATCTCCTTCATCTCCGGGCCAGGTCCAGCTCTGATATTCAGCCGGCCAGCCCCACATTGAAATACCTTCCTTTTTCCCTGCCGGAAGTGGTGTATGAACAGCCATCTCAAGGCTACTTCGGCCCCATACAACATCCCTGAAATACGATTGAGCTTTTTTTTGTCCGGTGATATCTATATCGCCGCACCAGGAGTTATACCATGGCCAGGGCATACTGAAGCTGGCATCCCTTTTGTCATAGTACACATGGCCAATGCCCGATTCTCCAAGATAATCCATGCCGGTCCATACAAAATCCCCAATAACCCATGAATCTTTTTCCACCTGCTGCCAGTTTTCGAATGCTTCCATCGGGAAAGACTCTGTACCTGTCATAATCCGATCGGGGTATTTTTTATGATCGTTTTCATACTCTCTCCATTCGTAATTATATCCTGCCAGATCAAGGCTGGCAAAAGCTTTTGCCGAGGCTGACCAATCAGTACCGGGATGATCCCAAAATAAGCAAACCGCTGCAGTAACAGGACGTGAATTGTCAAGTGATTTAACCAGCCTGACCAGCTGACCTGCAATACGCTGACCTGAAGTGTCGGCCCGTTCGTAAATTTCATTTCCTATACTCCATGCAATCACACTGGCGTGGTTACGGTCACGAAGGATCATCGATTGCAGGTCATTTTTCCAGTTTGCTTTAAAATAATTACTGTAATCCGAGGGGTTTTTTGGGTGTTCCCACATGTCAAATGCTTCATCGATCACAAGCATTCCAAGCCGGTCGCAGGCGTCCAGAAATTGTTTTGAAGGCGGATTATGGCTGGTACGTATGGCATTATACCCATTGGCTTTCATTATTTCAATCCGTCTTTCTTCAGCACGGTCGAAGGCTGCAGAGCCAAGTAAACCGTTGTCATTATGCATGCACGCACCCTTGAGCTTAAGTGGATTTTTATTAAGAAGAAAACCTCTTCCTGCGCTGTACTCAATTGTTCTTACTCCAAACTGCACTGAATAACTGTCAATTATATGCCCTTTTACAACGACCTGAGATGTGGCCCTATACAGGTGGGGATTGTCAACCGACCATAGAAACGGCTGTGTTATCTTAAGTGACTGTTCAACTGATAGTGTTCCGTTTGGCTCAATCTCTACTAATTTCTCTGTCTTGGCAATAACACGGTCATCCATATCACTGATTAAAGTTACAAGCTTTCCTTCCGAGTTTTTAGGATCGCTGTTTTTAAGCTTAACCGACAACTGAATCTGAGCTGTATCCTGTGAGAGTAAGTTTGTTTTAACATACAGACCGTTTTCAGCTACTCTCAGCGGATTGGTTATTGTGAGCCATACATGACGGTATATCCCTGATCCACTGTACCATCGGCTGTTCTTCCCGGGATTCTTTACCTCAACAGCAATTACATTATCGGATCCCGGGATCAGCAACCCTGAAATGTCGAACGAAAAAGGGGTATATCCATAGAAATGATCCCCAGCCTTTTTCCCGTTCACCCAGACAGTGGTTATCATGTATACACCGTCGAAGCATACAGATACATTTTTCATCCTGTATGAATTATCCGCTTTGAAATGCTTTCTGTACCAACCGGTTCCACCTTTTACATGACCTGTGGATACACCTCCTTCACTCGTTTTGGTAAAGGGACCAATATGATCCTCATTATCGCTATCGGCAAAATTCTCGATACTCCAGTCATGAGGTAGATCCAGTGTTCGCCATCCGGAGTCGTCAAACGAAGGATTTTCAGCTCCGGACACACCGTCGCGCAGGAATTTCCACCCCGTGTCAAATGGAAGATTTCGATTATTGATGGATTGGTTATTTATATTATCAGCAGAGCAGGATAACAGCATTAAACTTAAAGAGAGAAACAGGGGAAATATTAATTTTATCATCGCAGGAAGTTTATTATAACTATAGTAAAAATAAAACAAATTTCAGGACTCTTTCATCTATTAAAAAGAAAAAATCAGATCAATGATGTATTAATTAAACCGGGATGGGTTTATATTTGTTATAGACTTGTACAATAATGAATTTATGCTTAGTTTAAATAATTTTAGATATTAGTAAAGCTCATTTAACTAAAAATTCAGAAAGATGAAAAGGATGTTTCTTTTGACGATATTATTTATAACGGGAACTTTGATATTTTCCCAGCCGGCTAAAGATAAATTCATGTCGGTTACTACCAATTCAAAATCAGCATTGTTGATTTATGATCAGGCCTTGAAGTACTTTGATGACGTTTTCCTGAATAAAGCTATTGAAACCTGCAAAAAAGCTCTTGATCAGGATCCGGATTTCTTCATGGCTGATTACCAGCTGGCATCTTATTACCTTTTGAATCGATCCGCTGATAATTTTAACGAATATGCTGATGCTGCGATAAATTGCAAAGCTAAACTCAGTGACGCTGAGGAACTTCTGAAAGAGGCCCTGATCAGGTTGAAACAGGGTACTGTCAATGTTACCGACCTGGGGAAAAAGCTTGTGGAAATGTATCCAAATGATCCCAATTCATATAATAACCTGGTTTCTTTTCAATCTCTTGCAGGTGATTCTACCGGCATTGTCGAAACTTTAAACAAGGCAATTAAAATCGCTTCGAATCCTGCATCCTTTTACAATCAGCTCGGATATGCATATCTTAATCTAAAGCAGAGCGATAAAGCGGAAGAAGCCTTTGACAAATACATTGAACTGGAACCGAAGAATCCCAATGTTTACGACTCAAAAGGAGATTATTATATGTATGTTAAAAAATACGATAAAGCCTATGAATCGTATATGACTGCTTATTCAATGGATCATTCTTTCAGTCGTGACAAGGCCGAGCTGGCAAAGCAGCTTTATGAACAGTCGGAAGGCAAGAAACTGGAGATAATAACCATCTAATCTTACTCCTATTCAGGTTTTCGGAAAATGATGAAACTTATCCTGGGGGATGGGATAAAGGGGAGAGGTAAATAAAGGAAGGATTATTAACTTGGAAAAACGATTATTGGGGATTTAAAAATAATTATCTATGCCTAAAGTTACTATCCTGTTATATTATTTGATCTTGCCTGCTCATCTTAGTTTTATGAACACGATGACAGAACTGTAATCTGAATTGGCAAAATCAAGGTTAAAGCATTTTCCCAAACAGATTTCAAATTCGGTGAGAGAACGAAGAAATAGCTGACATCGATGGTTATGATCAAATTGTAATCTTGCGCAAAAACCAAACGGTTGAACCGTGATGTGGGATAATAAATCCAATCCCACTCCTTGGGCGAGCAATTATACCATGGAGCCAGAAAAAAGCGCTCTCCTTCATTTTTAAGTATAATACATTCCGTTATGATCAATTAGTCAGGCTAAATATTATTTCGATCTAATAATTGATAGATAGAATGTAGAAAAAGTAATTTTTTAGATTAGGATTTTCAACAAAGTGGTGTAAATTAGTGTGATTTAAATAAATCGGTTTACTGATTATGCTTTATGCATTAAGTCAGTATAAAAATTGAATTTTTAAACCCCACCTGAAAATTTAAACATATGAAAACTTCTTTGCGGTTATTAAATACACTGCTTTTACTCTCTATAAGTAGTATACTTTTTGCGCAACATGTTTTTCTAAATAAGGCAATAGGTATAGCCAAAAATCATCTGTCAGTTGTTTCAGGAAGCAAGTTTAAGTCTGCCATCGTAAAAAATATTAGACCGCAGATTTTCTCGGTTTTGTCAACTGTTGAAAAAACAGATACATTAATGTTTATTCTGAACGACACCCTAAATAATAATTTTACGATAGTCGCTGCTGATGAAAGGGTCTGGCCAATAATTGGTTACTCTCTAGAGGGTAGATACAACGAAAAAAACCAACCACCAGCTTTTGTTGAATGGTTAGAAAATCAGAAGAGAGAAATTGAATATATTAAGCAAAATAATATTCAGCCTGACAGTAGAGTAATTCAGCAGTGGAACAAATTAAGTACACCAATTTTTAGATCTGCCGAAGTATTAACTGAGATAACACCATTGTTAAAAACCTCATGGAACCAAGGTTGCTATTTCAACGCTCAATGCCCCTCCGACGGGAACGGGCCTTGTAGTCACGTCCAGACAGGCTGTGTTGCCACTTCAATGGCACAAATAATGAAATATTGGAGTTACCCAACTAAAGGTACTGGTACAAAAACCTATACACATTCAACATATGGAAATCTTACTGCTGATTTTGGTTCAACTACTTATGAGTGGTCGCAAATGCCTGAAAATATTACAAGTCAAAATGATGCAATTGCTACCTTAATGTTTCATTGTGGTGTTTCGGTGAATATGGATTATGGTCCGGTCACTTCAAGTGCAAGAGACCCGATAGATGCTTTTATTAATTATTTTAACTATTCTTCAGAAGCAGAGCTTGTTTTAAAGAATAGCTATTCAGCAAGTGAGTGGGCAGATCTTTTGAAATCTGAATTGGACTTAAAACATCCGGTTTGGTATAAAGGAAATAGCTCCGATGAGGGCCATGCATGGGTTTGTGACGGATATCAGAATTCGGATTATTTTCATTTTAATTGGGGATGGGGTGGATCTCAGGATGGATATTTCTATTTGGATAATATGAATTATAAAACTGATCAGGCTGCTATAATAAAAATATTTCCGGCAAGTTTACCTGATGGTTTCCAGGGCTTCTTTCTTTCAACCAACAACCTTACAATCGGGGGAAACGGTGGTACAGCATCATTAACTATTTCTTCAAGCGCAAACTGGACCGTAACATCAGATCAATCATGGCTTTCGGTAAGTACCGGCGCAGGTATTACAGGCACATCAAAAATTGGCCTTGCGGCCATTGAAAATTCTACTACAGGTACCAGGTCAGCAACAGTGACAGTATCAGTAACCGGCTTTGGCAATCAGGTGATTTCGGTCAGTCAGGGAACTAACGTCGTAGTTTCTCCTGTAATAACACAGCCAGGATTATTACATGATGTACTTGGTAGTCAACTGGCTTCAGTTACTAAATTAATTATTACCGACTCCATTGATGCCCGTGATTTTAAAACCATGCGCGATGAAATGCCATTGTTATCGGAGTTGGATTTAAGCCGTGCTGTAATTGTTGAATATTCCGGAACAGATGGTCCCGGAGGGTACGGGTCCCCTTTTGAAACTTATCCGGCTAATACTTTGCCTCTTGACGCATTTTTTAACAATAACACTTTTCTGGGTAAAACAAGCCTAACCAAAGTTATTCTTCCAGAATCAATTACAGCCATCGGTCCCGACGCTTTTGAAGGTTGCAATGGGTTGATATCAGTTTCTATACCTGATTCAGTTATTACTATTGATTACGATGCTTTTTTTGACTGTAATGGTATGACATCCATATATATACCATCTTCAGTTACTTCAATTGGGAATCAAGCTTTTTCAGCAAATAGCGCAATGATAACCGTAGCATCCGATAATGCATACTATTCCAGTTATGATGGAGTTTTATTTGATAAAGATAAATACAAACTGATTAATTGCCCTATATCAAAATCAGGCAGTTATTATATTCCTTCGTCGGTTAAATCCATTGAGAACGGCGCCTTTGAAGCTTGTAATCAGTTGACTTCAATCACTATTCCGACATC
Source organism: Bacteroidales bacterium (assembly GCA_049792755.1). Lineage (GTDB taxonomy): Bacteria > Bacteroidota > Bacteroidia > Bacteroidales > VadinHA17 > LD21. The sequence continues at coordinate 3,036 of JBARBF010000101.1, read as the reverse complement.
TGTTATCTCAATCGGGGATGTTGCATTTTATTATTGCCTTGGATTAAGTTCAATAACGATACCCTCTTCAGTTACATCTATAGGGGTAAGAGCATTCTGGTATAATAATGCTTTGATTTATGTAGATGCCGATAATTTGTTTTTTTCCAGTTATGATGGGGCATTATTTAATAAGAACAAGACTAAACTTATCCAATGTTCATTTGCAAATTCCAGCTTTATCATTCCGTCGACGGTTACTGAAATCGGCGCTCATTCTTTTGAAAATTGTACTAAGCTGATTTCCGTTACAATTCCTTCGTCGGTTAACCTGATTGGAGATTATGCTTTTTGGAGTACATGTAATCTTTCTTCTGTTTACATTCCATCATCCGTTACCTTAATTGGCGAATTTGCTTTTAGTTCCTTGGGTACTTTTTCTGGAGGTATTGTAAATGTGGCTCTTGATAATCCAAATTATTCGAGCGTAGACGGCACCCTGTTTGATAAAACCCAAACAAGACTGATCATGTGCCCGGATTTTAAAACAGGCACTTATACTATTCCTTCAACGGTGAATACTATTGTAAACCGTGCATTTTTAAGCTGTTCTGCTTTAACCTCAATTATTATACCTTCTTCAGTCACAGTCATCGGGTATGAAGCATTTTCAGGGTGCAGCGGATTACAATCAATAATCACACGCTCTAAAACACCTGTAATTTTAAGTTCTGATTTTTATACAGGTGCCTATAACGTATTTAATGGCGTTAATAAATCTACCTGTACACTTTATGTTCCTTATTGGACTGGAGCCTTATATTCTGCAGCAGCTCAATGGAAAGACTTTATTCATATTCAGGAAGTTTCTGACGGATTTCTGCCATCAAAGACTTCTGCTTTCCTTAGCGCCAGTGAAGGAAGCAATACCACGATTGATTTAAAATCGAACGTGAAATGGACTGCAAGTTCCGACCAACCGTGGCTCACGGTCATCCCTTCCAGCGGTTCTGGCGATGCAATATTAAAATTCACAGCTGCTGCAAACACTTCGACGTCCGAACGTACAGCCAAAGTGACTATCTCTGCTGAAAGTGTTGAATCAGAAGTGATTATCATAACACAATCATTTAAAAAGGCAGTGATAGCAGGAGGCTTGTATGATGCATTTGCCTCAAATCTTAATTCTCTGACTTGTCTGGAGATTTCAGGCACAATTGATGCCCGTGATTTTAAAACAATGCGTGATGAAATGCCTTTATTATCACACATCAATATCAGTGATGCGACTATTGTTGAATATGTCGGTACCGAAGGAACAAGCCTAGATGGGAATACCAGTTATCCTGCTAATACAATTCCTGATTATGCATTTTTAGATGCAAACGTGAAAGGGAAAACCAGTCTTACCTCCATAATACTTCCCAAATCCCTTATTTCTATTGGGAATCAAGCATTTAGATTGTGTACCGGGTTAGCGTCAATTGCGATTCCTTCAACAGTTATTTCAATTAAAGATGCTGCATTTAATTCCTGTTCCAATTTGAACACAGTTACTATTCCTTCTTCGGTGACTTCCATCGGAAACTTTGCTTTTTATGGTTGTACGGCTTTGAGTTCAATCTATGCGTTTCCAATCACTCCGGTTGATTTAACCTCTTCTTCCACTGTCTTTTATGATGTAAACAAAAGTACCTGTAAACTATATGTACCTTTAGGTTCAGCAACTCTTTATTCTGTTGCAAATCAATGGAAAGACTTTACAAATATTATCGAAATCCCGGGTTTTCTGCTATCATCAAAGATATTAACAATTTCACCTGAAGAAAACAGCTCAGCTTCTGTCCAGATTACATCTTACACCTCATGGAATGTCAGTTCAGATCAATCTTGGCTTACAGTAAACCCTTCAGAATCTGATGGCTTTGGTACACTTACCTTTACCGCGAAGGCAAATCCAACAGGAGATAACCGAGTAGCAATAGTTACTGTCTCTTCTTCTGGTGTCCTCCCTCAAACTATCATTATAACCCAACAAGGACTTACGGTAGGAATCAATGTGATACCGGAAAATTCAAATCATTTTATATGTTATCCCAATCCGTTTGCAGGAGAAATTAACATCAAAATTCAGAATCCGACTCGAATTAAAGTTACTGCGGCAATTTACAATCTTTTTGGCCAAAAGATCAAAGACTTGGTCATTGATAGAAATGATGAAAAAATGGATTTAATTTGGAATGGCACCAACGATACAGGCCAGCAAGTTAAACCGGGAATATATATTTGTAAAATGAATAATCAGTCGAAACGTTTAATTTTTAAAGGCAAGTAGTAGAATAAATAAATTTCATAATTCAATAAATTTACAAGAAGCCAAATAATGCCTGAGTTTTTGATAAGCTAACTTAAGAAATTCTGTTTCTGAAAGCTTAATCGAGATTTCATAAAAGGTCGATTCTTATATAGAAAAATTTCTCTTTTTGGTTTTAGATACATCTTTTGTTAACTTGATTACGCATTTTAATTTTCTGGTGCCGACATAATTACATTCATTTAATTTGATACAATTGTTGTAGTAGAATGTGTAGCGGATGCGAAAGCAAATGAAGTTCATGGTAGTTTCTAATCTTAAAGCAAAAAGCATGTAAGTTGTTAATATACAGACAATAAGAATTATATTATCCTACTTTCCTTATTGTTTAAGAGGTCCGAGTGTTAAGAAATAGCCTAGTTGGATATTTTAGCGAATGAGCCTGGTTACAGGGTAAGAGATGGAGGAAAGGTTAAGAAAACCCAAAAGGGGAGAAGCAAAAAAGTATTATGTTCCCTCCGGTCAAGTGATCATCTTTGGGTAACAGCTCAAAGAAAAAGACCTGCATCCGGCTACAGCAAAATATTATTATCATTTGTTAAATTATCTCCCTAAGTCACCCCTCTTTGCGAAGCCTACCCTTTATACACATCTTTTTCGCGAAATTGACTTATGTTATAAATAGCTCTGAAAGAGCTAAATATATGAATTATAACAAGATTGGAGATTCCTCGATTCGCTCG
>JBARBF010000100.1:0-6865 GCA_049792755.1 Bacteroidales bacterium | reverse complement strand
CTCGGAATCAGAAGAATTACGGTTAACAGGTTCTTTATGACCAATTTCTATCATGATATCATCAATAAAAACGTAAATTGCAATAAATTTTTCTATCATATCCTTCAGGTTATATGGTTTGGCGACTTAAACCTGGAGGATTTTTTTAATTATACCTAATTTATATGTATTTGATTATCAACATATTAACATTATTTATTAACATATTTAATTGACTTACAATATTTTATATATCTTTTACAACAAACTATAACTAGCAACTTAAGTTAATTAAATGAAAACATATTTATTTTTTGGTTCGTGTTTCAGCCTTTCATAACTTTATGAAAAAGAATATCTGAAATGGCAAGTCTCATTGCTTTTTATGAATTCGGCACTCTCTTCCGTTACCTCTGTATGGACAAAAAGAGGTGGCTGATTGGAAAATTAAATTGTATTTACTAATAAAATATACTTCAATATCAACTACATAGTGAAAATAATTGAAACTATGAAAGTAAAAAGAATTAGCTCTGTTATCATATTTATTTTACTTCAGGCACTGATTAGTTTTTCATTTTTAAATAAAGAGGATTTCTTTTCAATTATTATTCTTCCTGACACTCAGCACTACTCTTCCAAATATCCTGAAATGTTTTATAAGCAGATGGACTGGATTGTAGAGAATAAAAATCAGCTTAATATTCAATATGTTGTTCATCTGGGTGATATTACAAACAACAATAAGGAATATGCATGGGAAGTTGCCGATAAATCATTTAAAATCCTTGAAAATGCCGGAATTCCTTACTCCATAGTATATGGAGACAATGACATGAAAAACCCTAATAAGAATTATTATGATGGTATCCGCCATACAGAATTGCTGAACAAATACTTCCCTGTATCGCGTTTCGATAAACCAGGTTCGTGGTGGAGCGGAGGATTCTTTGACCCGGTGAAGATTGAAAACTATTTTTGCCTTTTCAATTATAAAGAGTACAAATATCTGATTATGAACCTTGAGCTGGCCCCCCGAAGCTCAGTTCTCAAATGGGCAAACACTATAATTTCTCAAAATGCTTCCAGAAAGGTAATTCTGGTTACCCATGATTATCTTAACAGAAACGGAAAGCGCCTGGATGATCTTAAGACTTTTGGAATGAATGGGAAAGATAATAATGGTAAACTTAAGGGCAATAATGCAGAGGCAGTATTCAAAAAACTTGTAAAAAAGAGTCCCAACATAATATTGGTCTTATGCGGTCATAAAGAAGGTACATTCCAAAAAGAAGTCAGAATAGCTGATCCCACAGATTCGCTAAAAACCAGGAAAATGTTCGAAATTCTCAGTGACTTCCAGGATGAAAAAATAAAAGGGTCAGATGAAAAATCCGGCAAAGGTTTGCTTCGGGTGTTAAAAATTTATCCTGAAAAAAACGAAATTGGAATTTCAACTGTTAGCGCTTTGACAGGGAAAACCAAAGAGGAAGAAATACATTTATCGCTTGGAGAATAACTTAGGCTTTATCTTACATTTAAATATTATTTTATATGGCTATCGGCAATCATGAATAAGAAATTGCAAAACGCTTGAAAATCAATGGATTTTTATATGTGATTCCTGATACTCATTTTATTTTAATAACAGAAATGGAAATGGCCGTAGTAGAAAAGATACCAATTACCGTGGGTGTCATAGGTCATATTGATGCAATTACCACCCCGGAACATAAACTTCAGATTGAGCGGTTGTTTAAAGATCTTTCTGCTAAGTATCCCAACTCTCCCGTTTATCTGTTTTCCTCAGTTGCAGAAGGAGCTGACAGATTTGTTGCCAATATTTTTTTAGATTTGAAAAGAAACAATGAAGAATATAAAGAAAAATTCGAACTGATTATACCTCTGCCTTTTGAAGATGAAGAATATAAAAATGACTTTGATAATGATTCTGATAAAGAATTTGAGGATTTGCTTAAACAGGCAAAAAGAAAGTTTTGTATTGGATGTGACAGCAGAAAAACTGACAGAGCAGAACATTATCTTGAAACCGGGAAATTTGTCGCTGACAGTTCTTTGATCTTAATAGCTCTATGGGATGGACAGGAGGGGAAAAAAGGCGGAACATCTGATATTGTAAAATATAAGAAAACGGGAGATGACAGTGATGTGGCAAAAAGCACATTTGAATATAACAGGAGTGTTTTTGTATTGCCGTGCAACAGAAGCACAACTGTTGATAAGGGACCAGCAGTTCATACGCAGGATATTAAATTATCACTTCAAACGGTTTTAGAAGATTCTACGATCAGGGAGGCTCTTAAGAAAACAGAGGAGATTAATTCTGATTCGTTAAAAATAAGTCAGAAAAAATACACAAGGTCTCAAAGTCTTCTGATCAACAATCATGAAATACTTGAAGCACCCCAAAAATCAATTCTGAACCTGTATTCACTTTTAGATGTATTATCACTCCGGTTTCATAAAAGATATACATATACTGTAATCTGGCTATTCGTAATCGGATTATTCATAGTAATGTCTCTGACTATCTACACAAATCTGTTGCTGAACAAGGTTGTCCTGGCAATGTCCATGATTCTTATTTTGCTGGCAGGTATTATTTATTTTTATTCCAGGATAACAAAAGATCACGCAAAATATCTGTATAACAGGACATTGGCGGAAGCATTAAGAATTCAGTTTTATTGGAATATTGCAGGGATAAATCACAATGTTTCTGATTATATTTTAAGGATACACAGGAAAGAGTTTACCTGGATCGAGCATATTCTATCTGCAATGTATGGCTTAACATATAATAATAAACCAATAACTTCTGCAGCCATAAACAATCTGACAATAAATTGGGTGAAAAATCAGGCAGATTTCTTTGAATCATCAATCAGGAGAATGACTCACAAACTAACTCAATATCATGTAATATCAAACTTATCTTTTATAATTGCTTTTGGACTTCTTCTTTCCATTTTCTTTTTAGAAAACTTCTATGTAAGAAACCATTACATGGAATATCTTCAGGTAGTAATAGGAACATTGCTAAGCATTTTTGCCCTGATCAGAGCCTTTATTCAAATTAAAGGTTATGACCAGTTACTTAATCAATATGATCTTATGAATGTTCTTTATCAAAAAGCCGAAGCAAAACTAACTCAGGTAAGTTCAACCATTCAAAAGACAGATGAACAGCATGTCTATTTTAAAGAACTGTTCTTTATTATTGGACAGGAAGCTCTCATCGAGAATGGTAACTGGTACCTGATCCTGAAAGAAAAAGAACCCGGGATTGAGGGTATCTGAAAGTTTCAACCCACATCTCTTTTCGCCGCAGGCGATGAATTATTGCAGAAGATAACACAACTTTAACCTCTACGAGGTATAATATATCATCGATGTCATTTATTCTACAATACTTTAAGCCCTACGGGCTACTAAAATTCAATAAACTTTTCGCCGTAGCGATTTATTATTGTAGAATAGAGTTCCACCCTGTGCCTTTTTTCGCCGTAGACGATGAAGTATTGCAAAAGATAAACACAACTTTAACCTCTACGAGGTATAAATAAATCATCGATGTCACTTATTCTACAATACTTTAAGCCCTACGGGCTACTAAAATTCAATAAACTTTTCGCCGTAGCGATTTATTATTGTAGAATAGAGTTCCACCCTGTTCCTTTTTTCGCCGCAGGCGATTCAGTTTTGTAGAATAGAGGCCCAATCCAGAATTCTTTACCGCGTAGCGGTTAAACATTTTGTTGTGGAAACAAAATTTTATAATTTTGTTTAGCTGCATTATTAATAAAACTTAACTTCTCATGAAACCAGGAACATTTACTCAAATTTATGTTCAGCTCGTTTTTGCTGTACAAAACAGGGAAGCTGCATTGACAAGAGAAATTCAGGAACGTGTATTCGAGTATATGAGCGGGATTATAAGAAATATGAAACACAAATCCATCATTGCTAATGGTATATCGAACCATGTACATATCCTTTTGGGATTAAATCCATCCATTTCAGTTTCAGATACAGTCCATGAAAATAAAAGAAGCTCTTCCCTGTTTATAAACAAAGAAAAGCTCTGTTCAGGCAGGTTCTCCTGGCAGGAGGGTTATGGAGGTTTTTCATACAGTCGTTCACAAATTCCTGGGATTTACAACTACATTGAGAATCAAAAGTCACATCATCAATTTAAATCATTCCAACAGGAATATACGGACTATCTTACTTCAAATGAAATGGAGTTTGATACTCAATTTCTGTTCGACTTCTTAGATGATTCTCTTAAACCTCTATGAGGTATAAATAAATCATCGATGTCACTTCTTCTACAATACTGTAAGCCCTACGGGTTATTAAAAACTCAATTAACAAAACTTTTAGAGCATAACAAAATGATTCCTTTTCCATTACTGAGTTATAAACAAATCATCGATATCACTACTTTGTCAATATGATCTTAAGGATGTCCTTTATCAAAAAGCCGAAGCAAAACTTACTCAGGTAAGTTCAACCATTCGAATGACAGATGAACAGTATGTCTATTTTAAAGAACTGTTCTTTATTATTGGACAGGAGGCTCTCATCGAGAATGGTAACTGGTATCTGATCCTGAAAGAAAAAGAACCCGGGATTGAGGGTATTTGACAGGTCACTTGAATTCATCCGAAGGATAAATCAAATTAAGTGAGTTTTATCTTTAAAGTAAACATCAAGGAATGCTCTTTTTCTTTTATAGTTGATTCTGCGGATTTTAACTCTCAGAATTTCTCTTCCGGTCCTTGCAGAAACATCCTTCAAGAATTTTTCCTTTTTCTCCGGTTTAAGTAAATCAAGCTTATCATAAATAATTGAAAGCCTTTCAGAATGATATTTTGCTGTATACTCTTCAATAAGATATGCCGTAAGAATAATTATTCCATTGATTATTAAAAGTCCCAGTAAAGGGAATTTAAGAAGTTTTAATGAATTGATAACAGAAATTCCAAAAATCGTATATGTATATGCTATATCCTTTGCAGTGAAATTAGTCGATCTCAGCCTTATAATAGCAAAAATCGCGACTAATCCAACTGCCATGCCCATATCTATAAAAACTGCTTTTAACATGGCAGTTATAAAGAAAGCCATAATACCCATTATGAAAAAGTAAAACAAGTATCTCTCCTTTTTCGAATATTTGTAATAAACTAACCGTATAAGGATGAAAAGAATAACCGTATTAAATGCAAACCGCCACATGATACCCACAAAGTATGGGTTAGTCAAATCAAAAATAGAATCTGTCATTATATTAATTGATTAGGGTTAAAAATTTTTACAACTATTCATTAAATTGTACAAAATTATATCTCTTTTCCCAGTCAGTTGATCAAAGAATTCGTCGAGATAACCGGTCATATCTTTTTTTGCCTTGTCATTTATATAAGAAAATTCATTGATTACCCTGTAAAAAGCTTCTTTCTTTCCTGAAAATAAGTCAAGATCTTTCTGATAAATATCTTTACTCCGGCATACTCCCAGAAAAAGTCTTTCGCGGACATTTTTCGTTCCGACTATTTCAGCCGGAATAGCATAGGAAGCGTTTACAAGTCCTGTCCAGTCAAAATCATGAGGAATAGCTATACCCAGGCCACTGGGATCGAGGTTCAGTGTTTTTATTACAAGTACATTATGCAAACCCGGGACAGACCAATCATAATTTCCAATCATGAAATTGAATATGGCAAGCCTGTCCATAATTTTTGGAACGATATTTTTCTGGTTCAGCGTATGAGATTTAATCTGAATAGAATTTGTCCGGGCTGTCAGCATTTCTACCGGTTCAATGAAAAACCCATACTGAACAACGGGCTTTTTGTTCTTTTGTGGATCGATGTAATTAATCTTCAGCAATCTGACCCTGAAGCTGGTGTCCGTGAGGACATTGAACATTTTATATGTAAGATATTCTCTCAAAATATAATCTTCATTCTCTTTACCTGAACTGCATTGAGGAACCAGTTTTAATTTAGATATCCTGTTCAGATCAGAATAACCGAAATCTGCTTTCTTAAAGTTTAATTCAATTGGCGGGAACATGCAATACTGATTCCGGAATACTCCTCTTGTTCTTAGTTTTATATTACGACTTATAGAATCAGTATTGCTTAAGTGAAAAGTTATATTGGCATTTAAATAATCTTCTTTGGGTTTTTTCCGGAAATACGTTGATAGATCGAACCTGAGAGTTATCTCAATAATCTTATCATCCTCAAATAGCCTGAAGCTTTTTTTTGTTGAATCAGGAACTACAGGTTGAGCTTTCAGATAATTATTCCTGCAAGTGAACATTAAAACTAATAAAGCAACAGCAGGTACCTGAAAGAAAATCCTTTTATTCATATTATTTCAAAATATGAGTTGCGGTATGTCTATTATGTGATTTCCTTTATAATGTTATTAGTAAATTTAATAAATAAATTTGAATTCAAAGATTCCAAAGAGATAAAATTGCTTTTAATATAACTATGGTTTAATTTTGATAAAGAAGTAATTACAACTTTCGCGGTCATTTTGCAAAATCTTCTATAAGATGTCAAGCATTATTGACGGTTACGAGTACGACGTTTTCATCAGCTATCGTCAAAAAGATAATAAACATGATGGATGGGTGATTGAGTTTGTCAATAATCTGAAGGGAGAACTCGAAGCAACCTTTAAAGAAGAAATCAGTGTTTATTTTGACATCAACCTTCATGATGGATTATTGGAGACACATGATGTTGATGCCTCCCTTAAAGATAAACTGAAGTGCCTGGTTTTTATCCCTGTCATCTCACGTACTTACTGTGACCCCAAATCATTTGCATGGGAGCATGAG
>JBARBF010000099.1:0-24451 GCA_049792755.1 Bacteroidales bacterium | reverse complement strand
GTAAAATTCTGCCACGCAGAATTACGGGTACTTCACTCAAATATCAGAGGAAAGTGGCAAAAGCCGTTAAAAGAGCCAGGCACATTGCTCTTCTTCCCTATGTTACTGACCTTTTAAAATAAGGAGGACTCAATATGGAAATTATATTAATACAGGACGTCAATAAACTGGGACAAAAAGACGATTTAGTGAATGTCAAAGCCGGATATGGCAGAAATTTTCTGATTCCCAGAGGATTTGCCATTGCAGCTACATCATCGGCCAAGAAGATGCACACTGAAAACCTCAGGCAGAGAGCACATAAGGAAGAGAAGATAAAGATTGCAGCACAGGAGATTGCAGAAAAACTGACCGGTTTAAAAATTGTCGTCGGTGCAAAAACCAGTACCTCAGGCAAAATCTTTGGATCGGTAAACACTATCCAGATTGCTGAATCACTGAAGGAAAAAGGATTTGATATAGATCGCAAGAATATTACCCTTCCGGAAGATCAGATTAAGGAAGTGGGTAATTACAAAGCTTTAATCAAATTACACAGGGATGTGAAAGTTGAGATTGAATTTGAGATTCAGGGGGAATAAAATATCTTAAAAATAACATTGTAGATACGCCCAGATTGGGCGTCTCTGCTTTTTAACGCAAATCGTCGCATTCTATTCAAACGATTACATCGTGAGACGCCCAGATTGGGCGTCTCTGTTTCTAATAGAGCAATTGAAACCCCCTCTGTCGCTGCCCGACATCTCCCCCAAAGGGGCGAAAATGCTCTTCCATTTAGTAGAGTTTTACTCTTCTAAAGAATTTTCTCCCCCTGCAAAGGGGGAGAGCCCGAAGGGCGAGGGGGTAATAAAGAATTAATAAGTAACTGGATTAATAACTGTCGTGGAAATCTTTTCTCCTCTCGTATTTTAAATCACCTAATACAGCAGCTTTAACTTTGATCAAAAAGCTCCAGCTTTGCAAATATCCGTTAGGTATCCAGTTAAGGCTCATGTCCCAGCAATGAAGATCGCGGGTAATTCCAATATTTGCCGTAGTAATCTTATTGAAACTGAAATCGTAACCGCTTTCGAATGTAGCTGACATCTTTTTTGTAATTGTAACACTCCCCCTGAATACAAGAGTCTGCGAAAGTGTTGATTTTATTACCGAAGGCACGTAACTAATATTATAAGTCACGTTGAGTGTCCATGGCATATTGAAAACCGGGTAACCATATGCATCTTTTAGTCCAGCCGCTCCGGTAGCAGGTTGTTTCTGATTATCCTGACCAGGCATTCCTATATTGCCATGAATTCCCTGATTATCTGAATTTTGCGATGTATTTGCACCGGTTTTACTTTTATCTTTGTCTTTCTTGAATAAGTCGCTGACACTTAGATCAACACTTGTGTTGAAATTTGTGAGCCTCATAAGCTGATGATGCTGGGCAAATAAAAATGTACCGATGGGAATACCCATGCTGTTAGTACCATATAACGAAAAACTGCTGTTTGCTGAAATATTTATATTATTCAACAAAGTGGTCCTGAACTGCATTGCAACCGGCGCCCATCTCATAGAATCAGCGAAAATGTTATATGCAGTGGTAATACTGAAATTATCGATCAGTTTTACGGTTTTTGGTTTTCCCGTTGTATCATTTTTTGCAAAGACTTTAGCCTCTACAATATTAACCAGGCTTAATGCTATATTTCCACTTTTTTGAGAAAGTGAGGGAGTACCGAAGATGTTACTGTCAAAAACGGAATATTTCGAAATGTGTTGCGGATTAGTATCGACTTGAACCTGCCTGTACATTTTGGAACTGAGCCCTGCAAATGAAGGAGTAAAACTAAAGCTAACTGAAGGCTTCATCACATGACGGATTATTTGAACTCTTGAATCAGGACTATTTTCTGTAAAATCATATGTACCAAATATCTGAGGGCTATAACTTGCGCTTATTGTAGGGTTTACAGCCTGGCCATAAAATAAGCCACGCAAAGTATCATTAACAACCGATGGACGTGTTATATTAAGGGCCGGGTCTTTATAATCGGGATTCCATGCTTTTATTATCTTTTGAGTATATAAAACACCGGAATAGGTAAATGAAGGAGAGATTGAAAAATTTTTAAAGGGACGGATCTGAAGACTTACCGGAATACTCTGTTGGAAACCATTTTTCATATGCTTCCAAACAGCTGATGTAAACAGGAGAGTATCATATGTCGCTATCTGATTATCAAGTGAAGCAGAATATGAAACCTGGATTTCTTCATACCATTTTGAGGTACCGGTACTGTATTTTGATTTAAAAGGATAAATTCTTCCCATATTAAAACTGGCCTTGGGCAGATCGAGGTTTACAGTTTTATCAGTGACATTCTGACTTTGATTCGCACTTATTGAAAGGTTAAACGGGGTCCCATCCCACGACTTCGAATAACTTACGCTTGACTGCCGTGTTGTAGTGACATGATCACTGACATTATAACTATTGTTTTTATCATATGCGGGTGAACTCATATCAACACTGGCAGCAAATCTCGACCCCGGCGAAGCTTTTGGATCCTGAGTAAAGTTCCACATTATCTTGTAGTTTTTGGTCTCTGAAAAATCCTGTAAACCCTGGTGGCCTGAAATATTATCCGCATAGTTGAAAGAAAAGCTGCCATTGTATTTGTAAAGTCTTTTATAATCAGTCTTGGCGGACAGTAACCAGGAACCATTCGACCATATGCTTCCTATTAACGCCAGGTCAAAATAATCGCTTATTGCAAAATAATATCCACCATCGGTGAGCGCAAAACCTCGAACCCGTTCCTCTCCATAACGGGGAATAATCAATCCCGATGCCGCCGCTTTGGTCTGTATCGGGAAGAAGCCAAAAGGAATTGCCAAAGGCAAGGGCACTCCTTCCAGTACAAGATTACCAGGACCTGAAATAATTTTTTTACCCGGGTACACTCTTGCTTTTGGAAGATTAATATAAAAATGAGGAGTGTCTGCATCGCAAGTGGAATAAGTGCTCCTCGAAATATTGGAAGTTCCATCTTCAAGAAGCTTCGTAAAAGCGCTATGAAGAAGTCCGGCATCCTGTTTTGTTATAATATTCTTGACCAGGGCTTTCCTGGTTTTGAAATTATATGTGAGCTCATCTGATTCGAACTGATTACTCCCCTGTTTAAAAGCCGGCTTGCCAATAACTTTACCTGTAGTATCTTTTCTCCCAATAGCGAACAAAAGATTGGTTTTCATATTAATAACTATGGAATCGGCTTTTATTTCGAGGTCCCCGTAGTGTATTACAGCGTTCCTGGTAAGAATAAACCTTTTGTTAATAATGTCTCTTTTGATTAATTCAGCTGCATTGTAGGTAATCTTTGAATCGATAGCACTTGATGATGTCTTGCGGACTTTCAGAAGGGTGTCGGTCATAATTGAATCTTTCTTTATCACTAATGAATCGGTAACTGTTTTGCCTACCTGTGAGAACAGGGAAAATGATTGGACCAACAAAAGGAACAATATAACTAACCGCTTTTCTTTAAAAAAATACAACTTAAATACTATTTTTGTAAAGTTTTTGTGTGATACCGCGATGCCTGCGCAAAACTAATTAAAAAAGTTAACGAAAAATGAGTACAGGAATTAAAAACGGCAAACATCATACCTTTAATATAAATAAAGCAATAATGTTTTTTCTTTTTATTGCAGTCTCAACTATTTCATTATCAATAAGCGGAATTAATAATGAGAAAAACCGTGTAATCGTTATTGATGCCGGCCATGGAGGAAAGGATCCTGGTGCACATGGTTCTATGAGCCGGGAGAAAGATATTACTCTTGCCATTGCTCTTAAGACCGGTGAGTATATTCAACAGAATATTAAGAATGTAACGGTTATATATACCAGGAAAGATGATTCCACAGTTGAACTCAGAGACAGACCAAGGATTGCAAATAAAGCTAATGCTGATCTGTTCATTTCCATCCATGCCAACTGGGCAGATTCAAAAAACGTAAGGGGCGCTGAAACATATATCATGGGTCACGCAAAAGATCAGGCGAATCTTGAGGTTGCAATGAACGAGAATGCGGTCATGCTTCTCGAGGATGACTATTCGACAAAATATGAAGGGTTTGATCCCAAATCCTCCGAATCATATATCATGTTCTCACTCACACAGAAAGTTTTCCAGGAACAAAGCACTGATCTGGCGACCAAGATCCAAAAAGAATTCAGGGAAAGGGTTAACAGAAACGACCGTGATGTTAAACAGGCAGGCTTCTGGGTCCTTTACAATACTAAAATGCCAAGTGTGCTTGTAGAAACCGGGTTTATTACTAATCCGAACGAAGAGAAGTATTTAAATTCAAAAGAGGGACAGGATTATCTTGCTTCTTCTATATTCAGGGCATGCAGAGACTATTTAAATGAGATCGACAGCAGAAGCGGAATATCATGGGAAAAGAACCACAGTTCAGATCAGAAAAGCGACACCATAACCACACAAAACTCACAAACCGGCGAAATATACTTTATGGTACAAGTCACAACTTCCTTATCAAAAACTGAAATTAAGCCTGAAAACTTCAAGGGATTGAGAGACATAACAGAAATTAATGTTCAGGATCGGTTCAAATATGCGTCCGGAAGTTTTACGGAATATTCAGATGCCGTTATTTACAGAAAAAAGATAGAGACAATCTATCCTGATGCATTTGTAATTGCAGTAAAAGACAACAAAATACTACCTTTACAAAAAGCTTTGGAACAAAAAAGAAAAACACAAACAGACAACTAGATGAAGAAGATCTCAAATGAAGTTAAAGTTGGAGCGATAACATTACTTACTATTGTGATTTTTGTTTGGCTCTTTAATTTCCTTAAAGGAAAAGATTTCTTAAAAAGCACGGCAATTTATTACACAGTTTATGATAAAGTGGGCGGTCTTGCAGAATCAAGTCCGGTTGAAATCAATGGATATAAAGTCGGTGTTGTAAGGTCTTTGGATTTTATAGATGCAAAGAGTGGCAGGCTTTTAGTAGAATTCTCAGTAAAGAAGAATTTCAAACTCCCAAAAAATACAGTGGCAGAAATAGTCCCGGTCTCCCTTTTAGGAGGAATGAAAGTGCAGTTTGTATATGGGAAAGGACCCGGCACATATTCTGAAGGCGATACTATTCCGGGAAGGCTGGCAGAATCATTGATGGATAAAATCGATACAGAAATTATACCGGTTAAGGAAAAGTTATCAAATCTTATAGTAGTTCTTGACTCTGTAATTAGTTCGGTTGATGATATAATGAATCCTGAGTTTAAAAAGGAACTCAGAGGAACTCTTACTCACCTGAACAGTACAACTGCCAGCCTTGATAAAGCAATCGGATCCAAAGAAAAGGAGCTGGAAGCAACACTTGACAATATAAATAAATTCACCACTATGCTTTCAGATAATTCCGGAAAAATGAACAAGACATTCAGTAACCTTGAAACTATTACAGATACTCTGGCTGCGTCTAAAATTTCAGCTTCAGTTGCCAACCTGAAAGCAAGCCTTGAAAAAGCAGCCTCGCTAATGGATAATCTGAATAAAGGAAAGGGAACTGCCGGTCAATTTCTTACAAATGACACACTCTATACAAATTTATCAGGAAGTCTGGCGAGTTTAAATCTTCTTTTGAAGGACATGAAGGCCAATCCAAAAAGATATGTGCATTTTTCAATCTTTGGCAAAAAAAATACACTTTCCAAATAAAATTACTATAAAATTCAGATAATCTTGATCTTGAAAAATAGACCTAAATCAATCGCAAAATAGTCCGCATTTTATTAGTATTGGGTTGAATTTTGAGTAAGAATTCATAATGAATTGTATCACACAGACAAACCAATTCATATAATTATAACTATCTAATAATCAATATTATAAATAAATAAAAAAAAAATTCGTATATAAGTTGTTGATGGTTAAAAACATATACTTTTTTTGAGAAAGTCAAGCAAAAAAAATTTTTTTTATTAGTTTTTTTTTTACAAATATTGCTACACGAATCAGTTTGATTCTAACCTTGAAATTTTTAAAAAAATCAACTTAAATGAATAAGTCATATAATGACGTTTGGAATAACTGTCTGCAAATAATAAAAGACATA
The DNA here is from genome assembly GCA_049792755.1 of Bacteroidales bacterium. GTDB lineage: Bacteria > Bacteroidota > Bacteroidia > Bacteroidales > VadinHA17 > LD21. The sequence continues at coordinate 18,307 of JBARBF010000099.1, read as the reverse complement.
ATTCCATCCATCAGTTACAAGACCTGGTTTGAACCTATTATACCTCTTAAACTTGAGAACAATGTCCTGACCATTCAAGTACCCAGCCCTTTTTTTTATGAATATCTGGAAGAACAATACATTGATATTCTGAGGAAAACACTCAGACGTGAGATCGGTGCTGACGCCAAGCTTGAATATAATGTCGTTATGGAGAATAGCAATTTTTCCGATGGTAAACCATATACTGTAAGATATCCCTCCAGAAATAAAACTGATCTTAATAATAAACCTGTCCAGGTTCCGTTCGATGTCACCCAACCCTCAATAAAAAATCCTTTCGTAATACCAGGCATTAAAAAAGTGCATTTTGACCCCAAACTTAATCCTGACTACAATTTCAGTAATTATATAGAAGGAGAATGCAACAGACTTGCCAGATCAGCAGGCTTAGCCGTAGGCAATAATCCGGGTGGAACTGCATTTAATCCTCTTATGGTGTATGGCGATTCCGGATTGGGTAAAACTCATTTGGCTCAGGCAATTGGGATTCTCGTTAAAGAGAAACATCCCGATAAAACGGTACTTTATGTAAATGCGAATAAATTTCAGACCCAGTTTGTTGAGTCAGTCAGAAATAATAACAAAAACGATTTTCTTCATTTCTACCAGATGATTGATGTCCTGATTCTGGATGATGTACACGAATTTGCAGGCAAAGAAAAAACACAGGATACCTTCTTCCATATTTTTAATCACCTCCATCAATCTGGCAAACAACTGATTCTGACCTGTGACAGACCCCCGGTTGAACTGCAGGGAATGGAGCAAAGACTTTTATCAAGGTTTAAATGGGGACTACAGGCTGATCTTCAGAGACCTGACTATGAGACGCGCCTGGCGATCCTGAAAAAGAAAGCATACAATGACGGAATAGAGTTACCGGAAGAGATTTTCGAATTTCTGACTATTAATATATCAAACAACATACGGGAACTTGAAGCAGTGTTGATATCTCTTTATGCCCAATCTACGCTCAACAGAAAGGAAATTACCCTCGATCTGGCAAGACTTATGGTTGAAAAACTTATAAGCACATCAAAACGCGAAATAACTATTGAATATATTCAGAAAATCGTTTGTGACTATTATAAGATCCCGATCGATCTTATACAGGGGAAGACGAGAAAAAGAGAGATTGTGCAGGCTAGGCAGGTATCAATGTATTTTTCCAAAAGCCTTACAAAGGCATCTCTCGCAAGTATAGGGTCACATATAGGAGGCAAGGACCATGCAACTGTTCTTCACGCATGTAAAACTGTAAATAATCTTATAGATACCGATAAACACTTCAGAAACCAGATTAACGAAATTGAGAAAAAATTAAAAGTTTGATAATGGACACTAAAAATTTTACTGAAAAGTTCTTTGAAAAATATGGGAACAGGAACGATAAACCTTTTCTTTTTTTCTCCCCCGGAAGAGTTAACCTTATTGGTGAACATACAGATTATAATGGTGGTTATGTTTTCCCATGTGCTTTAAATTATGGAACATATCTGTTAATCAGGAAAATTAAAGGCAATACTCTGAAATTCAGTACAATAAATTTTAGTGACGATCACGCAGCCGAACTAAACGGGCTATTCCCAAATACTGGCAAAAAGTGGATAAACTATCCTGTTGGAGTAATAAACGAGTTCATTAAGAAAGGAATTAAATTATCAGGTCTGGAATTTCTTTACTATGGCGATGTCCCCAACGGAGCAGGACTATCTTCTTCAGCTTCAATTGAAATGGTAACGGCAGTTGCCCTCAATGAATTCTTCCATGCATCTTTTGATACGCTTGATCTGGTAAAAATGAGCCAGAAAGCTGAAAATGAATTCGTTGGCATGAACTGTGGCATAATGGATCAGTTTGCTGTCGGTTTTGGTAAAAAAGATCATGCAATTTTTTTGAATTGCGATACATTATATTACGAAAACGTTCCATTGATACTGACCGATTGTTCTCTTATTATAACAAATACAAACAAAAGAAGAGGACTTACCGATTCAAAATACAACGAAAGACGCAGCGAATGCGATAAAGCTGTTGAATTACTTCAGTTTTATAAACATATCCGGAATTTAAGTGAAATAAAGAGTGAAGAAATCAATATTCTGGAAACATATATTAAAGACCCAATTATCAGGAAAAGGGCAAAACATGTTATAAGTGAGAATGGAAGGGTTATCGAAGCTGTGAACGTATTGAAAAACAATAATATAGTACGTTTCGGAGAACTTATGAATCAATCCCACGATTCCCTCAGGAATGATTATGAAGTTACAGGTATTGAACTCGATACGCTGGTTCATGAAGGAAGAAAGCTCCCGGGTGTTATCGGTACACGTATGACCGGAGCCGGATTTGGCGGATGTACCGTCAGCATTGTGAGAAAAGCCGACTCTACGAAATTTATGATTGAGTTGTCAAAAATATATCAGAAAAAGACCGGTCTCGTACCTGATTTCTACCATCCTGAGATTGGTGATGGGGCAGGAAGAATAATATAATTAATATCTTAGTTTATCTTTAAAATTTCTGATGTCAATATCCTTCACACATCTGAAACTGACTGTAGAACTTCTGTCGAAGCCGGGGGAGACCATTAGTAATATTTGTGTCTTGTCGAGCGACTGAGGTCCACCCTGTATATACCACAAGCTCGATTCTGGTTTATAATAACTTCCACCCCTGATAACTGTAAAATAGTTTATCCCATTGAAATACATATCATTTGTCATCTGCCATACATTGCCCACCATATCAAATGCCCCACAAGAGCTCTGACCTTTTGGGAATGCATCGACCGGAGTTGGTCTGTCGAAGGAATTATTACAGTAAGTACCATGAAATTCTTCTCCCCAGGGCCATTTACGCTTATCCGGTCCCTGGGCTGCAAGTTGCCATTCAGCCTGGGTAGGAAGGCGCTTCTGAGTCCATTTTGAATAAGCCTGCATATCTTCGTAACTGACATATACCACAGGATACTTTTCCTCACCCTGTTTATATTTTCCTAAATACCAATGCTTTAAATACCTAGAAGTATCAGCAGGAAGGTATCCCGAATTTGTCACAAATTCATAGTACCGTTCATTAGTAACAGGGTACATATCAATTAGAAAACTATCTATTTTTTCTGTATTACCGCTAACTTCAGGATAAGGAAAAAAGTCCTCACTGGTAGATACATTAAATGAAAAGGTCGTACCCGGGACCAGAACCATTTCTGCCGGGATATTCATAGATTTCTTCGTACGGATTACCTTGCTCACAATCCATGGCTTCCCTCCTTTCAGGAACAATATATTCTCGTCTGTTAATTTTTTGTTCTCAACAAGCTGAAGAACGATTTTTCCTTCATAAAAACCAAAAATATCTTTTATACGGATTGTGGTGTCCTGTATTATTCTGAACTCTTTTTTGAATGTCTGATATGATGGTTCTCCTTTCCAGATTAATAGTTTTCCTCTACCATTTACTGAGATTTTAATTGAATCACCAACAAGTTTTGATTTAATGAGATTGGGTAATTCAGCAATACAATCAACCGATCCCTCTTTTCTTGTCCCTGAAAAGGACTGCTGCCATCCTGTGGCATTGGCAGAAAGAAATGTTTTGCCGTTTGCAACAACAGGAACCAGGTATTCGTGGTTCCATAATGAGATATAGTGTTTTCCTTCATTATTATTGACCTCGAATAGCTTTCCATCGACACCTTCAGGTCGCATGTTAAGAATTGTATAAACTGTTTTGTCTCCCGCCTTCCATCTATTTACAAATACGTTATCAAGTGTCGTCTCAATCATTGGAGTCCAGTCATTGTCAAGCAATGCATCATTATTTTGCCTGAGTATGAATGTTGTCCGTGACAGGAATTTAAGATCACTGACATAGTTTTCATTCCTTCCGCCAGGCCGGAACATATTAAGCTCAGTTCCATAGCCATTAAAAAAAGCAATTGCAATTTCACGGTGAATTATATCCTCTCCTACATCACAAACTCTGAAAATAGAAAAATCAGGTTTGATTAGTTTATTAAGATTCAATTCAGGACTAAGAAAGATGGCATTATGTACCCTTCCTGAAATAATTCCTGGCATGTCTTTAGGAATGGCCATACCCTCTGAGTACATCACAACTCCTTTTTTTACGCTGTCGGCTGCGGCCTGCAATTCAAAACTTGAACTTCCCCTGGTATCGAGAACTACCCCATCAGCCTCTGTTTCCGAAATCAATTGTGCCATACCTTTATAATGATCCTCTTTTCTCGTACTGTTATCCCATGGATTATAAGCAATGAAAAACCTTGTATCTGATTTTCGCAACATTCTTGCAAAATTCCTGAGATGTTCTATTCCTCCCGGCAAATCTCTGTATAAATCCCATTGGTTTCGCTGGTCAAGACCAAGCCGTGGCCAAGTAGGCCATATACCGAAGACATCTGTATTGCCAAAAAGTTCCCTGACCTTGCTCAGAGTTTCATCATAAGTATATTTCCCAGTGATCCTATCAAAGAATTCCCTATCCCAGGCCATCTGAAGAATTATCAGGTAACTATCCTTTATCCAGGCCAGATCATTTCTTTTGAATAAAGTGTTGTCAAAGCTATCTATATCAAACAAATATCTGTCTCTAAACAACTTACGAAGCCCATTTTGCCATTCTCCTTTAAAAACCTCTGCATATAAAGAGTAAGTTACTTTTGCCTTGGGTGGTAAAATGGTAGCATACCGTTGTATCAGACCACCTTCAACCTTTGAACGCCGTGCCAGTGCACATACAGAGTATTCTTTCCCTGCAAGAAAAGAGGAATATCCCAACTCCCAGGCATTATCGGGAAGAATGACTCTGACAGGTCTGAACCCAGGACGGAATAACCATGCCCGGGCCAAATCAGAAGGGCCTTTTCCGGTTATATAAACTGAGCCTGCATCTTCACCAAATGGCACAACATTACTCACAGAGATTGTATCACTGGCTTTGTTTTCAAATGTCAATTCGCCTCTCCAACCCGATGCATAATGGCCCGATATCCGAAATGTTGAGGTTAAATTATTTTCAAAAGTCTGAGTATATATATCATTTACTTTAAATGCTTTAGCTTCACCGGAATTATATTGCCTGGAATTCAGGATGAAACTAAAGAAAGGTTTACTCCCCTGCAATGTAATTGAGCTGCTATCTGACAGAATTATTTTATCTGAACTTAATCCATGACCCTGTCCGGTTTCAACATTATAAAGAACCTGTGAGAAACCAGAAAATTGGATAAGAAGGAAAGCCAGAATCAAAAGCCAGGCTGATTTTTGGATATTTTTCATTTGAAAGCAAATTTTATGCCTTGATTTTACTGGTCATACAGCAATAATCAGAAACATTTTCAGTATTAATTCGTACAAAAGTGAAATTTTTATATGCAATATAAACTATACAGATCATTTAAAAAATTGGTACCTGTGTTTAAACAGTTAAAAGCCTGACAGATAATTGGATCAATTTTTCTCGTCTTGATAAATAAATTGTATATTTAGATGCTTAAAAAGCTGATGAGTAATGTCTAAAGGTATTAAAATATTGATTTATAGTTTTATTCTTATGCTGATTGTGATATTTACAGCATGTGCCCCTGCAAAAAAAAATCCATATTACGAAAAAAGGAAAAAAAGTTCTCAGGTAAACGCCTCACAGCTCGGAAGAAACAGGTACTATTTTTCATCGGGTTATCAGAAAAAACTGAACAAGACTTTTAAACCGAAATAGAAACCAGTTTTTTTATTCATCACACAAAATACTCAATCCATCATAAGCAAGCATGATTTCGGGAGGCAACTCTTTTGAAACATCTTGATATAAGCCCATTTGATGACTGATATGTGTAATAAAAGCTTTCTTAGGTGATATCTCTCTAATAATATCTAAAGCTTCCCGAAGGCTGAAATGAGAAATATGTTTCTCCTTTCGGAGTGCATTGATAACCATGTATTTGACACCATAAAGTTTCTCTTTGCTCTCCTCAGGAATATAATTCGCATCTGTTATATATGCAAAATTTCCTACTCTGAAACCATAAACAGGCAGCCTGTAATGGAATACTCTCACTGGAATAATCTGAACCTTTCCTACACTGAAGCCATGTTCAGGAACAGGGTTAAGTCTCATTTTAGGAATCCCGGGATACTGGTATTCTGAAAACACATAGGAATACTCTTTTTTGATCACTTTCTGAACCCTCTCCTCACAGAAAATGTCAATAGCGTCCTTACTTTTATAGTTGAAAGCTCTCACGTCATCTAACCCTGCTATATGATCTTTATGTTCGTGTGTCAGAATAATTGCATCAAGCCTGGAAACATGTTCCCTCAGCATCTGCTGGCGAAAGTCGGGTCCTGCATCAATCACCAGCGTTGTACCATCCGTCTCCAGGAGAACAGAAGTCCTGAGTCTTTTATCGTAAAGATCTGAAGAGAGGCAGGTATTGCAATCGCAGGCAATCACCGGGACACCCTGTGATGTACCTGTTCCAAGGAATGTTATTTTCACAATAAAAATATTTCCTGACAAACCTATATTAAAAATCAATAATAGACAACTGGTTTTGCATTTTTCGTTATAACCTCCACAAACAGTATAATTGCTATATTTGAGCAGACAAATCTATAAATGTGAACGGCAGAATTTACCTCATACCAGTGACTTTAGGAGGAGATGATTTTCTTAAAGTGATCCCCGAAAAAGTTATAAGCCTTACAAGACAGTTAAGATACTTTATTGTTGAAGATATCCGGAGCGCTAGAAGATTCCTGCGGCTAATTGACAAAGATTTTCCCATAAATGATTCGGTATTCTATGAATTAAACGAACACACAGGTGACTCAGATATCGGACATTATCTTGAACCAATTTCTACCGGATCGGATATTGGTGTTCTGAGTGAGGCAGGGCTCCCGGGAATTGCAGATCCCGGTGCAAGAATTATAGCTCTGGCTCATGAGAAAAGAATTACCATAACGCCATTGTCCGGACCATCATCTATAGTACTGGCGCTAATATCTTCCGGACTCAACGGACAGAATTTTACTTTCAACGGATATCTGCCTGTAAAACCGGCAGAAAGATCTGCAAAACTCCGGGAACTAGAAAAAAAGGCCACAGAAGGATTCACCCAGATATTTATGGAAACACCATACCGGAATCAGAAGATGCTTGAATCGCTTATAACAACCTGTCATAACAACACTTTCCTGTGCATTGCTGCGGACATTACACTGCCAACAGAATCTATAAGGACAATGCGTATCTCCGAATGGAAAAAAGATCTGCCATTATTAAATGACAAGCTTGTGGTTTTTGTAATACAGTGATTTTATTTTGAGGCTCCTGGTCCCGGAATTACTTTGACCAGCTGAACATCATATAACAGTGCCGTATAGCCCGGTATAGAATAATAACCCTGGGTACCATAAGCAAGTTTAGATGGAATAAGGAATGTAGCTTTTCCACCCTCTTTCATATATGTTATTCCCTCATCAAATCCGGCAATCAGGGCACCTTCCCCAACCGGGAAAACCAGGTCAGCTTGCCCTGCATTTGTATCAAACACAGTTCCGTTAAGGAATTTACCGGTATATACTACATGGGCAGTATCATGCACTATCGGTGTACGACCAGTTCCGGTAAGTACATTAAGGTAATATAAACCACTTGGTTCCAATTTGAACGTATCAGAAGGATTACTACTAAGGTAATTCGATATTGCCTCGCTTTCGGCTTTTTCATATTTTCTTGCCGGATCGCACGATCCAAGTGAAAACAGTACTGCAACTACAAATAACAATAGAAAAGATTGATAATACTTTTTAATCATATAATTAATTTTTAATAATTTTAATGTACTATAAACGGGACGCCTGAGTCAATTATTATTTTGTGTGCAAGATATTAACATTATAAACAATTATAGCTCTTGGAGGAATCATTTTTCTATCACCGATCAGTCCATATGCCAAAAATGGAGGTATAATGAATATTGCTTCAGCTCCTGGTTTCAGTAACCTCAGACCTTCATTCAACCCTGGCTCAATTTCGCTTCTTCCAATTATGACTTCCTTTGGACCAAGATCTTTTGAGGAATAACATTTAGTGCCATCGAGAAGAGAACAGTCAAAATTCAGAACAACTTTATCATAATTGGAAAGAAATTTCCCATCCCCTTCCTTAATTATCTGGTACCATAGTCCTGTTGAAGATTCATTCATCTTAAGACTTTTGCGTTCAATATAGTTTTTAATTCTTTCTCTGTCTTTCTGAATAAGATATTTATTAAGATCAGCCATTTCAATCTTCCCGGGTCTAGAATTATTAAGGCTATTACCCTGTTTCTCTTTGCACGAAACAAAAGAAACAAAAAGAAAAACAATGACCATAGTTCTTACATTCATACAGTCACGCCTGATCTTCAAATCTCCATACATTCTCTTTAAGGACTTTAAGAAAATATGTTATGGTATTTTCGAGAGTATCCGGATATTCACCTCCGGAAGCGTTCAGATGCCCTCCTCCTGAAAAATAGAGTGAAGCAAATTCATTTGACGGGAATTGCCCTTTTGAACGGAATGAGAGTTTTATAAAATTGTCTTTTTCAATAAATAGTGCCGAGAAGTGTATTCCTCTGATTGATAATGGCATGTTTACAAATCCTTCTGTATCACCTTTAACATGGTTATATTCCTTCAAATCATTTCTTGAAAGGTAAATATATGCTGTTTTTAGTTCCGGAATAACCACCATTCTCCTGTTGAGTGCAAAACCCTGCAGTCTGATCCGGTCACTTGAAAAATTATTATATATAAGGTTGATGATCTTCTCCTTAATAATGCCTGAATCGAGAAGATCGGCTACAATTCTGAAGGTTCTTGAAGAATATGACCCATGCTCAAAATTGCCTGTGTCAGTAATGATTCCCACATACAGAGCTTCCGCATAAGATCTGTTCATAAATTTTGCTCCATCAATTTCACAAATCAATTCATGGACGAGTTCCGAAGTTGAACATTTTGAAGGATCAGAAATTATAATATCGGCAAAATCTCCGGGATCAAGATGGTGATCTATTATCACTTTTTTCGCATGGGAGGCAGCAACCAAATTCTCAGATTCACCCAATCTGTTGGACTGATTGAAATCAAGCATGACAATAAGATCAGCCCTTTCAATCAGCATTTTGCATTTCTTCCTGTCCTGAATAAAAATATTGATCTGATCCATGCCATCCATCCATTTCAGGAATTCCTGAATATTGTTAGGAGCCATCAGGGAAACATTTTTTCCATTAGCCTTAAAATAATGATACATAGCCAATTGTGCTCCAATTGAATCACCATCGGGGTTTATATGACTTATTATCAATATATTCACTGATGATGAGAAAAGTTTCGATAATTCTTTTGTATATTTGGATAAATCTATCACTTTTACGGGTGTTTATTCAAGTGGCTAAAGATAAAGAATATTCCTTAAGACGATTCTATCGCATAAAATCAAAAAAACTATAAATGAATAGCGACTTTACTTTTTCAATTATTAAGCCAGATGCGGTCAGGACTGGTAAAACAGGACCTATACTGGCAATGATTAACGAGGGTGGATTTGAAATTGCTGCGATGCGTATGGTTAAGTTGACATTTTCCCAGGCTGAATCATTTTATTCCATACATAAGGGAAAACCCTTTTTTGACAGTCTGATAGAGTTTATGACTTCCGGGCCGGTAGTAGTGATGATTTTAAAACATGAAGATGCGGTAGATCATTTCAGAAAGCTTATTGGAGCTACTGATCCTGCCAAAGCAGAACCAGGTACTATCAGAAGAACTTTTGCGGTATCAGTACAGACAAATGCGGTTCATGGATCAGATAGTGTTGAAAATGCGATTAGAGAAGCAAATTTTTTCTTTTCGGAAATTGAGAGATTCTAGGAAAAAGAGTCCCTGTTCACAAAAATCCTCCTTAAGGTAGGATAAATTCTTAACTAAAATCTGACTTGACTGATGAGATTGCTTCGTCTCCCGATTTCATCGGGATCCTCGCAAAGACAGTGGTCTTAACTTAATTCGGTTCCGCTCCTGACCACATCTTATATTACCTGCAGGGTCAATTGCGAGCCCGACGAAGAAGGGCGTTGCAATCTTAAAGTCCCATCTTAGAGTCAACTTTGAATAAGTGCTGATCTCTTGACATTAATTATTTTCTTTTTGTCATCCGGCAACTTTCTAACCCGGTTTGTGTTATTAGATTTGTAGATTATTAAAACTTTATATGGATTCACCCTTAACAAAAGACTTTTCCAATAAAAAGATTCTGGAAAAGTACTCTTCCGCTTTCACCTTATCAGACATGGAGATCTTTATTTTTCCGGAACTTTTCTATCCTCTGGTCCTTGCAGATATTATGTCACCTGAATTGTGGAGATGGAGAGATGATCTATGGTTCAATGATATTGAAAAAAAAAGTTTTACTGTCAAAGCCAACCGGATTAAACAGTACATCATTCAGAATTATGTCTTTAATCTTGATCTCTCTACCTGGGGTCTGACAACAAAAAGTGCTGAAATCCGAAGATTCAGTGAGTTTTTTGATATGGACTTGCTTAAACAGTCCAACGCACTTTTTGGGTATGAAGGAGACAAGTACTATTTTGATATTGATATACGTAAACACTTTGGTCTCGATAAATACGATTCTGATATAATACCATACTGGAAGACTGAAACCATAGAAGCCATGGGTGCTTTCAGGTATAAGGAGAATTTCAAAACCGGCGCAGGTGAATGTGTTTCACTATCTGCTCTTTACGCTGCTGCTATGTTTGTTGTGGGCAGGATACCATTGGAGAAGATCTTCCTCATGGCCACACCCCTTCATTCACAGAATTTTATTATAGAGAAAGATGGACTAATAACAAACAATCGTAGGATTGTAACAAAAAATATGTGGTACAACGGAACTTCTCTTTCTGAAAAAGCAAGAAGAGCGATGGAAAATGAAAAAGTAACAATAGTTTCCCATATTTCCGGACATATACATACACTTTACAAAGAAGCCACAATCGATCAGGATGCATACAGCCTGTTTTCGGAAAAGCTTAAAGAGTTTCTCGTTACTAAATTGACCAGCCTCATTTTCATTAATTTTCTTCGATTTAAGTCAAAATACAAAACTCTATTTCAATACAGGTGTGATTGTTCAGGTACAGTAAGATATATATCGCTTGAGAAGATGTTTGAATATGAACATTCAAGCAGGTTTAATGTTTCCGCTGAAACCAGGGGTTCTCTTGTAAAAGAAATTGAAGGGGATGACTTTCACCTGAGCCCTATTCAATGGAAAATCATGTTAAACGATATTGAGGATATACTCGATAAACATACAGGCAAAAGTCTGAAAGAAATTGAAGATGAATTTATTAGAAAAACAGGAACAGAATATGAAGAAATCATTAAGGAGATGTTTAAAGAACTTAACGATTTTATCTCCATTGATCCAAAAATTCCTGAACCTGAAAAGAAATATTCAGTCACTGACAGGCTAAATATTAGTATTGAAAACAGCAGGGAAGAGATAATTAATCTTGTAACTAATAGTCAGGAAAACTCCGAAACAGCTTTACTCGCGCTTTATGTGTACAGGGATATGGATAAAATAGACTGGCATCCATTCATTAAAGCAGCTATTGAAAGAAACCCGGTCTCTTTCGGTGACCTTAACGAAAAGAATAATTATGAAGTGTACTCCTTACTGAAGGGGCTTCATCAGGAGTCAATTTATGACGGGAACAGGTTAGCATTGCCCGATGAAGTTTGGAATTTCAGACGCGGTGACGGAATCGAAAAAGCTTTCCTTCTTGCTGATTTTCTTCTACATAAAGATAATTCATCTGCTATCTCAATTAATATCGATAATAGCAAAGTCCTTTTGACTTCCGGAGCACATGAATTTCATTTCACGTCACATAAAAACCTGACGAAATCTATCCGGATAAGAGGTAATGATTATATGATCGTCTGATTGCCCGGGCGTTCTGGTTTCCGGGTGAAAGGTGTTTTAAAGATTATTGTCACAAAAAGACTTCGGGACAGCTTTATCGCAGAACAATGTCTTTAATTACCTCAGTCCCTGCTTTTTTATTCAACTGTTCTTTCAGGGCTTCCCTGAGCATAAGCAATTCATTTCTGACTACTGAGGAATTCAAATGGATATATAATATATGATCTTTAATAAAGATTTTTGTTGTCCTGGAGCTGATAGCTTTTCCGACTATTTCTTCCCAGGAATTAATGACTGCTACTTCATTTAGTTTTCCTCCAAGATTCATTTCCCTGATATAGTCATTTATAGCCTCGGCCAGTGATATCGTTTTGCTTCTTCTCATTTTATTGCTTTCCCATTCTCAGTTATTTCCGCAATCCCATTATCTGCAATCCTGAACAGTTTATAATCAGTTTTGTGTGAAGATAATATATCCTGCAGGCGATTCTGGTGGGTATCAGTAATAAAGATCTGTCCAAACCTTTGATTACCAACCAGTCTTATAATTTGTTCCACCCGTTCGGCATCAAATTTATCGAATATGTCATCAAGCAGCAGTATCGGGGAAAAACCGGCTTTCCTTTTGATATAATCGAATTTTGCAAGTTTGAGAGCGACCAGGTATGATTTTTGTTGTCCCTGCGAACCAAGCGATTTCACTGAAAAATCATTCATTTCTAGAAGCAGATCATCTTTATGGATCCCGACAGTGGTATATTCAAGGTACCTGTCCTTATTTATGGAGTTTAACAGTGCTTCAGCAAAATTGGCTTCAGAAAGATGCGACCGGTATCGCAGTCTGACAGATTCTTTGCCGGATGAGATCAGGGAATAGTATTCCTGAAAAACCGGAATGAGCTCATTGACAAGATTATCTCTTTCACTATAGATATAACTACCATATTTTATAAGCTGGGCATCCCATATTGAAACTACGTCAGGTTCTATTTTGCCTGATGAATTGATATCTTTTAACAGCTTATTTCTCTGTTGAAGAGCCTTGCCGTACCTAAGCACAGAATCGAGGTACTCGGCACTATACTGACTGATTATTTTATTCATGAACTTCCGGCGGTCCTCACTTCCCTCGGTTATCAGAGCGCTGTCTGCCGGTGATATCATCACCACCGGATATCTCCCAACATGGTCAGAAAGTTTCTGATACTCTTTCCCATTTCTTTTTAACAATTTCTGTTTTTGTTTCTGAAAAGCACAATAAATCTGATCTTCTTCATCATCCCGGACGAATGTTCCCTGAATTATGAAATAATCTTCACCATGTCTAATACTTATACTGTCAATATTGTTAAAAAAACTCTTTGTAAGTGACAGATAATGAATAGCATCAAGTATATTTGTCTTTCCTACACCATTATTGCCTACGAAACAATTAATCTTTGGTGAAAACTCAAGCTCATTCAGCTCATAGTTTTTAAAATTGGTAAGGGCAAGTTTTTTAAGATACATATTCCTTAAGACAAAAGACAAAAGTTAAAAGACAAAAGTAGTGTAAAATTCCCCTACATTGAAATCATCATATAAAGATTATACCCTTTGTGATGCTTTGTGTATCCCAAGTATTCGGGATTGTGCGGTTTGTGGTTAAAATATGTTCTAAAAACAAAGTGACATCGGGGTTCTGAACAAAATCCCAAAGTCATAACGGCGTTTAATATTGTGCTATAGTACTGATAATCAATATAACCTTAAATATTTTATTACTGCATCAATAACATTTAGGCTATTTGTTTTAAAATTTGATGAAAAAAATTACTTTTGCGGTGGTAATTTCAGAAGTTATATATTTAAGATCCGTATGGCAAAAAATAAAAAGGATGTAAATCCAACAACCATCTCCAGCGTTGAGGAAACACTTACCAGGACCGAACAATATCTTGAAGAGAATTATAAAACCCTTTTGATTGGATTGGTGGTTATAGTTGTTTTGGTTGGACTGGGCTGGCTTGGCAAACTCTATTTTAACAAACGTAACGATGAAGCGCAGTCTCAGATGTTCCAGGCAGAAAGGTATCTTGAGAAAGATTCTTTGAAACTTGCACTGAATGGTGACGGAAACTATCTTGGATTTCTTGATATAGCCAGGGATTATAAATTTACAAATTCAGGTAACCTTGCTAAATATGCTGCCGGAATATGCTATCTGCATATGGGAAAATATAATGAAGCGATTGAATTTCTTAACAAATATTCTAAAAAAGATAAAGTTATCGGATCATTGGCTATCGGGGCAATCGGTGACGCATATGTCGAATTAGGCAATCTTGAAAAAGGTATTTCCAAATATATTGAAGCAGCAGATTTTGCTAAAAATTCCTTTAATACACCCTTGTTTCTGATGAAGGCTGGTGAACTGGATGAGTTATCGGGAAAATTCCGTGAAGCATTAGAGTTATACCAAAGAATTGAGAATAAATATCCTGAGAGCACAGAAGGCACCACAATTGAAAAATATATTGCAAGGGTAAAACTGCTAATCAAGTAGTTGTTCATGGGCACTGTTAACTTATCAGCTTATGATCCCGAACTCGTTCCGGATGCCAGTGAAATGCGATTTGGTATTGTAGTTTCGGATTGGAACAAGGAGATTACCTGGTCGTTACTTGATGGTGCAGTTAAAACCCTCAAAAAATATAGAGTAACTGATAAGAATATAGTTGTGAAACATGTTCCCGGCAGTTTTGAACTCACTCTTGGCGCACAGTTTCTTGCAGAGTACGATGATCTTGATGCAGTTATCTGTCTCGGTTGCATCATTCAGGGGGAAACACCTCATTTCACCTATATTTGTCAGGGTGTAACATATGGAATTACTCAATTGAATCTTGAATATAATTTACCTTTTATTTTTGGTGTTCTTACAACTGATACTGAGCAACAGGCTTCAGACAGAGCGGGAGGAAAACTAGGAAATAAAGGGGATGAAGCTGCTGTTACCGCTATAAAAATGGCTGCCTTGCAGCGAGAGACTGAAAAATGAATTTGACATTTCTGATCTCAAAAGGGTAACTTGAATAGCCGATCATCATCTCTTAACTTTTTGAAAAGTCAATCCAGTTTATGAAAAAAATCAATAATTATAGTAATTCTTAAACGAAGCTTATCTCATACACAATATCCTGTAAGGACACCAGGAACATTTTCCCCTTGCATCCTTCGTCTTTATAAAAGGTTCATCTTCTTTAAAAATAGTACTGATTAAACCTTTAAGGCCAACAAGAAATTCTTCCCTTACTGTCTCATAATTATCGACTGCGGTCTCGATTCTGCTTCCTGATTTTATTTTGAGTTTATCAGAAACCGTTGCGCTATTCAATTTTTTAATTTTATAAACTGATGGTCTTACAACACTGCCAGCGTTAGTATTAAGATAGGCTTCACAATAAAGCAGAGTCTGAAGCCATGCATCTGAATCTTTTTTTCTGTCATCGATAAATAAATCATTTAAATAATTAACAAATTCTGAAACAGTACCGGTTTTATAATCGACAACTCGGGTTACATCTTTTACCGTGTCAATACGGTCGATCTTGCCTCCTGTAAGAATTTCGATCTCAGATCCGTTCGACTGGATGGATAAAGGAAAGTTAAAAGTATCCTCGAGATTAAGAACAATTAATGGAGCCAGTCTTCTATCAGCATCGAGAATCCTGTTCAGATAGGACATCAACACATCTCTGACTATAAGCTCGTTCCCACTTACTGAATCATTCCTTCCTGCCTTAAATTTTACATTAACTGCCTCATTAACCTTCTCTTCCAGGTACTTTTTGTTCCTGATTGTCAAGTTCAATACTTCTTCAGTGAGTATGCTGCCGATATACGGTCTATAAAGATTTCTCATAATCTCATGTAATATATCGCCTAGCATCGCCGGGTCAATCTCGACTGAGATATTTTCAGGATCTTTCAGCCGGTTAACGTAACGATAAAAGAACTTCATCCTGCAGCACAACCAGGTATTAATCGCAGAGGGTGATAGCGATCTCTCAATTTCCCTGTCAAGATACAAAGATGCTAACTGTTCTGAATGCTCTTTGCTCCTCTCTATTATTTCACCTGGCGGCATTGGTGTTTTTATTTCAAAGTTAAGATCAAGAAAATCGGGTTTAAGCGTTTCCTCATATTTCATCTGAATAAGAAACCGGCTCATTTCACCACTTCTTTGTCCTTCAGAGTTGGAATTATATATAAAAGTAACATTCTCCGCTCTTTGAAGAAGCCTGTAAAAATGATATGCGTAAATGGATTCCTGATGATTAACTGATGGAAGACCGAAGGCTTCACGCAGACTAAAAGGGATAAAAGATGAACCGGCTGAAACTGCAGGTAAAATACCTTCATTGACTGACAGAATAATAATATTCTTAAAATCGAGAGCTCTTGTCTCAAGAATCCCCATGATCTGAATACCGGTTAACGGTTCTCCTGAAAAAGGAACTGATTGCATTCTCAGTAATTTGTCAAAAATTTTTAAGTAAGTATCTGGTGTAAAACTTATCTCTTGATTGTTGACAATTGTTTCAAGCCTGTTTATTGATAGAACCACTCTGTAAATAAACTCATTCCTTATTTTGCCCTGAACGTTGTTATTCACTGACTTATCTGCATCTCTTTCATAATATGAACCTAGAAGTGACAGAATATCTCTGAAATAACCGAAAAGTTCAGCCGGGGTTATGGCTTTTTTAAATATCAGTGCGAGAGCATCGGATTTCGAAAACCGGTCCGAAGATACCCTGGTCAGATTAGTTTTAATTATTTCCTTTATTAAGTCATTATCCGTTTCACTGATTAACCCTGACAATAATGAATGTCTGAGAATGCTAATGACATCCTTGTAACCAAAATGCGCTAAACCATCTATAAGAGCAGCGTTTCTCTGCAGATCCATCAGATGCCTTATCAAAGTATAAACCAGTGTATGTTTTAACGGATGCCCCATTGTTATATTGATGTCGCCCATATTTTCAGGGAGACTGGTTAGAACTGGCAATAAAAGATTTTCGTCAGCAAGAACTACTGCTGTATGATGTGCATTTAATTCAGTGATATCAGGTAATTCTTCCAACAGTTGTGAAACAAGTTTGACCTGGGCTACATCTGAAGAAGTATCAATGACACGGCGATATCCATACGGAATTCCTTCTGAGAGCATAGTATCATAACTCCATCCGGGAGGCATATCATTCCCGAAAATTTTGAGGTTCTCGCGAAGGAAAAAACCAGCGGAGTTCAACTTACTTTCGTTGATATATGAGTTATCATAATCCCAGTAAAACCGGGCCTTGCCTGCTCTTTTAAATGAGCTCATAAGTACTTTCTCACATTCGTTCAATGCATTGAATCCAATAAAATGGACCATATCCCATCTCTCATCCAATATATAATAGTTTTCAGCATTCTCAGCCAGAGCCCTGAATATCATTCCCTCATATGCAAGGTTTTGTGACGTAAGCGACTTTCTAAAACCTGAATACAGATCAAATAGAACCGACCAGATACCAATGAAACCGTATTTTTCATTTGTCGGTTTATCAAAATTGAAATTAGTCCAGAATCTTCTGATTATTTCCACCTGCTGTTCTGTAAGACCTCCAAACTGCAGGTCAATATTTTTGATTTCGAGAATATTACGGAAAAGGAACGATGCATTAACAAGATATTTGTCTACATCATCAAAATCGTTCAACAGTACATCGCCCCAGAAGTAAAATTCATCCAAGCTTTCATGGGGTTTTTTTAAGTTACTGTATACTTTATATAGCTCAAAGAGAAGTATCTCATTGCCGGCTATCTGGAGAGATGAAAATGATCTGAATAGCTCATTGATTGTCAAAATTGATGGAGCCCATATCGGTTTTTTAATCCTGGCTGCAAGATATTTAAGAAAATATAATCCGGCTCTTCTGTTTGGAAATACCAGACAATGGCGGTTTAAGGTATTACCGAATTCCTTTTGAAGCGATTCAGCTATATGTTCGAGGAAATAAGTCATTCTTTGTCTAGTTGCTTGTTGCTTGTTGCTTGTTGCTTGCTGTTCCTTATTAGGTCTGCGTTCAATGTTCAATGTTCAATGTTCAATGTTCAATGTTCAATGTTCAATGTTCAATGTTCAATGTTCAATGTTCAATGTTCAATGTTCAATGTTCAATGTTCAATGTTCAATGTTCAATGT
>JBARBF010000098.1:0-57952 GCA_049792755.1 Bacteroidales bacterium | reverse complement strand
TCGCACCCATAGTGACAGTCCCTCCCAATGGATTGATATTGTTTTCTCGGAGGAATGTTTCATTCACCACTACCTTCTTTTTGTCGGAGGAAAGACTTTCATTATATAATCGTCCGGAAACCAACTTTAGACCTAACATATCAAAGAATTCTGCATCGGCACTCATCAGGTCAAAACTGATTTGCTTTTTTTCTCCGTTAACGGACAATTCGGTTTCCCGGTATTGATTAGTATTACCCGGATTAAACTGCGAAAATGAAATCTTTTTGATTGAGGGGTTGGTCTCAAGTATATTTTTAAGGATATCAGTCTTTCTGCTAAGCTGTTCAGTCAGCTTAATACTCAGGATATTAGTGTGATCAAATCCCAGATTACTGCTCCCATAATTTACTTGTTTCTGTACCAGAAGGGTAAATGAGATAAGTACGATGGCTACCGTAAACTGAAAAGTGACAAGAACTCCTCTGAGAGAGAAGTTGGTTTTATCTGCTATGGTTGTTTTTTTCAGATTATCTACTGCACGGGAGGAGGATATCCTTAAGGCAGGAAGTATACTGAATGCTACGCTTATAATAATAATAATGGCCAGGGAAACAATGACAAAGATCGTAGAATCTGTCAGTTTCTGGTTATAATGAATTCCGGTAAAGTTGCTTACAAATGGACGGATTGCATTTATTAATTCAATAGCAAGAACAAGTGCTGCCAGGAAAAACAGGAATGATTCAGCCAATATGTCGCGGAGGATTGATGACCGCATTGCGCCAATTATCTTAAGGACCCCTGTCTGTTTTATTTTTTCATGCCACTGAGAAGATGAAATATTAATGAAATTAATGAGGGCGATCATCAATATTAGCGAGGCTACAAGGAGTAATATCTGAACTTTCTTCTTATCACCAGAAATAAGATAAGTGCTCCCTAAAAGTGAGAATTTTGAAAAGTATATTTTTTTTAAGGGGGTAAGTTTAGAGTTCTCATAATCTTTCTGGTTTTCTACCGGGAACAAAGACAGAATGGTCTTTCCTGTTTCGTCACGATTGACTCCCTTCTTTAGCAGGAGAAATGTCTGGAAATCACACCATCCCCATTGTGTATATTCGCCTTCGTTTTCCATTACAATTTTCCTTGTGGCAATATTTGTAACTGCGCTGAAAATAAGGCAGGAATTGGCGGCAGGTTCTTCAATAACCGCGCTTACGACAAGGCTTTTGTTGTTATTCAGCTTTATTGATTTACCAAGGGCCGGCTCACTTCCAAAAAGTTTACGTGACAAAGATTTGGTTATCACAATCGCCAATGGTTCTTTAAGGGCGGTTTCAACATTCCCTTCAATAAATCTGTAAGTGAACAGTTTAAAAAAATCCTCATCTGCAAATATCAGGTCTGATGTTATAGGTTCTTTGTTTTCAGCCTGGAATACCGGAACATCCCAGGTTCCGCCTATCCTGACGGTCGCCTCCACAGCCGGAACTTTTGCATCTATATTCTCTTTTAGGATGCCGGGTGTGTAGACGTGGTCTTCCAAAGCATAAATATAGACCCGATCTCCATTTTTTTGAAAGTTGTCTATTGTAAGCTCACTGTAACAATAAACAGAAAGGATGATCACAAGTGCCAGACTGATTGATAAGCCAAACAGGTTGATCAGATTTGTCACCGGCTTTCGTATGAAATTTCTGATGATTGTTTTGAATAGATATTTCATTTCTTTTGAGTTGTTCTGTTTATTTAAATTACTGATCATCTTAAAATCTCTCACCACAATCTCATTCCCTTGTTTTATTTCATTTGTTATAAATTAATTACTATAATGATGCCATAATTGTATTCATCTGATAAACAATAATATAAATTGAATCTTAATCAGAAACCGTAAAGATATTTTACTATATAGCGTAAAATTATTTTACAGATTGTTGACTTTGGGTTTGGAATAAGATAATTTTACTTTTTTATGCTCAACCCCCAAATGGGATTTACCTCTCCCTAAATCCCTCCCCCACGGGGGGAGGGACTTTAACGTCAGGAAAGTTAGCCCCCCTTGGGGGGGTTGGGGGGTCAAAAGACGGGAGTAGGAACATCTTGATATCCAACCATATGCAAAACCAAAAAGGCAACATTCTTGTTATTGATGATAACAAAAGTATCCTGAGTGCTCTTGAGATATTGCTCATGCCTGAATTCCATGAGGTCACACTGCTTTCAAATCCGAATCAGATACTTAACGAATTGTCTAAAAGGGATTACAACCTGGTAATCCTTGACATGAATTTTAAGGCCGGAGTCAATACCGGGAATGAAGGAATATATTGGCTTGAAAAAATTAAAGAGTCCAGGCCCGAAATATCAGTAGTAATGATAACCGCATATGGTGATATTAATACTGCAGTTAATGCTCTCAAATCCGGTGCCTCTGATTTCATTCTCAAACCATGGGATAATGCTAAAATGCTTGCGACTCTGAAACTTGCGATTCAGTTAAATGTTTCAAAAACCGAAGTCCGGCAGCTTAAAGAGAGAGAGACTGAACTTAAAAAGGAAATTAACCGTGACCAGAGGTACATTATCGGTTCATCACCCCAACTTACGGGAGTACTTAATATTGTAAGGAAAGTTGCAAAGACCGATGCTAACATACTCATAACAGGAGAAAATGGTACAGGAAAAGAATTGATTGCCCAGGAAATTCACCGTTTGTCAAACAGAGCAAAAGAGGTATTGGTAAGTGTTGATATGGGGGCGTTAAGCGAAACTCTCTTTGAAAGTGAACTATTCGGACATATGAAAGGAGCTTTTACCGATGCCCGCGAAACCCACCAGGGCAAATTTGAAATTGCAGATAAGGGCACATTATTTCTGGATGAAATAGGAAATCTGTCTTTTCATCTTCAGGCAAAGCTTCTCGCTGCTATTGAGAATCGCCAGTTTTCCAGGATTGGCTCAAACCAGCTCATCCCCACCGATATAAGACTTTTATGTGCAACCAACAGAAACCTTGAAAACATGGTTAAAGAAGGACTGTTCCGTGAAGATCTTCTTTATCGGATCAATACAATCCAGATTGAGTTACCCCCGCTGAGGGACAGGGGGAATGATATCTTCATTCTGGCTGAATTCTTTCTGAAAAAATATGCCTATAAATACAATAAACCCAACCTCAGAATCAATCAGCAGGCACACGAAAAACTGCTAAGATACGCATGGCCCGGTAATATCCGTGAACTTCAGCATACTATTGAAAAGGCTGTTATCTTAAGTGAATCAAATGTTATAAATCCCGATGAATTATACTTGCGTCATACAGGATCATTTAATAGCAATGGCTCATTTACCACGCTTGAAGAGATGGAAAAACTGATGATTCAACAAGCCCTTGAAAAAAATAATGGTAACTTCACTGCTGCGGCAGAACAGCTTGGAATTACGCGGCAAACTCTTTATAACAGATTCAAAAAAGCTGAGTAATGTTTAGTAAAAACCTATATTTCAATATTATACTAAGAGTATCATTAATTGTACTTCTTTCAGCTATTCTGGGATATTTTGTTGTTATTGACGGGTCATTGCGTTTTTCAATAATCTGCTTTTTGACTTTAGTGTTACTTACAACCAATCTTATATCTTATCTCAACAATACTAATAAAAAAATCAGATTTTTCTTCGATTCTGTCAGAAATGATGATTCAAACCTCTCCTTTCCGATTGAAACCAGGAATGCATCTTTAAAAGAATTATATCAAAGCATGAACAAAGTTAATCATCAGATCCAGCAGCTTAAAATTGAGAACAGGCAGCAGGAACAATATTTCCGGACATTGCTTGAACATCTGGCTGCCGGCATAATTACGTACAATGATAAAGGTTTCATACTTCATGCAAATTCCTCAGCAAAGAAGCTGCTTTCAATAGATGTTCTTACACACTTGCAGCAAATTGAAAGGAAAGATAAAAAGCTATTTGAGACTATTCACAGCATTAAACCATATGAAAGGAAACTTGTTGCAATTGCAGCCGAAAGAGGTGAGATACAATTGTCTCTGAAAGCCACATCATTTAAGACAAATGAGAATGAACTGGTAATCCTCTCGATCCAGGATATTAAAAATGAACTTGACGAAAAAGAAATCGAATCGTGGATGAAACTGATAAGGGTGTTAATGCATGAAATAATGAACTCAATTACACCCATAACTTCACTCTCGGAAAGTCTTTCAAACATTTACAGTTCAGGAGGAATACCCGTTCTGCCGGAACAGGTAAATGTTAAAACCATTGCAACTACATTGCAGGGTCTGAATGTTATCAAGGAACAGGGAAAGGGGTTGATGTCGTTTGTTGAATCGTACCGAAAACTTACCAGGGTTCCCGAACCGGTAAAAAAACTATTTAAAGTTTCTGATCTTATGAGCCGGGTACAGATACTCTATAACTCCCTTGATAACAGCAATAGAACTAATTTGTCTGTTTCATTGATTAAGTCTGATATGGAGATTTTTGCAGACCAAAACCTTATTTCGCAGGTGTTGATCAATCTTCTTAAAAATGCCCTGGAAGCCAATGAAAATAATAACAACGGGAAGATAAGTATAGTTGCTTCAGAAGGTATCAATAACCATCATGAAATATGCGTTATAGATAATGGTCCGGGAATTTCTGAAGAAAACCTTGATGAGATTTTCGTACCCTTTTTTACGACGAGACAAAATGGTTCCGGAATAGGGCTGAGCATCTCAAAACAGATTATGAGGGTACATGGAGGAAACCTGAAAGTAAGATCAGTGCCCGATATAGAGACTGTATTTTGTCTTAGTTTCTAATCGTACCTTATAGCCTTTACAGGTGATATTCTGCTTATTAACTGCGAAGGGACAAGCAACATGATAATTATTGCAACCATGGTTCCGGTATTTAATAAAAGAATGTGGACTAGTTCAAGATTAACAGGCACTGTTTTAATGTAATATGAAGTTGGATCGAGCGTAATCAGCCCGGTTTTCAACTGAAGAAAAGCAAGCCCTATCCCAATAAAATTACCCCAGAATAATCCTTTCCCGATAAGATATGCTGCCTGAAAAAGGAATACCCTGCGCAACGTAATATCTTCAGCGCCAAGAGACTTAAGGACACCGATCATATTGGTCTTCTCCAGAATAAGGATAAGTAGCCCGGATATCATATTAAATCCTGCAACAATCAGCATCAGTATTATTATTATTATGACATTGATATCCTGGAAATTCAGCCAGTCGAAGATTTGAGGATATCGCACCCTGATATTGGTCACTTTAAACTTTGTATCTTCTTCTGTTATTTTATATCCAATGGCATCTCTGACTTGAGAAGTCATTTCATCCAACTTGTCGAAATCCTTTATAAACACTTCAAATCCACTTACCTGGTCATCCTTCCATCCGTTAAGCCGTTTGATATGTCCGATATCGCAGAAAACATACATTTTATCAAATTCTTCAAGGCTTGTCTCATAAATACCACTGATGGTAAATTTTCTCATCCTGGGTGGATCCTGAATGAAAAGCATAGTGAATGAATCACCTGTTTTCAGTTTGAGCATATCGGCTATTTTTTTTGAGATTATCACCTTATCAGTGCGTCCGGTATCTGTCACTGTAAAAACAGCTCCGTTAACCATATTGCTTTTGAAGTAATTCCAGTCAAAATCACTTCCTATTCCTTTAAGCACCACTCCCTGGATATCCTCATCTGTCCTTATTATACCAGCCTTTGTAGCAAATACCTGGATATGTTCAACCCCCTGGAGCTCCTTAATCCTGGGAATGAACTTCTGTGTATCGCTTATTGGTGTGGTCTCGAATGAATTATTCGAATCGAAGTTCATAATCTGAATGTGCGATCCAAAACCGACTACCTTTTCCCTGATCTGTTTTTTGAAACCTGTAAGTATCGCTACTGCGAGGATCATTACCGCAAGACCCATTGCAATTCCCACAATTGCTATGACATTTATCGGGCGTGAAAATGACGTGCCTTCACGTCTTCCTTTTATTAGCCTGTGTGCTATGAAATAGGGTAAATTCATCTTTTTTCTGAATCTGCAAAATTAAGAAATTTGGTCTATATTATTCTTCTGTCTGAATTAAATGAAGAAATAACCACAAAGTTATTTCGAGATCACAAAGGTTCGCACAAAGGTCACAAAGAAATCTAATTCATAATTATAACTTTGTGTTCTCTGTGTCTACTTAGTGTACATTGTGGTTAAAAAGAAAATAATTAGTTAATCAGGAATATATCAGATATACCAAAGATTATAAATAATATGAAACGACTTTTTTTTGAACTTACAATATTGATATTTGCTGCATTATTTTCTGTGCGCATCAATGCTGAAAAAGCTCCCATTCCCGGCGCAAATCAGATTGGGTTGTACAAACCTGTTATTGAGGGGAAATCTGTTGCAGTTGTGGCAAACGAGACTTCAATGATCGGACAAATACATCTGGTTGATAAGTTATTATCTATTGGCATAAAAATAAAAATAATATTCGCCCCTGAACATGGATTCAGAAATTTAGCCGATGCAGGAGAGAGTATTGAAAACGGCAAGGACAAAGAAACCGGCGTTTTTGTAATAAGTCTTTATGGATCACATCTTAAGCCAACCCCCGAAGATCTCCAAGGGATTGACGTGGTGATTTTTGATATTCAGGATGTAGGAACACGTTTTTATACTTATATTTCAACACTGCATTATATCATGGAATCGTGTGCAGAAAATCATGTTAAATGTCTTGTGCTTGACAGACCAAATCCGAACGGTTTTTATTTTGACGGGAATATCCTCGATACCGCATACAGTTCTTTCGTTGGCATGGATCCTGTTCCGGTTGTGCATGGTATGACTGTCGGGGAGTATGCAGAAATGTTAAACGGGGAAGGATGGTTAAAAAATGGTATAAAGTGTGATCTGGTTGTAATAAAATGTAAGAACTATACACATCAGACACTTTATGAACTTAAGGTTAAACCATCACCTAACTTACCAAACCAGACGTCAGTTTATCTCTATCCTTCAATCTGCTTTTTCGAAGGCACCGTTATCTCGTTAGGACGGGGAACATTATTCCCGTTTCAGGTTTTCGGAAGTCCAGTCCTGCCCGACAGAGGTTTTAGTTTTGTTCCGGAAAGCGTTCCGGGGGCAAAAAATCCACCTCTTCGTGGGATTAAATGTTTCGGAACCGATCTGAGAGAGGCAATTAAAGAGAAACTTGTTCCAAAACCTGAAATTAATCTTGATTGGCTCATCAGTGCTTATAATGACTTCCCGGAGAAAGACAAATTCTTTAACTCCTACTTTGATGTTCTGGCAGGAGGACCAGGTTTAAGGGAACAGATTCAGAAGGGAATGACTTCCGGACAAATCAGAGAAACATGGAAAGAGGGACTTGCGAAATTCTCAAAAATAAGGGAGAAGTACCTGTTGTATGAATAAACACGCTAAATCCCCCATTTGAGGGACTTACAGAAATCAGAATATTGAACAATCGAAATCAGAAGTCAGAAATTGACTTCACTTCTTAATTCGCTGTTCGTTTGTTCGTTGTTCTTAATTCTTTGATTTCAAAGCCCTCCAATTGGTTGGCTGGGCGTTGAAATCATGGGATTAGGCTGTCCCCTTAAACCTTTCCAGGATAAACCTTCAGTGCTTCATCAAGTGTTCTAATTGCATTTTTAAGGTCCTCAATTTTTAACACATAAGCAATCCGGACCTCATTTTTACCCGAACCGGGTGTGGAATAGAAACCTGATGCGGGAGCGACCATAACAGTCTGATTCTTATATTCAAACTCTTCAAGAAGCCATCGTGCAAACCTGTCGGCATCATCAACCGGCAATTTGACTACTGTATAAAAAGCGCCTTTTGGTTTTGGGCAATATACACCTGGGATTTTATTAAGAGCTTCAACCATGTAGTTTCTTCTTGCTGTATACTCCCTGTTAACTTCTTTGAAATAATCATCAGGAGTATCAATTGAAGCTTCACCAACTATTTGTCCGAGCCCGGGAGGAGAGAGACGGGCCTGAGCAAATTTAAGAGCAGTTGAAATAATATTTTTATTTTTTGTAATCAACGCACCTATCCTGACACCACATTCGCTGTAACGTTTTGATACTGAATCAAGCATAATTACATTATTCTCAATATCTTCGAGATTCATCGCTGAAAAATGTTCAGCACCGTCATAGCAGAAATCACGATAAGCCTCATCCGAGAAAAGGAACAGATCGTATTTCTTAACGATCTCTTTCAGATGAAGAAGTTCTTCTTTCGAATAGAGGTATCCTGTCGGATTATTAGGATTACAGATTATAATCCCTTTTGTTTTTGATGTGATCTTTTTCTCAATATCTCCGATAGGAGGAAGAGCAAAATCTTCTTTTATATAAGAAGTAACTGGAACAATCTTAATCCCGGCAGTTATAGCGAACCCATTGTAATTAGCGTAGAATGGTTCCGGTGTTACAACTTCTTCGCCCTGATTAACACACGACATTAGAGCAAAAAGTATAGCTTCGGATCCTCCGGTTGTAATAAGAATTTCAGAATAGTCAATATTTATACCCTTCTTCTTGTAATATACAGCAAGCTTACGGCGATACGATTCATTACCTGCCGAATGGCTGTACTCAATTACCTTCAGATTAATATTACGGAGTGCATTAAGGGCTACTTCAGGCGTGGGAATATCAGGCTGTCCGATATTAAGATGGTACACTTTTATACCTTTCCGCTTGGCTTCTTCAGCATATGGAACAAGTTTTCTTATTGGTGAGGCAGGCATTGCTTTGCCCTTTTCCGATATTGATGGCATGTTGTTTTAATTTTAAGCTCCGAAAATAGTTGAATGACAAAACTATGGAATTTCTTTCTAATCGCAAAGGACTCAAAGAAGGCACAAAGTACACAAAGTCAATCCTCATAATTCACCCCTTTGCGACCTTTGTGTAACCCTTTGCGACCTTTGTGGTTAAAGGATTTTGTGTTTTATTGTAGCTATGAGGATATAGAATTCCCCCGTTGTTCCTATATTAAGGTTTCCGTTTTAATTTCTATTTTTGCAATTCTGTTTACAAATTAACACAAAACAAAAGTGATGGATATTCCTTCAAAATATGAGCCGGGGAAAGCTGAGAACAAATGGTATAAATACTGGATTGACAATGGATTCTTTAAAAGCACTCCAGACGAAAGAGAGCCGTATACAATTGTTATTCCTCCACCTAATGTTACAGGTGTACTGCATATGGGCCATATGCTTAACAATACTATTCAGGATGTATTGGTACGCAGGGCCAGAATGCAAGGTAAAAATGCCTGCTGGGTACCAGGGACCGATCACGCATCAATCGCTACGGAAGCTAAAGTGGTTGCAAAGCTTAAAGACGAAGGAATTGAAAAACACGATCTTACGAGAGAAGCTTTCCTGGAGCATGCATGGGAATGGACTCATAAACATGGCGGTATAATCCTCGAACAGCTTAAACGTCTGGGAGCATCATGTGACTGGGACCGGACACTTTTTACAATGGATGAGAAGAGATATGATTCTGTTATTAAGGTTTTTATCGATCTGTTTAATAAAGGACTGATATACAGAGGAGTAAGGATGATTAACTGGGATCCGCAGGCTATGACTGCTGTCTCAGATGAAGAGGTCAATTATACCGAAGAAAAATCAAAACTTTACTATGTCCGGTACAAAATTGTCGGTGAGGAAGGATATGTGATGGTTGCAACCACCCGTCCGGAAACAATACTGGGAGACACAGCTGTCTGTGCAAATCCGGATGATGAAAGATATAAACATCTTAAAGGCAAAAGAGTCATTGTTCCAATGGCAAATCGCGAAGTGCCTTTTATATTTGACAGTTATGTTGACCCGGAATTTGGAACCGGTTGCCTGAAGATTACTCCCGCGCACGATATTAATGATTATGAGATAGGACTGCGGCATAAATTACCATCTGTTGACGTCTTCAATGATAATGGGACGATGAGCGAAAGAGCCGGTATGTTTGTAGGTGTCGACAGGTTTAAGGCAAAAGAGCTTGCAGAGAAAGAGCTTAAGAAAACGGGAAACCTTGTTAAAGTTGAAAAATATGATAACAAGATAGGACGTTCGGAGCGGACAAATGCAGTTATAGAACCCAGACTGTCGCTTCAGTGGTTCGTGAAGATGCAAGACCTGGCTAAACCGGCCCTTGATGCTGTTTTGAATGGAGATGTTCACATTTATCCTCCAAAGTTTAAGAACCTGTATCGTCACTGGATGGAAAATGTCCACGACTGGTGTATCAGCCGCCAGTTATGGTGGGGTCAGAGGATACCTGCTTGGTACTACAATGATAATGAATTTGTTGTTGCTGAAGACATTTCCAAAGCTCTCGATAAAGCAAGGGAAGATAGCCATAACTCTACGTTGAATGAGAGTGATTTGCGACAGGATGACGATGTTCTTGACACCTGGTTTTCATCCTGGCTCTGGCCGATCACTTCATTTGACGGGATCAACGATCCGGAAAATCCGGATATTAAATATTATTATCCTACAAACGATCTGATAACAGCTCCTGATATACTTTTTTTCTGGGTTGCCAGGATGATCATTGCAGGATATGAATACAGGGGAGAAAGGCCTTTTAATAACGTTTATATAACAGGTCTGGTTCGCGATAATCAGAGAAGGAAAATGTCGAAATCGCTCGGTAATTCTCCCGATCCCTTAGGACTAATAGAAAAATATGGTGCTGACGGAGTCAGGGTTGGGATGCTTCTATGCTCTCCTGCCGGGAATGACCTGCTTTTTGAAGAAAGCCTTCCCGAACAGGGACGCAACTTTGCAAATAAGATCTGGAATGCCTTCAGACTTGTAAAGAGCTGGAAAGTAGATAATATAACTCATCAACCTGAATCATCAAAAGTTGCCATAAAATGGATGGACGAGGTGATGAAGAAATCTATTAATGAAATAGATGTGAATTTCAGAAAGTTCAGGATTTCAGAAGCGCTCATGATTACGTACAAATTGTTCTGGGATGAATTCTCAGGCTGGTATCTTGAAATCATCAAACCTGAATATCAAAAACCCATTGACAGGATGACATTTGATGCCACGGTCACTCTTTTGGAAAAGCTTTTAAAAGTGATACATCCTTTCATGCCGTTCATTTCAGAGGAAATATGGCAACTGCTTGGTGAAAGAGAAGAAAGTGAAAGTATCATGATGACTAGGATGCCTGATGCTAAAAAATTCAACAGGGAGATAATTGCCGGGTTTGAATCAATAAAGGAAATTGTAAGTGCAGTCAGAACGGTAAGGAAAAATAAGGAAATTCCAAAGAGGGATAGAATTGAACTTCTCATCCTAAGTGAGGAGAAAGAATATGATACAGAATTCCTGCCTGTTGCAGGAAAACTCTGTAACCTTTCAGAAGTAATATTTGTCTCAGAGAAACAGGAAAAGACGGTATCATTTATGATAGGTACCGTTGAGTATTTTATACCGCTTAAAGTCAAGCTTGATTTGGAAAGTGAGATTGCAAAGATACAGGAGGATTTGAATTATAACAGAGGATTCCTTCTCAATGTCATGAAAAAGCTTGATAATGAGCGTTTTGTCAAAAAAGCTCCTGCAAGTGTTTTGGAATTGGAAAGAAAGAAAAAAAGCGACGCTGAATCGAAGATAAAATCATTGGAGGAGAGGATGAAGGAGCTGAAAAGACTGTAATATAAACTTATTCCCTTATCTCAAACTCCCCAACCCCCCAATTGGGGGGCTGATAAACTAAACTAAAGTCCCCCATTTGGGGGATTTAGGAGGTAAGTTTACGGTATCAGCTTCCTGACAAAATAATTCTGATCAACCGGTACAAGTTCCCAGTCGTTATTCAGGAGGAGATGCCAACCATCACCTGAAATATGGTTCTTATCTGCCTTAAATGATCTTGCGGTAATACGTATAAACTTCAGATTATTTGAGACGAGACAACCTCCTTTATCAACTGTGAGTTTACCCCAGTTATCTGATACCCGCATTGAATTATAGAGGGTCCCGAGAGTATCAAGCGAGTGAATATCTTCAGGTTCAAAATCAAAATAGGGACTGTCAAGTTCCAGAAATACAACAGGTTTATCGGTAAAGATACTTATCTGACTATGAATACTCTCTTTTATATCTGCATCCCTTTTTTCTTCCTCCTTATTTATAGCCTCAATGTCATAATTAACTGCCAGGCTGCCCGCAACATCTCTGCAAACGGCAGGCAATTCAATATCGTAAAGTTCTTTTACGGCATTTCCAAGATCAAAACTGTCTGAATCTATTTTTTTTATATCATATCCTTTATTATAAAGAAGAGTGGCATACAATGCCCCGTGAATAATTCCATATGAACGGTTATAAGATTGCATCGAATAAATTCTGTCAAGGTTTTCGAAGAGCCTGGTTTTGAATTCCTCCGGTGAATTAGTGCAAAGCAAAGTATAAGTAAATGTTGCCAGTCCCTCGTAGGTTTCAAACTTATTTTCATCAGCGGCATATTTATGATAAAGCTCTCTGTTTGATCCTCTGAAGATCAGGGCATCTCTTATTGCCAGTTGCTGTTCATCTCCTTTGGTATTAATTGCTTTACGCAAAGCTTTCCACTCCAGTTTTATCCAGAGCCTTGCTTCCTTTTCATCCATATTACTGATGTTGAAGCTTGAAATAATAACTCCTTCATTTTCCTGAAACCGGTGAAAAAGGCTGTGAATTGCCCTGGTTTTAATTCTGTACAGCTCATCTTCAGCCGGAAGAGGAGCCATAGCAAACTGTGTTCCTCCGAATTTCACAGGAGCATTGCTTAATATTAATTCTTTTGGATATGTACCAACATAAACTCCATCCTTAAGTTTAAGGATTCCTTCATTATCGGGTTGATTTGCAATGATTCTGCGAGTTACTCTTTCAACAAACATTATTGGGCCATAAAGGTTTTTCCCCCAGAGCTTGCCATTATCACGATTGCATATCTGCTCAATATCTTTGAAGTACAAGGATGCTTTTTCAGGTGTAAAATACGACTCGCTCTTTTTCCCCTTACAACTTATCAATATCAGGAAGAGAAGGAAAAATGTCCATTTTTTCATTGCGGCTGGTTTCTGGTCCCGCAAGTAATGAAAAAAATTACAGAAAGTCAAAAACACAATTAAGAACGGGAATCGGGAATTATTAATAACTTTGCCAGAATTAATTGAATGAAATTATTGTTTTTCATAATAATTGTTCGTTTTAGTTACAATTATTATGAAATTGATTAATATTTATTATTTGACTGAAACAATCGATAATAATTTAAAATATCAGAGTTTGAGATTACCTGAAGGAAGCAATCTCCAACATATCAAATCTAAATAGAAGTAAATGACAGATCGTCAGGATAATTTATCTCTTCTTTTCCAGGTAAGCGAGGTAGTTGCGAAAAGTTCCGATCTTGAAGAAGCCATCCTCCAGGTAATGGAGGAAATGGCCAATAAATTTGGCATCCTCCAGGCTTTTTTAACTGTCCTCAATCGTAATTCCTCAAAAATATATATTGAGGTTGCTTATGGATTAACCAGGGAACAAAAAGAAAGAGGTGAATATAAAATCGGGGAAGGTATTATCGGTGAAGTTGTAAAAACCGGCGAGCCTGTAATCATTCCACATATATCAGATGAACCCCGTTATCTTAACAAAACAAAATCCACAACCAAAATTGAAGATGAAGATTCCTTCATATGTGTTCCTATAAAAGCAAAAAATGCGATTATCGGTACCCTGAGCGTAAAACTTAAATACTATTCCAACCGCTCTTATCAGAATGAGTTGCAGTTTCTGACCATAATGGCTGCAATGTTTGCCAGGCTGGTAAGATCGAGGCAGGATAAGATTGAGGAACTGGAAAAGCTTCATTACCGGAAACTAAGGGAGCAGGGACTTTACAGTTATAATGACCGGATCACTTCACTTGTCGGTGAATCAGGAACAATGCAAGAGGTATATGACATGATTTCAAGAGTGGCTATGACTAATGCCACTATTCTGATACGTGGTGAAAGCGGTGTTGGAAAAGAGTTGGTAGCCACCGCGATACATGATCAAAGCCCGCGTAATAAGCAACGGATGATTAAGATAAACTGCGCCGCTATCCCTGAAATGCTTATCGAAAGCGAATTGTTTGGTTATGAAAAAGGTGCATTCACCGGAGCAGATAAATTGCATAAAGGACGTTTTGAATTAGCCGAGAAAAGCACAATCTTCCTCGATGAGATCGGAGACCTGCCGCCAAACCTCCAGGTCAAGCTGTTAAGGGTATTGCAGGAAAAGGAATTTCAGCGTCTGGGAGGAAGCGAAACAATTAAAGCTGATGTCCGGATTATAGCAGCCACAAATCGTAACCTTGAAGAGATGATTCTCAAAAACGAATTCCGTGAAGACTTGTACTACAGACTTAATGTCTTCCCGCTTTTTATCCCGCCTCTCAGGGAACGCAGGGGAGATATACCTCTTCTTGTGAATCATTTTATTGAAAAATATAACAAAATTCATGGTCTTGAAATAAAGCGGATCAGCTCAACTGCAATTGATCTTCTGATGACATATCACTGGCCGGGTAACATTAGAGAGCTTGAAAATTGCATCGAACGCGCAGCAATTCTCAGTACCGACAGGGTAATCAGGTCGCATAACCTGCCACCTACTTTACAAAGTGCAGCATCAACACACTCTCGTGTGGAAGGCAGCCTGGAATCCATACTTGAAAATGTAGAAAAGCAGATGCTTATTGATGCCCTGAACATGTCTAAAGGAAATATATCTAAAGCTGCTGAACAGCTTAAACTGACTGAACGAATGATGGGACTCAGAATCAGGAAGTATCAGATTGATCCTGCAATATTCAAGAAGTTTAAACCTGGTGCTTAAATTTATTGAAGGGAAAAGTCGCGACTGTCCATTCAATATCATTCAATTTCACACAATTAATGCAATTTTAATCTTAATCCTACATTTTTGTAGGATTTTTATTTGATTCCTACCTGTTTGTAGGTTTTTTTAGTCTTCGACAAATATCTGAATTTTTATTATTACTCTCGAACTCACTGTCTTCTAATATTTTGCAGCCTCATCTTTTTTAATCCCCGAATATTCACTCAAAGAATGGCATGTATTTGGCCTATATATACACCATCTATAAAAATATACATGGATGTACCTTTTTTCCTGAAGAAATATTGAAAAAAACAGATAATAACTAAAAAACAGAAAGTATGAAGAAAATTGAAGCAATCATCAGAACGTCAAAATTTGAAGATGTCAAAACTCAGCTTAAGGAGATTGGTATCGACTTCTTTTCCTACTGGGATGCCTCGGGAGTGGGAAATGAGCATCTGCGTGGTCATCACACTTACCGTGGAACGGTATACGATACACAGTACATCTCCAGGATTTTTATTTCAATTGTACTTCATGACATTAATGTTAAAAAAACGATCGACTGCATTGAGAAAGCTGCATTTACAGGTGAGATCGGTGACGGGATGATTTTCAGCTATAACATCGAAGAATCGGTACGGATCAGTAATGGCGCCCGTGGAGATGCATCAACAGCAGGACCCGGAGATTCAAAATTAGCCAAGTAATAATTATTTAAAACTTATAACAATGACTAAAAAAATTATATCATTCGTCCTGGCATTAATTATGACTATAGGAACTGCGTGTTATGCAGATGGACCCAGAAAGCCTGATCCCAGTGGTACAAACACCGGAACAGCTACGGAAATTTCTGCAGCAACTCCCGGATCACCTACAATATTGGAAGTAGCTAATCAGGTCGGGCATAACAAAGTTGCTCTTAATATAATGTGGACCTTAATAACCGGTTTTTTGGTAATGTTCATGCAGGCCGGGTTTGCAATGGTGGAAACAGGATTGACACGTGCAAAAAACGTTGCACATACCATGGCTATGAACTTAATGATATATCCTCTTGGTATGCTTGGTTTCTGGATATGCGGCTTTGCAGTTATGTTCGGAGGAGTTGGAGCAATAACTACTATGGGCGGCTTTGACGGATTGAATCATGAATTGACTATTAAACTGTTCGGACATTCATTCGGTCTTTTAGGATCTAAAGGGTTTT
Source organism: Bacteroidales bacterium (assembly GCA_049792755.1). GTDB lineage: Bacteria > Bacteroidota > Bacteroidia > Bacteroidales > VadinHA17 > LD21. Next base: position 41,746 of record JBARBF010000098.1, on the reverse strand, counting down.
TTCTTAGCGGGACTTATGATGTTGCAGTATTTGCATTGTTCCTTTTCCAGATGGTGTTTATGGATACCACAGCTACTATCCCTACCGGAGCCATGGCTGAAAGATGGAAATTCTCTGCCTTTGTTTTATATGGACTTGCTGTAGGGACAATAATTTACCCTGTTTATGGAAACTGGGTATGGGGCGGCGGCTGGTTAACACAACTCGGTTCAAATTTCCACCTGGGACATGGACATGTTGATTTTGCAGGTTCCTCCGTAGTCCACTTAACCGGAGGTGTGATTGCTTTGGTAGGTGCATGGATACTCGGACCACGGCTTGGGAAATACAATAAAAACGGATCACCAAATGCAATTCCGGCACACAGTATACCGATGGCAGTAATCGGAACATTTATCCTTGCTTTCGGCTGGTTTGGGTTCAATCCCGGATCAACTCTTGCAGGAGGGGATCTGAGGATAGCAGTTGTAGCCGTTAATACCATGATTGCTTCTGCCACAGGCGCTTTTGCGGCAATGCTTTACATGTGGTGGTTTAAGACCAAAAAACCTGATGTCAGTATGATTTGTAATGGTTTGTTAGCCGGACTGGTTGCCATTACAGCACCCTGTGCATTTGTAAATGTAGGTTGTGCAGCCCTAATTGGCTTGATTGCAGGTGTACTGGTTGTTGAATCTTCCTTTTTCTTTGAAAGGAAAGCAAAAATAGATGATCCGGTAGGTGCAATTTCAGTACATGGTGTAAATGGTGCCTGGGGCGTCATCGCGCTTGGCTTGTTTGCTGATGGTACTTATGGCGATGGATGGAACGGCGTAGCAGGCACAGTAAAAGGTTTATTCTACGGTGATGGTGGTCAGCTCATTGCTGAAATCATCGGAGTATTGGCAAACCTCATTTATGTAGGTCTGATTTCATATGCAGTGTTTAAATTAATAGATATGATCATCGGCAACAGGGTCTCTGCAAGAACTGAACTTGAAGGTCTCGATCTTCCTGAAATGGGAATTGACGGTTATTCAGGGACGAAAATGGATAAAAACGCAGAAACTCCATTATCAAGATAATATTTGTCAGCTGGCAGTCGGGAGCGGGGTCTCATTTCCCACTATTATCCGCTCCCCGGCTGTCATATTACGGTCCATAATAATTGTTGAATTACTTACACTAAATCATTAAATCATGAAAAAACTCCTGGTAATTTTTGTTGTACTGTCTGTTCTAAAGGTTGAAATATTACTATCAACACCTTCAACACAATTATGGATTCCTTCATCTGATTTTCAGGCGTGGAAAACAATGCACCTTGGAATCGATAATTACATCAGAATGTCAAATATAAACGGAGTGCGGGGTGCAGGTATGTTTGATGCAGGTTTTACAACCGGGCTGCTCCCTTTCAAAAAATTTCAGGGTGAGATTGGTGTTGATTATCTTTATATGGGGGACAGTAATTATGATAACCATCCATTTTATTTCAATGCGAAATTCGGCTTTCCTGAAAGCGTATTGTTCAAAGGCTCTCCTGCAATAGCTTTAGGAGCATTTAATTTTGGGTTAAAAAGTAATCTTACAAATTATAACATAATATATGGAGAAATTGCAAAAACCCTCCCAATAATAGGCAGGCTAACTGTAGGATATTATAATGGCAATGAAAAGATCCTTGTAGATGAAAATATGAAGAAAGCAAACAGAGGCATTTTATTGTCATGGGACAGAACAATGACAGAAATATCTGATAAGCTTTGGTTTTCAGTTGATTACCAGGGAGGGAAAAATTATCTTGGAGCTTTAAATCTTGGAGCCTCATGGGCATTCTCTAAAAATGTATCTGTTATAGTTGCCTATGATATTTATAATAACAAAAATGCTTATTATAATACCAATAATCAGAATGCCAACACTCTTACCACACAACTTGATATTAATTTCTAGAATGACTTACAGGCTGACGATTAATTTGTTTATATAAGATGACTATGCTGGGAAGATGAATCATATTTCTTATACAGTTTTAATTTTGTTTTTCATTTGCATTGTTGGTTAGTTAGTTAAGAGGGCTGTCTCAGTTGAGGCAGCTTTTTTTTCTGCATCTTCATCCATTGCTGCCAGGATGCTCAGGTTCAGTTCAAATCCTATGAGTATGGCTATGGAATTAAGATATAGCCAGATAAGAATGACCATTAGTGTTCCTGCTGAACCGTACAGTTTATTGTATTGTCCGAAATGATTCACATATGCTGAAAATCCGAGCGATGTAAGGATAAACAAAAATGTTGCAAGAGTTGAACCCGGTGAAAAAAACTTAAACCCCGTTTTCTTGGCAGGAGCAAAATAATATAGGAACGAAATTGCCAGAAAGAGAAGCAATACGACAAGGACCCACTTCAGGAAGATCAGAAAATAGATCACATAGCGTCTTTTAACAACATGCAGAACAACGAGCCTGTTCACAGTAACCTTTCCGAATATTACAAGAAATCCGGCAGTCGAAATCAGAAAAATGATTATCAACAGCAAAACCACTGAGATCTTTCTCTGATTCACCCACGATCTTGTTTTAAATGAATGAGCAGATACTACAAATGCATGAATAATTGCATGTATTCCGTTCGTCGAAAAGATAACTGTTGCAATAAACATAAAGAGCAACAGACCTTTGCTTTTGTGAGTGACAATATCTATAATAGTTGTCTGGAGGAAGTTGAAAGCGTTGGAAGGCAGAATGTTTTCAAAAAGTTTTATCAGTTCCTGCTGGAAATTGGGAATAGGAATAAACGGAATCAAAGTAAAAAGAAAAATCGAGGCAGGTAGCAATGCCATCAGGAGATTAAATGCTATTGATGAAGCTCGTGTAACGAGTACTCCTTTGCGAAATCCACTGATTACAAATGTTATAACCTGACTTATTGGTACTCCGTCAAAGCCGGGAAGAACCAGTTTGCTGATTTTTTCTCTGTCATTAAAAACCGTAACTTCCCTTAGGTTCATTATTTAAAAGGCTTTAAGACTCATATCCAGACTTTTGACATGATGAGTAAGAGCGCCTACGGAAATGAAATCAACACCACATTCCGCATATGATCTTATTGTTGAAAGATCAATTCCACCTGACGATTCTGTCTCATACTTTCCGGAAATTTCTTTTACTGCCAAACGGGTTTGCTCAAGACTGAAGTTATCAAGCATTATTCGATCGACCCCGCCGGCAGAAAGAATCGTTTTTACATCCTCAAGTGATCTGGCTTCTATTTCTACCTTAAGATTCAGATTGTTCCTTTTCAGGTACTCCCTGGTTTTATTAATTGCATTATGAATTCCTCCGGCAAAATCGATATGGTTGTCTTTCAGCATGATCATATCGAACAAACCCATTCTGTGATTCATTCCTCCGCCAATCCGTACAGCCTCTTTTTCAAGGAATCTAAATCCGGGTGTGGTTTTACGTGTATCAAGTATTTTTGTTTTCAATCCCTTAAGCCGGATCGCATATTCATTTGTACTTGTGGCGATTCCGCTCATCCTTTGCATGATGTTCAGGACCAGACGTTCTGATTTAAGGATTGATTGCTGTCGGCCCGAAATATGAAACGCGATATTTCCGGGTACAACACCGGTTCCATCCGGAAGAAGCAGATCGAATTTCAGATCATTATCGATTATTGAAAAAAGTTCTGCTGCGACCCTGATTCCTGCAACTATTCCTTTCTCTTTTATCAGAAGTTTTGCCTTCCCTTTTGCTTCTTCAGGTATGCAGGCGAGTGATGAGTGATCGCCATCCCCTAAATCTTCAGCAAGGCTTCTTAAGATGAATTCCTTTAGAATCCTATTTTCCATTGTCAGATTCAATGCGTATCTGATGTATAAGCAACTCCTGATCAACCTTTTTAAGAAGGAAATATACCCGGAAGTCTCCTTTCTCAGTCTTAAGATTGCCAATGGCATATTGGGCATCATTTTTTGCACCCTGATGGCGGATGGTGAAATCTTTAGCGTGGTACTCCGCAAAAAAATCCTTAAGTATGGTTTCTGCTACCTTTTTTTTGTAGAAATCCTCTTTATCAAGAAGAAGAAGTTCAATAGTAGAATTCATGTACATTGATAATTCAGCGGCATTACCAGTTTTGATTGCTGTTGAAATTCCTCCCGGTATTTTTCCCTGGTCCTGCGATCCGGCTGTAAGACTGCAAAAGGCTATTAATACTACCGGAATTATATGTACGGATTTCATGTCAGTTTAGTTTAAATATTGCGGACAACAAAGTCAATGCAATACAAATTTAATACTTATTTGGTTATCATAGCTTTTTCTGACCTCAATTACTTTGCCCTCCTTAGCAATGATATTACTGTTCTTTTTCGGTAATGATTTATTTCATTGAACCATAAAGAAACACAAAGTTTATCTCCTGAATCTCTGGTCTTTCAACATTCCTTATCAACATTTAAAGTCAACAGTAATTAATAAAATTAAAAGTCTGACAATTCTGTGATTTTTTGAAGACATCGAAAGACGGGCAGAGAGGGTTTAATTTTTTAGCTAGTTTTTAAGAAATTCTTAAATTTTTTTTAACAATCAAACATTGAATTTTTTTTTAAAATTGCCCATTGAACAGAAAATTGTTTAAAAGTTATGAAAAAATATCTCTTCTCACACCGTAAGAACTTTTTAAGCATGTTTTTGCTTAATCTATCAGGAATATTGCTTTTCTGTGGTCACCCGGTTTTTGCCGCGGACAAAATAACTCTGTACACTCCATATACTAAAATTTCTGTCCCCCCGGGAGAATCGATCGATTATATTATCGATGTTATCAATAACAGCAATGAAATTCAAAATGTTGAAATTTCATTGGAAGATCTGCCCCGTGGATGGAATTATGTTTTAAAATCAGGGGGATGGAAGATCAGTCAGATTGCAGTGCTGCCCGGAGGGAAACAAACGCTTAATCTCATATTGGATGTTCCTCTGCAAGTCAACAAAGGCAGCTACCGGTTTAAAGTGGATGCAAAGGGATTTGACTCGCTGCCCCTCACCGTGACAGTCTCTGAACAAGGTACCTTTAAAACTGAGTTTACTACCAGGCAATCTAACCTGCAGGGTCCTACCACATCCAACTTTACGTTTGAGGCAATAATAAAAAATCTAACCGCCGATAATCAGTTATACTCATTAAATGCCTCTGCCCCGCAAGGTTGGATTGTGAATTATAGTATTGATTTTAAGCAGATTTCTTCAGTTAGCGTAGACGCTAACAAAAGTAAAAGCCTGAGCGTTCAGATTGTTCCGCCCGGTGAAACTAAAGCAGGAACCTATAAAATACACTTAAATGCGGTAACTACATCTACGTCGGCCAATCTTGAGCTGGAAGTTGTAATTACCGGTTCTTATAACATGGTGTTGACTACACCAACAGGTTTGTTGAGTGACAATATCGCAGAAGGTGAAGAGAAAAAGCTTAAACTCCTGGTGAGGAATACCGGATCATCTGACCTTAAGGATATTAGGTTTAACTCTTCAGCACCTGTTAACTGGGAAGTCACTTTTGATCCTAAAAAAGTCGACAGACTGGAATCAGGCGAATCGGCCCAGATTTATGCAATAATTAAAGTTGCCAAAAGAGCAATTGTCGGAGATTATATTACCCGGATCGAAGCAAATTCACAGGGAGTAAATTCAAAGGCTGAGTTCAGGATATCTGTAAGAACTCCAATGTTGCTGGGATGGACTGGTATTTTGATCATCTTATGTGTTTTCGGAGCTGTGTTTTATCTGTTCCGAAGGTACGGAAGGAGGTAATTAATGAGCCGGAATATTATTGAGCTTGTCGATCTGACAAAGAAATATGGTTCTGTGAGTGTAGTCGATCACCTCAACCTTTCAATCAGGAAAAGTGAAGTTTTTGGTTTACTCGGACCTAATGGCGCCGGAAAATCAACAACAATACTTATGATGCTGGGGTTGTCTGAGCCAACTTCCGGGCAGATTAAAGTATGTGATATTGATCCTACGACTAATCCTATTGATGTCAAAAGGAAAGTTGGATACCTTCCTGAAGATGTAAGATTTTATGATGATCTCACAGGAATGGAAAACCTTATTTACACCGCCAGATTAAATAATATATCAGCCGGGGAGGCCGGTCAAAAAGCAAAAGAGCTTCTTGCCCTGGTCGGTTTATCGGATGATATGGAGAAAAAAGCCGGCAAATATTCCCGTGGAATGCGCCAGCGTCTTGGATTAGCTGATGTAATGATTAAAAATCCGGAAGTAATCATTCTTGACGAACCGACATTGGGCATTGATCCGATGGGAGTGCAGGGATTTCTGGAATTAATTATTAAATTAAAAAATGAACAGGGGCTTACGGTAGTTCTCTCTTCACACCATCTGCACCAGGTACAGAAAGTTTGTGACAGGGTTGGATTGTTTGTGAGTGGTAAATTATTGGCTGAAGGCGACATTGCCTCTTTGTCAAAGGCATTATTCTCGAATGAGACTTTTATAATTGACGCAGAGATCTTATCAAATTATTCAGATGCTTTCATCTCTTCAGAAGTCACAAAAAAAATAAACATTTTGGTGGAAGAGATCAAAAAAATTCAGGGCGTCATTTCAATCTCAGTAAAAAACAGTGCTGTTCAGGTTGGTTGTTCCTGTGACCTGACTGCCGATATAGCCAGGGTAATTGTCGAATCAGGAGCCGGACTAAACTATTTGCATAAGAAGGAATACGGCCTTGATGAGATTTATAACCGTTATTTTGAAGGAGATGTAAATCATGAATGAATCGCGAACAAAGTCTCAGAATAGAACTGAAAATACTCATCCATTTCCGGTCATAGTAAATAAGGAAATTTCGGACCATATAAAAAGCTGGCGTTTCAATATATTAATAGCCATAATAGTACTCACATGTTTCGGCTCATTATATTCTGCTTTAACTAATATCAATAAAGTAGTGGATTCCCAGGGTTATACCGGCTCATTCCTTTTTCTTAATTTATTTACTCTTTCCGATGGTACATTACCTTCTTTCATTGTCTTTTTAGGTTTTCTGGGCCCCTTACTTGGGATCAGCCTTGGATTTGATGCTATCAACTCAGAGCAGAATAAAGGGACTCTTAGTCGGATTATGGCTCAACCTATTCACAGGGACTATTTACTGAATGCTAAGTTTTTAGCTTCTTTGATAGTAATCAGCATTATGTTTTTTGCATTGGGTTTTCTTGTTATGGGATTTGGAATTATAAGGATCGGAATTCCTCCGACTGCTGAAGAGTTTTTACGTATTATTTTCTTCATATTGGTCAGTATCTTATATGTGGCATTCTGGCTGAATTTATCGATTTTGTTTTCAATAATATTCCGCCAAACGGCTACTTCCGCGTTGGCGTGTATTGCAACATGGTTATTTTTCAGTGTATTTTACCATTTGATCGTAAATTTGATTTCCAAAGCCAACTTACCGTCAGTTGCTGCTTCACCACAACAAGTTATTGATTATCAAAAATTTGTGTTGAACTTGTTAAGAATTGAGCCTGGTCAGCTTTATAATGATGCTACAACAACTCTCCTGATGCCGTCAGTTCGCAGTCTGGGTCCTTTAAGCATGGAACAGGTTCATGGAACAATACCCGGCCTGCTGCCTCTTGGGCAGAGTATCATGCTGGTATGGCCTCAGCTTACAGGACTGGTAGCAGCTACAATAACGTGTTTTGGATTATCTTATTTCTCATTCATGAGGAGAGAGATTCGTTCAAGGTAGGCAGGGTGCCCTTTTTAAAATAACTTGGGACAGGTCAACAGATTTTTCTACCCGATTCCTATACTCATTTTATTTCATCCGTTTTCTTTTTTTCACCTCTTTGTCTCAGGTTACTCAAACAAAAGAAATAGAATTGATAGAATTGCATGAGAGGGTTATTAATTATATTTTTGTAAAAGAGTGACGGCAGGATTATTAGATAATTGGCGTCCTACAAATTATGAAAATAACATTATTACAGACAGGTAAGACAACCAATAAACATATTGAACAGCTGGTGGATCTTTATACGAAGCGTATTAAAAAATATTCTGTTTTTGAAATCATTACGCTTCCTGATGTAAAAAATACAAAGAATATGCCTGTTCAGGAACAAAAGAATAAAGAAGCAACAAAAATTATTCAGGCGGTCGTGGATGACGATTATATAATTTTGCTTGATGAACGGGGGAAAGAGTTAAGGACACTTGAATTTTCTGTAGCTCTGGAAAAGATGTTTTTCCTTCCAAAAAAAAGAATTGTATTTGTCATTGGCGGACCCTGGGGCTTTTCGGAAACAGTATATGCAAGAGCTGACTATAAAATGTCTTTGTCAAAGATGACTTTTCCTCATCAGCTGGTACGATTATTGTTTCTGGAACAACTTTACAGGGGATTCACAATTATTAAAGGAGAACCCTATCATCATGAATAATAAATGATTATTATCTTATGAGAGCCAATCATTATCCGATATTTCTTTCCATTCTGGCTGTTGTACTCATTATTCTGGCGCTTGTCACCGAAAAAGTTTATTTCAGCGATTTTGAGTATCGCTTCAGAACGAAAATGCTTAATAAGACCCTTATTGCAAAAGAGACAAATATGGAAGATTGTCTCAATGCCATGAAACCTATAATAGCATGGAAGACTCAAAATGATACTGTCAGACAAAACGACCTTTTTACAATTGCAGAAAAGAACAGGATCAGTATTCTTGAATATCTGGACAACAAGCTTGTCTTTTGGTCTGATAATGAGTTTGACGTACCTTCCGTATATATTGATTCGCTTTATAACAAACCTCTGGTTTTTTTACAAAACGGATGGTTTCTTACCAAAACTATACAGTCGGGAAATGAAAAGATAATCGGACTGCTTAGAATTCATACGGATTATAGTTTTGAGAATAACATCATTAACAGCGGGTTCGGAAAGGAATTCAGGATACCTGGTAGTGTTAATCTGGATACTGATAAAAATGCATCCGGATTTCACATATATGACAAAAAAGGAGACTTTCTCTTTTCCCTCTTATTTCCGGCAGTCAAAGGGAATACCTCCTTTATACTCGTTCCTTTAATTTTTTGGTCGGGAGCATTTGTGCTGCTAATTCTCATTACATTAGAAATAGTAAAATCATTGGTCAGTAAAGGGAAGGGACTTAATGGAGCTGGTTTTGCCCTCATTGTTTTTACTTTGATTTATATCTTTATTCTGTTCACCGGAAAACCACTCTCTGTCTTTCAGACTGAACTGTTTTCTCCCTACAGGTTCTCTTTAAACAAGTTTATACCTTCATTGGGTCACCTGTTAATGCTCGGTATTCTTGCTGCTGCTTATTCTACGGTTCTCTACCGTTATTTTCCGGTCAAAGAGTTAAAGGAGAGGAAAGGGGCCGCAAATTATCTGTTCCTTTCTGTATCGCTGATTGCAGGGGCATTTATTTTATGTTTATATCATCGGATATTCAGTGAGCTTATTGCGACCTCAAATATAAACTTTGAAACCTATAAGGTGCTGGAACTGAATGTGTTCAGTTTTACCGGGTTTGCCTCTTTATTCCTGCTCCTAATGGTACCTGTGCTCTACCTGTTTAAAATATTCCAGGGCGTCAGATTATTAAATTCCGGAGCTATAATTTTTTCTATAATCCTTTCACTTATTGTTCCGGTACTCTTTTTCTTTAACAAACCCGGAACTATGATACCATTGGCAATTATTTATTGCGTTTTGGTTTTAAGTATATGGAAAGTGACTAATAGAAATGTGAGCCTGTTAGGTATAACAGTCATTCTTTCAGTCATTTCAGGTTTTTATTTTCTATATTTTATTACAATCCTTTCTGAAAAGAAAACTACTGAAAATCTTAAAATTCAGGCAGTCTCTTTTTCAACTGAAAATGATCCTGAAGCTGAACATCTTTTGCTCGATTTATTCCCTGTAATTGAGAAGGATACTTCTTTAACAAATATGATGAAGGTTGAACATTTCGACAAAAACAGCGTCGAAAAAATATCGAACTACCTTGAGGATAATTATTTTACGGGATTCTGGAAGAATTATAATTTTGGGGTTTACACTTGTCACAACGATCAGCCTTTGCAGATCGGAACCGGTAGTAAGAGATCACAAAACTGTTTTAGTTTTTTTGACCAACGTATAAAGGACAATGGTCACAGACTTACGGGCACAAATTTTTATTTCATTGATAATCAGGGAGGAAGGTCATATTATTTGGGCAGGTACTATTACAAATCCGGAAAAAATAAAATAAATGGACTATTCATAGAACTCTATAGTGATGTAAATGTATTCCAGCCCGGTTATTCAGAATTGCTTCTTGATAAAAATTATCATAAATATGCAGGGTTGAAGGACTATTCCTTCGCCAAGTATATTAACGGTGAGATGGTTCTGAGAACTGAAGGTTTCCCTTATGATAAAACTGATGCTGAATACATTGACAAATTTTCAGATTACAGGATCTTCAGAACAGATGGATTTAAACATGTACTTTATAAAAACGGGAATATTACTGTTATAATATCCAGACCGGAACTTACTTTCGGAAATATAATCATATCCTTTGCATACCTTTTTGCATTCATTCTTTTCTTTTCGAACATGATCATTTTGTTAATCAGAAGACCGGTCGTACGAAGTATGAATATCTTTAATTTCCGTCAGAAACTTCAACTATCTTATATTGTAATACTTCTATTCTCTTATATTCTCATCGGTATCGTTGTTGCATATATCACGATCGAACAATATAACACAAAGCATTATGAAAATATTAAAGAAAAGCTTAACTCGGTTTATCTGGAGCTCGACAGTAAGCTTTCGATGGAAAAATACATTTCACCTGACTGGAGAGGTATTGATTATTCATCACTTAACGAATTACTTATAAAGCTTTCTAATGTTTTCAATACCGACATCAACCTTTATAATACTAACGGATTTCTTATTGCAACTTCACGTCAGGAGGTTTTTGACCGTGACCTGACAAGCCAGCGTATAAACAACATGGCACTGAATAATCTGGCCCATCTTAAAAAAAGCGAATATTACCAGAAAGAGAAAATAGGAAAGCTTGAGTATTTATCAGCTTATGTTCCTTTCTTCAGCACCGATAATAAAGTTCTTGCATATCTGAATCTGCCCTATTTCAGGATGCAGAGTGTTCTGGCAAAGGAAATTTCAAACCTGATTGTAGCAATTATCAATTTTACTCTTCTCCTGATAGTGATCACGATGAGTCTCGCTGTATTTATCAGCGGCCGCCTGACTTCCCCGCTTGCAATGCTCAGCATGGGAATTGCAAATGTAGCTGTGGGAAAGAAGAGTGAACATCTCACTTATGCCGGGAATGATGAAATTGGAGAGCTTGTCAAGCAGTATAACAGGATGGTCGATGAAATCGAGGAAAGCACCAGCAAGCTGGCCAACTCCGAAAGAGAATATGCCTGGAGAGAGATGGCCAAACAGATTGCTCACGAGATTAAGAATCCTCTTACACCAATGAAACTAAATGTTCAGCAGCTTTTTAAATCGTGGAATGACAAGGTACCGGGCTTTGAAAAAACACTTGATCGTTTTACCAGAAATCAGATCGAATACATTGATAATCTCTCATCAATTGCATCTGCTTTTTCAGCTTTTGCAAAAATGCCGGTTACAAATCCTGTGGAAGTTAACATTCTTGAGCAAATCAGGATAACTCTTGAGTTATTTAAGAATACCGAAAATGTTACCTTCAGGGTACATTGGCCGCGTGAAAGTAAAATTGTTATTTATGCTGATAAAGAGCAGCTTAACGGGGTATTTTCAAATCTTATCAAGAATGGGATTCAATCAATACCATCGGGACGCGACGGGCTTATAATGTTAAATATAGGGGTAAAGAACGACAAAGTTGTTGTATCTGTATCAGACAATGGTATAGGTATCCCCGGGAGTTTACAAAAGAATCTCTTCACCCCCAATTTTACTACCAAGTCATCGGGAATGGGTCTTGGGTTGTCAATTGCCAAGAAATATATTGAAAGTGCGAATGGCATGATATGGTTTGAATCAGAAGTTGATAAAGGTTCTGTTTTTTATTTTGAATTGCCGGTTTTGTACACAGTTGAGAAGCCAAATGCCTGAAGCACGTGATGTAATTCTCAATTTGCTATTATTCATTTTCTTCAACTTTAAGTACACTAAACTCCAAACTTCAAACTTCTTTTATATGTAAATAGAAATATTCAGGATAATAGTTATATTAGCAGTTCTGATATCTAAATGATGACAGGAATTTTTTTGCGTCGTAGCACAAGGCTTATTTTTTGTTTGCTGATACTTGGTTTTAGCAGTACGGCGCTACTATCTCAGACCGATAGTGTGGTAGTTAATAAATATGCCAGAGTTCTTTCAAGAAGTGATTACCAGGTAGTAGTGGATGATGCTTCAGCATTTAACAACGGTGATACGGTTCTTATTATCCAGATGCAGGGCGTTGCAATAAATACTGCCGATGCTCTTGGTTATGGTACTACAGTCGAACAAAAAGTCGGAGTACCCGGAAGATATGAATTTCTTATAATTCAAACTGTTGTTCCTGCTGCAAAGACAATTAGTTTTTTTACTAAAATAAATAAATACGACCCTGCCGGTAGCGTACAAATTATAAAAGTCCCTTATTTTGATGCTTTAAGTCAATCAAAAGTACTGACCTGTAAAAAGTGGGACAGAATAACAAAAACAGGCGGAGTACTTGCAATGTTTGTGGGTAAAACCCTGACGCTTAATAATAATATTGATGTTTCCGGAAAAGGATTTTCCGGGGGAAAGGATACAATTGGTTTAGGCAATTGTTCTGATCCCTCCGGGATACTTAATAAATATTCTTTTCCCCGTTCATTTCAGAATGCCGGTTACAAAGGTGAAGGGCTCGCTTCACATCAAAGTCCTTGTCCTACATGTACACCTGTTATCCTGCCACTTTACCTGAAGGGGCAGGGAGCCTTTTTCAGCGGTGGTGGTGGTGGCAATGGAAAATTTTCAGGTGGAGGTGGCGGATCAAACAGAGGTCTGGGAGGACAAGGGGGAAAGGAATTCTATCTATGTTCATCACAAATTAACACAGGCGGTTATCCCGGCGTTTCAGTTACCGGTACCCAGATTGATACTATTACAGGAGGTATTTTTATGGGAGGTGGAGGAGGTTCCTCAACCGGATGGGCAGGATCAGTTTTCACCGCAGGAGGGAATGGTGGAGGAATAGTAATAATCGTAGCTGACCAGATGAATGGTAATGGGAACAAAATTGTGGCCAATGGAATAAGTGTTTCCACTGCTAAGCTCGATGCGGGAGCAGGGGGCGGAGGAGCAGGTGGTTCTGTAATAATATCATCAAATTCAATTTTGAATACTGAACTATCAGTGAAAGGAGGTAATGGAGGCAATCATCTTGATGGATTTGGTGAGGGCGGCGGCGGCGGCGGTGGTTTGTTGTGGATAAGTCAACCATCAAAACCCGTATCTGTAATAAATACACTAAATGGGGGAACCGAAGGAATTGATACTATCCTTGTCACTACAACAGCATCACCCGGTTTGCAGGGCCTGGCGAAATATAATTTCATAGTTCAGCTTAACGGCTTCTTATTCAACGCAATCCGCTCTTCAACTACCGGCAACCAGATAGATTCCGTTTGCTCTAACATGATACCTCCGAAGATAATTGGTACTACACCTGTCGGAGGAACACCCGGTGCCGGTTATATAATTAAATGGGAAAAAAGCTATGATCTGTCCACTTGGATAACCCTCATAAATGATCCTGATCCGACAAATTATACACCCGCAGCACCTGAAACTTCAACGGTCTATTACAGGAGAACTGTCACTGATCATTCACTCCCTTCGCCCATAGTTGATATTAGTAGACCGGTTCAAATTATTGTACATTCCAAAATTCAGAATAATAATATTGTTGCAAATCCTGACACAATCTGTTTTAACGGAGATCCCCAGTTATTGAAACAAGGACTACCCGATCTCATTGTTCCAACCATTAAATATCTGAAATATATTTGGCAGGACAGTACAGTAGGTGGTGTGTGGAGTCCGGAACTGGCAGCAGAGACTGTGAAAGAGTTTGACCCTAATCCGGTAGGAGGTTTGACTAAAGATACCTGGTACAGAAGAACCGTAGTATCAGGAAGTTGTATCGATAAAGGATCCGGTTCAATAGCTAAAATTACTGTTCTCTCCAAATTAAATAATAATGCTTTTTCAAAATTGTATGATACAATTTGTTTTGGAGGAAATACAAATTTAAATACAATTACAGGACCAACAGGAGGTTTATCGACTGATTACAGGTACAAATGGGAATCAAGTTCCATAAGTTCAACCGGGCCATGGACAACTGTTGCAGGTGCAGTTCTTCCGATATATGATCCGGATGCATCTTCTTCCCTGCCTGTAGGAGATCATTTTTACCGACGGATTGTTTTTTCAGGTGAACAGGATGCATGTAAAGATACAACCAAACCAGCAGCTATAAGAAAAGTATGGCCCCCAATTACAAATAATCTTATTAAAACCGATCAGATTGTAGGTTATGACAGTATTCCATTAAAACTTACTGATTCCTTGGGAGTTACACTGGGTGGTAATGGTATTAATTACACATATTTATGGGTAAAAGACACAGTTGCTTTCCCACATGCCCCCACCGGAGCGAATGGTATTCTCAATTCCGAATATCAGCCGCCAAATCTGAAATATACAATCTCATTCAGACGAATCGTAAATTCATCTGCCTGCTCAAACACAAGCAATTCTGTTAAAATAAAAGTTGATCTGCCAATTACAAACACTGTTTCACTGGCAAATAATACTTTGGATACTATCTATACCGGGCAGGTATCGTCAAAACTAAATGGGTCATTGCCGACCGGAGGAAGCGGAATTTCAAATGACTACTCTTTTAAATGGTACGCGTCTCATACTGGCAGTACTTTAAAAAGCGAATGGACCTTAATTTCTGACAGTACTGGGATTAATCTGTATCCTGGCAATCTTATACAGACAACCTGGTTCCGCAGGGATGTAAGCTCTCCAAAACTGGCTCCCAGATCTACCTATCAGAGTAATTACTTAAAAGTTACGGTTCTTCCAAAGATCACAAATGTTGAGATTACAGCAAATGAATCGGTCTGTTATGGGAGACGGCCTCTGCAGTTGAAAGGTTCTTCTTCTCTTACGGGAGGAGATGGAAAATATAAATTTACATGGCAGGACAGTACCTCTGCTCATATCTGGCGTGATATTGCAAATTTTGTTAAGAACGACTCGGCAAACTTCAAACCCCCTGCACTGATTGCAGATTCATGGTATAAACGAATTGTTTATTCGGGGAAAAACAATTGCGGTGTTGAAATTTCAAATACCCTGTTAATAAAGGTAAATCCTCTTCCCGGAGTCCCTTATGCCGGGCCCGATACAATCATCAATTCTATTTTGAATAATTACCAGATGAAGGCTAATAAACCATTGGCAGGGGAAACAGGAGCCTGGAGTATACTTAACAACACAACAACCTCTAATTCCTTTATCAATCCATCTGTTTATAATACGGAGGTAAGAAATCTCTCCGTAGGGAAAAACTCATTTATATGGACCGTAGACAATGGGCTCTGCAAACTGTCGGATTCTGTAAATATTGTATTATTGAAAGATTTCTTTCCCCAGGGTTTCTCACCAAACGGTGATTCACATAATGATACATTTATTATTGAAGGTTTAAATCTGGTTGATAATTATGCTGACCTGATTATCGTTAATGGTGCCGGTACTGAAGTATTCAAAACTTCTAACCGGAACAATCAGAAATGGACAGATTGGGATGGTAAGAATTCCGCAGGAATTGAGCTGCCTCAGGGAACCTATTATTACATGCTTAAAATTGTTTCAAAACTTTCAAATGGTCCAAATTCCAAACGGAGCGGATTTATTGTTCTTAAAAGATATTGATGTTAAGGATTTTTAGTAAGGTTTTATGGTGTTTTCCAACAGATGAATAAAATTAAATTAATATTCTTTTTTTCCTTTTTATTGGCTTTTACAAGCGTTCCCGGACTGGCAATTCCAGACTCAACGTCCATCAGTCTGGGATATCCTGTTTATAGCCAGTATCTTCAGAACGGACTGTTGATCAATCCGGCCTACGCAGGTTCCAGAGGTTCACTGAGCACATTCTTATCCTACAGGATACAATGGATTGGAATACAGGGTGCTCCTGTTTTTCAAACGGTTTCTCTTAATGCTCCGACGAAAAATGATAAAGTAGGTTTGGGTTTAATGGCTCAGTTCATGCAGTTCGGATTCACTAAATCGCAAAGTATCTATGCAAGCTATGCTTATCGCATTAATTTCGGAAATGGCAGGCTTTCATTTGGACTGAAAGGGGGATTTGACCGTTCAAACACCAATTACTCAGGTCTGGCTACAACCACACCAAATGATCCGGTATTCACTCAAAATGACAAACCCTATTTTCTTCCGAACTTTGGCGCCGGAATTTACTACTACAACGATAAGTTATTTGCAGGCGCTTCAATTCCTGCTTTCCTGAATTATAAAAAAAATATTTCCACAGGCTCTGTTGAGGCGCATCACAGCATTAATGAATATGATATAATCTTTTCTGCGGGGGGTCTGATTAAATTTACTGAAGCATTAAAGTTTAAGCCTTCGATAATGATTGATTATTCTTTGGATAAAACAAAAAAGCTTACCCAGTTCGATATAAATGGTAATTTTATTTTGGGAGATCTTATCTGGGTGGGAGGTTCGTGGAGAACATCGGAACAAGTAGCGGTTGGGATTCTTCAGGTTCAACTTAACCCTCAGCTCATGATTGGTTTTTCATATGATTATCCGGTTGGAAGGATGAATAATTTTTCAAATGGATCAACTGAATTTATCGTACGCTATGAATTCGGATATAAAGTGAGTGCAGCTAATCCAAGGTACTTTTAAGAATGGTTAAGAGGTTTATATATATCATAAATATAGTTCTGGCATGGGTATTCATTTCATTTCAGGCAAAGGCACAGCAACCTTCTGTTTATGAGGTCAGAAGAATGCCATTTAACTTAAGTGGTTTCAATAATATCTCTCCCGTAATAGTAAAAAGCGGGATAATCTTCTGTTCCGACAGGCGATTCAGCACTTTTGAAGACCGTACCTCTTTTGATGGTCGTCGTCTTTATAATATTTACCTTGCTGAAAGAAAAGATACTTCAGGATTCGGTAGACCCATAGCATTGAAGAGCGAACGTAGTAATAAATTTAACAACGGTCCATTATGCATTGCCCCTGATGGCAAAACGGTCTATTTTACCAGTGAAGTGGAAACCGGAGCCATAGCCGCTAATAAAAAATTCAGGAATCGCAGTGGAATATTTATTGCTGAACTGTCTGGCACGGACCTAGTATCTATTCACCCGTTTAAATATAACAATCCGCAGTTTGATCTTGGTCAACCATCAATAAGTAAAGACGGTAAGTACATTTTTTTTGCATCGGATATGCCTGGAGGCAATGGTGCATCTGATATTTACTATTGTGAATTAATAAATGGCGACTGGTCCGCCCCTGTAAATCTTGGACCTAAAGTGAATTCTTCTGCATCTGAAAACTATCCTTTTATTCATCCCTCAGGTAAGCTGTTTTTTACCTCCGACAGAGCAGGTGGTTTTGGTAAAATGGATGTTTATTATACTTCATTAAGCAATGGTTCGTGGGATGACCCTGTCCTTCTTCCTGAACCAATCAATTCATCATCAGATGATTTTGCATTTGTCGCGGATCCCGATCTTCAGAAAGGATATTTTTCATCAAACCGCCGGAATGAAGATGATATATATGAATTCACTTCGACAATCATAAGAAAGCTATCGTGTGACACCCTGGCCGAGAACAATTATTGTTACAGGTTCTACGAAGAAAATGCAGTAAAATATGATACAATGCCTTTTCGTTATGAATGGAAATTCGGAGATGGGACAGCTGATTCCGGTGCAGTTGTGGAACATTGTTTTAAAGGACCGGGAACATATTTTGTTCAACTTGATGTTGTAAACCTGGTGACCAAAGAGGTCACATACAATGAGAAATCTGAAACAGTGGTAGTAACGGATATAGTGCAACCCTATATTTCGGCACCCGACAGGATTGCAGCAAATCAAAATATAACAATGAACGCTGACAGCACAAATCTTCCCGGCTGGAAAATTACACAGTATTATTGGAACTTTGGGGATGAGACAATTGCTGTGGGGAAGGAGGTTGCCAAGAGCTACCTTAAACCCGGAATATACAACATCCAACTTATTATAACAGCAGAGCCGGAACCGGGAGCTAATAAACGGGAAGCATGTATTTCGAAAAATATTATTGTTTTACCTAAACCTTGATACTGAAAATAACTAATTTTGGAGTTAATGGAATTAAAAAAATCATTATATAAAATTCTTCTTCTCTCTTTTTTACTTGGGTCTTCGGTGTTTCTCACATTATCCGGACAACCTGTACCGGGGAAAGATGAGAATATACCATTCCTGGTTACTTTTGGCAAAGACGGGAAGACATCATGGGGTGATGATTGTTTTTACCAGATATTTTTCTTTAGCATCCTAAAGGACTATACCCGACCACTTTATATAAGAGTTTTTGATCCTGATTGCGGGGGTGAATATGACGAAATAGAGGGAGATTTTGACACTAAAACCAAGTTTTCTGTTTATGGAGGTAAAGGAGTTGATCCTGAAAAAAACGAAGAATCCAGGGGACTCCTGAAAGGCTTAAATTACAAATCCGGTAACTTATTGGCGTCCAAAGTTTTCGGTAATGATCCAAAATACGATAACAAGTATTACACATTCGGACCCTTTAATCCTACCGAAGGAGATTTTAACACAAAATGGAATAGTTATATATTTAAAGTTGTATGCGAAGGAATTAGCGGTGATGACGGAAATCTTTACAGGTATTTCTTAAGCAGTGATCCTGACAATAATATTCCCATTGAGGGAGCAAATGCATTTACTTATGCGTATCATTTCCGGATGTGGAATGATTTCAAGAGCGTTTCGCATATATATCCCTATATAGATACCGGCATAGTATATATAAGGCAAAGCAACTTTGACTGGGATAATGATGGTACTATCCTGGTGGTTTCAAGGTATAAACAGGGAATATCAGTTCCTATTTCAGACGAGGATAACTGGGTTAAATCCAATATCCCTATTGAACCCCAGGAAGTGGGTTCCTCACTTGACTTTCAATTTCATAAAAGACAGGATGAGCTGGTTAAAAATAATAATGTTGTAATTGAGCTGGAAAACCAGCGTGGAGATGCAGTGAAATTCTTTAGTTCACCTATCGGAGGTGTTCCTGTATACCAGCCAAGATTAGGTTACGAGAAAGTGAAGCCAAAAAAATAAGTGAAACCTGAAATGAGATTTAATATCAGTTTTAAAGTATTAGTCAGTTCCATTGGGTTCTTATTTTTATTTACATCATTATCAAGTGGTCAGACTTATAGTTTTGTGAATTATGGTATCGAAAGGAATATCCCTAATGGTTTTGTCTATACTGTTATTCAGTCCGATGATGGTTTTCTGTGGATAGGAACTGCAAATCGTCTGGCACGGTTTGATGGATATACTTTCTTCCCGGTGCAATATCCCGATTCCAGTAATAGCCGATACCCCACAAGTTGTCTGAAAGATAAACACGGGATGCTCTGGTTTGGTTTCAGCGATGGTATGGTTATGTATGAGAAGGAAAATAAGCTGATTTCGGCTCCTGTTTCCAATACAAAAAGCATAAGTGAGATAATTGAAGGTCCCGAAGGGTTTATTTATGTTGTACCCCAGGGAAAAGCTGTTTTTTCAATTAATCCGTTAAAACCCGATGAAGTGCATCAATATTCCATTTCATTTGAACCCGCAATATTCTCGGCTTCTTTTACCAAATCGGGGAATTTACTTATTGGCACTCAGGAGAACCTTCTGGTTTGCAGGCTCGATAAGGATTCAATTTCGGTTATGAGAGTTATTGAAGGGTTAGATTCTTATGGTGTTACTTCAATTCATAAGATTGACGATGGTTCCAGATTTCTTATTGGAACTGACGACTATGGCTTGTTTCAATTGAAGATATCCGATAAAAATAACCTGATTACGCGTTTCCCTGACCATCCTGAATTCAATTCGCTAAAAGTTCAATCTATCGCAGAAGGTTCTGAAGGTTCTTTCTGGATCTCCACTTCCGGCTCAGGAGCAATTCAGATTGAACTGACTGACAATTATGAAAAAGTGAAATCAGTGAAATATTTTGATAATAACTCGGGACTGGCCGGGAACGATGTAAAAACAGTATTTCAGGATGTTGAAGGAAATTATTGGTTTGGATTATATGGTGAAGGAATTTCCATGCTGGCTTCTTCTTCAATAAGCTACTATGCACCGGGGAGAAATTCACAGGAAAACAATATTCTTTTTATTAAAAATTTTGATAACAATTATATACTTGGTACTTCAACCGGTTTCCATATTTTTGATCTCATAGCAGGAAAATCACTCTCCTTCACCGATCTGACCAATAAGGTTGGACAAGCGGAAATTAAATCTTATTATCTCGATAATGAAAAGAATCTTTGGATAGGAACAGGTGGTAAAGGATTGTTTGTCAGAAATAATTCAGGATCAGTAAGACAATTTTACAAGTCGGGAGATACCGGAGCCGATGATATCAAAGATATTGAGATGAATGCAGGTAATATATGGCTGGCTACAACCAATGGTGTTATTGTTCTTGATAAAAAAGGGAATACAGAGAAGAAATTTGACATCAATGACGGTCTTCCTCATAACAGTATTAATAAAATATTGCTTACCGGTGATGGAACAAGTTATATAGGCACTGAGAGTGATAAACTTTATAAAATTGATCACGATTTTAATATCACTACTGTAAAAGCCATTATGTCAGGAAGTACAAGAAACAGGATACTCTCATTTGCACAGACAAGGAATGGAGCAATATGGGCTGCAACTGAAGGGAATGGCGTATTCAAATTTTTAAAAGATTCTGTTTCAGTTGTCAGAGCCAATGATCTGTTGTCAAATTTCTGTTATAGCATACTTGCTGATCATGAAAACAATATCTGGGTTGGTCATAATAAAGGATTTTCAAGATACAATTCAAAAAATGGAACTGTACGGATTTTTGGGACTGATTTTACAAAGTTAGGAGAATGTAATACAAATGGTATGTTTGAATCGACCGACCAAAAAATCTTCATTGGAACGACTGAAGGATTTGTGATTTACGACTGTTTGAAAGACAAGAAAAGCTCAACGGGTCCCTTTAATAATATAAATTCTATTGAGATAAATGATGTGTCATATCCATATCAGCCATCATTTGTACTACCATATAAGAGATATAAGATCAAAGTATTATATTCAGGTATTAATTTCGCTGCACCGGAGAAAGTTTATTACAGTAATTTTCTGGAAAACTTTGATCTTGACTGGAGTAAGATGTCTCCTGCGCGGGAAGCATCATATAGTCTCAGCGACGGTAAATACAAATTCAGCCTTGTATCTGTAAATGAAGATGGCTTATCACGGGGAACTCCCGTATCATTCAGTATATTTATCAAAAAGCCTTATTATAGGACCTGGTGGGCAATTTTGTCTGAGTTAGCTCTTTTAACCGGAATCGTAATTCTGATTATATATGAGCGTGATAAATCGCAGAAGAAGATACAGGAATACCTTGAAAAAGAACTAGCTGCTAGAACGAGTGTTGTAATGAAACAGAAGGGAGAGATCGAACTTCAGAACATCGAGATCACAGATAGTATTAATTATGCCAAACGGATACAAACAAGCATCTTACCTGATATCAATAAACTGAAAGATACATTTAAGGATGCATTTATACTTTTCCACCCAAGGGATATCGTAAGTGGTGATTTTTACTGGTTCGATAAACTTGAAGAAGACAAGTTCATTCTGGTCTGCGCAGATTCTACAGGACATGGAGTTCCGGGTGCTTTTATGTCGATGATTGGCTCTACGCTTTTACAGGATATTGTTACCAGAAAGAGAATATCAAAACCCTCCGAAATTTTAAGCCTGCTGGATAAACAGATCTTCTCAACCCTTAACCAGAATGTGGAATTGGGTGTCTCAAATGATGGTATGGATATGGTCGTTTGCGAGTTTAGTCTCTCAACACGACATATCAGGTTCGCTTCTGCCATGCGACCCGTTATTCTGGTACTCGATGGGGAACCATTTTATATTAAAGGCAACAGATCATCTGTCGGAGGTGAATCGGTGATAGAAAAATTCTTCGATGATCAGGAGTATTACCTGAAGGAAGGGGATACAATCTATCTTTTCTCAGATGGACTGCCCGACCAGTTTGGTGGACCGGATGGCAAAAAACTTAAAATAGCAAGATTAAAACGGATGATTGAGCAGATATCAAGACTGCCGATGGATGAACAAAAGATGTCTATGGCTAAATTTTACTTCGATTGGAAAGGTTCCTATGATCAGGTTGATGATGTTCTTTTGATGGGCGTGAAAGTCTGAAAAGACTATTTATATGTTCCATTTACTGAAAGAACTATCTCATTAGTTGATGCAACATTACTCACATTCTCAGCTCTGTCTTTAATATAAAAATCATACCTTATAGTATCAGCCGGGGAATAAAACAGATATAGGAAAGTTACCGATATTGTCCCTTTCAGTATTTTATCCTGTCCTAACCGCTCCATATAAGGTATCCTGTATGCTGACGGTTTTAACGGATCATTATCCGCAGCAGGCACCATAACGCCTCCCTTTTTCCTGAAAAGTGTAAAAAATAAATTTGTTGAATCAGCCAGCGTATCTGACAGGGAAGGAGCATTAAGGCCTATATCGCCATCGCCGTCTTCAAAAGTGAATTTTAATCTTCCTCCTTTTGAATTATTGCCCAGAATATCAGTAGTGTCAATAATAGTAAAGCTCTTAAATTCAATCTGCGGAATAGGTGAGACTTGTGCCACCTTATGGCAGGAATTCAGAATAAACAAGCAAATAATAATCAAAAAAAGATATTTAAGTTCTTTCATGGTTTTCAGGTCAATAATAGATTGTGAACAAAAACCACACCAAATATGATCATTTTTTTCTAAAAAATATTCTTATCGGAACACCTGTGAATTCAAATTTCTCTCTCATCCTGTTCTCAAGATACCTTTTATACGGATCTTTCACATACTGAGGAAGGTTACAAAAAAATGCAAAAGCAGGAGTATAAATCGGGAGCTGTGTTACATATTTGATCTTAACATATTTCCCTTTTATTGCCGGGGGAGGATTGTTCTTAACAACCTGTAACATCACTTCATTCAGTTCAGATGTACTGATCTTCCTGTTCCTGTTCTGGTTTACCTGTTCAATCAGTTCAAGCACCTTATGGATCCTTTGTTTATTAATCGCGGAAATAAAAAGTATGGGATAATCAGTAAATGGCGCTGTTTTTTCCTTAATATCATTTTCAAATACTATAGTTGTCTTGTTATCTTTTTCTATAAGATCCCATTTATTTACAAGAACGATCATTCCTTTGTTATTCTTTTGAATAAGCGACATTATATTGAGATCCTGAGCCTCAATTCCTCTCGTCGCATCAATAAGAAGAAGGCAAATATCTGAATTTTCAATAGTTTTTACAGCCCGCATCACTGAATAAAACTCAATATCCTCACTTACTTTTCCTTTCTTTCGCAGACCTGCAGTATCGACAAGAAGAAAATCGTGCTTAAATTTGTTATATCTTGTGTAAATTGAATCACGGGTGGTTCCTGCAACCGGAGTTACAATATTTCTTTCTTCTCCGAGAAGAGAATTAACAAGAGATGATTTACCCACATTCGGACGTCCTACAATAGCAATTCTCGGTAAGTCAGGTATAAGCCCCGGTTCTTCCTCAGGAAGGTTTTTTACAACCTCATCCAGCAGTTCCCCGGTCCCGCTGCCATTCATTGAGCTTAAAGGAAAATAATCACCTAGTCCCAGATTATAGAATTCATTTGCATCCATCAGTCTCTCTCCGTTATCAACCTTGTTTACGACCAGAAGTACTTTCCTGTTTACTCTTCTGAGAAGCGAGGCTACTGATGAGTCCATTTCATGAATACCACAAGTCACATCAACCATAAATAGAATAAGATCCGACTCTTCTATTGCAAGCAAAACCTGTTTATTAATTTCTTCTTCAAAAATATCGTCAGAATTCTGAACATATCCTCCGGTATCGATAACTGAAAAATCGATCCCATTCCAATGCGAAACTCCATAGTTGCGATCGCGTGTCACTCCGCTTACTTCATCTACTATTGCTTCCCTTGACTCGGTGAGCCTGTTGAAAAGTGTCGATTTCCCGACATTTGGTCTCCCTACTATTGCAACTATTCTACTCATAAAATAATTTAAAGTTTAGAACAACTAATAGCCAAATCGTTTAAGTACCAGAGGTTTATCTCTCCAGTCCCTGGTAACCTTAACATATAATTCCAGGAAAACTTTCTTCCTGAAAAAATCTTCCATACCATGCCTGGCTTCAGTACCTACTCTTTTAAGCATTGATCCTTTATGGCCGATTAATATACCTTTCTGACTATCGCGTGCAACATGAATCACAGCTCTTATTTTAATGATGTCCTTTGAATCTTTGAATTCTTCAATCTCTATTTCAACGGAATAGGGGATCTCTTTTTTATAATTTATAAGGATTTTTTCGCGTATTATTTCCGAAGCAAAAAACCTTTCATATTTGTCGGTGAGCTGATCTTTAGGAAAATATGGAGGACTCTCAGGCAGTTTTGCCAGAACTGCATTAAGAAGAGAATCGAGATTAAAGTTTTTAAGTGCCGAAATGGGAATAACAGGTGAATCAGGAAAAGCAAGGTGCCATGTTTCAACAATTTTTTCCAGATCGCCCTGATTTGTAAGATCAATTTTATTAACAGTAATTATTACCGGAATTCCGGATACTTTTATCTTATCAATATATTCTCCCTCATCAGCAGCGTGTTCTGTTACATCAGTAATATAAAGGATCAGGTCAGCATCAGTAAGGGCCGAATTGACAAAATTCATCATTGTTTCCTGAAGCTTATACCGGGGTCTTAATATTCCGGGTGTATCGGAATAGACTATCTGAAAATTCTCACCGTTGACAATTCCCATTATACGGTGACGCGTAGTCTGGGCTTTTGAAGTAATAATTGAAAGCTTTTCACCAACAAGTGCATTCATTAAGGTTGACTTCCCGACGTTGGGATTACCCAGAATATTTACAAAACCTGATCTGTGGCTCATTCTTATTTATTAAAAAATTCCCCTCTTGAGCATACTAATCTCCTTATCGTTGAGGTAACGCCATTTTCCTCTCTGTACATTTTTTTTGGTCAACCCGGCAAAATAGACCCGGTCGAGTTTTTTAACTTTATAACCAAGCGTTTCAAACATTCTCCGGATGACCCTGTTCTGACCTGAGTGAAGTTCTATGCCGATCTGGCTCTTATCATCCTGATCAGCATAAGATACCGCATCCGCAATTATTGTCATTCCGTCGAGCTCGATACCTTCAGTAAGTTTAAAAAGATCGTTTTTGGTTACAGGGCTATCAAGAAAGACATGATATATCTTTCTTCTTTTATACTTTGGGTGAGTGAGTTTCCCTGCCAGATCACCATCGTTGGTTAGCAAAAGGACTCCTGTTGTCGCCTTATCAAGTCGTCCGACGGGGTATACTCTTTCGGGACAGCTGTCACCGATAAGCTCAAGCACCGTATGTTCGGCATGTGGATCTTCTACTGTGGTTACATAATCTTTAGGCTTATTCATAAGTATATATACCTTTTTCTCGGCAGAAAGTCTTTTGTTTCTGAATCTGACATCATCATCATAACTGACTTTTATTCCCATATCAGTCACAATATGACCATTTACTGATATCAGTCCGTTTTTAATATGTTCATCAGCGTCTCTCCTTGAACATACGCCGCTGTTGGCTATAAACCTGTTTAGTCTCAGAAGGGTAACCTCTTGCTTAATGCTTTTTAAGCCGGGTTTTTCAGGCTTTATGCCGGGTTTTCCAGCCGGTTTACGGCTAATCCCTTTACCTGCCTCAGGTTTTCCGTATTTTTTAACGGCTCTTCCTTCAGCTCTTCTGTTCTCCATATCAATTAATTATCAGGGTGCAAAGGTACGATTATTTGGTGATATTATGATTTGATGATTTTTTTGCACCTTTGTTGGTCTGAAAACCTAGTCAATATGGCATTAATAAAATCAATTTCAGGGATCCGTGGAACCATAGGCGGAAAACCGGGAGAGAGCTTGTCTCCGGTTGACATTGTAAAATTCGCGGCGGCATTCGGAACCTGGGTTCAGTTGCGACATAAAACGGATGGACTAAAAGTAATTATAGGAAGGGATGCACGTAAATCGGGAAGCATGGTAAATAATTTAGTAATTACTACCCTGCGCAGTCTTGGCATTAATGTGATTGACCTGGGAATGGCGACAACACCCACAGTGGAACTGGCAGTTACTGGTACACTTGCAGAAGGGGGAATTATTATAACTGCAAGCCATAACCCTGCTGAATGGAATGCCCTGAAACTTCTTAATGAGAAAGGGGAGTTTCTGTCAGGAGAGGATGGAAAGGAGGTACTTGAAATTGCTGAAAGCGAGGATTTTGATTTTATTTCGAACGAACATACAGGATCGATCAGCAAAGATGACACATGGGGGAAGAAGCATATTGATAAGATACTTGCTTTAAATCTTGTTGATATAAAAGCAATAAAAAAAGCAAAATTTACTGTTGCAATAGATTGTGTCAACTCGGTGGGAGGCATTATTCTGCCACAATTGCTTAGGTCTTTGGGTGCGTATAAGGTTATTGAACTGAATACAATTCCTGACGGAAACTTTGCACACAATCCGGAACCTTTGCCGGAAAACCTTAAAGATATTTCAGAGTTTGTAGTTAAGGAGAAAGCCGACGTTGGTTTTGTTGTTGACCCCGATGTCGATCGTCTTGCTATTGTGTGTGAAGATGGAACTATGTTTGGTGAAGAATATACTCTTGTTTCGGTCTCCGATTATGTTCTTCGGAATACTCCGGGAAATACAGTATCTAATTTGTCTTCGACAAAAGCGCTGAAAGACATAACTTCAGGATATGGATGCAAAAACTATTCTGCTTCTGTTGGCGAAGTGAATGTTGTAGAGGAGATGAAAGAAAGAAATGCTGTTATAGGAGGGGAAGGAAATGGAGGAGTAATATATCCCGAACTTCATTATGGCCGCGATGCGCTGGTTGGAATAGCTCTTTTCCTTTCACATCTTGCAAAGTGCAATACAAAATGTTCTGCTTTACGAAAGTTATACCCCCAATATGTTATTGCCAAGAAAAAACTTACACTTGATCCTGCCATCGAATTTAGCAATATAATAAATGCTGTGAAGGATCATTTTAAAGGACATTTTACAGATGAAAGAGACGGTTTATGGGTTGAGAATATCAATGGCTGGGTTCAGATCAGAAAATCGAATACAGAACCAATAATGCGTATCTATGCTGAGGGTAGGACTTCAAAGGAGGCAGATGATCTGGCAAATACTGTTATAGGAATTGTAAAAAAATGCTGATTTCATTTTATGTCTTTATTCCGGATGATCAACATTCAAGGCTGCAATAACCTCATCAAGCCTGCTAAGTAATTATGTTAAATATTGTTAATGATTAAAATGGGAGAGCCCTTTTTGATACTTTAGCGACTGATTTTTTGAATTAATCAATTATATATTTCATGAAAAGAACACTTATTATCACAATCAGTATAGTTGTTGTTGCAATTTTAATTCTTATACTTATAAGCAAGGTGGCTTCGAAAAAAGAGATAGCTAATCTCTATGCTGTATCGCAAAAAGGTCAGTTTGATATTATTGTAACTACAACCGGGGAATTACAGGCAAAAAAATCGACGGATATAATTGGTCCGGAATTTACGCAAAGCAGGAACATCAGGGCAATGGACATAAAGATTACAGACATGGTACCTGAGGGTACAGAGGTCAAATCGGGAGATTACGTTGCAACACTCGACAGAACATCATTTGACAATAGTCTGAAGGATGAACTGGAAAAACTTACAACTTATGAAACCAACTTGGAAATGAAAATTCTTGATACTGCAGTTACTCTGAGTAATTTACGGGACAATATTAAAAACCTTAGATTTTCGGTTGAAGAAGCTGGAATAGCGCTTCTGCAATCGAAATATGAACCTCCGACAACTATCCGCCAGGCCGAAATTTCACTCGATAAAGCAAATCGTTCTCTCGATCAGGCTATAAGAGGTTATTCACTGAGAGTTGAACAGGCAAAATCTGATATGCGGACAAATCAGACAAATCTTTCCGAACAACGCACAAGGGTCAGCGATCTTCAACTGGTGTTATCAAAATTTATTATTGCTGCTCCATCTTCAGGGATGATAATTTATAAACGCGACAGGATGGGATCAAAAAGGAAAGTTGGCTCTTCAATAAGTCCATGGGATAATGTCGTTGCCACTCTTCCTGATATGTCTTCAATGATGTCTAAAACTTATGTTAATGAAATCGATGTTAGTAAAGTTAAGGCAGGGCAACACGTTGAGATTATGGTAGATGCATTTCCGGAAAAATCTTATACCGGGACTGTGACCAGTGTTGCAAACATAGGAGAGCAGTTGCCCAACGCTGATGCAAAAGTGTTCGAGGTCCTTATTGAGGTAGACGGTTCCGATCCTATTTTGAGACCTTCAATGACCACAGGTAATAAGATTATTACTAAAACCCTTAGCAATATTACATTTATTCCTCTTGAAAGTGTGCAGGCAGGAGCCGACAGCATACCTTTTGTTTATCTGAAAAACGGTACACGGCAGGTCGTCGTTCTTGGTGAATCCAATGAGAATAATGTAGTAATTGAACAAGGTTTGAAGCCCGGTGTTCAGGTCTTCCTCAGTACTCCTGAAAAACCTGAAAATTACAAACTGGCAGGTGAAGAGTTGATCTCGGTTATAAAAGACCGCGAAAAGGCAAAGAAAGCAGAAGAATTACGTATAAGAGAGGAAGCTGAAAAAGCTAAAGAAGAGGCAGGTCCAGTGATGGGCGGAGGCGGAATGCCAAACATCACTCCTGAAATGATGCAACGATTTCAGAATATGAGAGGAAACCAGGGTGCAGTGCAGCAGGGTAACTTCAGAGACACAGGTGCAAGACGACTGATGGTCAGGCAACAGGTAAAGGAAATCTCGGGACAGAACGGGCCAACTTCAGTACAGACACCAGTTAAAAAATAATTACCTAAACAGGAGAAAAAATGTTTAAATTCATATTTAGATATTTCCACGATATTGAAATAGCTGTCGAATCCATTGTCTCGAACAAATTGAAATCGATGCTTACGGCCCTTGGTATAATATTTGGAGTGGCTGCTGTTATTGCCATGCTGGCTATTGGAAAAGGAGCAAAACAGGAGATAATGGATCAGATGAAAATGGTAGGGGTAAATAATATCCTTATCAACCCTGTAATTCCTGACAAAACATCTTCTTCCTCAGAGGGTGAGAAACAACAAAAGAAATTTTCAAGAGGATTAAATCTTCTTGATGTTGAAGCTATTAAGCTGACACTTCCCTCCGTAAAAAGAATTAGTCCTGAGATTTCTTTTAATTCAACTGCAATGCTTAACGGTGCAAAATATACTGCCAAGCTGGTCGGAGTATCAAATGATTATTTTTACCTGTATAATCTGCCTTTGGTAGGGGGCGCTTTTTTCAATTCCTTTCAGGAAGAAAATGGTATACAGGTTTGTATTATCGGCGCCAATATACGGGCAAAATTCTTTAGTAAAATAGATCCTCTAGATCAGTATATAAAATTTGATGGCATATGGCTGAAAGTGATAGGAGTTCTTCAGAAAACCAATGTCAGTCTTACAGGATTTGAAGAGAAAGGGGTGAATGTTTATAATGACAACATTTATATTCCGATCCAGACAATGCTTTTAAGGTACCAGAACAGGGCTCTTCTGAATACAAAACTGGTTTCTGAGGCCACCTCAATGCAGTTTTTCGGAGGTGGAGGCGGACCTGGCGGTGGTATGTCAAGAGTTGTTGTGAGCAGTTCTGATGCATCGAGTGATGCCGAAACGAATTATAATCAGCTCGACAGGATCGTTGTTCAGGTCACCGAAACAGAGCAGCTTCAGCCAACTACTGAAGTACTCAGCCGAATGCTTACCAGAAGACATACCGGTGTGAAAGACTTCGAAATAACCGTTCCCGAATTACTCCTAAAGCAGCAACAGAGGACCAAGGACATTTTTAATATCGTTCTGGGAGCAATTGCCAGTATTTCGCTTATTGTCGGCGGTATTGGAATCATGAATATTATGTTCGCATCAGTAATGGAAAGAATAAAGGAGATTGGTACCAGAATGGCAATTGGGGCAAAAAAAATGGATATCGTTGTACAGTTTCTGTCTGAAGCAGTTCTTATCAGCGTTTCAGGAGGTTTTATCGGTGTGTTCTTCGGCGTTATAATGGCTAAACTGATAGAACAATTAGCAGGTATTATGACAATTGTCTCTTTTTTTTCAGTATTTATTGCCTTTGGTGTTTCAGCTGCTGTTGGCGTAATTTTCGGTTATTCGCCAGCCAAAAGAGCATCAGAAAAAGACCCGATCGAATCATTAAGGTATGAATAACCCCTTCTTCATCACCAGATCGGCATTTTAAATCAGTGGTACAGAAAAAATGGAATAATTTATTAAAATATAGAAATGAA
This sequence comes from Bacteroidales bacterium, assembly GCA_049792755.1. Classification (GTDB taxonomy): domain Bacteria; phylum Bacteroidota; class Bacteroidia; order Bacteroidales; family VadinHA17; genus LD21. Next base: position 10,722 of record JBARBF010000098.1, on the reverse strand, counting down.
GAGTATTGTTATTTTTTCACTCATAATAATGTCTGTTTTTCCCTCAAATGGAATATTAGCACAGGAGATAAAAAAGCTGACTTTCGATGAAGTTATAAAACTGTCAGAAGTACAATCACCCAATGCTATGATAGCAAAACACAGATTCCGCAGCAGCTACTGGGAGTACAGATCATACCAGGCACAATTCTTACCATCACTTACATTGTCGGGTTCTACGCCGGATTTCAGCAACGGACTTACGAAAGTTTACGATTCCAACTCCGATCAATATATCTACACGCCTAAAAATACAATAAGTACAATGGGAACACTGTCTCTTTCCCAGAACATAGGTTTGACAGGTACGGTAATTGCTTTGAGTTCAGATCTGACTCTGTATAAGGATATTGCATTAAAACTTCCTGTAAATTATATTTCCGATCCTGCATATATTCACATCACTCAACCTATAAGGCAATATAACTCCCTGAGATGGCAAAAGAAAATAGAACCCGTAAAATATGACGCAGCCAGGAAAACTTATCTTTCAAACATTGAAGGAGTTCATATGAGCGCTGTGATGAATTTCTTTTCCCTGGCTCTGGCACAAATAAATAAGCAGATATCAGAAATGAACTATTCCAACGCAGATACCTTATTCAGAATTGCAAAAGGAAGGTACCAGCTGGGAACCATTGCAGAGGATGAACTTTTAGAGATGCAACTCTCATGGCTGAATGCGGAAACTGCCAGAAAACAGGCAGATATGAATCTGCGCGACAAAGAGATCAGGCTGAGGTCATTCCTCGGATACAATGAAAATGTAAGACTTGAACTGATTCTGCCGGATGAAATACCCGACTTACAGGTTGATATGAAGGAAGTGCTTGACCTGGCTCTTCAGAATAACCCCGATATTCTTAACCAGCAGATCAATGTTCTTAATGCACAGAGCAGTACAGCCCAGGCAAAAGCATCAAAAGGACTAAATGCAAGTATTTCAGCTTCTCTGGGATATTCTCAGCAGGCTCCAAGCATAGAGACAGCTTATAACAACCTTAGCAATTCACAAATAGTAAGCGTTCATTTTACCATGCCAATTCTTGACTGGGGTCTGGGCAAAGGCAGATACCAGATGGCAAAATCGAGCCTCGAGCTTGCACAGGTTCAGGCAAACCAGGCATTGGTTGATTTCCAACAGAATCTTTTTCTCGATGTTGAACAGTTCAATCTGCAGAAATACCAGGTAGCAATTGCCGCGAAATCTGATACCGTTGCCATGAAAAGATATGAAGTAACAAAGCAGCGGTTCCTCATCGGTAAGATTGCAGTACTCGATCTGAACGATGCAGACAGCAGAAAGGATCAGAACAAACGGGCATACGTTCAGGCTCTGCAGGATTACTGGAACTATTTCTTTAATATCAGAAGCCTGACTCTGTTCGACTTTATTAAAAGACAACCTCTCGAAACCGACTATGATAAACTGATTAAATAATAAATCCTTAACCCCCTATTTAGTTTAGGGATCTGATTATGTAATTTTAATTCAGGATGGGAGTTTAGGATTGCTTCACTACGCTCGCAATGACACTGGAATTAAGGTAATTTGTGGTTGGGAGCGGGGCCCAATTAAGTAAAGACCAAAGTCATTGCGAGGATTCCGATGAAATCGGGAGCCGAAGCAATCTCAATGAATATACACCAGATAAATTAGTAATCACCACTTCTGAGCAGATACCGCGAAAAAGAGAAAGTTTTATACCAAAGTACCATTTTCAAAGTTTGACAATTATTTTCCATTATTTCACCTGATTAATAATTAAGAGTTTTTATAAAATTTTAATATCTTTGCGCCTCTATCGTAGGAGAATAAAGAAAAACGCTTATATAATCCCAAAAGAATAGACAAATGCAGAATAAAATAGCTATCATCGTTCTGGCAATTGCATTAGGGTTGGTATCAATTTATCAGCTTTCATTTACAGGTGCAACCTATAAAGTTAAGAAAGAAGCCAGAGCTTTTGCAAAAGGAAACCTGGTAAAAGAAACTCAATATCTCGATTCAATTTCCACATTGCCAAAGGAAAAATGGAGCTTCCTTGGATACACCTTTAAAGATTGTCAGAGAAAAGAGTTGAATCTTGGTCTCGACCTGAAAGGCGGGATGAACGTCATCCTTGAAGTATCTGTTCAGGATATTTTAAAAGCTCTTTCAAACTATAACCCGGATAAAACATTCAACACAGCTCTGGCCAGGGCAAAAGAACTCCAGAAACAAAGTCAGGCTGATTACCTTACTCTTTTCGGGAAAGCTTTCCAGGAAACTGACCCTAATGCAAAACTTGCTTCAATATTTGGGACTGTAGAGCTAAAGGAAAAGATAAACTTCAATTCAACAAATGAGCAGGTTCTAAAAGTACTCGATAACGAGGTTTCTGCTGCTATAACGAATGCCTTCAATATTCTTCGTAGCAGGATCGACCGTTTTGGGGTTGTTCAGCCCGACATCACACTAATGTCTACAAAAGGTAGAATACTGATTAATCTTCCGGGTCAGACTAACCCGAAACGTGTACGTGAACTGCTGCAGGGAACTGCGAACCTTGAGATATGGGAGTGCTATGATAATACTGAGATAATTCCTTATCTTATTAAGGCCAATAGTCTTCTGAAAGAAATCCAGGCTAATACAGAGAAAGCCAATACAAAGACAACAGAACCGGCACAAAAAGCCATAGTTACGGATACAACGAAAAAAGACCAGTCACTTCTTGATCTGATAAATAAAGACACTACCAAAGTAGCTGAAGCAAAAACCAGAGCAGGCTTTACACTCCAGAATCCGTTATTCGGGATTCTTAATCCACGCGTGGATCAGCAGGGAAAACCTTTGCAATCAAGTATGATCGGGCTTGCAAGCGGAAAAGATACGGCAAGGGTGAATGCTATGCTTAAAATGAATCAGATTAAAACGCTTTTTCCGCGGGATCTTAAATTAGCATGGAGTCAGAATCCATATAAATATGACCCTACAAAAACAATGTACGAACTTCATGCTATAAAAATAACTACCAGGGATGGAAGGCCTCCTCTCGGCGGGGATGCTATTACATCAGCAAGAACATCAACCGGAGTTAGTGGTGATGTAAAGGTAGACATGTCAATGAATTCCGAAGGATCGAAGATCTGGGCCAGGATCACCCGTGAAAACATAGGTCGTTCTGTTATAGTTCTTCTTGATGGTTATGTCCGGTCATCAGCAACAGTTCAAAATGAAATTACAGGTGGTAATACTGAAATAACTGGTAACTTCACAATTGAGGAAGCTGATGACCTTGCTAATATTTTAAAATCAGGCAAACTTCCCGCACCTGCACATATTATTTCTGATACTATTGTTGGTCCCACACTTGGGAAAGAGGCAATCAATTCAGGTTTTTATTCTTTTATTATTGCATTTGCACTGGTACTGGCATTTATGATTTTTTATTACAGTAAGAGTGCCGGTACAATTGCCAATATTGCGCTTGTCAGCAACGTATTTCTGCTTTTTGGCGTTCTTGCTTCATTAAATGCGGTTCTCACACTTCCGGGTATAGCGGGTATAGTGCTAACCATGGGTATGGCTGTCGATGCGAACGTCCTTATTTATGAACGTATAAGGGAGGAATTAAGAGCCGGTAAGGGAATAAAGTTAGCCATAGCTGATGGTTATCGCCATGCTTACTCCGCAATTATCGACTCTAACGTTACAACAATTCTTACTGGTATAGTACTTTATGTTTTTGGACAGGGACCAATTAAAGGTTTTGCCACAACTCTTGTAATTGGTATTCTTACATCAATGTTCACTGCTATCTTCGTTACAAGAATAATCTATGAAGCGCTTCTGAAAAGAAATGCAAATCTCACTTTCTCAATCAAAATTACTGCTAATGTGTTCAAACACACAAAGATAGATTTTATCGGGATTAGGAAGTATTTTTATGTTGCTTCAGGAGTAATCCTTCTGGCAGGTGTCATTTCATTATTTGTCAGAGGACTTAATCCGGGCATCGATTTTAAAGGTGGACGCACATATGTCGTAAAGTTTGATAATCCTGTTAAGACTGAAGATATTGCATCTAAACTCAATATAACCTTAGGCGAGCTTCCTCAGGTAGTTATCTTTGGTAGCAATAATCAGGTTAAGATCACAACCGCATATAGGATAAACGAAACAGGAGTTGACGATGAAGTTGATACAAAAATTTTCGAAGGCTTGAAAGGATTTATCCCCGCTGATGTCAGTAAGGAAGTATTCCTGAATAAATACAGAAGAAGTTCTGAAACAGTAGGTCCGGTTGTGGCAGCAGACATTAAGATCAATGCATTCTATGCAGTTGGCATAGCTCTCGTTCTTATCTTTTTCTATATCTTCATGAGATTCCGTTACTGGCAGTATGGTTTCGGAGCAATTATGTCGTTGATACACGATACTCTTCTTGTTATAGGAGTTTACTCAATCTTCTGGGGTCTGATGCCTTTCTCCATGGAAATTGATCAGGCTTTCATAGCCGCTATTCTTACTGTTATAGGGTTTTCTGTAAACGATACGGTAATTGTCTTCGACAGGTTACGTGAATATATTCCTTTATACCGAAAGCGTCCATTGAAAGAGGTTCTTAATATGGCTATAAACTCAACTCTGAGCAGAACTATAAATACTACTCTTACTGTAATCCTTACAATTGTTGCAATGTTCATCTTTGGAGGTGCAGTTATCCGCGGATTCATGTTTGCTCTTCTGGTAGGCATTGGAACAGGTGTTTATTCATCAGTATTCGTTGCAACAGCATTAATGTATGACACTACTCCAAAGACACATGAAGCAATTGAGGAACCAAAAACGAAGATCAAAGCTTAAATCTAAAAGTTGTTTTATTATAATCTTAAATGAATATCAGGGGCATGCAATCGCATGTCCCTGTTTTTAATTTTATAGAAATCCAATCACTGGGAATATCCTGAAACTTTTCTAACTTTGCCTTTCAATGTGGGAGTAACATTTATTATAAATTGTTATGAGCGGACCGGAAATATTTGTCATTATCATTGTTGCACTTCTTCTTTTTGGAGCTGAAAAACTACCTGATATAGCAAAAACTATCGGAAAAGGGATGCGTGATTTTAAGAAAGCAACTGATGAGATAAGGAGAGAGATTGAAACCAGTACCAGTGATTTTCGCAAGGACATGGCCGACGTTTCTGAAACTATAAAAAAAGATGTAACTACTTATTCAGAGAAACTAAAGAATGATATGAACGACGTATCTGATTCCATAAAGAATGATATGAATGATGTTACTTCAGAAGCACGTCAGAGTATGAATGAAATGAGTTCCGGCATGCGAAATGATGCCAGTGAGATAAATGAAAATCTTAAAAAAGCTTCTGAAGAACCTAAAGATAATATCAGCAAAGAGCCTGATCCATCAAAAGATGATAACGGTAAGGATACAAATGACACTTCCAAAGGATATTATTAAGAGGTGAAGGACTAACTTGAAAATACGTTATGTTTATACTAAGTTACCCCCTTTCTTATTTACCCCAGAGGGGAAAGGTTATAATGCTCCTTCCCCCTTGGGGGAAGGTCGGGAAGGGGGTCAATAGAAGAATAAAAATTGTTGATTTTTCCCTCCTCAGGTGAATTTATGATCAGAACAACCGGAATTACCAAAGCATATGGAAACCTTAAGGTTCTTAAAGGGATTGATATCCGGATCCTTGATAAAGAGGTAGTCTCAATTGTCGGAGCCAGTGGCGCCGGGAAAACAACTCTGCTGCAGATAATAGGAACATTGGATAATCCGGATGGAGGAACAATTTTTTATGACGATTCTGATATAAGCCGTCTCAAAGGAAAGGCTCTTGCCGCTTTCCGAAATACAAATATCGGATTTGTCTTTCAGTTTCACCAATTGCTTCCTGAATTCACAGCTCTTGAAAATGTCTGTATACCTGCTTATATAGCAGGAAAAAGTAAAGCAGAAGCTGAAAAGAGGGCTTCAGAACTTCTTGGTTTCCTTAACCTGGAGGAAAGACTCGATCATAAACCTTCTGAACTAAGTGGTGGAGAACAGCAGCGGGTGGCAGTTGCCAGGGCACTCGTGAATAACCCGTCAGTCATCCTTGCTGATGAACCATCCGGAAACCTGGATACGGAAAATAAAAATGAGCTTCATAAGCTTTTCTTTAAACTCAGGGATACTTTTGGACAGACTATTGTAATTGTGACACACGATCGTCAGCTGGCATCTATGTCAGACAGGGTATTACAGATTAAAGACGGACTTATCGTTAACGAGTCTTAGACATGCTCTCCGGCATTTCTTAATCCGAAATATAATCATCGCTCTGGTCAGAAAGAACAAATTAAAATCAATGATTATGAAAACAAATAAAACAAAAAAAGTGTTGATAGCGCTCGATTATAATCCGACCGCACAAAAAGTGGCTGAAGTTGGTTTTTCAATGGCTAAATCAATGAACGCTGAGGTAATATTATTGCATGTTATAACAGATCCTGTAATCTATTTCATTTCAGGATATTCTCCGATAATGGGATTTAACGGATATATGGATATGAGCCCTGTGCAGCTGGATAGTGTTGATGGGCTGAAAAATGCATCTCTTCAATATCTTGATAAATCACGACACCATCTCGGTGACAAATCTATTCAAACAATAGTTAAAGAGGGCGATTTTGCTGATGCAATACTGGAGACAGCAAAAGAAGAGCATGCAGATATTATTGTTGTCGGATCTCATAGCCGGAAGTGGCTGGAAAATATAGTCATCGGAAGTGTAACTGAAAAAGTTTTGCATCATACTAAAATACCGCTTTTCATTGTTCCGACTAAAAAGCAAGATTAATATTTGAAGATTTAAGTCTCAGCGCCATCTTCTTAGAATCCTTCGAAAACGCCTAATCCAAACAAGGCAAAATCGTATTTAACAGGGTCATTTATATCCATTTCCCGTAGATTCATATCCAGTTCAAACGCTGCTTTGGAATCATTCTGATTTCGTGTTATTAATCCCAGTTTTCGGGCTACATTGCCTGAATGAACATCTAATGGACAGGATAAAACTGAAGGAGAAATAGAATCCCAGATCCCAAAGTCAACGCCTCTGTTATCTTTTCTGACCATCCACCTGAGATACATATTTAATTTCTTTGCCGCTGACCCTTTCAGCGGATCAGACACGTGCCTTTCAGTTCTTTTTTCGTGAGGAAGTTCAAAGAATATCTTGTGAAACTCATGTATAGCTGGCTGAAGTGAATCGGAGGTCTGACAGGTATTGAATATGGTTTCAAGGCCACCATGGTTCCTGTAAATATGGCGTAAAGCTTTAAGGAAATAAATCAGATCAACCGAATTAAACGTCCTGTGTACAAAACTTCCGACCGTTTCCATTTCCTCCTCACTTGAGAACATAATAAATTCATATGGCGAATCATCGAGCAGTTCCATCATCCGGTTTGCGTTCCTCAGAATCATCTTACGGTTCCCCCATGCTATGGTGGCTGCAAGAAACCCAGCTATCTCAATATCCTGTTTCTTCGAAAACTGATGTGGAATACTAATCGGATCAGATTCAATGAAAGAAGGTCTGTTATACAGTTCAACTTTTTCATCAAGAAATTCCTTCAGATCTGATATTATTAACGTCATATCCCTGATTTAGGTAAGCAAAATTAATGATTTATGGAGAATATCTGAACCGTCTTTTTAATCCGAAGGAACATTTTGAATCATTTACAACGACACATATATTTTAGAGCAACAATAATTATCTTTAAATAACTTTAAAAAGCCAATCTCAAAAGTGTTGCAATGCAATTTAAAAACATAAGCCATTTAGTATTATTTTCACTTTCTCTAATTACAACAACAGAAGGGAATGCACAGATCGATTCAATGAAGATCATTCATCTGAAAGAAGTCTATGTTTCGGAAGTTAAACCTTCATTTAATACTACCAGTCGTGATATAACTGCTATTACCAATACTGAAATGAAGGAAAAAGGAGGTCAAACTCTTTCCGATGCCATCGCTACATTACCGGGAGTAAGTCAGTTAACTACAGGGGCTATTTCTAAACCAGTAATCCGCGGATTATATGGCGACCGTGTTCAGGTAAATATGTCAGGAATTAATATCGAGGATCAGGAATGGGAAGATGAATCGGGTCTAGGAATATCCGATGTGGGTGTCGATCGCGTGGAACTGATCAAAGGTCCTGCCGCCCTGATGTTTGGTTCAGGTGCCATGGGTGGAGTAATAAACATTATCAGGGAAAGTATGCCTGATTCCGGCCAGACTAAACAAAACTTAAATCTGAAACTATTCAGCAACACCTATGGTGCAGGTATTGATTACGGATTTAAGAAAACACAAAACAATTCATTCCTTTTTCGGGTTGGGCTGGAAAGCCATGCTGATTATTCTGACGGTTCCGGGGAGCGTGTACCAAATACGAGGTTTGCCCTTTATAATATGAATATCGGGTATAAAATTCGTCATAATCGGTGGGAATCTGATAACCGTTTTTTGATTTATTACGACCAGTTCGGTTTCATTTCTGATTCAAGCGATATTGAAGAAACTGAGGAAGAACCCCGACTCAACCGGGAATTTGATGATGCGCATGTAAGTGTACTTTTCAACATGTTATCCAGCAATAATTCAATCCGGTTAAACGAAAATACTACCTTGAATGTGATTTTAGGATTTCAGAGTAATCATCGTAAGGAACAGGAACGCGGCGAAGAAGTCGAGCTTGATCTGTTGCTTAATACTTACTCACTTAATAGCTCATTAACCTCCCGGTTAAATCATGACTGGACATGGACCAACGGGATTGCCGGAATGTTCCAGACAAATAAAAATTTTGGAAGCCGTATAATTGTACCTGATGCTTTTACAAGTGAAGGATCAGCATATAGTTATTTAAAAAAACAAAATGTATGGGGAAATGTGACCGGAATTTTTGAAGGCGGATTAAGATATGACCACAGGCAGATAAATACTTATCAAACTTACACTTCTGATCCTCAGGCAGGTGTAATGACCCCATTTAATAAAGGATTCGATATTATAAACGGTTCTCTCGGCGAGTGTATAATTGTGAAGAATCTTGTTCTTAAATTTGATCTTGGAACTGGTTTCAGAGCAGGGAATCTTGCCGAACTATCCGATAATGGTTTACATGAAGGAACCCCTAACTGGTATGTCGGAGATTCCAACCTGAAATTGGAACGATGCTTAAATGAGGAAATTTCAGCCACATGGCGGTACAAAAACCTGTTATTGAACGGCTCCGTTTTTCACAATGGTGTCCGGAACTATATATTCCTTCAACCCACCAGTGAAAAAATCTCCGGATATAATATTTCCAGGTTCGAACAGACCGACGCTGTTCTTCAGGGGTTTGAAACAGGAATAAGTCTCGAAGACCTCAAAGGATTTAATGTTTCACTTAACTGCTCATACCTGAATGCGAAGGAAAGCAACGGGAGCTGGATTCCTATGATGCCTGCAAACAAGTTTTTGTTAAATGCCAGATATTCTTTGCCCGTCAGGAAATCAAAATTGGGAAATCCTTATATATTATTCGGAGCTGAATATACCGAGGCACAGAATAACACCGATATATTTGAAAATCCAGCGCCCTCTTATCTTCTTCTGAATGCAGGATTAGGAATCAATTTCCGGTCCCTGAGATTCATTCTGACATGCAATAATTTAACCGACAGATTATATTACGATTATTTGTCACGGCTGAAATATTATGGCATGTACGATATGGGTCGAAATATAGTACTGAATGTCGGATGGCAGTTTTAATAACAATTCATGTTCAATAGAAATGCCAGTTGCTTTGAACACCTTTGGCCAGAATAAATTGACATCGACAATAGCCGGTGTCAGATTATTTTATTGGTCAATATCAATTGAGACTATATCATAATTTTAAGTCCAAAGGTTAATGAACGTGGCAAAGCTGGTCCATAGATGTATTTTGAATCACGAAATACGCTTTTGTCAAAATCGTTTTGATAACTATTGAAAATGTTTTGAATGCCTCCGTTAAGTTGCAATTTGGCGCTACTTTTGAGTTTAATATCATACGATAGTTTTAAATTTAGATCAAAAAAATGGGGCGTGTTTACCTGTATATCTTTTGGTATATATCCGGCAAAATGCTGAACCAGCATACTTCCTGTATATGTACCAGACAAAGAAACATTGAAATTTTTAGCAGCTTGATAAACAGCGGTTAAATATCCATAAACATCCGGGGTGCGAAACATCTTTTTTTGTGGTATAACAGTTGAGTCATCACTCCATTGTTGTGCAGTTTTATACTCGCTTTTTTCAAAAGTCATTCCGAACTGAAATAGCAGATTATTTGAGGGAACTATTTTGCCTTCTATGTTAATACCTTGCACTACTGCTCCCGGAGCATTATTTCGTTCAAGAATTAAACTTGAATCGGCATTAATCCCTATTTCGTTCAATACGAAGACTTTATTTAAAACGGTGTAAAATCCTTCTATAAGTAATTCTGTTTGAACATTGCCAAATTTTTTGTCAAAGCAAACAGAACCACTATAACTTCGTGATGTTTCTGGTTTCAGGTTTGGGTTATTTTGAATATAAGAAACCGTCCCGCCAATTGCATTAC
>JBARBF010000097.1:0-3721 GCA_049792755.1 Bacteroidales bacterium | reverse complement strand
AATAAAGGAACGCCAATTTCCCTCCCGTCCTGGAGAAGTACGTACAACATATCCTTGCTGAACCATACTTCTGAAGCCAGGACATTTTCTGATTTATTTGCTAAAGTGCTCATTCCATTTATTCCTTGTAGTTGCGTAGTATGTTTGCAATACTTCCAATTCCATTCATAAAGAGCCTTCGAAGTTTAAAGCGAGATTGGTAGATATTTTTTCATTTGTTCTTGTAGGTATCTATATCTAGACAACCCACAATTTTGCCCATTTGCTTCTTTTTTTTCATAATCATATAATATCATTAACTCTCCAGGGAAAGCTACATTTACAGGAATGTGTCCATTTTTTTCAGATAGGTCTTTTAATATTATCTTATAAGAAGTACTATCACTACACCCAGGAAGGTTTGCCCAACAACTAAGAAAACGTTTGTTATTTTTAATTAGACAAACTTCAATACTGTCCAAGAAGTCTTTGGAAAGCTCTTTCTTTGGTCTTATGTTAAAATTCAATATCCTTCCTAAAGAATCGACCTGCCATATTGCTAATAAATCAATACCCTCTTCAAGAAGCTCAACCACCTTTTCTTTACCTAAATACTCTATTAAGGTTAGAGCAAACATTGCTGAATTTTTCTTGATGCAATCTTTATCAAAACTAATATTCACTTGTGAATACAATGAAGATTTGAAACAGCAAACAATTAATACTATTATTATAAATCTATTTGCCATAAGCCTTATTTACCATTGTTTTTAAACTATACGGATCAACTGTGGTGCTTACTCTGTAATGTCTATTCCCAATATTATTCTTTATATTAAACGTAGCATATGCATTAGCAGCACTTTTATAGTCCTTAATAAAAGTTGAGGAATTCACGTTTGCTGGTGTTATTTGCATATTAGCATTTCCATAAATCCCTATAAAAACTTTTTGTTGAATTTCAAACATCCCACCAAAGTTAATAATACCACCCCTTGCTTCACCCACAATTGCCGTTGCACTTAATTTAGCTTCAAACTCTCTGTTGAAATCGCCATTATCATAATGATTCTTGTTATCATTTTGATACGCATGAAAAAGTTCTTCATTGAAGGCTTGCGAATTAATATCTGTGTTTAAGAAAGTGACTGTTCCTCCTCCTTCTTCATTAGGAACAAATTGACCATCAACCATACTACCATCATCTCTTTTAGAGGTTTCTCCAAATTGAATAGTATATACCTTTTTGGATCCTTCTAAAGATGAATACATTGCATTGAAAAGTTTGCTTTTTTCTCTTAATGTTGCTACCTGGGCTTGATACTGCTTTAATTCATTTTTTGACATTTTAGATACATCAACGCTGTCACCATGGACATCAATATATAAAATTGGATTATTTGCAGCATATTGATAAGGTGAAAGACTAAAATACTTTTCAGCAAAAGCATCCTGAGTTGTAAACCTTCCGATCTGGGCATCGTAAAACCTTGCACCATAATCATAATAATAGCTTTCTATGCCCTTATTTACAGCTGCTTAACAATTTAAAAGGATCGTTTTTCAAAGAACTTTTTATTAAGAATAAATGCTAATTGATAGATTAATGCTGCTTTCTAAAGTAAAAATAGTGATTTTTGTGGTAATTTTTCAAATCTTAATGACCTCATTGGGAAAAGCGATTCATTAGATTAATTTCTCTATTAGACTCATGAATAAAGTGTTACGAATATCAAGAAAACGGGGCAAAAGGAGATATCAAGTATTCAATCGCGGCAGTTTATGATTTTTAACTTCTGAAGGGAAAGAAAAGTTGCCTGTATATTATACAAAAAGCCGAATGGAGCCGGGTTTTGCTTTGTTACTTCATTCCTTACTTTTCAAATTGCTCAAAAAAGATTGTTTCAATAATAGGTTTTTTATCCAAATCAAATCTAATCTTTGATGCTACATATGAATAGCCATCAAGAACCGCATAACCCAATTTACCTTTAATTGCATTAATTTCAAATAGCCTCCAATTCTTTACTAAAGAAAGAAGATAACTGCTTAAACCTGCATTAAGGCAAACTGAATCAGTATTTTCAAAAGCAACTTTACCATTTTCTGTTTTACTATTTGAAATGGTAAAATAATAAACTGTATCCCTAACAAAAAGTATTCTCTTAAAGTTTCCAGTACTATTAGTTCCTTCTAATAGAATAAACTCATGAGAAGAGCAAATATTAAAATCTTCCTGTTGCAACAATTGCAATCTTCCTTTCTTCAAATACTTTATCAGCGCATAATATTCTTTATTTAAAGGAGAAGGATTCTGTTTAAGAGTTTTTACATGATCTTTAAAGATAGCCTTATTTAATTGCTGGTCTACACAATCTTTTGTATAAGCCGGAATCGAACAATAGATAATAATAATTACTAAAAATATAGCTCTCATAATTTTACCAGTTTGACGGCATCCATTGAGGCCGTATAGGTTGATTTTTCTTAATTAACTTAGGCCCGGCTGTTCCGGTAACTGCGTTTGTAGTTGGGTCTAATGCACTTTTATAATATGTTCTTAAAGGCAACCCCCATTCTTTTCTTACCAAGTTTTCTTTATAAACTGCTTGCCACTCATTCTTTTTAAGGTCTTTAAACATTCCAGATCCATATTGTGGGTCATTTAATAATCCATGATTTGCATCACTGCCATGTGACATTTCATGTAATAGGTTTGTCATAGGGTTGTTGTCCTTTTTACCACCAGTAACCCATACATTACCTCCAGACGGATTCCAGTTAATTATGCCTCCAGAACCTCCATTTTGAGCCGCATTACTACTTAATTGTGGGTCATTTTTTATTTGTTCAGCATAGGCTGCAAGTTTATTAGAAGGATTAAAACTATTATCAGTCGAGTTAGTTATTGTGAATTCATTATTGGAATTAGCTAGGTCATTAACAATTTTTGCTCCTTCTTTTCCAAGCCCTAATTGGCCTAATGAAGTGGCTACTGCATTTAAATATGGGTCTATACTCTTGGTGTCTAATGCATAACTGCCCTTCTGATCATGAAATCCAATAAATTTTCCATCATCGTAATAGGAATATCTTGCTTTACCAACGTAAACATAGATACTATCACCATTAACATCAATGTTCAGGATTGGGTTATTCGCAGCATATTGATATGGGGATAATGAATTATACTTTTCGGAATAGGCATCTTGAATCGTAAATCTTCCAATCTGGGGGTCATAAGACCTTGCGCCGTAATCATACCAATTCAAAGCTTCACTTGTCATCTTATCGTCCTGTAGTTCTTTACTGTTATAAAGGTATTTATTTTTCTTATAACCGGGTGCTGTGTTTCCATTCATTTGGTTCATTACCAATCCAAAAGGGTAATAACTGGTTGCTTGTACTATATCAACAGCGCCACCTAGGTCGGTGCCCATGAATGTAACGCGATTGTCGCCTAGATGGTCCTTAAGGCTGTATTCATAAAGAAATTTACGATCGGTACCGGTTCCATTGGCAACAAGACGTCCCTCGTCTGTTATAATGTAGATAAGTGTATTCCCTTCATAAACGATATTGCCAATGTAATGAGTAAAAACACCTGAGCCTGTAGAAGGAACTGTGTGTTTAAGCAGCTTATCTCCTGTAGCCGTATAATGGTAAAAAATTCGGTTGTTGCTGCCAAAGTCTAGTTGTTTTGGAAGGTTTATAGTTGAATTGTAATAGACATTAAAATTCT
>JBARBF010000096.1:0-5082 GCA_049792755.1 Bacteroidales bacterium | reverse complement strand
GTTCGGGAAACTTGGAAGTAACAGGTTTAGCCTGTTGTTGTGTTTGTGCAGTAGCGTAAACACTCGCGAACAACATTGAACTGATAATGAACAATTTTTTCATCTTTTTTATTCTGATTTAATTAATAAATAGTTAGCTGCATTTTAAAGTCAGTTTATATATGCCAAAGGTACATACAAAATCATCATTTCTTTCTTCATAAACATACAGATCATTAAAAATTTTACCAGGTTGCTTTTGAAATATCAATCACCCGGTTGACAAACTCTATTTTGTTTTCCTGTGAAAAAGGAATAAATTGCCATGAAAAAAATAAATGGATAAAAAGTATTTTTCACTTAGTACAGTTGAGAACAATAAACTGATAAAAATAGTTCAGATTATATTCGGTTTTGTTTGCATATTCGTCGCAATATTCTGGTTGATTTTTAATATCAGGTCGATGAAATCAGACAGAACACTTTGGAGTACAATTCTTTTTCTGTCAGGTTTTGGCTTTTATCAGATTTGGGCAGGATCAGGCAAGGCTGCAAAATTCATTGAGATAAGTTCTGACAGAATACGGCTTAAACGAACTGTCTTCCTTCCTGCAGTGGAAATGACTTCATCAGATCTTCAAAAGATTGAGATATACCCTTTTAACCTGATTTTCTTTCTGAAAGAGAAGAAAAGAGTTATTCTGAGGTTCAGTACCACCTATGTTGAGTCAAATGAAAAAGTAAAGGATGAAATTCTCGGATTTGCCGAATTCAACTCAATAGGTGTTGAAATAAAAGAGGAAAAGTTATAATTCTCTGATGCCCCTGTGACAAAATCGGGGCCCTCTAATTAACAAAAATAAGTACTTACGCAACTTGTCCCGCATCGACGGGAGATTTTCACGGAGAAGTACAAAGATGAATCTAGAAAATCTTAAAGCTGGCGGCAATAAGGTCTTACATACTCAATATTTTCTCCCAGGCCAACCTGCTCACCGGTATTCCCTTTTCGAGGTTTTCCTTTCTTGTCCGAAGCACATTCTCTCCCGGATACCTGATATTTACTGATGGATCAACCGGTATAGATTTATGAAGATCTTCAATTATCTGATTTATTGAATTGTCTATTGAATGAAAGTTATGCAATGTCGAGATATCGATTGCAATGAAAACCTGCGATACACTTGATTCTGAGTTACAACTATGAATTTGATGAGTAGAAAGACCTCCTGTAAGAGTTGTTGCTAAAATATCGAGTAACAAAGACAGACCTGCTCCTTTCCAGTAACCAATTGGCAAAACTCTCCATGTTTCAAGTATTTCCTCCGGATCATTCGACAATTTACCAAGTTTATTATATCCGCCCGGATATTGAAGTTTTTCACCCACACTCTTTAGAGATTCCATCTTCCCGTAAGAATACTGTGACATCGCAAAATCCATGACAATTCCCTCAGTATGGAAAGGCAATGCAATCACAAGTGGATTGTTTCCAATCCGAGGGTCCATAGCTCCCCATGCAGGCATATTGGGACATGTGTTAGTCCAGCAAAAGAAAACAAATCCCTTTTTAGCTGCCTGCCAGCCATAAGTTCCTCCACGCATCCAGTGATTGGTATTTGCAAGGGCAACCATGCCAATTCCGGTTTTTGTGGCGAGTTCCATAACCCTTTCTGTCGCAAAAGTTGCATTTAGAGGTCCCGGTCCAAGATTGCCATTCCACTGTTCAATTGAACCAACTTTATGTAAAAGTGAAGGATCAGCCTCTGGTTTAACTATACCTTCAAGAGAATTCTTCACAAATCGGGGGAATCTGTTAATTCCGTGAGAGTTAACTCCGTCAACACAATTCATTGTGAAAATTTCAGCACATTTTTCTGCTTTGAGTTCCGGAAAGCCAATGTTTGAAAGTACACGGAAAAACTCAGATTTCATCTTATCAAACGGAATCCGTATTGATTGATCTGTGATTATCATAAGGGAAACATCAAATTATAAAAAATGATGCAGAGACCCGCAAATTGTGCGTCTCCACTATAATACTTAAATTATTTCAATACCTTGTCTGCGAAATCCATAAACCAGTTCCTGTGCTTTAAAAACAGATCCATATGCAAAATTATCAATATTTGTGAATCGAAAGATGAGGAATCAATTTCTATGATAATTTAATACCTGTTGTTCTTAATTGCCCGCGAGTTCATCGCTTGTGATAATATGTACTCCCAACTTTGCCAATTCGCATTTTATATCATCAAATTTTTCAACATATAAAGGCCGGGAAGCATCCTCAATAAGCGTAGATGTGAATCCCTCTGATATCGAATCGAGTATAGTATAATAAACACAAATGTCCGCTGCTAACCCGCAAAAATAAACTTCCGAGACACCTTTCTCTTTAAGATAACCTGTCAACCCTGTGCTTAACTTACGGTTATTGTCGTAAAATCCACTGTAACTGTCTACCTCAGGATCCATACCTTTACGAAAAATTGCTGCAATTCTGTCCGATTCAATGTCCCTATGCAGTTCGGCTCCGGCGGAGCCCTGTATGCAATGGTCAGGCCAAAGTGTCTGTTGAATTCCATTCAGGATTATTCTGTTGAACGGTTTTTTGTCGAAGTGGTTCGAAGCAAAACTCTTATGGTTTTTGGGATGCCAGTCCTGAGTGGCAACGATAAGATCAAAATATCTCTGTATCTTATTAATTACCGGTACTATCAAATCTCCATGCGGTACTGCAAGCGGACCTCCGGGCATAAAATCATTCTGAACATCAACGATAATAAGTGTTTTCATTAAATTCAATTTTTATATTTCTTAATGAGTTGGTCGCGTTCAGATTGCAGTTTTTTACTGATGCCTACTTTATAAATATGAGGATTATCAAACCTTTTAAATTCGTCCGGAAGCTTTTTCAACCTGTTACGGCTGTATTGGGCTATATCTTTAAGCGATTCAGGTTTGTTTACTCTTCGTCCGTTTCCCATTACTTTATGCAATAGTGGTTCTTTTAGAAATTTTATTAAAGAAAGTGATTTCAAAGGATACAAAGGATGATATATGATCTCTATGTCGTGTTCATCAACCATTGTAATTGCATCGGCTCCTATGAATCTGTCATCGTTGTCAATGATCCTGTATACCTGTTTACGGTGAGGCAGTGTTATTTTACCAATATTCTCCGATAATTTTATTCGCGGTTTACCATTTGCATATGATAATTTATAAACTCCGTCCAAAGCTCCATCGGGATGACCTGTAACAAGACTTGTCCCTACACCAAATGAATCAATCGGAGCTTGTTGTTCCAAAAGACTTTTTATAATATATTCATCCAGCTGGTTAGAAACCGCAATCTTAACATAATGGAGACCTGCAGAGTCCAGCCTTTTCCGGCTCTCTTTTGCAAGATAGGCAAGATCACCGCTATCGAGCCTGATTCCATTAAGCCGTAAGCCGCTATCTTCCATTTTTTTTGCCACAGCAATAGCATTAGGCAGTCCGCTTTTAAGGGTGTCGTAAGTATCAACAACAAGCACACAATTATGTGGATTTACTTCAGCAAAATGGCTGAACGCTGATAATTCATCATCATAGCTTTCAATAAATGAATGTGCCATTGTACCTGAAACAGGGATTCCATAATCGCGACCTGCGAGAACATTGCTTGTTCCGTCGAAGCCTCCAATAAAAGAAGCCCTGCTTGCATAATAACCTCCCGGGCCCTGCGCTCTTCGCAGACCAAAATCTATTAAACTTCTCCCTTCGGCTGCCAGTCGCATACGACTGGCTTTGGTAGCGATAAGGGTCTGAAAATTTAGAATATTAAGAAGTAGCGTTTCAATTATCTGAGCTTCTATTATGTCAGCCTCAACCTGAATCATTGGTCGGACAGGAAAAACCAGATCTCCTTCAGCCGAACTATAAATATTTCCATTAAACCTGAATTTTTCGAGGTATTTCAGGAATTCATGATGAAATCCCTGCTCCCGTAAAAAATCAAGGTCTTGACTATCAAAATGTAAATTACCGAGTATGCTGATCAGATCCTCAAGTCCGGCAAAAATCGCGTATCCTCCGTTGAAAGGTAAGTTTCGGAAAAAATAGTCGAAGACAACCCTGGTGTCTTTTTGACCTTTCAGGAAATAGACCTGAGACATAGTCAACTGATATTTGTCAGTATATGTAGCTGTGAAATTGAACATTATTAAGTAATATTTTAAATTGATTAAATTTAAGCTGATAATTATTTAAGATTCTGCTAATAAACATACTGGCTATTTAAAAAGATATTACTATGAACATTAGTACTGATAATTTGTTAAATTACATATAAAAACTAACGTATTGATATGGCATTTAATCTAATAAACAAACATTTACCTGAATAGTTTTAAAGAAACAAATTGAACAATAAATGCAAAATATCGATACTGGTTTTTGGATTGATTATATCTCTGAGTATATCTCCGCTAAATAGTCAGATTCTTAAAGATTCAACTTCTTTAAACCTTATAAAGAAAGGTATTGACTATGTATATAACTTTCAGTTCAATAACGCATATAAAGTCAGTGCCGAGCTTAGTAGAATTTATCCGGGACATCCAATAAATTATCTTTTCAAGGGGATGATAACTTATTGGGAGAACTACCCTCTGATTACCACATCAGCAGAGAGAGAGTCATTCGAAGAAGAAATGAATAAATGCATCAGCGAATGTGCTAAGAACAAAAGCCCGGCAGATGAAGCGGAAATACTTCTGGTAAACTTATGCGCCAGGGGTCTTCTTTTATTGTACTACACTGATAATTATCTAAGTTTTGAGGTTTTCCCTCTGGCAACAAGTACTTATCAGTGTATCAGGCGCTCATTTGATTTTACTTCTAATTATTCGGATTTCTATTTTTTCACAGGAGTCTACAACTATTATCGTGAAGCTTATCCCGATGCTCATCCTGTGTATAAGACACTTGCATTTCTTTTTCCAAGAGGAAGTAAGTCCAAAGGTTTGGAAGATTTACAAATAGTTGCTAAGAGTTCAATTATTCTAAAAGCTGAAGCCTATTCTTTTCTGACATTAATATTCTTAAGTTTTGAAA
>JBARBF010000095.1:0-85120 GCA_049792755.1 Bacteroidales bacterium | reverse complement strand
TACCTGTTTGATAGGTTATAGGTTTAGTCCCGCGTACGCGGGACTGAGCCTTTTTGTTCTTTAAATTATAAGTTCACTTAATCTTTTAATAAATGTCCTCAAAAAATACCGAAAGAATAAGTTTCGCATCCAGAAAAAATCAGCTTGATTATCCTGATTTTCTGGAAGTTCAGTTGAAATCCTTCGGTGAGTTTTTTCAGCTTGGAACTACTCCCGAAAACAGGAAAAGAGAAGGACTTTTTAAGGTCTTTACGGAAAATTTCCCGATAACTGATACAAGGAACAACTTCGTTCTCGAATTTCTGGATTATTATATTGACCCTCCACGCTATACAATAGAAGAATGCATTGAACGCGGACTCACTTTCAGCGTTCCTCTTAAAGCAAAACTGAAACTTTACTGTACAGATCCGGAACATGAAGATTTTGATACGGTTATCCAGGATGTATATCTCGGAACAGTACCATATATGACGGAACGTGCTACTTTCGTTATTAATGGCGCCGAAAGAGTGGTAGTTTCACAGCTGCACCGTTCACCCGGTGTCTTTTTCGGACAAAGCGTTCATGCAAATGGCACTAAACTCTATTCTGCCAGAATAATTCCTTTCAAAGGATCGTGGATAGAATTTGCTACTGATATCAATAACGTGATGTATGCATATATCGACAGGAAGAAAAAACTGCCGGTGACTACACTTCTCCGGGCTATCGGTTTCGAGAGCGATAAGGAGATACTGGAAATTTTTAACCTTGCCGAAGAACATAAAGTATCTAAAACAAATATTAAAAAACTCGTCGGACGTAAACTGGCTGCCAGAGTGCTGAAGACCTGGGTTGAGGATTTTGTAGATGAAGATACCGGCGAAGTTGTTTCAATTGAAAGAAATGAAGTAATCCTCGACAGAGAGACTATTATCGAATCGGAACATGTCGATATGATAGTTGATTCAGGTGCAAAAGCAATTCTTTTACACAAAGATGATACTACCCTTTCGGATTATGCTATAATATATAACACGCTTCAGAAAGACCCGTGTAACTCAGAAAAAGAGGCAGTTATCTATATTTACCGTCAGCTCCGTAACGCTGAACCACCTGATGAGGCAACAGCCCGCGACGTCATCGACAAACTGTTTTTCTCAGATAAGAGATATGACCTTGGCGAAGTAGGACGCTACAGGATAAACAAGAAACTTGGTCTTAACACAGAAATGAATGTTAAGATCCTTACCAGAGAAGATATTATTAAAATTATCGGTTACCTGATTGAACTTATCAATTCCAAAACTGATATTGACGATATCGATCATCTCAGTAACAGAAGAGTGCGTACAGTCGGAGAACAGCTATTTGCACAGTTTGGTGTCGGACTTGCCCGTATGGCACGTACAATCCGCGAAAGAATGAACGTAAGGGATAATGAGGTGTTTACACCGGTTGATCTGATCAATTCAAAAACTCTTTCATCTGTTATCAATTCATTTTTCGGAACAAATCAGCTATCGCAATTCATGGATCAGACCAATCCTCTGGCTGAAATGACACATAAACGTCGTATGTCAGCCCTGGGACCGGGTGGTCTTTCACGTGAAAGAGCAGGATTTGAGGTGCGCGACGTTCACTATACACATTATGGACGACTATGCCCTATTGAAACACCTGAGGGTCCAAATATCGGTCTTATTTCATCTCTCTGCGTTTTCGCGAAAATTAATACCCTCGGTTTTATTGAAACACCATATCTTAAAGTTAAGGATTCCCAGGTAGATTTCAGTGAGACAGGTATCGTCTGGCTGAGCGCTGAAGAGGAGGAAGAAAAAATGATTGCCCAGGCAAACGCCACGTTACTAAAAGACGGACATTTTGAAAACCTGAGAGCAAAATGCAGATATGAAGCTGATTATCCGTTTGAGGAAGTATCAAAAGTTGACCTGATGGATGTTGCACCAAACCAGATTGCTTCTATAGCTGCTTCACTCATTCCATTCCTTGAACATGATGATGCCAACAGGGCGCTCATGGGATCGAATATGATGCGTCAGGCTGTTCCTCTCATTAACCCCGAAGCTCCTATAGTAGGTACCGGACTTGAGGCAAAGGTGATAAGCGATAGCCGTATCCTGTTTGCTGCAGAAGGCGACGGTGTGGTGGAATTTGTAGATTCAAATGAAATAGTTGTAAGGTACACGCGTACCGATGAAGAAAAATTCGTAAGTTTTGATGATGATATCAGGCGTTATACACTGCCTAAATACCGGAAAACAAACCAGAATACATGCATCAACCTTATACCTATTGTCAGAAAAGGTGAAAAAGTAACTAAAGGGCAGGTGCTCTCCGAAGGTTATGGGACCAAACATGGTGAACTGGCTCTGGGAAGAAATCTGAAAGTTGCATTCATGCCATGGAAAGGCTATAACTTCGAAGATGCTATTGTTATTTCTGAGAAAGTTGTACAGGAAGATTATTTTACCTCAGTCCATATTGATGAGTACCAGCTTGAAGTCCGTGATACAAAACGAGGTCTTGAAGAACTTACATCCGATATTCCAAATGTAAGCGAAGAAGCTACAAAAAACCTAGATGAAAATGGGCTTATACGTATAGGAGCACATATTAGACCAGGTGATATTCTTATCGGGAAGATTACCCCGAAAGGTGAATCTGATCCTTCACCTGAAGAAAAACTGCTGCGTGCAATCTTTGGCGATAAGGCAGGTGATGTTAAAGATGCATCACTTAAGGCAGGTCCTTCACTCGATGGTGTTGTTATTGATAAAAAGCTGTTCACCAGAGCTATAAAAGACAGAAAAGCAAAAGCAGTAGAAAAACCTCTGCTTGACAAGATTGAAACGGAGTTCAACAGAAGTGCAGATGAACTCAAATCGAGACTCGTCGATAAGCTTTTCATCCTGGTCAACGGAAAAACATCGCAGGGGGTGAAAGATTATCTTAATGTGGATGTTATACCCAAAGGAAGCAAATTCACATTGAAGCAGCTTCAGGAGGTAGATTTTCTTAATGCGAATCCAAATAAGTGGACGACAGACAAGAAGAAAAATGACCAGATTAAACAACTTCTTCATAATTATATTATCAAGTTTAAGGAAATTGATGGCGTTTATAAACGCAGGAAATACAATATCACGATAGGAGATGAACTGCCAGCCGGTATCGTTCGCCTTGCCAAAGTTTATATTGCCAAAAAGCGAAAGGTTAAAGTTGGTGACAAGATGGCCGGTCGTCATGGTAACAAAGGTATAGTTGCAAGGATTGTAAGGGCTGAAGATATGCCTTTCCTTGAAGACGGTACACCGGTAGATATCGTTCTGAATCCTCTTGGTGTTCCTTCGAGGATGAACCTTGGGCAGATTTATGAAACTGTCCTTGGCTGGGCCGGTCAAAAACTCGGATTAACATTCTCAACGCCAATTTTCGATGGTGCAACAATAAGCCAGATAACTGAATACACCGAAGAGGCAGGTCTTCCAAAGTTCGGAAAGACATACCTTTATGATGGTGGTACAGGCGAAAGATTTGACCAGCCTGCAACTGTAGGCGTAATATACATGCTTAAACTGGGCCACATGGTTGACGATAAGATGCATGCCCGTTCAATTGGACCATACTCTCTTATTACTCAGCAGCCATTAGGTGGTAAAGCCCAGTTCGGAGGTCAGCGTTTTGGTGAAATGGAAGTATGGGCACTGGAGGCATTCGGTGCAGCCCATATCCTTCAGGAGATACTTACAATAAAATCTGATGATGTTGTTGGCCGTGCCAAAGCATACGAAGCAATTGTAAAAGGAGAACCAATGCCTTTACCTGGTATTCCTGAATCACTTAATGTTCTCCTTCATGAACTGAGAGGTCTCGGACTGAGCGTAATACTTGATTAGGTAAGGTATTCCGCCAGGTTTTGAATTTTTAGTTTTAGAATAAATAATATTCAGCATATGTCATTCAGAAGAGATAACAAAACAAAAACCAGTTACTCAAAAATCTCAATAGGACTGGCTTCACCTGAAGAAATACTTGATCGCTCAAGTGGTGAAGTACTGAAGCCCGAAACGATAAATTACCGGACCTATAAACCAGAACGCGATGGTTTATTCTGCGAAAGGATATTCGGACCGGTAAAGGATTACGAGTGCCATTGCGGAAAATATAAAAGAATCCGTTATAAAGGTATCGTTTGCGACCGTTGTGGTGTCGAGGTAACAGAAAAGAAAGTACGCAGGGAAAGAATGGGACATATTTCATTGGTTGTGCCGGTTGCTCATATCTGGTATTTCCGTTCATTGCCAAATAAAATAGGATATCTTCTTGGACTTCCTACCAAGAAGCTCGATTCAATAATTTATTATGAGAGATATGTGGTTATTAATCCGGGTATAAAAGCTGTGGATGGTGTCAAGTATCTCGATTTTCTTACTGAAGAGGAATACCTTGAGATTACTGAGTCGCTTCCAAAAGAAAACCAGTATCTTGAAGATAATCATCCCGATAAGTTCGTAGCTGATATGGGTGCAGAAGCTCTCTATAAACTTCTTAGCCGCATAGATCTCGATGAAATGTCATATTCACTTCGTCACAGGGCAAACACTGAAACGTCTCAGCAGCGTAAAAATGAAGCTTTGAAAAGACTTCAGGTTGTTGAAGCTTTCAGAGATTCAAAACAGGTTAACAAACCGGAATGGATGATCATCAAAGTTGTTCCTGTTATCCCACCTGAATTAAGGCCTCTTGTACCTCTTGATGGAGGCCGTTTTGCAACAAGTGACCTTAACGACCTTTACAGAAGGGTTATCATAAGGAACAATCGTCTGAAAAGACTTATTGAGATAAAAGCTCCTGAGGTTATTTTGCGTAACGAAAAACGTATGCTCCAGGAAGCTGTCGATTCTCTGTTTGATAATTCAAGGAAAGCAAATGCTGTTAAAACAGATGCTAACCGTCCTCTTAAATCACTCAGTGACAGCCTTAAAGGAAAACAGGGAAGATTTCGTCAGAACCTGCTCGGTAAAAGGGTCGATTACTCTGCCCGTTCAGTAATTGTCGTTGGTCCCGAACTCGGATTACACGAATGCGGATTACCGAAAGATATGGCGGCTGAACTTTATAAACCATTCATTATCCGTAAGCTTATCGAGCGTGGCATTGTTAAAACAGTTAAATCGGCCAAAAAAATAGTTGACAGAAAAGATCCGGTTGTCTGGGACATACTTGAAAATGTTCTCAAAGGTCACCCTGTTTTACTAAACCGTGCTCCGACACTTCACAGGCTTGGTATTCAGGCATTCCAGCCAAAGCTTATTGAAGGGAAAGCTATTCAGTTGCACCCTCTTGTCTGTACCGCTTTCAATGCTGACTTCGACGGTGACCAGATGGCAGTTCACCTTCCACTCGGCAACGGTGCTGTACTTGAGGCTCAGATGCTGATGCTCGCTTCTCATAACATTCTTAATCCTGCAAACGGTGCACCGATAACTGTTCCTTCTCAGGACATGGTTCTTGGCCTCTATTATATTACCAAGGGCAGAAAGAGCACTGAAACAGAAAAAGTAAGGGGTGAAGGATTGATCTTCTACTCACCGCAGGAAGTTAATATAGCATACAATGAAGGAAAGATTGACCTTCATGCTCATATAAAAGTAAAAGCCAATGACAGAAAAAATGGCGAATTCGTTAACCATCTTATTGAGACCACTGTCGGAAGGGTTATATTTAATCAGTTTGTACCTGCAGAGGTCGGGTATATAAATGAGATCCTGACCAAAAAATCACTCAGAGACATAATCGGACGGGTTCTCAAACTTGCCGGGACAGCTAAAACTGCTGATTTCCTCGATGCAATTAAAAACCTTGGATTCTATTCTGCATTTAAAGGCGGATTGTCATTTAACCTTGACGATGTTATCATACCGGAAGAAAAAACGAAATTCGTTGCAGAAGGATATGAGCAGGTCGAAGAGGTGCTGAATAATTACAGCATGGGATTCATAACTAATAATGAGCGTTACAATCAGATAATTGATATATGGACACATGTTAATGCCAGATTGACACAAACATTAATGAAACAGTTGTCAACAGACAAGCAGGGATTCAACTCGGTTTACATGATGCTTGACTCCGGTGCAAGGGGTTCAAAAGAACAGATACGCCAGCTGTCAGGAATGAGAGGTCTTATGGCAAAACCTCAGAAATCAGGAGCAGCAGGTTCTGAAATAATAGAAAACCCAATCCTTTCTAACTTTAAAGAAGGATTATCGGTTCTTGAGTATTTTATTTCGACACATGGTGCAAGAAAAGGTCTGGCCGACACCGCCCTTAAAACAGCTGATGCAGGTTATCTTACGCGTCGTCTTGTAGACGTTTCACAGGATGTAATAATAAATGAAGAAGACTGCGGAACACTTCGCGGACTGATTGCCACTGCGATTAAGAAGAATGAAGAAGTAGTTGAATCATTGTACGAAAGAGTACTTGGCCGAACAACTGTTCATAATATTTATAATCCTTTGACCGGAGAACTTATTGTTGAATCGGGACAGGAACTTACAGAAGATCTTGCAAAGAAAATCGAAGATTCTCCGATTGAGCAGGTTGAGATCCGATCGGTTCTCACATGCGAATCCAAAAAAGGTGTATGCGCAAAGTGCTATGGACGTAACCTCGCAAATGGAAGAATGGTTCAGAAGGGTGAAGCTGTCGGTGTAATTGCTGCACAGAGTATCGGGGAACCAGGAACCCAGCTGACTCTCCGTACATTCCACGTTGGAGGTACTGCATCGAATATTACCACAGAATCGAGACTTGTTGCCCGTTATGGCGGTATTGCCGAGATCGAAGAAATAAGAACTGTTCCTAAAAAAGACGTTGAAAAGGGTGATATCGATATTGTAATTGGACGTCTTGCTGAATTAAGAATTGTTGATAAGAAAACAGGTATTGCCCTGACCACTCATACAATCCCTTATGGTTCAAAACTATATATTAAACCAGGGCAGGAAATTGAGAAGGGAAAACTGATTTGCGAATGGGATCCCTTCAATGCCGTTATTATTTCTGAAATGGCAGGGAAAATTGGATATGACTTTCTTATTGAAGGTATAACCTTTCGTGAAGAGTCTGATGAACAGACCGGTTTTAAGGAGAAAGTTATTATAGAGAGCAGGGATAAAACCAAAAACCCGGCAATTAAAATTCTAAATCCAAAAGGCGAAGAACTAAGGGTGTATAACCTTCCGGTAGGATCTCACCTGGTCGTAGATACCAATAAAATGGTCGAGGCAGGTGAAGTGCTTGCTAAGATCCCACGCGCAGTTGGTAAATCTGGTGACATAACAGGTGGACTCCCACGTGTTACAGAGCTGTTTGAAGCACGTAATCCTTCTAACCCGGCTATTGTATCTGAAATCGATGGAGAGGTTACTTTCGGCAAGATTAAAAGAGGTAACAGGGAAATCTCAATTAAATCAAAGACAGATGAGACCAAGAAATACCTTGTTCCCCTGTCAAAACAGATACTTGTCCAGGAAAATGATTATGTAAAAGCTGGCATTCCTCTCTCCGATGGAGCCATTACACCATCAGATATTCTTGCAATTAAGGGACCAACAAAGGTCCAGGAATATATCGTAAATGAAATTCAGGAAGTTTATCGTTTGCAGGGTGTAAAGATTAATGATAAACATTTTGAAATCATCGTCCGTCAGATGATGCGCAAGGTTGAGATTGTAGATCCGGGTGATACTAAATTCCTTGAACGTCAGGTAGTTGATAAACTTGAGTTCATGGATGAGAATGATTGGATTTATGGCAAGAAAGTGATAATTGATAGTGGTGATTCTCAAACCCTGCGTCCCGGTATGATTATTTCCGCCCGTAAATTAAGGGATGACAATTCTGTACTCAAACGTCGCGACCTTAAAATTGTTGAAGCCAGAGATGCAATACCCGCAACATCAAGCCAGGTACTTCAGGGGATAACAAGAGCTTCGTTGCAGACTAAGAGCTTCTTCTCGGCAGCATCATTCCAGGAGACGACAAAAGTATTGAATGAAGCCGCGATCCTGGGTAAGATCGACAGACTGGAAGGACTTAAGGAAAACGTGATTGTAGGTCATCTAATACCTGCCGGGACTGGTCAAAGGCAATACAACAGCATCATTGTCGGATCGCTCGAGGAGTATGAAAACCTTATTGGCGTAGAACAGGGAACAGAAGCAGAACAAGGAAAATAGGACTAATAATTGATGGCTATGACAGATCCCAAGAACCCTACACAGATAAGTATTGAACTGAATGAGGAGGTTGCACAGGGTACTTATTCCAACCTTGCAGTAATTACTCACTCGGCTTCTGAATTTGTAATCGATTTTGTAAGAATAATGCCAGGTATACCCAAGGCTCAGGTAAAATCGAGGATAATTCTGACTCCTGAACATGCCAAAAGGCTTGTCGCAGCGCTGCAGGATAACATTGGCAAATATGAATCTGTCCATGGGACAATTAAAGAAGTCAAAGGATCAGGTCCGGTAATACCTTTAAGTTTTGGCGGTCCCACGGCTCAGGCATAAAATAAATGCTTACCTTGTACGTTAAGTACTAATTACAGAATAAGATTTACCAGCTATGAGAGGAAACGCTATAAAAAAAATGTTGGTTGCAATGATTTTTATTGCACCCATTATCATTTATTCAGATTGCAAAAAACAGGCAAAATGCGGTTGCGGGAAAGATGTTCTGTTCTCGCTGGCGGCAACTTCATGCAATATTTATTTTACTGACGGATCAACTATCAGCGCTCAGACTGTTGGTGATATTTATTCAACTTATATTTTCTGTAACCCATCCGAAATGTTTAAAAATCTGGCTAATTCCAAAACCGGCGATGTTTTACAGGTAACCGGATCTGTTTACTGGGATTGTAACTATGTTTACCAAACCAGTAATTCTACCTACCAGAGTCTTTACAAGACTTATGACATACAGGTTACAGGTTTGACGGTTGATCTTTATGGTAAAAATAAACCAGGAACCGGCACTGACATGAATTCTGTAACTCCTCAGAATTAAGAATATATCTTTTCTTTCTGATTGCAGATATCTGAAATTCCATCAATTTTGTATATTTCTGAAAAATTGGATAATGTACCAGAAGGGCATTTCTTTTGCCGGGGCAGGAAGAGTTGCAGAAGCTTTGTGCAAAGAATTGTTTCATGCCGGTTTCAGAATAGACAAAATTGTTTCGGAAAATGAGTTCAGTAGCAGATCTCTTGCTGATGCATGCAAAGCAGAATGGTCAACAAACCTTTTATTTAACAATTCCACGAAAGTTATCATAGTTGCTGTTCCTGACCACAGGTTAATTGGTGTTTTAGATAATATTAAGTGTGCTCCAGGAACTCTGGTTGTTCATACAGCGGGTAGTTTTGGACTTGATATCTTTCCGGAACATCTTAAACAAAAAGGCATTCTATATCCTTTACAAACTTTCTCCAAAAACAGAAAAGTCGGTTTTCTTGATCTTCCTTTTTTGCTTGAATCTTCTGATGACGAATCCGCAGAAATTCTCAAAAGCCTGGTGGAATCAATTGGTGGTGATGTGCAATTTGTTGACACTGAGCAAAGAAGAATACTTCATCTTGCCGCCGTATTTGTTTGTAACTTTGTA
This sequence comes from Bacteroidales bacterium, assembly GCA_049792755.1. Taxonomy (GTDB): domain Bacteria; phylum Bacteroidota; class Bacteroidia; order Bacteroidales; family VadinHA17; genus LD21. Next base: position 75,435 of record JBARBF010000095.1, on the reverse strand, counting down.
AATCATATGCTTACTTTAGGTAAACAGGTAGCCTTGAAAGCTGATTACTCTTTTGAGATACTTGCTCCATTGATAAATGAGACTATCTCAAAAGCTCTGGATTCAGGACCGGAAAACTCTCAGACAGGACCTGCTATCAGGCATGATCAGAATACAATAGAAAAGCATTTGGACTTACTATCGTTTTCCACAGAGTTTCAGAGAATTTATAATGAGATGACTATTTCAATAATTAAATACTATAATACAAGAGAATAAATTTATAAATGTCGCTGGTTACTGGTTGCTGGTTTCTGGTTGCTGGTTCGAGCAAACTAGCAGCAAGCAACAAACAACTAGCAACAAGCAACAAGTTTTTATTATGACTAATTTTAAAGAGGATCTGGTAAGAGTAAAAGCATTTATTTTTGATATAGACGGAGTGTTGTCGTTACAGACAATAAACCTGAATTCTTTTGGTGTCCCTAACAGGACCGTTAACTTGCGCGATGGATATGCTCTGCAGCTGGCTGTGAAAAAAGGCTATCATATTGGCATTATCTCAGGTAGCAGTTCAAAAGAGTATCAAAAGAGGCTAAGGATGCTGGGAGTAAATGACATATACCTTAAAAGCCGGAGTAAACTTGACGATTTTAATACTTTTCTTAAAAAACATGATCTTGATAATTCAGACGTTTTATTCATGGGTGATGATATTCCTGATTTTGAAGTGATGAAAAAAGCCGGCATTCCTGTATGCCCCTCAGATGCAGACAGTGAAATTAAACAGATTTCTTCTTATATTTCTGATAAAAAAGGTGGAGAAGGATGTGTTAGAGATGTTATCGAACAGGTATTAAGATTACATGATAATTGGATGGATTCAGACGCATTTATGTGGTAAATTATGAAAGCTTTCCTTAATCTGATCAGATGGCAAAATCTTCTGATGGTTGTACTTACCATGGTGTTGATGAGGTATGCAGTTCTAGCTCCTCTAATCGGCAAGATAGGAGTAATATTAATTAAAGGAAGTGGAGAAAAGATTCCTATGTCGCTCCAGTTTCCCTGGTATGATTTTGTATTATTGGTTGCAGCAACAGTTTTTATCACTGCCGGAGGTTATGTCATTAATGATTATTTTGATATAAAAACAGACCTTATAAACAAAGGGAAAGTTATAGTAGGAACAAAAATTCCACGGCGCCAGGCAATTATGTGGCACTCTGTTTTTAATATTGCAGGGGTAGCTTCCGGATTGTACATTTCATATAAAGCAGGGTATATCTGGCTCGGAACAATGTTTCTGGTAGTTTCAGGGTTGCTTTACTTTTATTCCTCAAGCTACAAAAGGCAGTTCTTGATTGGAAATATTATTGTAGCGCTTCTTACAGCAATGGTTCCTATGCTTGTAGTCTTTTACGAATGGCCGGCATTGTACAAATATTACACTCTTAATGCAATCAGGCTTCCCCAAATAAACTTCATTATTTACTGGGTTGGAGGATTTGCACTGTTCGCCTTTTTGACAAATCTTATACGTGAGATAATAAAGGACATCGAAGACTTCGAAGGAGATACAGCTTACGGAAGAAATACTGTTCCGGTGGTAATTGGGGTGCTTACATCGAAAATAGTTTCAATATGTCTTATCACAATAACTATTATTATGCTTTATTTAACGTGGCATTTTTTTGTCAATGATACGATAACGTTTATTTATTTAACTGTAGCGGTTGTTTTGCCTCTGCTTTTTGTTATTTACAAACTGGTTTTCAGTTATGATAAAAAACAACTCCATAGAGCAAGCAGTATAATGAAAATAGTTATGTTAACCGGTATTTTATACTCTGTAGTGGTAAAAGTAATTCTTACCTGGAACCTTTTCTGATGATTATAGATAAACTCAATAACTTTAAAATAATTCTTGCATCACAGTCTCCGAGAAGACAGCAATTGTTACGGGAACTTGGACTTAAATTTGATGTTGTAATTAAGGAATATGAGGAGATTTATCCGGAAGATTTAAGCGGGTCAGCGATCGCCAGGTACGTTGCATATGAAAAGGCAGCTTCTTTTAAAAACGGGATCTCAGATAATGAGATAGTTATTGCTGCTGACACTATCGTGTGGTGCAACAATAAAGTACTGGGGAAGCCTCTCAACAGGGAAGATGCAAAGCTCATTTTGAAAGAAATATCCGGAAACACGCATGAAGTAATTACAGGTGTTTCCATCCGATCCAAAACTAAAGAACTGACCTTTTCCGAATCGACAAAAGTCACATTTGAAACTCTGACAGAAGAGGAGATCACTTACTACATTGATGATTATAAGCCTTTTGATAAAGCTGGTGCATATGGTATACAGGAATGGATCGGCATTATAGCTTGCAGCCATATTGACGGCTCCTATTTCAATGTAGTGGGGCTGCCCGTGCAGAAGCTTTATAAAGAGCTTCAGAGGTTTTTATTAATGGAATGATGTAAGAAGAATCATTTAAACTCTGTGATTCCTCTGTGCAACAAAGTGAAAGTTCTTAGTTTTAATTACACAGAAAACACAAAAGGTCCACAGAGAACCACTGAGAAGAAGACTATAAACAAGTTAAAATCTGGTATGCTTGAAAAGTGTTAACTTTCACAAAACACCAATTCAGATGAAGGTAGTTGCCGACGATAAAATTCCTTTCCTGAAAGGAGCGCTCGAACCTTACGCAAAGGTAGTCTATATCCCGGGGAAACAAATCAACAGAGAAATACTAAAGGACTGTGATGCCCTGCTGATCCGAACAAGAACAAAATGTACAGAGGATCTGCTGGAAGGGACAAGTGTAAGGTTTATAGGTACTGCCACTATCGGGTTTGATCATATTGATACACTTTACTGCAATAAAAAAAAAATCAGATGGACCAATGCTCCGGGATGCAATTCATCATCGGTTCAGCAATATGTTGCATCAGCTCTGCTCAGAATTTCATCTGAATATCACTTTGATCTCAAGAACAAGACATTAGGAATTATTGGTGTGGGCAATGTCGGATCAAAGATTGAAAAGTTTGCACGGTGTATTGGAATGAATGTCCTTTTAAATGATCCTCCGCGGGCCAGAGTTGAGGGTAAGAATAAATTTCACAGTCTTGATTCAGTTTTATCTGAATCTGATATAGTAACATTGCATGTACCTCTGAATTTCACAGGGCAAGACAATACGTATCATCTTTTTAATGAAGAAAGATTTAAAAAAATCAGGAGAGGAGCATGGTTTTTCAATTCATCCAGGGGAGAGGTGACTGAAACGAGCGTCTTAAAGAAAGAACTCGGTTCAGGCAGACTCGGAGGCGCAGTAATAGATGTGTGGGAGAATGAACCGGATATCGATCTCGAACTTTTAAAGCAGGCATTTATTGCTACTCCCCATATTGCAGGTTATTCGACAGATGGTAAGGCCAACGGAACTGCAATGGTTGTTAACTCGGTGAGCAAATACTTCAATCTTCCATTGGAAAACTGGTATCCGGGTAATGTTCCTGTTCCTCCTTCCCCTGTTATAAAAATTGACTGCTTTTTAAAAACTGAAGAAGAGATATTTAGGGAAGCTGTAGTACACACGTATAATATAGATGAAGATGATTCAAAGTTACGTCTGTCACCTGCAGATTTCGAAAAGCTGAGGGGCGATTATCCAATCAGAAGAGAGTTTCCGGCATATACTGTGGAACTGTCAGGTGGAAGTGAAAAAGTCAGGGAGATTCTTAATGAACTTGGATTCAGGATCCTTATTTGATGGCAAACTCCTTCACCTGGAACACAAACGCCTGAAGCCTGGTGTCAAGCGATACTGAATCCTGTCCGTCGTATGCGATATTGATAAAAGGAATATTGTTATGGTCTTTCCTGAAAGTATCACTTACTGAAGCGACGAGTGTTCCCGGCATACATGTGAAAGGAAGAATTGCAGCAATACCTGAAACACCACGGTTTGCCAGTGCTGCAGATGTACCCATGGCAACGGGTGGATCTCCGTCATAGAATTCATTCACATAGTTATTACATAAACTAAGCATATCATGAAGCGATACGTCTTTAGAATGATCAGTAAATTTTTCAATTCCCCGAAGCAGGGAAGCTGCAATTATTTCCTGACCTAAACCCTGAATTTTTGATTTAATAACTCCTATTTTGTCATTCTTCCACTTGCTGTCGCGGGTAAACCGATATGTAGAATAAGTTATCCATTCAGAGAAAGGAGCAACCACTACTTCGACTCCAAGATCTTCAAGTCTGTTCGAAATATTACCATTGCATGCAGCATTGTCGCGCATGAAAATCTCCCCTACAATGGAGACCACAGGCTTTCTCTGGCTTTTATCAACCTTTATTGCCATATAATCTGAAGCAATATCAACCAGTGTTTTATGTAATCCTGATGATCCGTTCTCAATACATTTCACGAGTCTGGTCAGTGAATCTTCATAGAGTTTGTCGGAATCACCTTTGTGCAGTTCATAAGGTCTGGTTTCCCGATGAATCTTATGCAGGTAGTCGGCAACCACAAATCCTTTCCATGCATTTATCCTGAATTTTTGTCCATGTTCGCCCGCTACATCTTCATATGATGTATCATTGGAAGGTGTAATAAGTTCTGCGTCCTGATAACCTAGTCTGTCAAAAAGGATCCTGTGAAATTGATTATATTGTCCAAACCGGCATGGCCCGTTATGATCGGGCATAAAGAAGCTCATTTTTGAGGGATCCGCCCCGGGTTCCGTAAGCTTTTTGAGAAAACTGCCCGTAGTACAGATCATTGGAAAACATTCTTTTGATGAAGTGTATTTCCTTCCAAGAGCCAGATCCTCTCCGGTTTGTTTTGGAAGCACCTCCGACATTATTCCACAACTTCTGGCAGCAGCTGCAATCATGTAGGCGCCGTCATTCATATATGGAAAGTACATTACCCTGTCTTTCTGTGGAGATGCAGGACTGGGCCGGGGCCTGAAGATTGCCATTTCTTTCTTCTTATTCTTCTCCGATCCTCTGAGACTCTCAAGAAATGCTTCTATACGTGTTATCATTCCGGCATCAGCTGAATGCTCATCAATCTCAAGATGGAGAAAGGGCTTATCTTTCAGCTCTTCTGTAACGTAATGCCATATGAACGAGTCAGGTCCGCAACGGAAATTGCTTAAATACACCGCATGGAGATTATCGCTCTTTGCCACCAGTTGAGCTGCGGCAATGAGTTTTTGTCCATTTGGCCAGTACATGTTACGGTAATTTTTAAAGATATTGAAAGGTGAAAGATCAAGCATGTCCATCGGGATAGGCATAACATTCTGGCTAATAAGCTTTTCAACCAGTCCAAGATTGAGATGTTGATCCGTACTGTTATATGGCCTTCCTAAAAGTACTACGGGCTTACAGTTTGATGGTATTGATTGAAGGACCTCCTTACCATAATCAATAAGTTGTTTTTCAAATGCAATCTGAACTTCATCGGCTTTATATATTGCTTTTCTGATCTCTGTTTTACCGATTCCAAATTTTTCATTGAAATACTCCGTCATCTCTCCAATCAAAGCTCTTTCAAAAAACCTGAAGTGCAATGTGGGAATAAGTAGTTTTGATACATCTACTTTTCCTCTTAATGCGGCCTTTATCATGAATGGATATGTCTGAATCCAGGGGCAGTTGCAGTTAAAGGTCTTATTTCCTTCCTTCTGTTTGGCATTTACAATGAAAGGCAGGAAGATATAATCAACACCCCTTTCCATAAGATCAATAACATGTCCGTGCATCAGTTCAACAGGAAGACAGGTTTCAGTGGTTATTGTTTCAATTGATTTTGTAACAAGAGATTTATCAGATTCTTTGGAGATCACCACGGTAAATCCAAGTTGTTCAAAGAAGGTCCTCCAGAAGGGAAATTGCTGATAAAACACCATTAAAGCTCTTGGAATGCCAATAGTAGTTGATTTACTGAGTTCTTTTTCTACATATCCCTCCATCAATATTTCAGTCCTTTTTGTGAAAAGATTAGGGATATTGTTATTAAGCTTTTTCCTGTCGTCAGTTTCGTACTTTTCACAGCGCCCGCCGTAGTAAAGTGATTTTGTTTCTCCTTCAATTTTAACGCGTCTGATTTCACAGTGGTTGGTGCAGCCCTGACAAACAAACCTGCTTACCTTGTAGGTGGCGTTTCTGACGCCGAATCCTTTAAACCTGGTTTTCTGACCTTCTGCCATCGATCTTTTAGCAAGTATTGCAGCACCAATGGCTCCGGTTACATCAAAATGAGGCGGAATAATTATTTTTTTCCCGACAACCTGTTCGAATGCAGCAACTACTGCCTTATTGTTTGTAACACCGCCCTGGAAGAAAATTTTATTACCAATCCGTCTGTCACCGACTACCTTTTGAAGGTAATTATATACAATTGAATAGGCAAGTCCCCCTACGAGGTTTTCATTCCTGGCTCCCTTTTGCATGAATGAATTAAGATCTGATTCCATGAAAACAGTGCATCGGTCACCAAGTTTTACCGGACATTCTGATTTGAGCGCCATACAACCAAATTCCTCTACAATATTGATATTCAGCTTCTCAGCCTGTTCTTCCAGGAATGATCCGGTACCGGCAGCGCATACTTTATTCATTTCAAAATCAACCACAACACCATTTTCAATACTTATAAATTTGGAGTCCTGTCCGCCAATTTCGAAGATAGTATCAACAGTTGGATCGAAGTCAATCGCGGCAGTCGCCTGTGCCGTGATTTCATTTACAATATTATCTGCACCGATAAAATCTCCTGTGAGATAGCGTCCTGAACCAGTAGTTCCGGCACCCAGTACAACTATTTTTTCACCAACTTCCTCATATATTTCAGTCAGACCCTGCCGGATCGCCTCAAGCGGCTTGCCAGCAGTCGGCAGATAACGACGGGCAACAACCCGGTGCTTTTCATCTATCAGAACTACATTGGTGCTCAGAGAACCAATGTCCAGTCCAAGGTAAACACATATTTTTTCAGTTCCGTTTTTAGGAATATATATTTCCTTTCTGTATTCTGCCAGAGATTCTTTAAGGGGAGGAAGACTAAGGAATTCTGTTTCAGTGCCCGTGAGATATTCCTCAAGTTTGGAAATGCCATGGAGATGGTTCATATTGAGTTTATTGGCACGTGCATAATAAACGGCCCCAATAGCACCCATGGCTGAATGATGAGGTGGTATAATAAGTTCGCCGTCGACAAGGTTAAGTGTCTCCCTGAATGCTCTGATCATTCCCGTATTTGCAGCAACTCCTCCTGAAAAGACAACAGGTTTTCGGATCTCTTTACTTCTTGCGACATTGCTGCGGAAATTCCTGGCCAATGCAAAACATAATCCGGCCACGATATCATGCAAAGGAGTCGCTATCTGCTGGTGGTGAATCATATCACTTTTCGCAAAAACGCTGCACCGCCCGGCTATTCTGGGAGGATCAACCGATTTGAGTGCCATAATACCAAATTCATTTTCAATCGGAACACCGATTCTTCTCGCTTGTTGGTCGAGAAATGAACCTGTTCCTGCCGCACATATGCTGTTCATTTCAAAATCGACAAGCCTGGAGCGTCCGTTTTCCGGATTTATCTCAAGAAGTATAAGTTTTGAATCTTCACCACCTATCTCAATCACCGTTTGTGCTTCGGGATACAATATTCCAGCTGATGTTGCCTGAGCAATAATTTCGTTAACAAAAACTCCTCCGATAAGTTCTGTAGCCAGCTTTCCTCCTGTACCTGTAACAGCAATTCCTTTAATTGTATCATAAGAGTATTTTTCCAGGACAGAGGATAAAGTATCTTTCAGGACATTAAAGGGCCTGCCATGAATGTACTCATATTGTTCTTCCAGGATATTGTTGTTCTCATCGATAATAACTGTATTCAGCGAGACAGACCCAATATCAAACCCCAAATAAAATTTAGAATCAGATAATCCGGAAGGAGAGGATTTAGCTACCATAAAAAGAGGTTTTGAACAGGTAAAAAACGAGTCTTCCTGAACAGATTACTTTAGTTTCAAATATATTAATTTACCATTTAAGATTCAATCTAAATAAGTGTTTTTATGCTATATATCATTTATGTATCTTGTCTAATATATTCATTTTCAGTTATATTAAAATTAGAATATTTTGTTAGTAGAATATATAATTTCAAAATAAATTATATTTTCAGAGCATTTCATCTTCAAATTTTAAAGTTTCTTTTTACACCCATTCCTCCTGAAACACATTGCCACCTATTCCAACAATTATCTTCTTTACCGGAACCTTTCTTGTGGCGTTAACGAGTGCTGTTCTTACCATATTCAAAAGGCCACCGCAACAAGGAACTTCCATCATCATTACTGTAATAGTATTCACTTTAGCCATGTCTATCATGGAAGTCAGTTTTTCAATGTAGGAGTCTGTTCCCTGATCAAGTTTAGGACATGCTATAGCAAGAGCTTTGCCTTTTAAATGGTTATTATGAAAACCACTTGTTGAGAAAGCGACACAATCGGCAGCCAGTAAAAGATCTGCACTTCTGAAATATGGTGCATCCGGATTCACAAGATGCATCTGAACAGGCCATTGCCTGAGTTCCGATGGCTGATCAGTTGGCATATCATTGCGAATCTGAACAGGTTTTTCAATGGACTCAATGGTTATTGCTCCTTCAGGACAATGACCTATACAGGCACCCAATCCGTCGCACATCAGTTCGTTCACAAGTCTTACTTTACCATCTATTACCATTAAAGCTCCTTCATGGCAGTTTGGAACACACTGTCCGCAACCATTGCAAAGCTCCTCATCAATTTTCAGAATATCCCTTTTCATATTATGTTATGTGTATTTATGAGTTTTCTTCTGCAAAATTGAAGAAATACAATGAGGTGAATTGTAACATATGTTACTAAATAGATTTTTTTATCCCCCATCCTCAACCCCCTCGCCCTTCGGGCACTCCCCCTGAATGGGGAGAAAAACCTGGAAATAAGTGTAATTAATCTTAAGTAAAGTGTATTTTCTCCCCCCTGGGGGAGATGCCGCGAAGCGACAGAGGGGTATTCCTCTCAAGGTAAAATCTATTAGACGAGATGTCCCGCTTCGGCTGGACAGAGGGGTCTTACTCCAATTTCAGCAAATCATCATTCGCCATATTTGTGAGAGCTATATAAATCATTTTAGACACATCTTCCATTATATCGATGGTAACTGCATCGGGATCATCACCGGGCAGATGATAATATACCTTTTTATACCAGCCTGTGGTCCCTATTTCCATTGTTCTGTAGCCAGCCAGGCTGAAAACTACACCATCACTTCTTGGTCTGCCATAAAAAGTTCCTGGTACGGGTGCAGAAGTCTGCATTGGCCTGTGAACATATTGTTTATTAGCCTGCACGAAATAATTTAAAAGATCTTTATACGGGCTTCCGGCATTTACCGAAAGTCCGGTTCCATTCCCAACCATATCAAGATTGATATAGACAACAGTTTTGTCTTTTGCGAAAAGAGGCTTTTCAGTATAAAACCTGCTTCCTATCAGCCCGCCTTCTTCTCCTCCTGTAAAGATGAACATGACTGACCTTTTTAATCCGATCCCTGATAATGCCATTGCCCTGGCTGCACCCATGATATCAACAACACCACTTCCATTATCGAGCGCTCCGTTCACAACTTTTCCTGCCCTGCCTACTGCGTCAAGATGACCTCCAATAATAATAACCTCATTTTTCAGTATGGGGTCAACACCTTCTATTAATCCGATCACATTACAGGCTTTTCCTTCAGGATGTCTCGTGGTGTTAGCCCTGATAGTTACATTTTTGCCGGTGTTAAAAGAAGCCGGTTTAAATGTTTTTGTTATCTTATCAAGTATTTCCTTATTGGTGGTTTTTAGTCCCGCAAAAATATCAGCCAGAGGCTGGGGCCCGATACCGCAAACAATAATTGAAGCATCATACGAAATATTAGGATTGGCGAGGGCTCCATCGATATAAAGCATTCCTGCTGCTCCATGTTTAACGGCATTTTCAAGTTTGTACTGATGATAACAATATCCAACCCATTTTTTGTATTCGGGGTTTCCCGGGTCGGAGTAAGGTACATCCCTGTTCATAAGAACGATCTTGCCCTTGACATCAATTCCTTTATAGTCATCATAATTTAATTCAGGTGCTGAAACGCCATATCCGACAAAGACCACTTCAGCAGTTATCTCTCCGCTGCCGGAATTCATACCTGGATAGTATTCATCGGGATAATTATAATTCTTTTTTATTATGGAGCCATCAGTCTGAATCAGATTAAGAGAAAGACTTCCAATATCGTTGACAACAGTGTACGGAAAATCGAACCATTGAAAAAAATTACCGTTGTCACCTGCAGGTTTAATGCCCCATTCTTTTAAATTTTCCGCCACCCATTCAGCGCTGGCAATAAATTCAGGTGTACCGGCTAACCTTCCATTAAATTCAGGAGAGCAAAGTTTCTCTATCCAGGTCATCATCTCCTCACTCCGTATAGTATGAAACTGTTTCAGTAATTTTGCTTCAAAATCATCCTGCGAGAAGGCAAGACGAAAAGCCGATAAAATAAATATTGAGATCAGAATTATTGTTTTTTTCATTTAAAATATATTATTAGACGTCTTAAAAGTAAAAGAAAAAATGATAACCACAAACCACACAAAGTCCACCTACGCTAAAGTTCCAGTGGCTAAGAAAGATACGCACGCAAAGAAATGCAACATAATTAAACTCTTTATGACCTTTGTGAAATCCCGAGTACTCGGGATTGTTACCTTTGTGGTTAATTGTATTAGGTTTCTTTTTACAGCCAGTAGCTATACATTTAACCATTTTTCAAAAACATGGATTATTCTCTTCTCACAAATTCTCCCCTGTTCAAAGGAACATCTACTGAAGAAATTGAATTAATTCTTGATGATATACCTCACCATGTTAAGAAATTTCAAACAGGCTCAATGATATGTCAGAGCGGGGAACCTGTTAATTCTCTTGTAGTTGTGATAAGCGGTATTGTAAAAGGAGAGATGGCTGACTATTCCGGACGTGTAATAAAAATTGAGGATATTGCAGCTCCTGATGCTCTTGCGCCGGCATTCATGTTTGGCAACCGGAATAAATATCCAGTCAATGTAATTGCAATTTCATCCGGAGAATTGCTTTTAATTGAGAAAACAGATTTTCTTAAATTATTAATGAAGAATGATGCTATTCTGATTAATTATCTTGATATGATCTCAAATCGTTCACAATTTCTTTCCGAAAAAATAAAATTCCTGAATTTTAAAACAATAAAAGGAAAGCTTGCCTATTACATTCTCCAGAAATCGGAAAAGGATACAGTTTCGGTTTCTCTGGGCATGTCACAAAGTGACCTCGCTGATTATTTCGGTGTGACCCGGCCATCAGTGGCACGTGCTATTGGCGACCTTGAAGAAGAAGGATATATTAAAGCGAAGGGCAAAAATATTACGATAATTGATAGAGAAGGATTAGCGGATCTGACAATTGATTGATTTTCATTCCTTTTCCGTCAGAACAGATCCTTTTTTCATAGGGAGGGTAATAATGAAGCAGGTTCCTTCACCTTCTTTACTTTCAACAATAATACTGCCATGATTTATATTCACTAATTCATAGCATAGCTTAAGACCCAACCCTGTTCCCTTTTCATTTTCAGTGCCGGGGGTGCTTTCAATTTCGGTGGCTTTGAAGAGATTTTTTTGTTTTGTTTCAGGTATACCGATACCATTGTCGCATATCTTCAGCATAATACATTCACCGTTTTGCATCTTATCTTTAAGTAGGATACTTATTCTGCCTCCCCGTGGTGTATATTTTACAGCATTAGACAATAGATTCCTGATTATTATGTCAAGCAGATCTTTATCAAAGAATGCAACTGAATTTCCAACCTGGGTGAAATTAACTGATATTTCTTTTTTATCGGATGTTTCTTTGAATATACTGAGGTTAGTTAGTATAATATCTGCAAGATCGCGTTTTTCAGGAGAAAACTTAATTTTGTCCTCCTGATCTCTTCCCCACACGAGCATGTTTTCAAGAAGACTGATAACAAGTTGTGCATATTGTATACTGGAGTTCGCAAAAGTATCGTATTTTTCTTTGTACTCCTTTTCCTTGAGAAGATTAAGCATGTACAGGATATTTACTACCGGGCTTCGCAGGTCGTGTGCAATAACAGAAAAGATTCTGTTCTTAAGTTGAATTGTATCAGATAATTGTTTGTTTTGCAGAGCTATCATGCTATTCTGCTTTTCGATTTCCTGATTCCGGGTTTTAAGTTCCTGAGTTCTCTCATTTATAAGATTTTCAAGATTTTTGTTCAGAAATTCCATTTCATTTTGTAGTTTTTCCTTATCAAGAAATGCTCTTACCCATTTATACAATAAAATAACTGCCTGAATGAGCACAAAGAGTACAATTATATATGTCAGTGAATATCCTATGGAGGAATTTGACTTCCCAAGCGATACCCTCATATCATGCAATCCACCCAGTAAAAGAAGTATAAATGCCAAAAAATAAGCAATATCCGGAATACTCCTCCGGAGTGATCCCATGAAGCTCATAATCAAAAGGTAAGAGATAACCAATATCATGAATGGATAGTACAGAATTGTTGAGTAACTGAAGATCTTTACGGGAAGAAAAAGAGTCATTATAAATGCAAGGGAAAAAATTATTGTAATAAACCAGGCTATTATTCTAAAGAATTTTGAGGGATAGAGATTCATGACATACCAGACCAATCCGATCAGGATAAGAAATAGTCCGAGGTACTCGAATCTGACTATCCAGATCCATTGCATATTGAACAAATTAAGAATTAAATAATGGGAAGTAAAAAGAGGTCTTAATGCCAGGCAAATAGTAGTTATGCTGAAAAAAAACATGATCTTTTCCTTTGGTGAAATAATGAAAAAGAACAGGAAGAACATCGAGAATCCTAAAAGCAGACTTATTACAGACCATTCAGCTGCCCAACCATTTGCCAGTTGTTTCTGTACCTCACTGAAAGTTCCAAGCTTTACGGGTAGCCAGAACCCCCCACGGCGATGATCATAGTTAGAAACATTTATTATTATTTTCATTGAGTCCGATTTCGGATTTATTCTGAAAAAATTTCTTCTGTATTCAGGTTTTGATTCATCGGATGACTTTCCGGGGACACCATTACCTCCAAGGTATTTCCCGTCAAGGTAAATATCATATGAGGAATCAAATACCGGAAGATCTATACCCAGTGGTTTGTTAAATCCTTTTGGAAAAATGACAGTTAATCGATACGTAGCATAACCAAATTTTGTGGTTTTTACCGAATCAGCAGGGTAATCAGTCCAGTACGATGGCACATTTCCATAATAATCAGGTTTGTAATTGACTGTTATAAAATCGTTAGGTCGCAACATTTTATTCCAGTAAAACTCCCATTCTCCGTTAAGTTTAACAATAAAATGACCGGGATTACTGATTTTCCTGAGATCTAGGATGCCTTTGACGGCTGCCGGAGAAGACTCCTTTGCACTAAGCGGAAATGAAAAAAGAAAAAGAAGTATAAATATGAAGACAGGTTTTATTTTCATTTCAGATTGGCAAAGTGATTCAATTACAAATACAAATATAAATCTTTTAATAGAACATAATCACTGTCCGAAAATTGGCAAAGAGCTGCAGGTATTTGAACTGAGATTCCTCATTATATCGCAACCCGTTTTTTCATAAAAAAGGAAAGACACCGGGCGGTGTCTTTCCTCTAATTAACCTAAACCTGATCGTTGAAGTCGCCGAATGGCGATTGTAGAGAAATTAAAATTATTGTTAAATTATTCTTTTCTTAGCTGCCTTTATAAATCAATAACAAATGAACCTATTAAAATGTTTTGACTTTTCTTCTAATGTATAGACGCTAGATAACAGGAAATGTTGCATTGTTTTTTGTTAATGATTTGTTAATCATTTGTTAAAATTTAGTATGTATCAGATATATAAACAATTAAGTATTGGTAATTGTATATTTGAATTTAAATAAATATTAAAAACTCCACCTGAGGTAAGTTCTTTTTCCGGTTATTTCTCAAACTCAACAGAAATATTTAACTTGCACCTGTTTTAAAAACTCAAATGATAGCAAAACTGAAATACAGCTTCATGATGCAACGCCTTGGCAGAAGGTTGTATTGCTGTCTGATGTTCTACAATTTCTGATCAGTTTGTCCATTCAGAATTTTCAGTATATATAATTTCTGATTATTCCCATTTATTCCCATTCATATCTATTAATTTCTATCAATTTCCTCATTATGAAAGGCCTCATTTTCAGCGTTAAAAGATACTCTATCCACGATGGTCCGGGGATCAGGGTGACTTTTTTCATGAAAGGATGTCCCCTTAACTGTCTGTGGTGTCATAATCCTGAAGGCATATCTCCATTTCCTGAGACTGTAATACAGACTAACAGGATTGATGTAAGAGAATTCAGTAAAAAAGAGGAAGTAGGGAAGTATTATAACACTAACACCATTCTTGAAATTCTTGAGAAAGAGAAGGTATTCATTAATCAGTCAAAAGGCGGTGTCACATTTTCGGGTGGTGAACCGATGCTTCAATTTGAATTTCTTCTTGAAGCATTAAAAGCATGTAAGAATAATGGATATCATACAGCGGTTGATACTTCAGGATATTCATCTTTACAAAATTACAATTCAATAATCCCTTTTACCGATCTTTTCCTTTTCGACATAAAACATCTGGATGAAGCGAAGCATATTGAGTCTGCCGGCGTATCAAATATCGGAATTCTGGATAATTACAGACTATTGCTTGAAAGCGGAAAAGAATTAATGGTAAGAATTCCTGTTATTCCCGGAATAAATGACGATCCGGATCACCTAGAGAGGCTTAGAGAATTTCTTACAACCACAAAAACGGATTCTCTGACGAGGATCAATCTTCTTCCTTTTCATAAAATTGGTTCTTCAAAATACAAAAGATTCAATATTCCGTACAAAATGAATGGGGTAGAACCCCCATCCAAAGAAAAAATGAAGATGATGAGAGAATTTTTCATGAAAACCGGGATTAAAGTTAAAATCGGAGGATGAGAAACAATATAAAGTGCAGACAGAATGTGATTCACCCCCTTCCTAACCTTCCCCCACGGGGGAAGGAATCATATTTCCAGGATTATCATTTCCCCCCTGGGGAAAATAAGAAAGGGGGTTTATAAATCGTGAAAAGTGAAGCTATAATCTTTAATTAAGGAGTTATGAAAATCTCACCAAGAGTTAAAAAACTAAGAGAACAGAGTCTTGATGCAGTCGAAAAAATCAGTGCAGAAAGAGCATTGCTTATGACTCAGTTTTACAGGAGCGATGAAGCACGTGAACTTTCAGTCCCAGTGAAAAGGGCAAAGGCTTTTGAATACCTCCTGAAAAACAAAAAGATCTGTATCAATGACGGTGAACTGATAGTGGGAGAGAGGGGACCTGCCCCAAAGACAACCCCCACTTATCCTGAGATAAGCCTGCATTCTATGAAAGATCTTGAGATTCTTGATTCCAGGGAAAAGGTCTTCTTCAGGGTTGATGATGATGTAAAGAATATCTATGAAAAGGAAATTATTCCCTACTGGAAAGGTATAAGCAATCGCGACAGGATAATGTCCCTGATGACGACACAATGGTTGAATTCCTACAATGCAGGTGTATTTACCGAGTTCCAGGAGCAACGTGCACCCGGACATACAGTTTTGGGTTACAGGATGTTTAAAAAAGGATTTCTCGCAGTAAAGGAAGAAATAAAGGAGTCTGTTGATGCCCTGGATTTTTTTATTGATAACGATGCACTTGAAAAGCTCGAGGAGCTAAAAGCTATGGATATTACCTGTGATGCCATAATAATGTATGCAAACCGTCATGCCGATACTCTTGAAGAAATTGCCCAAAATGAAACGAACTCTGAAAGAAGGACCGAGTTATTGAAGATGGCAAATGTATGTCGAAAGGTTCCTGCAAACGCTCCCGGCACGGTTCATGAAATGCTTCAGCATTACTGGTTCATACATCTGGGTGTTATTACTGAACTTAATCCATGGGATTCCTTTAATCCTGGCAGACTCGACCAGCATCTTTATCCGGTCTATAAAAAGGAAATGGAGTCAGGTTCCCTTTCAGCACTTGAATTAGATGATCTGCTTGGCTGTTTCTGGGTAAAATTCAATAATCATCCTTCACCCCCTAAAATGGGAGTGACCGCCAGTGAAAGTAATACTTACACCGACTTCTGTCTTATTAACCTTGGAGGAGTAAAGCCTGATGGAACAGATGCCGTAAATGAAATGTCATTTATTATCCTTGATGTTATTAAGGAGATGCGAATACTTCAGCCCAGTTCTATGATACAGATCTCAAAAAAGAGCCCGGACAGTTTTATATATAAGGCTCTGGATATAATCAGAACCGGGTTTGGTCAACCTTCATGTTTCAACACTGAGGCTATAATTCTGGAGTTGCTAAGGCAGGGAAAGAACTTAATTGATGCGAGGAACGGAGGCGCATCAGGATGTGTAGAAACTGGAGCTTTCGGCACGGAAGCATATTGGCTCACAGGTTATTTTAATCTGCCAAAAATCCTTGAGCTTACTCTCAATAACGGATTTGATAAAAGAACAAATAAGCTCATCGGGCTCGAAACTGGTCATGCCGGTGACTACAAGAGTTTTGATCAACTGATTGAAGCATTTAAGCTACAGCTTAATTTTTTTGCTGACATTAAAATCAGAGGAAACAATGTTATTGAGAAAACTTTCTCAACATGGTTGCCGGTACCATTTTTGTCTTTACTAGTTGAAGATTGTATATTGAATGGCAGAGATTATAATAGCGGCGGTGCAAGATATAATACATCTTATATCCAGGGTGTCGGACTTGGAAGTATAACAGATATGCTGACATCAATCCGTTATAATATTTATGATAATCAAAAGATTACATGGAAAGAATTGAATCTGGCTCTGGAAGCGGATTTTAAAGGGTATGAACAGGTTCAATATGAAATGATATATAATACACCTAAGTTTGGGAATGATAATGATTATGCGGATCAACAGGCAGTGATGGTTTTTGAAATTTTTTATGATGCAGTTAACGGGAGATCAAACGCAAGAGGTGGAGTACATCGCATTAATATGCTGCCCACCACTTCTCACGTCTATTTTGGAAGTGTAATTGGCGCCACATCAGATGGCAGGAATGCTAATCTGCCTCTTTCGGAGGGTATTTCGCCTTTTCAGGGTGCAGATCATAATGGCCCGACATCTGTAATAAAATCTGTATCAAAGATTGATCATCTACGGACAGGAGGTACGCTTTTAAATCAGAAGTTTTCTCCATCATTTTTTGAGGATGAGGATAGTTATGAAAAACTTACAGCTTTGATTCGCAGTTATTTCAGTCTCGATGGCCATCATATACAATTTAATGTTGTTAATGCTGAAACACTTAAGGATGCCCAACGCAATCCTGAGTGGTACCGGGACCTGATTGTCCGCGTAGCTGGTTACAGCGATTATTTCAATGATCTTGGAGAAGATTTGCAGAATGAGATTATAAAAAGGACGGAACACGGGTCCGAGAGTTAAAGAATAGCCCTGTGGGATATTTTAGCTTTTTTCATAATGAACTCACCACCATTGGGGCTGATGAAGAAATTGAAATCCTTAACCACAAAGGTCACAAAGGATTAACACAAAGATCACAAAGTCCTGATAGCAATCGGGATGAAATACAGTTTTTTAACTTAGTGCCCTTTGCGCCTTCTTTGTGTACTTTGCGGTTAAATAGGAGTATTTCAACCACCCCAAAAAGAAATAGTGCGAGTACATTTATAAAAAACTATTTCTTCTTATCCTTCGTCTCATTAAATACTGAAGTGGCCGTTGCAATTACTCCTGCAATGTCTGAAAGATTTGATGGGAGTATCAATGTATTAGTGGTCTTGGCAATATTTGCAAATGCCAGAAGATATTGCTCGGCTATCCTGAGGTTGACAGCATTTAACCCGTTTTCCTCGGATATTGCAGATGATATTGCTCTTAGTCCGTTGGAAGTTGCTTTTGCAAGTTGCTCAATTTCAGAAGCACGTCCCGCAGCTTCATTAATTCTCTTTTGCATTTCGCCTTCCGAATTTTTGATAAGAGCTTGTTTATCTCCTTCAGCAACATTTATCTTTGCCTGTTTTGCTCCTTCGGATTCCGCAATAATTGCCCTTTTCTCTCTTTCAGCCCTCATCTGTTTTTCCATTGCATCTTTTATACTCTGTGGAGGAGAAATGTTTTTAACTTCATATCGTGTTACTTTTACACCCCATGGTTCACTGGCTTTATCTACAGCTTCAACTATAGTAACATTTATTGTTTCGCGTTCTTCAAAAGTTCTGTCAAGTTCCAGTTTTCCGATTACACTCCTCATTGTTGTCTGGGCTATCTGAATAGATGCAAATCTGTAATTATCAATTCCATATGAAGCTTTTTGAGGATCAAGAACCTGAAGATAGAGGATACCATCAACCTCTACTGCTATATTATCACGGGTAATACAAATCTGGGGTGCAACATCAATAGCCTGTTCTTTAAGTGTATGCCTGTATCGTACCTTATCGAAAAAAGGAATAAGAAGCTGAAAGCCTGCAGTATAAGTTGCTCTGTACTTTCCCAGCCTTTCAACGATAATCGCTGTTCGCTGCGGAACAATCTTAATCATTGATGCAATCAGAATAAATCCTAAAAAGATTACACCAACAAGAATAAAAGTTGTGCTCGATCCTTCCATATTAATTATTTTTTAGGTTCAACTATTAATTTAAAACTATCTTTTTCAATTATGATAACTCTTTGACCTTCTTTAATTCCCGATTCAGATTCGGCTGTCCATGTTGTTCCTTTAAACTCTACTTTTCCATGTTTCATGCCACCAAAATCGAGAGTAGCAATTGCCTCTTTTCCTGTAAACTCATCTTCAACATTGTCAGATTGGGTACTCTTACTATTTAAGAACTTTTTTTTAATTATTCTTCTGAGAGCCAGGAGTAACAAAGTCGAGCTTATAGCAAAAATCACTATTTGCAGGTTAGTACCAGGTTTTCCAATCAGGCATACCAGAGCAGTAACCCATGCGCCCAGGCCAAAGAAAAAAATAAAAAAGCCGGGAATTACTAATTCGAGGACAAACAGTCCCAGACCGAGAATGAACCAGAATAGTTCCGGTTGGGAAAATACGTTTATGGTCATGACGAATAATTTAAAAAGTTAGCGAGATGAATGTTTTGTGAAGTAAAGATATAATAAAATCTGCAGAAAATTAAAAATCTGGTTGTGTTTAGGATTCCAGGGTAAGTTGAAAAATAATATTCTGAACATTGAACATCTTATTTCTTTTCTAAAGTGTCATTAATGTTTTTCAGCCAGGTTGTAACCTTCTTGGAAAAGAAATTCAGATTCTCCCGTGTAAAATCACCTTCCGTTTTTATCAGGGAGCCTTTATAAACACCCGATTTTTCGGAGAACTGGAAACAAATATATTCGATTGACCCTGCATCAGTTGAAACATTCTTTGAAGCAGTGACTTTACTTGAAGATATGTTCTTGATAAATCTCACATATTTCATTAACTCTTCCAGTGGAATTTTTTTCCCGGTGTTAAGGCAATTCTTCAGGTTATCACGAACCTGATTTTCGCTAAGATTGAAATCTTTATCCGGGAAATTCCAAAATGCAGGATTTTTATATTTCAGGACATTTCCCTGGTTGTCGATTATAAATCCGCTATGCTGATATGTCGAAGCATAATTCACATAATCAACCTGAAAAAGTATAGCCTGTTTTTCATTAATAGTAACATTTTTTTTACAGCCTGCAATTACAAGGACAATAAAAATCATTAGAGAGGTACTTACCTGAAAAATTTTCATTAGTAGTTTGTTACGTCATTATTACTCAAAAATCACACCAGACTGAAAGTTATTGAAGAATAATAAGACAAATTTATTTAATCTGAAGTTATTGAGATCGCTGATGGAAATAAATTTTATCGATTCGTTTATTTTTTGTAACTTATATGATTAATAACTTCTGAGGAACTGCTCTGAGCTTCGACTAATCTCATCCGTTTCTTATGCGGGATAAGTGATTAATATACAATGCAATATTCACTCTGTATTTCAACATACTCAAAGAATAACCAATAAAGCAGATATGTGAGATGGAAAAGTTTTTTGATTATTTTGATGGTCGGTACAGAGAGTCAATACTTAAAAAGGCTCCTGTTGATGATGGTCCGGTAATTACAATTTCCAGGTTAACTGGTTGTGATGCCAGGCAGGTAGCTGCTATTTTGGCAGATAATCTTAATCAAAAATTTGGTACAACTAAATGGAAATGGGTAGATAAAGATATTATCTATGCAATTGCAAAAGAGTTAAATACAGATACTCAGCGTGTTGAAAATTTCTATAAAGGTATCGAGCTTTCAAATTTATCGGAAATGATAATGGCTTTTTCCGGAGGATTTGTCAGCGATTTAAGAGTCAAAAAAGCAATTAAAGATGTTGTACTTTCAATGTGTAAGGAGGGATTCATCATACTTGTTGGAAGAGGGGGTGTTTCAATAGCTCATGAAATAGCTGATGCACTTCATGTCAGGCTCATTGCTCCATTTTACTGGAGAGTTGAGAATGTCATGAAAAAAAAGGAAATGAATATCGAAACTGCAGAAAAGTATGTAGTGGATACTGATGAAAAGCGATTCAATCTGATTCAGACTTTTCTTGACAAGAAACCGCTGAACATTGATTATTTATTTGATACAACACTTAACCGGAGTTCTTTCTCAATTCAGGATATAGCTGATATGATTCTTTCGATGTATGAAAAGAAAGTATGCAGGCAAATAGCTGACAGGAAAAAGACTAACAGGATTTGTTAGTACTTTTAACCTATATTCCGCTGCAGTCAGCAATTTTTTTTATGTGATCACTCAGTCTTCTGTCGAGACTCTTTCTGTAAGCATCCCAATCTGAAATCGGGTATTTTGCCACGCCGCTGTCCATAGCTGCCTTTGCAACAGCAGGAGCCACACAAGATATTAATCTTGGATCAATCGGTTTTGGAATAATATATTCTTTTCCGTATACAAGCTTATTTACATTATATGCTTTTAGAACAGAGTCAGGTACAGGCTCTTTTGCAAGTGCAGCAAGAGCCTTGGAAGCAGCAAGCTTCATTTCTTCATTAATGGTTGAGGCCCTTACATCAAGAGCACCGCGAAAAATGAATGGAAATCCCAGAACATTATTAATCTGGTTCGGATAATCTGATCTTCCGGTTGCAAAGATCATATCATCCCTCGTTGCCATAGCATCTTCAAATGAGATTTCAGGATTAGGATTTGCCATAGCAAAAATGATAGGGTTGTCGGCCATTGATGCCAGCATTTCTTTTGACATCATACATGCAGCCGACAGTCCGAGAAAAAGATCAGCATCTCTTACAGCTTCTTCAAGGGTGTCAAGGTCTCTGTGGGTAACAAATTCCTGCTTGTATTTATTCAGGTCTTTCCTTTTTTTATTTATAACTCCTTTTGAATCACACATTACAATATTCTCTCTTCTGACTCCCAGGGAAACATATAATCTTGAACATGAAATAGCGGCAGCGCCTGCACCACATACCACCATTTTGAGATCCTCTATTTTTCTGCCGGTTATTTCAAGAGAATTCAACAGACCTGCCCCGGAGATAATTGCGGTTCCATGCTGATCATCATGAAATACCGGAATGTCAAGGATTTTTTTTAGTTCTGTCTCCACCTCGAAACATTCAGGAGCCTTTATATCTTCAAGATTTATACCCCCGAATGTGGGCGCAATTTGTCTGCAAAACTCAATTAATTTTACAGGATCTTTTTCATTGACTTCAATATCGAAAACGTCCACATCGGCAAATACCTTAAAGAGAAGTCCTTTGCCCTCCATAACAGGCTTGCCTGCCAGGGCTCCAATATCACCTAACCCCAGTACTGCAGTGCCGTTTGATATAACACCGACGAGATTCCCTTTGGCAGTGTAGTTGTAAACATCTTCAGGACTCTTTTCTATTTCAAGACAGGGATATGCTACACCAGGAGTATATGCCAGACTGAGATCGAATTGGGTACCATAAGGTTTTGTTGGTATCACCTCTACTTTACCATGACGTCCCCTGCTATGATATAGTAGTGCGTCTTCTTTTGTTATTTTAGGCATGAGGATATATTTTAAAAAGTTTCAAAATTCATAGAAATAACTGAATATCATTAATATAAAAGTAAAATCAAAATTAGCCTTTTCGAATTTACGATTTATAAATCAATTTTAATATGAGAAAAATCAGGGAATAGGATTTCCAGGATTATTTCATAATAACTTACTGATTTCAGATTAATTAAGGATAATGCAGAACAGCTTGACCAACATGAATAGGCTTTCCTGTAAATCATTCTCAATTTCACTTAAAAGAGGCCTGTTTTATTTTAGATTTCAATAATGCATAAATATATTTTGCATTGATGACAAAAATAGATATTTTCAACCGCAGTTTTGATTGTAATTTTAAACATTACATATATTAGCTTTTTCCATGAATAAAAACATTGCAATAGGCACTGATATAGGAGGAAGTCATATCAGTAGTTGTGCTATAGATCTGGTTTCAGGTAAGATCATAAGGGAAACTTTAACTGAAAGATCGGTTGACAATCAGGCTCAGGCAAGCGATATAATTGATATCTGGACCCAGGCTTTATCAGCTGTTTTGGCCAAGGTGCCTCCTGAAAAGGTTAAAGGAATTGGATTCGCAATGCCAGGTCCTTTTGATTATGTAAAGGGCATTTGTTATATACGCGGTGTCGCAAAATATGAAAATCTGTATGGGATTAATATTACTGATGCTATATCAAATAATCTTGCTGTCGGCAGTGATTTCCTGATCAGATTTATGAATGATGCTTCATCTTTTGCTGTTGGAGAAGCATGGGCAGGTAGCGCGGCTAATTTCAACCGTTCACTTTCAATTACACTTGGTACTGGTTTTGGATCAGCTTTCATCAGCAAACGCATACCGATAGTTGATGGATCGGAAGTGCCTAAATTGGGTTGCATCTATCACCTTCCCTATAAAAATGGAATCGCAGATGATTATTTTTCAACCAGGGGATTACTTTCCAGGTATAAGAAACTCACCGGCAAAGAGCTTGGTGGGGTCAAAGAGCTGGCAGCTATGGCAGGAACCGATAAGATCGCAGCAGATCTCTTTACAGATTTTGGAGACAACGCAGGATTGTTCCTTGCACCATGGCTCAAAAAGTTCAAGGCTGAAATTTTAGTCATCGGAGGCAATATATCCAATGCATATAATCTTTTCGGTGATGTTTTAGAAGACAGACTGAAAAAGGAGAGTTGTAATTGCAAGATAGCCATTTCAAAACTGAAAGAGGATGCTGCTCTTCTCGGAAGCGCATACCTGCTTGATGACAATTTCTGGAAATCAGTTCAACATGCCCTGCCATTAATGTAGCCCCCGACTGCCGACTTAATCTTAACCTTAACCTTAACCTTAACCTGAAAAACATGAATACACAAAAAGTAAACATCTCCAAAATACTACCGGTACTGATGGCTTTCTTTGTCATGAGTTTTGTTGACCTTGTTGGTATCGGAGTTGACATGGTAAAAACAGACATGAATCTTAGTTCGACTCTTGCACAGTTAATACCTTCAGCAGCTTTTCTATGGTTTCTTCTGCTTTCAGTTCCTGTAGGAGTCATGCAGTCACGTCTCGGTAAAAAATTCATGCTAAATGTAGGTATGGGGGTGACAGCTCTGGGATTACTCGTTCCTTTTTTCTTTTATTCTTTTTCAATGGTTCTAGTCGGTTTTGCCTTGCTGGGAATAGGTAATACAATTGTACAGGTTTCTGCAAATCCACTTATAGTTGATGTTGTTCCCGGGAACCGGGCATCGAGCTTCCTAAGTTTTTCCCAATTTATAAAAGCTATTGGCTCTATGATTGGAGCTCCGCTGGCAACGGTGTTTGCTGCGCATTTCACTCACGATTGGAAGCTTTTATTTCTTGTTTTTGGTATCGTTTCAATCCTTACTGTAATCTGGTTGGGATCGGTAAAAATAGATGAAGCAAAAAATGAAGAGATAAAAGCGACATTCTCATCTTCATTCAAATTGCTTGGAACAGGTTTCGTTCTTTTAATGGTTCTTTCAATTTTTCTTGTGGTAGGTGTGGATGTAGGTTTTAATTCTAATTCCGGGCAATTCCTGATCAAACAGTTTGGAATTGATCCGACTACAGCAGCATCGGGAAGAAGCGTATACTTCTTTGGCCGTATGTTAGGTACATTTGGAGGTGCATTGCTACTGACAAGAATATCCTCCCGGAAATTTTTCATCGTATCATCAGCCCTGGGTATTGTGTGCCTGGTGTCAATACTTCTTGTGAAATCTACCTTTATGGCCTGGGGTCTGGTATTCATGATCGGTCTGGCCGTTGCAAACATCTGGCCGCTTGTTTTCTCAATCGCAGTTGAAAAATATCCTGCACGCAAAAATGAAATTTCAGGACTGATGATGATGGCAATTTCGGGCGGAGCAGTTATCCCATTATTGATTGGCTGGATAAGCGATCTTAGCAATGTTGCTTTCGGGATGTCAATCCTGATTGTTTGTATGATTTATCTGTTTTCAGTTTCTGTCTACAGCCTGAAGAGATAAACAACATTTTTCTTAGGATTATTCTTCGTATTTTTTTATAAGACAGGTTTAAAAGCCTGTCTTTTTATTTATGATTGATCATGATTCATCCAATCAAATTCAACTTATATACAATAAAACGGTTGGTTCGTACAAAACTGAACCAAATTGTTATTTTTTACGTAAGATCGCACTACTTTTAATGGTGATTTAGAAAAGTCTGTAAATGCATTTAAAGGCCTGTGGAATTCTCGTTAATAGAGGACCTTGTTTACATTGTAAAAGCATCCCTTTTCGGAATCAGGTGTTGATTTTTATTAAAAATGATAAAGAAATAGCTGAAAGTATAATAGTAACCATGGTTTAGTCTGGTTTTTGGCGCCAGATTTGAATCATGGAAAGTCTTAAAATATAAAAGGAAAATGATGATATAAAGCAGGTAAATAGATTTAGGTTTGATTTTCCATTGTTCCGGGGTTCCCATTTCCCCATTTCCCCAACTGCTCCGGAACATTTTATCCCCCTTCACTGTAAGTTTAGTCGTTTGACCACTTAAAATCAGCCCGAAGGGGGTTCTTTTTCCCGGACACCGGTTTATAAAAAATAGAACTTCTTACACTTGTATTTTGAACTTAAAACCTGGATATTGCAGTGTAATATGAAAATATTTAATTATGAAAACCAGGAAAATTCTTCTAACATGTTTTTCTCTGTTAATGATCTTTCAGTCAGTTTTTTCCCAGGATAAAAGAACAACCGAATCAGGAGTAACAGGTATTCTGGCACGTCTTCCTTCAAATGACGAGCAACTTACAAATAAGCTTATGATAGATATGTTGTCACTTGGAGAATCAGGTTTAAAGCAGGTTTGCAATATGGTTGTTCCTGCCGGTAGCGGTGATGACACACGTCCCAGGTATGCAATCGAAAGCCTTTCCCGTTTTCTCTCCCTGGGAAAAAGAGAAAATGAAACGTCGATGTGGGAAAAAATCTGTATCGGTTATGCGTCAATACAAAAGGACACTTCTGTAAAAAGATTTTTCATGAAACAAATTCTGTTATCGGGAGGAACCCGATTGCCGGAATCTCTGAAAACTGTTCTGGAGGAATTTGAAAATGGGAATTCTAATGTCCGTGATGTAAGTTTTATGATTCTTTCAGAATGGAAAGATATTTCAGTTCTTTCTGCATTATATGAGATATGTGCCTCCGGGAACAAGACTTATGAAGAACCGGCTTATAAGGAATATATCAGACATATAAAATCATCCGATATAAAGGATGAGCAAAAACTTTTTCTGTACAAAAAAATTATGCCATTTGCTTTGAGTTCAGGCAGAAAAAACGAATTACAGACAGAGATTGAAAAGCTCCGGAACAACGAGGGTTTTATATCACTTTTCAACGGAAGAAATCTGGACGGCTGGGTTGGAGATACAATTGCCTATGGAGTTGAAGATGGATTGTTAGTTACGATTCCATCAAAGGGCGATATAGGTAATCTGTATACTAAAAAAGAATATTCCGATTTTATTATCCGATTTGAATTTCAACTTACACCGGCTGCAAACAATGGTCTGGGTATCAGAGCTCCTCTTACTGACGATGCTGCTTATGTGGGTATGGAACTTCAGATACTTGATGACACAGACACAGCTTATGCAAACCTGCACCCTTACCAGTATCACGGATCAGTTTATGGGGTAATACCCTCCAGAAGAGGATTCCTTAAACCTGTAGGTGAGTGGAACTATGAAGAGGTCACCGCTAAAGGAACTCAGATTAAAATAGTTCTTAACGGAACGACAATTGTAGATGGAGATATTGCCGGACCAAGAGATAATGGAACAATTGATCACAAGGAGCACCCCGGATTAAAAAACAAGACCGGTCATATTGGTTTCCTGGGTCATGGATCTCTCGTAAGATTCAGAAACATTTGGATTAAGGATCTTTCACTTTCAGTCAGTCCGATAGTGAAACCGCCGGATCCATTCGGACCGGTTCCATCTGAACGGCAACTTGCCTGGCATGATATGGAATATTATATGTTTGTCCATTTTACAGTCAACACCTTCACCAACAAGGAGTGGGGCTATGGAGATGAAAACGAGTCTGTTTTCAATCCGACTGAACTTGATTGCAGACAATGGGCAAGAGTTGCCAGGGATGCAGGTATGAAAGGTATCATTATAACAGCAAAACATCACGATGGTTTTTGTCTGTGGCCGTCAGAATTTACAAGTCATTCGGTAAAAAATTCTGTCTGGAGGAACGGTAAAGGAGATATATTGAAAGAATTGCGCTCAGCATGTGATGAATTTGGCCTTAAACTTGGAGTTTATCTGTCACCCTGGGACAGAAACTGTTCATTTTATGGCTCTCCTGAATATCTTGCCTATTACCGTAACCAGCTTCGTGAACTTCTTACAAAGTATGGAGAAATTTTTGAAGTGTGGTTTGATGGAGCCAATGGAGGAGATGGTTATTATGGCGGGGCAAAAGAGACAAGAAAAATTGATAATAGAACCTACTATGATTGGCCAAATACTCAAAAGATAGTAAGAGAATTAAAACCTTCTGCCGTTATGTTCAGCGATGCCGGACCAGATATACGATGGGTTGGTAATGAAAACGGTATGGGAAGCCTGACAAACTGGTGTCTTCTTAAAAAAGATGAAATGTATCCCGGAGGTGACTTTGCCAAGATTCTTGGAGAAGGACATGAAGATGGAAACTTTTGGGTCCCGGCTGAAGTTGATGTTTCTATTCGTCCGGGTTGGTTTTATCATCATGATCAGGATTCACTGGTAAGAACGCCTGAGAACCTGATGGAACTTTACTACTCTTCGGTGGGAAGAAACAGCAGTCTTCTTCTGAATGTCCCTCCCGACAGACGGGGGCTATTACATGAAAACGATATTAAATCGCTCCTGGCTTTCAGGGAGTTGCTGAATAAGGAATTTCAGACGGATCTGGCAAAAGGGAGAGAGGTTATTGCCACTTCCTTCAGAGGAACAGGATATGAAGCTTCAAATATAAATGATGGTAATCCGGAGACTTACTGGACGACAAGTGATTTACAGACAACTGGTGAAATAATTATTAACCTCATACCCGAAACGGAAGTGAACAGGGTCATTATACAGGAGTACATAAAACTCGGACAAAGGGTACAGGAATTTAAAGTCTCAGCGCTTAGCAACGGGGATTGGAAACCTTTAGTGGAAGGCACTACAATAGGTCATAAAATTATCAGGAAATTTCCGGCTATAAAAACATCGAAAATTAAAATAACTATCAGTAAATCAAAAGCTTGTCCGATCATTTCAAATATAGAATTATACAGAGCTCCGGGGAATTGATCAAATGAAGGGGAGAACAGGAGAGAGGAAGAAGATGAGAATGTAAATTTAAAACTCTGTGTCACTCTGTGGACCCTTTGTTACCCTCTGTGTTATTAAAAATAAGAACTTACTCAACTTGTCCCGTTTAGGCGGGAGAGAAACACAGAAAAGACACAGAGGAACACTAAGAAAGAAAACTATTCAACATGAAACATTCTGGCTACTTTGACAGCAGCCGTAACTCTCTTTGTAAGTCCCGACCAGTTTTTCTTTAGAACATGGTCCTTCGTGATCAGATTTGAACCAATTCCGACACAGGTAACTCCCGCATTAAACCATTCTGTTAAATTCTCAAGGGTAGGTTCGACTCCACCGGTTGGCATAATGCTTGTCCATGGACAGGGTCCCTTGATTGCTCTGACAAAATCTGGTCCGCCAACTGACGAACCGGGAAATATTTTGACTATTTCGGCGCCAAGTTCTTCGGCATAACTTATCTCTGAGATAGTTCCACAACCTGGTATCCACAAAAGTTTTCTCCGGTTGCATACTTTTGCCATTTCAGGATTAAGGACAGGTGAAACAATAAAATTAGCGCCCAGCTGAATATATAATGAAGCAGTTCCGGCGTCAACTATCGATCCTGCACCCATCACTAAACCGGGAACCTCTTTTTCTGCCCATTTGTGAAGCTCACTGAATAATTCATGTGCATAATCGCCACGATTAGTGAATTCAAATACCTTTATCCCGCCATCAGAGCATGCTTTGATTACATTTCTGCATATTTCAGGATCTTTATGATAGAATATAGGCACTATGCCTGCTTCCCGCATTTTAAGAATGACGTCAATTCTCGTAAATCGTGCCATAGTTTTTTCGTTTTGTACAGACAAATGTATCTAAAAAACCCTCAATTTCTTTCTCTTTTCTTAATTTTTCACGGAATCGGGTAGTAGTATTGAAATAGCACAAAGGACCAAGGGCATAAAGGCTCAATGACAAAATCAATAATAAACTCATATTTAATACCCTTGGACCGTTGAACTTTTATGCTGTTACGCCTTGCTCTTTCTACTTTTATCTTCTTCCTTTTGTCTTTCCAAATAATTATCTTAGCATCTCAATCCATCAGAATGACCTTAAATTACTTTTGGATTATAGGCTTCACAGAACTAACCAGCAGTAAGAAACCAATAGTCAGCAACAAGAAACGAGTAACCAGCAACAAGCAACAATTAATTAATATATTGATATACTTCCACTTCCTGATTCAAGCAGGATTGTGGCAGCCGGTGATCATGCGACTGAAAGAAACATCACATCTCCGGTAGTCAGTGAAAAACACTTGAATATTATTAAATAAAATGAAAAACCATGAAAACAAAATTTTTAGTTCTTTTATTCAGCTTAGCATTAATTTCCACTGGTTACGGAAATAATCCGAAAAGAGTAATCACAAAAGGTTCGAATGATTTAATGCCAGCTTCCGCTTCTGAATTTGGGATGATGATAGTAGCAAAGGTAACTGTGAAACCGGAAAAGTTAAAAATCTTTATAGAAGCAGCTAAGGAGATCATTGAAAAATCAAATAAAGAAACCGGTTGCAAATCCTACCAGCTATACCAGGACCCATATGATAATACGAAGTTTGTCTTCGTTGAAGAATATGTGAATCAAGCTGCAGTAGATGCCCATTTTGCTAGCGATTATTTTAAGGCTTTTGGTCCGAAGATCAATGATTTGGTTGCTGAACCGGCTAAGATTAAAATTATAACTGTGGCTAAAGAGGATAATAAATAGATACATGATAGGCCCACGCCATGGTGTGGCCCTACAACCACCGATGTATGAGATCGCAGGGTCATGGCATGGCATGCCCCTTTGATTGCAATGTGTAGATTTCATAAATCAATATCATTTTGGGTAAGATGTTAACGTTCCTGTAATTTTTGGCCACGCCATGGCGTGGCCCTACAACCACCGATGTATGAGATCGCAGGGTCATGCCATGGCATGACCTTTCAAAACAGAAATATGAAATAAAAAATTGTTTCTGATTATTGTTGAATGAAAGAGATTATTTAAATTAGAGAATTCTCCTTTAATATCTTGTGCTAGGATAAATTGAATTTCTGTTTCGCTGTGATGATCAAGAATAGAAAACATTTAAGACTAATGGATTGGGACTATAGCTCTGAGGGCGTCTATTTTGTTACTATTTGTTGCCATGATAGACAATCCTGTTTTGGTAGTATTTGTGACAATGAAATAATTCCTTCTGAAATTGGGAAAATAGCCTCACAATTTTGGTTAGAAATCCCAAATCATTTTCCTCATATTAAATTGGATGAATTTATTGTAATGCCAAATCATATTCATGGCATATTAATATTGGATTATTCTCTGACAGGGACACGCCATGGCGTGTCCCTGCATTTACCATCCAATGATAATGCAGGGTCATGCCATGGCATGACCCTACCACCCAGGAAGGGATCAAATCATAATATAAATCAATTTTCAAAACCAATAAAGAATTCTGTTTCTGTTGTTGTAAATCAATATAAATCGTCAGTAAAACGATGGTGTAATAAAAATGGATTCAACCATTTTCGTTGGCAATCCAGATTTTATGATCAGGTTCTGCATAATGAAAACACAATTGACGTGCTCAGAGAATATATTTATAACAATCCAAGAAATTGGACAGAGGATGAATTAAATAATTATTAATCAAAGAATTATTGAGATTGTGACCATGCATGTTGTGGCCACGCCATGGCATGGCCCTGCAACCAGCAATATGTGATAACGCAGGGTCATGGCATGGCATGCCCCTACGGATTAATATACCAGGCAATTGATTTCTTTCACTGGGACACCAATTTTCCCCACACGTTTTTATTATATTTGCCGGTAGTCATTTTAATTTCTGAAAACCGCTGAAATTATGAAGGCCCTGGTACTTGAAAGATACAACAAGCTCGTTTATAAAGATGTTCCTGACCCGGTTATAAAAGATGATGAAGTGCTTGTCAGGGTGAAAGCCTGTGGCATTTGCGGATCTGATGTCCATGGTCTGGATGGCAGTACCGGACGTAGAATTCCCCCAATGATCATGGGACATGAGGCTTCAGGGGTTATAGTTAAAACCGGCCGCGAGGTACGTATATGGAAATCAGGAGACAGAGTCACTTTTGATTCAACAGTTTATCCGCTGAATGACTGGTTTACACTCGAAGGTCTTTATAATCTCAGCGACAACCGTGAGGTTCTCGGGGTTTCACCAGGCTCCTATAAAAGAGATGGCGCTTTCGCTGATCTCATTGCAATTCCTCATCATATTCTTTATAAAATACCTGAGAATGTATCATTTGAACAGGCGGCTATGGTGGAGGCTGTTGCAGTTGCTCTTCATTCAATGAATATCTCCGGTGTCAGAACCGGAGATAAATGTGTTGTTGTAGGCGCCGGAACGATTGGAATTTTTATTGTGAAGCTTCTTAAAATATCAGGTGCTTCAGAGATCATAGCAATTGATAGTAATCCTAAACGGCTCGACCAGTCTATGTTAGCCGGTGCAGATCATACTTTTAGCTCAACTGAGGAGAATCTTGAAGAAAAAATACTTTCTCTGACGAATATCAGAGGAGCAGATATTTCTTTTGAGGCTGTCGGGAAAAGTGAATCAGTAAATATTGCTATTGATGTTCTTCGAAAAAGAGGAAAGACTGTTTTAGTGGGGAATATCTCTCCAACGATTAACTTCCCTTTGCAAAAAGTTGTTACCCGTGAATTACAGGTACTTGGAAGTTGTGCGATAAGGGGTGAATATGAAACTGTCCTTAATCTGCTGGAAACGGAAAAGATCGGGGTCGATGATCAAATCTCAGCCATTGTTCCTCTTTCTGATGGAGCATTATGGTTCGAGAAGCTACACAATAAGGAAAATGGCCTGAATAAGGTTATACTTGTCCCATAAAATCCACAATCCGAAACATAAAAAAGGATGACTGAAAGGATTTACAACATTTCAATTGCCGGATGCAGTAAAGTTGCCCACCTGCATGCAAAAGCCATTCGTTCCATCACGAATGCGCGACTGGCAGGTGTTTGGAACAGAACACCTGCAAAAGCACAGGATTTTGCCGCACTTTATAATACACATTCCTATACGGATATTTCAGGTATGGTGGCAGAAAATAAATCTGATCTTGTAATTGTCTGTACTGCACATCCTTATCACAAACAGCCAGCCGTAGAGGCTGCATTTGCTGGTGCCAATCTCCTGGTTGAAAAGCCACTGGCTTCTGATCTTCAGGATTGTGACGATATCATTACAGCCTGCAAACAGAACCACGTTAAATTAGGAGTAATAAGTCAGCGGAGATGGTACGAACCGGTGAAAAGAGTTAAGCATGCAATTGAACAGGGTAAGATCGGGAAACCGGTACTTGCTGTTGTAACAATGCTGGGATGGAGGGATAAACCTTATTATGATTCTGATGCCTGGAGGGGTAAGTGGGAAAGCGAAGGTGGCGGCGTTCTTGTTAACCAGTCTCCTCATCAGCTTGATATACTTTTATGGTATATGGGCGAAATTGATGAAGTTTATGGCATCTGGAAGAACCTGAACCATCCATATATTGAAGTAGATGATACGGCATTGGCTATAGTCAAATTTAAAAGTGGTGCTATCGGAAATATACTGGTAAGTAACTCTCAGAAACCGGGCTTGTATGGTAAAGTGCATGTGCATGGTGAAAATGGTGCATCTGTAGGTGTACAGACCGACGGAGGGGCAATGTTTATTGCCGGCAGGACAGGCGTTGCCGAACCGCCTGTAAACGATCTGTGGACTATCCCGGGTGAAGAAGATTTATTGAAACAATGGATTACAGAGGATACTGAGATTTTTAATAATTGTGATGCTACAGTCAGATATATGCAATACCAGATTGAAGACTTCCTTCGTTCAATCTGCAATGGAACGGAACCGGCTGTAACTGGAGAAGATGGTCGCAGGACCGTTGAGCTGTTTACAGCAATTTACCGATCTACCCGCTATAATTTGCCAATCAAGTTTCCAATAGGACCGGAGACCAGTAATCAGTAATAAGTAACCTCAACCTCAACCTCAACCTTAACCTTAACCTTAACCTTAACCTTAACCTTAACCTTAACCTTAACCTTAACCTTAACCTTAACCTTAACCTTAACCTTAACCTCAACCTCAACCTCAACCTTAACCTTAACCTTAACCTTAACCTTAACCTTAATATGCCTCTAGTCATAGTTATCCTCGGAATTTGTCTTCTTCTGTTCCTGATACTTGTTCTTAAATTCAATTCATTTTTATCATTTGTCATTGTTTCACTTGCAGTGGGTCTGGCGGAAGGAATGACAATTGATAGTGCCGTTGTTTCTATTGAGAATGGTATCGGCAATACAATGGGTTTTCTCGTTCTGGTCCTTGGTTTCGGCGCTATGCTCGGTAAACTTGTTTCAGAGAGTGGAGCTGCACAAAAAATAACATCCAGACTGATTAAGGCTTTCGGTATTAAACATATTCAGCTTGCCTTAATGCTCACAGGTTTTATTGTAGGTATTTCACTCTTCTATGATGTCGGATTTTTCATTATGATACCACTGGTATTTACTGTAGCTGCTTCAACAGGACTTCCATTACTGTATGTCGGATTGCCCATGCTTGCGTCTCTTTCAGTCACTCATGGTTATCTTCCTCCCCATCCGGCACCGACTGCGATTGTAACAATGTTTCATGCGGATCTTGGAAAAACATTGTTTTACGGCATAATCGTTGCTATCCCGGCAATAATCCTTTCAGGGCCCATATTGTCAAAAGCGCTCAGTAAAATTGAGGCAAAACCATTACAGGAGTTTTTAAATCAGAAAGTTATGACTGATGAAGATATGCCGGGGTTTTGGGTAAGCTTCATTTCTTCACTTCTGCCTGTTATCCTGATTACTGTTTCAACGATAGCCGGCTTTCTGCTTCCAGGAGATAATGGAATAAGAAAAGTCCTTGGATACATAGGAAACCCCGTAATAGCCATGCTGCTTTCAGTTTTATTTTCTATTTATACCCTTGGTCTGGCCAGAGGCAGAAAAATGACCGACATCATGAATTCCCTTGCTCATTCCGTTACAACAATCACAATGATTATGTTGCTGATTGCGGGAGCCGGTGCTCTGAAACAGGTGCTTGTAGACAGCGGGGTAAGTAAGTATATAGGTGAAATGCTCAGCCAGTCATCGCTCTCTCCTCTGTTTCTCGGCTGGTTAATTGCAACAATTCTGCGGTTCTGTGTTGGTTCGGCTACAGTGGCTGGTATTACAACAGCTGGCATAGTTCTGCCATTAGTGACTGGAGGATCTGTAAATCCTGAATTAATGGTTCTGGCAATCGGTTCAGGAAGTCTGATGTTCGGTCATGTAAATGATGGTGGATTCTGGCTCTTCAAGGAATATTTCAATCTTAGCATCAAGGATACTCTTAAAACATGGAGTGTAATGGAAACATCAATTGGTATAAGCGGATTGGCAGGAGTTTTAGCTCTAAGTTTCTTTGTAAAATAATCTATGAATCAGAATATATAAAACCAAAGTGTAATTTTTCTTTCAACTCTGGCTTCCGAAACCCTACTGATCAATAATTAAATTTTTTCTTAAATTTAAGCTTCGGAAAACAGCTTTACCAATCTGAGGATTGAGCATTATGAAAAAGGTGCTTTTACAGATTTCTTTACTGCTTTTAGCGTATACACTCAAAGCTCAGGAAGGTGCACCTTTGCTGACTAATTTTAAGGAAAGCAGTGAAATTGAAAACCAGAGTTGGGCTATTTGTCAGGATAACTACAATGTGATGTTGTTTGCCAACAGAAGAGGTATAGCCACCTTTGATGGCAATGGCTGGGATCTGATCACTATACCTGCTATTCCATTTTCTCTTAAATACAATGCTCA
Organism: Bacteroidales bacterium; assembly: GCA_049792755.1. Lineage (GTDB taxonomy): Bacteria > Bacteroidota > Bacteroidia > Bacteroidales > VadinHA17 > LD21. The sequence goes on along the minus strand of JBARBF010000095.1, from coordinate 40,235 downwards.
GGAGAAGATAGTATATGTAGGTGGAGAGAACAATTACGGATACCTTTCCCGCGATGAAAAGGGAATTTACAGATACTACTCCATTTCGGGCGATTCTTCTTCAGTTGGATTGATATCCAGGATACTTTTCACTGATTCAACAGTTTATTTTTTCGGAGAACAAAGTATAAGCAGGCATAATATTAAGACCGGGAAACTTGAGCTTCGTCTCAGGCAAAAAGAAAATGAACCATTTACCGGGATGTTTATAACCCCAAAAAACACATTTATAAATGTTTTATCAAAAGGACTTTACAGGCTTGAAAGTGATACCTTATTCCCTATAGTTACCGGTTATCTCTCAAAAGATGATGAAATTCTTTTCAGTCTTCCATATGACAATAATCTAGTACTGGTAGGAAAAAGCAATGGTGACCTTTCTCTTTTTGATGGGATAAAATACTATGATTACAAGATTAAGGATGAAGGTTATCTTCGACAAAATGTACTTTCAGAAGGATTATTAATTTCTGACAGCCTCTACGCATTTTCAACTCTTGACGGTGGAGCATTGGTTGTGGAAAAGAAGAGTGGAAAAGTTAAGCATGCGATTAATTATATTAATGGATTACCCGATGACGAAGTCTTTGCACTGGGTGTTGATAACAATCATGGTCTGTGGTTTTCACATCAGTATGGGCTTACGCGGGCAGATCTGACATTGCCGGTTGCTAATTTCAGTATTTATCCGGGACTGAAGGGCAACCTTATCAGCTCCATCTGGCATAATAATGAATTATATGTTGCAACAAGCGAGGGTGTTTTTTATCTTAAAGAGGTAAAAAAATACACTGAAGTCGAAGTTCTGGTGAAGAATGAAGAATCACCGGGAGCACCGGGTAAGGCAGTCTTACGGAATTTGCCGGTTCAACAGCTGGTTAAAGAGCCACAGAAGACCAGGAAAAGTATCTTTGCACAAATATTCGGAAAAAAACCCGTTACTTCTGTTGCTCAGATATCACAGGAAAAAGAGCAACCCCTGAATAATCTTCCTGCAATAATTCTGCCGGAACCGAAATATTTCAAAAAAATATCCGGAAGACTCAAATCAATTAATTATGTCTTCACCAAAGTTGATGGACTGAATGAAAAATGTAAACAGATGACTAGTGCAGGAAGTGAGATCCTGGCCACAACCAATAAGGGCATTTACGTTATTTCAGGACATTCTGCCAAAATTGTTGTAAGTAACAGATATATTAATAATATAAGCTCAAAATCAGAGGATAATAAGTACTATGTGGCAACTGCAGAAGGTTACTTTTATATAACACCTGATTTTAAAAATGGATGGAAGGCAATCTACCCCGATAAAACATTCACGCATTCAATCTATTCAATTATATCGAATGATAAGAATACGATATGGGCCGGCAGTGACAATATAGTTTACAGAATTAGACTCAATTATGGATTACCTGCCGAAAGTGCTGAATCATATACCATTAAACACGATTCCCCCCAAAGATATATAGTTGAATTTGTTAATGATACTGTCTTTCTTTTTTCGTTGTCGGAAGTAAGCTATTTTAGCCAAAGTCTTAATTCTTTTGTTGAGTATAAAAAAGAAGTTGTAAGCAAAGGTACCAGGGTAAAATTTGTATTATCACAGCCTGGGATTCCCTGGATAAAAACGGAAGACGGTTGGATTACTATTAGTTCTGCCGGAAGTATTGACAACAATGACAAGGCTCTTCTTAAAGTATTTGACAATCTTAATTCAATATATACCGATAAAGATAATATCTGGGTTATAAACGGAGACAATATGCTTTTCAGAATTGCCAGGAACAGGATACATTCTATCAAACCTGATGTTGGTCTTTTTGTCAGAAGTATTACTGATGCGAAAGGTTTTAATTTCAAACTTTCTGACATCGTGTTCGGGAGTGGTGACAACAATGTCTATTTTGACATAGTGGCGCCTGGTTATCTCAAACAGAATTCAACTCAGTACCAATGGATACTTGATAATGGTGATTGGTCAAAGTGGTCATACACCAATACAATAAGCCTGATGGTTAATCCGGGTAAATATACACTTCAGGTCAGGGCAAAAGATATATGGGGTAATATAAGCGATCCAAAAGTGGTAGGATTTATAATTGAAGCTCCTTTTACTCAAACGACAGTTTTTTATATACTTATTCTGGGTGCATCATTATTTGTATTAATAGGAGTTGCCAGATTCAGGGAAAGACAGCTTAAAAAGGACAAAAGGATTCTCGAAACCAGGGTGAAGGAACGGACTGCCAGAATTGAAGCACAGAAACAGGAGATCACATCGAGTATTGAATATGCAAGCAGGATACAGATGGCTATGCTGCCGGAGGATTGGCATTTCAGGTATTCATTCGATGATTATTTTATTATCTTCAAACCAAGAGACATTGTAAGCGGTGATTTTTACTGGATAGCTGAAGATGAGGAACATATATTCTTTACAGTTGCCGATTGCACGGGACATGGCGTTCCCGGAGCTTTTATGAGTACTCTCGGAATATCGACTTTAGATGAGATTATTACAAATAATACTGATCTTAAGGCTAATAAAGTGTTGAATCTGTTAAGGGAAAAGATCAAAACATCACTTCATCAAACCGGGAAACAGGGAGAAGCTACTGATGGTATGGATGTTGCTTTCTGCATTCTTCATAAAGACAGAAAAAAGCTTGAATTTTCAGGAGCATATAACTCTCTTTTAATCTTTCAGGGTGGTGAATTAAGGGAATATCGGGCCGATAGAATGCCTATAGGAATCTACTACGGTGAAAAGGAAACATTTACAAATTTTGAGATAGATATACAAAAAGGTGATACAATCTACATATTTTCAGATGGTTTTGCTGATCAGTTTGGCGGGACCAAAGGGTTGAAGTATATGAAATATAATCTTAAAAAACTTCTCTCGGAGATCTACAATAAACCAATGGATGAACAGCGCATAATCCTTGAAAATGAGTTTGAAAAGTGGAAAGGTTCCAATAACCAGGTTGACGATGTAACAGTAATAGGAGTGAGGATATAAATTGCTGCCTGTTACTTGTTACTTATTTTTAAATTGTCTGATATATAATACATTTCTTTCCTTCTGCCTGCAGCCTATTGCATTTAGTCTCCATTAATTTTTTCACTATCTTTATGCATAAACTTTTAGGAGGAATGAAAATAAAATTTATTGGTGCTGCGAGAGAAGTGACCGGGAGCAAACATCTCATTACCACAGATTCGGGTAAGAAAATTCTTCTTGATTGCGGAATGTTTCAGGGCAAAGGTCTGGAAACCGATAGTATGAACAGGGACCTGATGTTTGACCCTTCCATTATCGATCATATAATTCTTACACATGCACATATCGATCATTCGGGATTGATACCATATGTATATAAACTTGGATTTCGCGGTTCAGTAATCTGTACAAACGGGACACGCGATCTGTGTGCAATTATGCTGGCTGATTCCGCTTTTATTCAGGAACATGATACAATAACATTCAATAAACGAAGAATAAAAAAAGGGCTTCCGGTTGTGACTCCTATCTATTCACAGGCTGATGCAACTGCCTGCATGGGTCTCTTTATTGGAGTGCCAAATGAAATGAAATTCAGGATTGATGAAAATATAAAAGTTAAGTTCACAAATACCGGACATATGCTTGGCAGCGGGGTTGCCAATATAGAGATAGCTGAAAAAGGACAAATAAAGAAAATAGCATATACCGGAGATATCGGTAGACCGGCTGACCAGATCCTTGCAGCTCCGCAATCTTTTCCCCAGGCTGATATTCTTATTACAGAATCAACTTATGGTGACAGATTGCATCAGGACACAAAAGAAGCTGAAGAAGATCTGCTTAAAGTCATAATAGAAACTTGCACTGATAAGGGAGGAAAGCTTATAATACCTGCTTTCAGTGTAGGACGAACCCAGGAAATTGTATTTGCACTAAATAATTTCTTTAATGACGGCAGGTTACCCAAAATTGATGTTTTTGTAGATAGTCCTCTTGCAGTAAATGCGACTGCTGTTTTCAGAATGCATCCGGAATGTTTTAATAAAAACTTCAGTGATGTTCTGGAGAAGGATTCAGATCCATTCGGTTTTGATAATCTTTATTATATCAACAAGGTAGAAGATTCTAAGAAACTCAACGATCATAAGAAACCATGTGTAATATTATCAGCTTCAGGTATGATGGAAGCAGGACGAGTAAAACATCATCTGGCAAATAATATTTCAGATCCTAAGAACACCATACTTATTGTAGGATATTGCGCACCAACAACTCTCGGTGCTAAAATAGGAAGAGGAGATAAAGAAGTTTCCATATTCGGTACTGTCTATCCTGTAAAGGCGGCGGTGAAAAAAATTGAATCGTTCAGTGGTCATGGTGACTATAAAGAAATGATCAGTTTTATAAGTTGCCAGGATAAGAGCGCCCTTTCGAAGATATTTATTGTTCATGGAGAGTACGAAACACAGAAAAAGTATGTTGCTTCACTTACAAATGAAGGGTTTAAAAACATTGAAATACCGGCAAAGGGGCAGGAATTCGATATTTAATTTTTTATACCTCACACCAACCCCTCTCCCAGAGGAGAGGGGCTAATAGATTCATTATCTTTTTCTTACTCCCCTTCTCTCTTGGGAGAAGGGGGCGGGGGATGAGGTAAAAAGCCCAGGGAAATGTCTTATCTCTGACTATGACACCAATCTATTGTATATATTTCCTCAATTCTTTCCTCACTGTTTTCCATTCCGGGAAAACTTCTGATAGAAGTTTATAATATTGCGAGCCATGATTATGGTGCTTAAGATGACAAAGCTCATGAGCAATAACATATTCAATATACGGATCAGACAGCTTTACAAGTTCTGTGCTTAACGTTATTACACCTTTATTTGAACAGCTGCCCCATCTTCTTTTCATGGTACGCACTACGAGGCCTGTCGGTCTGAACATCTGGTTTCCGTGTTCTCTGAGTACCTTTCTCACTAATTCCGGGAATAGAATCAGAGCTTCATTTTTATATCCTTTGTAAAGCAATCTCCTTATCTCTGCAGGGTCATCTGTTTTGTCCGTTCCGAGTTCAATTGTGTTATCATAAAATCTTATGAAAGATTTTGCTGATTTTTCAATTTTGAGTCTGGTCTCCCTCCCGCGGAAAAGATGCTTTTCATCCGGTGTATATGATTTTTTTAAAGGACTGTGATCGGGTTTTCTGTAATTGTCCCTATGCTTTAAGATCCAACCATATTTTTCAGTTACAACCTTTCTGATTGTTGTTAACGGAGTCAGATATGGAACCCTGACAATCACCGAAGAATCAGGTAGTACACTTATTCCAATGGACCTCCTTCCTGAATATATTACTTTGAATTCTATATCCTCTAATTTATGAATCATTTGATCTTTTTACATTTATCCAAGCTACTTAACCCTTATCCATTCAACCTGGTTGTTTCCACAAGATATTCTATAAATTAAAGCCATGGAAATTAATGATATACTTGCATTTTTCATATATGATCATATGTTATCTGATGCCATGCAATTTACTAAAAAGGAATGAAGGCAAGAACCGGTAAAAATTGCAGCTCATTTTGAACTATTATAATATTAATTTGTTTTATATCAGAAGTTAAAAAATTAAAAAAATAAATTTTGAGGAATAATAACTTGTCCAATTTTGTCTATATATATATTACCCGAGCTGAAAATGGTTAATAAATTATTCCCAATAATTTTTTCCGACCATATCACAACAGGATAATAGGTTACATAACAGGTTAGTAGGTTAGAGTAAAGATCAGGTTAGGGTAATACTGACGGGTAGCGGTTCAACCGCTGCCCGTTTAATTTTAAGAATTATGTTTAGCCAGTTTATTTATGATAGACAGGTCTTAACCCTATCGCTATTGTACACTTACGGCCAGTATTAAAACGATAAGCCATTAATTATTCTTTTTTGATAGTTATAATTGTGATTTCGGGTGGCATCCATATCCTGAACGGGATAGCCAAAACTCCAAGCCCTCGGTTAACATATTGATACTGATTTCCATCTGAATATAGTCCGTTCCAGTGAGGGTAAAAATATTTTGAAGGGCTCCATCTGAATTTTTTTGTAATAATCCCCATCTGCATGCCATGAGTATGCCCCGAAAGAGTGATATCTATATCTGTTTTTCCTGTCACATCTTCTTCCCATTGATTTGGATCGTGACTAAGAAGAATTTTAAGGTCGACACTATCAAGCCCTGATATTGCTTTTTTTAAATCTCCATGAATCATATGAGGATGGTGTCCTTTTGTTATAATTCCGATAAGAGCGATTCTTGCTTTTCCTATATTTACAATCTTAAACTCATCATTCAGAACCTTATATCCTGAAGCTGTGATTAGATTATTCATTATCAATATATTATTGTCCCTGTCTCCTTCCGTGAAAAACGGGTCATAAGTTCCTGCATCATGGTTACCCAGAATGGCATAATTGCCATATTTGCTCCTAGCCTTTGAAAGGATTGTATCATTTCTATCGAATTCCCTCCATCCAAAGTCTATAAAATCACCCGTATTGAGTAGCAAGTCTGGTTTTAGGGAATCAATTTCATACATTACTTTTTGAAGCAATTTTCTGTGATTATAAAAACAAGGGAGATGCAAATCCGAAATCTGAACAATTCTCAAACCATCAAGATCGCTATTTAATCCTTTGATTTTAATAGTGACCTCCTCCTTTTTAAAATTAAATCGCCCGTAAAATGTACTTATACCGATAACAGCCATAATCACTATCATAATTATAAGCCCTGTATTCGTAAGATATCTAAGGTGATCGCCTTTTTTAATCCTTATTATCTTGCCTGAAAAATGGAGAATATCCAATATAGCCCGGGGTATAACAACCGCAATTATCATACATGCCAGATTCATCATTAACCAGACATGCCGTGGACTATCGTAGAAGCTCCTGAATGAAATTGTTTCAATATAAATGATCCATACACCCAGACTAAGAATAACATGAATGATTATTGAAATGAAATATATTGCTTTTGAACTGGTGTAGAAGTGTTGTTGGAGAACCACAACAGTAAGTATTTCAGTAATGATCAGAATAATCAATAATTCCATATAGAAAAAGATTAAGATATAAAAGTACTCAAATATTAATTATCCATATTATTCTTACTTTCGTAATGATTGTCCTGAATTATTATTATCCTTATTTTGTCTTCGTGTAAGAGTTTGAATGACTTAGTGGTTAACCTTTTTTACAGCAAAGATCACAAATGTCATCATAAAGTAGCACAAGAAAGCAGAACATGTAAGCTGTACATTTCTTACCAGGTATGACAGAAGTTAATTTTTATGACCCTCAGTTTACTCCCGATTCAAAACTGACCTATTCAGTAATATCAGCCATTTATAATAACCGGTGGATATTTGTCCGTCATCAAAAACGCACAACCTGGGAGATAGCCGGGGGGCATATTGAAGAAGGAGAAACATCATTCGAAGCAGCAGGAAGGGAATTAAAGGAAGAGACAGGTGCCATAAAATTCAACCTTCACTGTATTGCAACATATTCAGTAAAAATAAATGGGGAGACGGGATGGGGAAGACTTTATATAGCTGAGATTTTTGAAATTGGCCCTGTTTCCGATATTTCCGAAATTGTTGAAATAGTCATATCTGATAATCTTCCTGGAAACCTTACATATCCTGATATTCAGCCACATCTGTTTAGAAAGACGATTGAGTATTTAAAGAGATAATGATTTTAAAAAATATTACGGTGCTCTGCACCTCTGTTTTTATTTTGCAAATACAAATCTACAAATATTTTGCAGCTCTGCTGCTTTGCATTAGTTCAAAAAATGTAATAATCATGGCTATCTGCAGGCATTTTATTATTGCAGCTCATTAATTTAAATCAAAGGATCAAATAGTGCAGTGTACACAAATATTTGAAGATGGATCTTGATAATAATTATTAAAGGTGCAGAGCACCGAAATATTTGTAGATCAAAATTTTACCGGAAGATTGAAAGATGCAGCGCACCGGAATATATTAAATCTGTCTGGTGGTCAGATGTATTCGAACGTGACTTTTTTAAGCCATTTTTCCTCAAGCAATCTTGCAATTCGTTTTACTACCGTTCTCCTGATCTCAAGATCAACAGGCAGGTTAGGGTCCTGATGTGCAATATTGATCCTTGTCCCGATAATAAAATGAATTTCATCACTCTCCATTATCAGTCTGACGATCTTATCTGCTGGTCCCTTTCCAAGTTTAATACTGTTATTATAGGTTTTCAATATCTCATTGACCTTTTGAAGAGTAAGTATCCCTTCAGTTACAAGATCAATGCCTTCCATGAAGCTTTCAGGTGGAAGCTCCGGATCTTCGAATATTAACTCATCAATTATTGCCCTGTTTAATTCCCTGGCAATAATGTCTGCAGTTGTCCCGCCACAAAGAATTACTTTTCCTTTATATGCCATGACTTTTACAGCCAGTTCTCTATCTTTTTCCTTTTCGTAGGGAGGACCTGTGCAGATAATCAGTTTACGGGGATCACGGAAGTAAATTGTCGCGCAGCTTATATCATCACGGGCTTTATAGTTGTCGTTCTTGTGGGCCATTGTAACAATTTTTCCGGCAAGCATAATGGCTGAAATAGAAGCTTCGCTTGTTACGAGAGATGCGGCGTAAGTTGATATGTTTTCCCTCTCCCAGCCAAAAGGAAATGGTTCGCTGCCCATTCCGCTTTGGGATACGCCATCGGAACAGAAGATAATCCTGTCCTCTTTTTCAGGCATAAATGAGCAGGTTTTGAGCACTTTCCCTGAATTTTTCCCTTTTTCAAGCACCACTTTTTTCCAGGAGGGATCAAACACCTGGTTTCCTCTTAAAATTATACACGAGGGATTATCATATTCCAGGATGGTTGCTCTTCCACTGCTTTCAATGTCAATTATAGTAAAAGTTGAATAGCTGATTTTCCTTTCGCTGCATACCGGCAGCGTATTCATTATTATTTCAGCAATCCGGGCAACCTCTTTATGCTCACGGGTAAAGTTTAATGCCATCGTGGCTGTAAGTGTCGCAAGAATATTTGCCTTAACACCATGTCCCATTCCATCGGAAAGAACTGCAATTACCCTGTCTTCTTCTTTTATATACCTGTACAGGAATACATCACCGCTAATCCTCTCACCATCGAAGTTCCTCTGCTGACTGTTAACCTCTATAAAGAAATTCCTGTTCATAAAGAACTATTTCGGGTTACCTTTTGTGTTGAGTTTTTTTGATTTGTAAGATTCAATAATAGAGTTTAGCATTTGTTCTGTTTCCGAGGCGCCTTCTCCAAGCAGGAATCCTATCTTTTGAACCATTTCAAGGTTTTTCTCAATCACCTCGCTTACCCTGTTGGTCACTTCTTCACCCTGTACTTCAGGAGAATAAAGATCACGGATTATGGCTCCGCAAACTTTATTTTTTCTTATTGGAAAGATAGAAACATTCAGCATTTTATCTTCAAAATGGACATCTTTACTCAAAACAGGCTCATCTTCCTTAAGGACAAATGTGAACATATTATATACATTGAAAGGAATAAGTGTTTTGACATCAGCACCGGCGAGCCCCGGAATTACATCAGATATGGCTTTGGCATCTTCTCCGATAATATTGATAAAGCTTTGATTTGAATGAAGTATCTTAAGGTTGTTATCAACGATCACCACGCCTGTAGGAAGTTTTTCAAGCATATTATTCATCATGTCGGAAGTACTCTGTGCAATTTCTTTTTCCCTGCGTGCAAGTTCTTCCGATTCTTTGAGTGCTTTTTTTGTCTCAGCAAGTTTCCTGTTGGTCTGTCTGAGGGTTTCAATGTATTCCTGTTTATTACGCAGATTGAAAGTATGACACATTTCAGGAACTGCAAGTCCCTTTGCCACGGTAGATGCAAAATCACGGCATGAGAGATATCCGCAGGCACCGCAGTTGATCTCTTCATCAGGACTCTCTTTGCCAATTATTTTAAGTACTTCTGATATAGCCTCCTCGGGGGGATCAGGAATTCTCTGATCGTTAGGAGTAAAGGTTCTGGAAAAATCCAGCTTTGACCATTTTTCCATGTTTTTCTGCCACAAGGCCTTATCAAGCTGCCCAACCCTTTTTTCAGCATATCTGCTTACCAGCGCTCTTCTTCTGAACCGTTCATTATGATGTTGCATTCCGGGACCAAGAAGGCATCCATGGCAGAAGAAGAGATTAAAATGGTGTTGTAAAGTGTCAATATATTTATCAAAATCATTTATTGCTTCCAGTACTTCTTCTTTTCCTGAAGCTGTTATAACCCTGCTGGATACCATGTCGCGTTTTATTCCGCCGGCCTGGATAATCCCTGCAGGCAGAGGATAAAGGGCTCCCCAGTTTCCATGGGGCGGGTCAAAATCGGACATTTTTACAAGTCTTTCCTGAATCTTGAATTCATCAAAAAGTTCCCTTAATTCAACAAATGTCAGAACCTCGTCAATTAGATTCCCCGAATCATAAATAAGAGACTCATCTTTTGCATCGATACACGGACCTATCTGAACCGTTGCTACTTCGGGTCCGTATAACTTCTTTACAACCATTGCTGTGGCAACAATAGGAGAAACCATCGGAGCCAGATTTGGAACAAGCTCGGGGTGAAACTTCTCAATAAGTTTAACTATTGATGGGCAATTGGCAGTTATAAGATACTTGCCTTCAGCTTTTAGAAAGAGTTTTGCATAAGCTGCAGCAATCAGATCAACGCCGAATGAATCTTCATGTACATAGTCAAAACCCAGAGAACGGATCATGGCTACAAACTTTCTGTAATCTGTTATGTCATCAAACTCCGATGCAATACTGGGTTCTATAAGTGCGGCCGTTTTCTTTCCTGATGATAACAGTTTCTTCACATCGTCCTTTGAATCGCGGAATTCAATAGCTTGTGGAGTGCATGAGACATAACATAGTCCACATCCTATGCATCTGTCAGGAAGAATATTGGGATGCGCCTTCTGGGGTTTAACCTCGATGGCATTTACCGGACAGACCCGTACGCAGGAATATGAATTCCTGCAACGTTCGTCATTTATATAAACTACAGGCTTTCTGTTTGTCATATTAATTAAAATAAGTGCCTAAAGTGACTAGAGTGCCTAAAGTACTTAAAGTTACTATCAATATATTAATCTTCAACTTATTCAACTTATTCAACTTATTCAACTCCTTCAACTTTAAGCACTCCAAACTTTAGTTCACTTCAAACTCTTCTTAAACTAATCCTGCAAATTCCTTTTCAAGAATACCTTCTATTTTTAAAAGTGTAACTCCTTCAAGAGTTACTCCGTTTATATTAAGGTTTGGTCCATTACTGCACCGGCCCATACAGCGTGCACCTTTGAAAATGACCTTGTCGTCAAGATGGTTTTTTCTGAGATATTCTCTTATGAACATTACAACATCTTTATTACCCCGCGAAAAGCAGGAACTGCCAAGACAGATTTGCATCTCAATTCTCTGAACCATTTTTCTTACTGTTCAAAAATAAACACGACACCAAAAGTAATAATTATTTCCGAGCCTTCACAAATCCCTTAAAATCTTCATTCCGCTCTATAAACTGTAATTTTGTGTAAAAATGCTATTCATTTTATTTTTAAAATTAAATGTATAATTTATATTTACTTTAGTAAAGTACTGATAATAAGAGGTATACAAAATAATTATTTAACTGGTATTTTTTTCTTTATATTGTTAATAAAATAACAATGTTTATTTATTAACAATAAATTAAATTATATTTGTATCCAAAATAAATACAATACATTGTAGGAATGACAGCGGATCTTGATATAATTCTGAAAAAATATAAGCAGGGAAAAAGAGAAGATCTTATTCCCATGCTTCAGGATATACAGGACCATTATGGGTATCTTTCTGAAGAAGCCATTGTAAAAACAGGTAGTTTCCTGGGGCTAAGTACCACAAAGATATATGGTCTTGCTACTTTTTATGACAGGTTCAGATTCGTACCAGCAGGAAAAATTCAGATAAGGATCTGTCATGGAACTTCCTGTTTCCTGAACGGTTCGCAGGCTATCATAAATAAAATCAGAGAAGAAACCGGAGTTCTGCCCGGACAGACGACAAGGGATGAAAATTTCAGCTACGAAATTGTTTCATGCATGGGTGGATGTTGTAACGGACCGGTAATAAATGTAAATGGACAATACCACATACACATTAGAGCTGAACAGCTTCCTGAACTGATTAAAAAGCTAAGGTACGTGATCGAAAACGACTAGTTCCAGTAAAAATTACCGATGGAAGATTTAAAAACATTCCTGATCGAAAAGGTTCTTACATATGAATCCGATACGCTATTACCGGAAACAGAGAAAGTTTTGCGACAGGTGAGACGCGATAAGACAGATAAACCTGTAATATTTGTCTCTTCCGGTACGAGTAGCGTCATTGCCGGATCGGAAAAAACCTGTTCGGCAATCGATACCTATATAATGGAAAATGAACCATTAGCAGGATTGGTACGTGTCGGATGTAACGGACCTGCTTCATATGAACCGCTGGTATGTATTCAGATTCCGGGGAAAAACAAATTATTCTTCAGAAACATAACTGAAGAGAAGGTGGAACCTCTTCTGAACGGTGTTTTTCATAATGATATTAATGAGGATGATCTGGCAGGTCAGACTGGTACAAAAGGATTTGAATTATGGTCGGGTATACCCTTTATGGATGAGCTGCCATTTTTTGCAAAACAGAAGAGAGTTATTCTAGGCAACTGCGGATGCTACGATCCCGAGAGTATTGAAGAATATATTGCACGTGGAGGATATCGTACTTACATCAAGGCAATAAGACATTATACTTTTGAAGAAGTATGTGATATTATTGAAAGAAGCGGGCTGAGAGGCAGAAGCGGAGGAGGATTTCTGACGGGATTAAAGTGGAAGCATGCACTTAATACAACTTCAAACGCAAGGTACCTGATCTGCAATGCAAAGGAAAGTGACCCCGGAGCCTTTACAGACCGGACAATACTTGAAAGTGATCCTCACCGGCTTATCGAAGGTATCGCAATTGCTTCCTATGCAATCGGAGCTTCGAATGCAATTATTTTTATGCGATCGGGTTCGGATCATGCTAAAAACAGGCTTCAGAAAGCAATCGACAGAGCCAGAGAGTATGGACTTTTCGGGTATAATATTTTCTCCAGTGGTTATAACCTTGAAATTAAAATCCGTATTGAACCGGGAGCATTCGTTTGTGGTGAAGAGACGGCTCTGATTAATACTCTGGAAGGGAAACGGGGTATGCCCCAGCTTAAGCCTCCTTATCCTACAACATCCGGTTTATTCGGAAAGCCGACGGTAATCAACAATGTGGAGACTCTTATGAATGTCCCTCTTATTATGCAGAACGGACCGGAATGGTTCCGGACTCTGGGAACAGAAAACAGTCCTGGTACCAAAGTTTTTGCAGTCGCGGGGAAAGGCCGGATGTCAGGAGTAATTGAAATTGAAATGGGTACAACGATCAGGACAATTCTTGAGGATATTGCAGATGGAATAAAGGAAGGGAAAGAATTTAAGGCTGTACAGTTGGGAGGAGCATCAGGATCATTCATTACAAGTGAAAATCTCGATATTGAGATTGATTACGAGAAACTGAAGGAAAAAGGGATTGGCATGGGAGCAGGTGGATTCGTGATAATAGATGAAAACACCTGCATGGTTGACCTCGTAAGATATTATATGGAATTCATACGTAACGAGAGTTGTGGTAAATGTATCCCCTGCCGTGAAGGTACAGGAAGGATGCTCGAAATTCTGGAAAGTGTGATCAGAAAACCTTTAAATGAAGAATCAGGAACAACACTCGAGAGGTTTAAAGGAGTGATGCAACTTGAAACCATTGCATCGGTCATGAAAGATACTTCCCTGTGCGGACTTGGACAAAGAGCTCCAAACCCTTTTATAAGCGCTCTTAAAAATTTCAGGGATGAGTTTGAAGAGCATATTTTTGACAGAAAATGCCGGGCCAATATCTGTCGCGGACTCAGAACATTTTCAATTGATGTTGACAAATGTACAGGTTGTACCGCATGTGCAGCGAAATGTCCCGTTAATGCGATTTACGGAACACGACTTCAGCCTTTTTTTGTTGTTGAGGAGAAATGTATTGGTTGTGGTATCTGCTTCGATATTTGTAAGTTCAGTGCAATAAATGTTAAATAGCTTTTATGCTTTTTACAATTCAGGTAAATAATAAAAAGATTAAAGCCGAAAAGGGTGAAACAATCCTTTCGGCACTTAATCGTAACGGAATCATTATACCGACCCTCTGCCGGATGAAAGAATTTACACCAACCGGTGCCTGCAGAATGTGCGTTGTTGAAGTTGAGGGTCGCGATCGACTTGTTACTGCCTGTTCACAGCCTGTTGAGGAATGGATGAAGATTAAAACGCATTCGCCCAGGGTTATCACAGCACGTAAGACCATAGTCGAGTTGTTGCTGTCAAACCACCCCGACGATTGTTTGTATTGTGACCGGAATCTGAATTGTGAGCTACAGCGCCTATCGGAAGAATTGAATATCAGAGAACGGAGGATACGAGGAAGAAAAATAAAACCACGTCTCGACCAGTCAAGTCCTGCTATTATCAGGGAACTATCGAAATGTATTCTCTGTGGGAGATGTGTAAGAGTATGCGAGGAAGTAATAACGGCAACATCCCTGGATTTTATTAATAAAGGCAGAGAAACACATGTTGGTGCAGCAATGGACAGAGATTTTAACTTTTCAAGCTGTATTCATTGTGGTCAGTGTGTATTGGTCTGTCCTACAGGTGCTCTTCATGAAAAACACAATATTACAGAAGTTCAGGAATACCTTAATAAACCGGAAATACTAAAGGTTATACAATATTCTTCAATGGTGGTATATGGGATTGCTGAAGAACTGGGAATGAGATATACAAGGGAATTTGACAAGATTCTGAACACAATCCTGCGAAAAATTGGCTTTGATAAGGTATACAAAACCGGATTGGGGACTGATATCTGTATAACCGAGGTAGCCGAACAACTTTCTCGCAGGATTGAAAATAAAGCAGAAAACTCATTGTATATTTCTGCCTGCCCCGCATGGGTCAAATATGCAGAACAATTTATTCCTTTACTTATTCCCCAGCTTTCGACTGTAAAATCCCCGCAACAAATTACAGGTGTTCTTATAAAGACCCTGGTAGCAGATCAGATGCGCGTAAAACCTGAAGAGATCTTTTCAGTATCTGCAACTCCGTGCATGGCAATGAAATTTGAAGCCCGCCGTGACGGAATGATGAGAAAGGGTATCAGTGATGTGGATTCAGTACTGACAGTCAGGGAACTTGCCAGACTTATCAGGTTATATGGAATTGACACTTCAAATATCGAACATGAACCTGCCGATGAACCTATGTCAGGAAGAAGTTCATCCGCTATAATGGCTGAGGTCTCAGGAGGGTTGGCAGAAGGTGTTATAAGGTTATATCATTATCAAAAGATGAAGAAAGAGCCTGATAAGCTGATTTTTAAAAAACTAAGATCGGGAGGAGTGTTCAGGGAAACGTCATTAATGATTGGTGAAAAAGAGGTTAATGTAGCAGTTGTCGATGGTTTGACAGGTCTGGAAAAGTTAAAAATTTCCATGTCGAACGGTAAAAAATACGACCTCATTGAAGTAATGACTTGTCAGGGGGGGTGTGTTCACGGAGCAGGAATGACATTTAATACGTCAAAAGATGAGATCAGGAGCAGGTCAAAGCTGGTTTACCAGGCTGATGATACAGAAGCAGTTAATCTGCCATGCAAATCCGCTTCACTCATAAATTTGTATGAGAAATTGTTAAAAGGGAACGATGAAATTGCAGATAAAAAGATATTCTTTACTCATTTTGAGAAAAGAAATGTATTATTATAATTTATAACTCTTCCAATATGTTGGTGTACACTATAAAGGAGCTTTGCCGGACTTGCTATACCTGCGTAAGGGAATGCCCGGCGAAGGCTATCCGGATTGTTGGAGGACAAGCAGAGGTAATAGACGAAAGGTGTATTGCCTGCGGCAATTGTACAAAAGTTTGCAGCCAGGGAGCAAAAGTCTTTCTAAATACAACCGACAGAGTAGTAAAACTTCTTGATAGCCATTCGAAAGTAGCTGCTATTGTAGCTCCCAGTTTTCCGGCAGAGTTTTCTGATATCCCTGATCATCATGTTCTTATTGGCATGATAAAGGCCCTGGGTTTTAAATTTGTGGCTGAGGTCTCTTTTGGTGCCGACCTCGTAGCTGACAAATATAAAAAGCTTGTTTCGGAGGAAAAAAACTTCTATATTTCTTCTGATTGTCCATCAATTGTTAACTATGTTAAGTTTTATCATCCGGCACTTGTTGATAACCTTGCCCCGGTTGTCTCCCCGATGGTGGCTATGAGCAGAGTGGTCCGCAAAAAATATGGCACGGATACAAAAATTGTATTTATTGGCCCTTGTATTGCAAAGAAAGCAGAAAGCAGTGAGATCGATGAAGCCATAACCTTTACAGAATTAAGAGATATGTTGGCCGACAGAGGTATTACGCCGGAGACCATTTCTCCTGTTGACTTTGATCAGCCTGTAGGTGGAAGAGGCGCCATATTCCCGGTTGCCCGCGGATTGCTTCAGACAGCTAAAATAAGCGACAACGCTATAACCGGAAATATGATAGCTGCCGAAGGAAGAATTGATTTTCAGGGCGCATTAAAGGAATTTGAAGCTGGTCTGATAAAAAACCAGCATATGGAACTGCTTTGTTGTGAGGGATGTATAATGGGACCCGGGTTATCAAAAAATGGTAAACAATATAACAGACGTTCCCTGGTAAGTTCTTATGCCAACAACAAAATGCAGAATATTGATTCTGAGAGTTGGCAAAAGTCATTTGACGAGTTCTCTGAACTCGACCTGTCAATCAGGCATAAACCCGATGATCACCGCATTGAATCTCTTAATGAGAATGATGTTAACGATATTCTTATTAAGATGGGAAAGAAGACAATGAAGGATCAGCTCGATTGCGGTGCATGTGGTTATGAGAGCTGCGTTGAGCATGCGATAGCTATCAAAAAGGGACTTGCTGAAGTTGAAATGTGTCTGCCTTATACTATCGAAAAACTACATAAATCGGTGAAGGACCTTGCTTTGTCGAACGAGAAACTTTCATCGATGAAACAGGCTCTTAAGCAATCTGAAAAACTTGCTCATATGGGACAGCTTTCGGCTGGTATAGCCCACGAGCTTAATAATCCCCTCGGTGTAGTGATAATGTACAGCAATATCCTCCTGGAAGAATCCAGTGAAGGAGATCCTGTAAGAGAAGATCTCAAACTGATCGTAGACCAGGCCGGAAGGTGCAAGAAAATCGTTGCGGGATTATTAAATTTTGCACGAAAAAACCAGGTGAATCATCAGATGGTTAGCATTATAGATCTGGTAAATCATAGTCTTGAAAGCCTGATAATTCCTGCAGATGTAAAAATCAATATTGATAACAGAACAACAAATCCTGAAGCTATGCTCGATCAGGAGCAGATGATGCAGGTTATCACAAACCTGATCAAGAATGCTTTTGATGCTATGCCTGCAGGTGGAACAATTAACATCAGGATGGAGGATACCCTCAGCGATGTACTAATAGTTATAAGTGACACAGGAACTGGTATAAAGGAAGAAGACAGGGCTAAAATATTCGAACCGTTTTTTACCACAAAAAGTATCGGACAAGGTACCGGACTGGGACTGGCAACTGCTTATGGTATTGTTAAAATGCATAAAGGTCAGATAACAGCTGATTCAAATAATAACCCTTCTAAGGGCGTAACTGGAACAAGCTTTAAGATTGTGTTACCGAGAAGGAAAGAATAGGCTGTGCGGAATGCAGTGTACGGTTTGCGGATGGAGTTGCAACGTACAGCATGCCTCAAGCCGTATAACGTTAATAAAATAACTCAAATCATATTTAACATATTAACTATTTGATTTAAAGAATTTTCAGAAATTTGTAGAAAGATGAAGAAGAGTGATTTAACAATACTGGTTGCAGATGATGATCCGGATTACCTTTATCAGACGGTATTCAATCTTGAGAAAGCCGGATACAAAACAGTGGCGGTTGAGAGTCAGGCTGAAGCAGAATCAGTAATTGCTAAATTCAAACCCGACCTGGCAATATTTGACCTGATGATGGAAAGTGACGACAGTGGTTTTATTTTATGCTACAAGATAAAGAGAAAGTATCCTGAAGTTCCGGTTATTCTTGCTACAGCGGTATCTCATGAAACCGGATTATCGTTCAGTATCGATTCTGAACAGGAAAAGTCGTGGATAAGAGCTGACAAATACCTCGAAAAAGGTATCAGACCTGAGCAGCTCGACCAGGAGATTATGAAATTATTAAAACTTTAAAATGGCTGTTCTGAAAGTACTTGTTATTGATGATGAGCCGGGGATACGATCGGGTGTATCAAGGATTCTCAACAACTTTCACGTTACATATCCTTTTATGGATGAGGATTATACGTTTGAAGTTACCGAAGCTGCCTCAGGCGAGGAAGGAATCATAATTCTGGAGAGGGATAAGCCTGATATTCTGTTGCTCGATAACAAATTACCGGGAATTCAGGGAGTTGAAGTTCTGGAGTATATCAGAAAAAGAAATTATGATATTGTTGTGGCAATGATCACCTCTTATGCTTCTCTTGATGTAGCTATAAGGGCGACCCGCGATGGAGCTATCGATTTCATTCCAAAGCCATTTACGCCACAGGAACTGAAATCAAGTATTGAAAACATTACAAAACAACAGTATCTTAAAAGGATAACCCATAAGATGAAAGAGGAAGGGAAAAAGGTCAGATATCAGTTTCTTTCTGTTTTATCGCATGAATTGAAAGCTCCTTTGAATGCACTTGAAGGTTACCTGAGAATGATGCAGAGCAAACAGGCCGGTGATCTTATTGATGATTATGCAACCCCCATTGAAAGATCTCTTCAGCGAATACAGGGAATGAGAAGCCTTATTATGGACCTTCTTGACTTTACTAAAATAAGACTTGAAAGGAAGGAAGAAAAAATTCAGGAAGTAAATCTTGCTGAATTGGCTTCAGAAGCAATAGTTACTGTTCAGCCTTATGCCATACAGATGGATGTAAATATTAATCTCGACGTAAGGAATGATGTAGTTATTATGGCTGACCCTGATGATATGGAAATTGTTTTTAATAATCTCATTTCGAATGCAGTCAAGTACAATAAGATTGGAGGAAAAGCTGAGATAACGATAGATAGTTCCGACAGCGAAGCAATTCTTATAATTTCAGATACTGGAATTGGAATAACCAAAAATGACACTGAAAATCTTTTTGCTGAGTTTGTCAGAATCAAGAATGAAAAAACAAGAAATATTTCAGGTAGCGGATTGGGATTATCAATCGTTAAGAAGGTAGTTGAATTATATCATGGAACAATTAAAGTTGATAGTACACCCGATGTGGGAACGGTTTTTACAATACGATTGCCAAAAAAACCACTAACTGTTACCTGAAATTTATGAATTTGTTTAAAGGATCTTTTCTGACAATTCCAACCCCTTTAAAATCGATTATTTTATGATGAAACTACCAGGAAAAACCGTAGAAAGACTAAGCGAGTACAGAAGGACACTTCTGGAATGCCTTATCGAAAAAAGAAACTTTATCTTTTCTCACGACCTTGCTGCACGTATTCACATTACAGCAGTACAGGTCCGGCGCGATCTTATGCTGATTGGTTATTCGAGTGTTCTCAGAAAAGGATATGATGTCAGGGAGCTTATCGATACTATTAGCAAGATAATAGATTCTGAAGAAAGCATGAATGTTGCTGTGATAGGGATTGGAAATCTGGGAAGAGCTGTCGCAGGCTATTTTAAGGGAAAAAGATCGAAACTTAATCTCGTGGCATCATTCGATAACGATCCTCAGAAAATAAATAAGGTTATTTCAGGGGTAAAATGTTATCCATACAATGAAATAGAAAGGATGATAAAAGAGCTTGATATCAGGATAGCAATACTGACTGTTCCACCCGATTTTGCACGGGAGATAACGGAAGAAACTGTCCGGTATGGAATAAAAGGTATTCTGAATTTTACAACTATTCCTTTAAACGTACCTTCCGGGGTCTATCTTGAGGAATATGATATGATAACTTCTATTGAAAAAGTTGCCTATTTTGTAAAAGAGAATATAATTTAGGATACTGGTCCGACATGAAGATCTTCAGGAGCTTTGAGGAGGCAAAAAATATCATAAACCCTGTAGTTACTACAGGATCCTTTGATGGGGTACACATCGGACATAAGACAATACTTAACCGGCTCAGGATGCTGGCAGAAAAATACAACGGTGAATCCGTATTAATTACATTTGATCCTCATCCCAGAAAAGTCCTCTACCCCGATACAGCCGGGAAAGATCTGAAACTCATTAATTCACAGGAAGAAAAGCTTGATCTTCTGGAGAAGGCAGGCCTTGACAATGTCATTATTGTAGAATTCACTAAAGAGTTCTCTAAGATTACAAGCGAACAATTTGTAAGAGATTTTCTGCATGGCATTCTTCATGCGAAAGTTGTTGTAGCCGGGTTTAATCATCACTTCGGGTTCAATAAAGAAGGTGATTATAAACAACTCTGGGACTGGCAGGGAAAATATCATTTTGAAGCTGAAGAGATCCCCGAACAGGAGGTATATCACGAAACTGTAA
Source organism: Bacteroidales bacterium (assembly GCA_049792755.1). Lineage (GTDB taxonomy): Bacteria > Bacteroidota > Bacteroidia > Bacteroidales > VadinHA17 > LD21. The sequence goes on along the minus strand of JBARBF010000095.1, from coordinate 19,297 downwards.
GTTCCACAAAAATCAGGCAGGCAATAAGCGAAGGTTATATCCAGAGAGCGAATGCCTACCTCGATCACTATTATATTATAAAGGGAAAACCCGAAAATTATCTTATTCAAAATATTCCTGATTTCCCAAACCTTGTACAGATTCCTCTTACTGAAGAATGTAAAATTCTGCCGTCGTATGGTATATATGCAGTTTCGGTAGACTCAGAGTCGTTTAATTCAAAAGGGATGGCAATAATTCACGGGAGGCAAGATAATTCATCGGAAGTTCTTCTGAATGTTTTTGATGCATTGAACTTAAGGAATGATACTAAAATCACTATTTCTTTCCATAAAAAGATGCTCGGAGACATCAATTTCAATGATAACAGGGCAGCATCAAAAATAAAGCTGGCAATAGAAGAGATATCGGAGCTTATATATTGACGGAAATCATTTCCATAAGGCCTTTTGTTGATTATCTTTGCACCGGAAGTTTAGTGTACACAAAGTAAATCACGGAGTTACCCAAAGGGAAAAAATTATATTCAAAGAGAGAGTGACAGAATTTGTGTGTTTGAATTAAATTGTTGAATAAATGAAATTTTCACCAGAAAAATTAAGTATTCCTGATCAGCGAATGAAACCATTCATTGATCCTGAAGAGATCTGGAAACTGATAAATAGAACCAAACCCGAAAAACAGAGAGTAAGAGATGTTATAGCCAAATCACTTGATAAGCAAAGACTCACAATGGAGGAAACGGCCGTTCTTATAAACTCTGTCGGAACCGGTCTGGCAGATGAGATAAAACAAGGGGCCCGTGAATTAAAGGAAAGAGTCTACGGAAACAGAATTGTGCTTTTTGCCCCTCTTTATGTTGGGAACAGATGTGTCAACAATTGCCAGTATTGTGGATTCAGAGTTACAAATGCTGAAGCTATACGTAAGACCCTCAGCGATGACGAAATTGTTAAAGAGGTTGAAGCTCTTGAAGATAATGGACAAAAGAGACTAATATTGGTTTATGGTGAACACCCTGATTATTCACCTGAATATATAGCCCATACTGTTAAAATTGTTTACGGAGTGAAAAAAGGTCACGGAGAAATCAGGAGAGTTAATATAAATGCAGCTCCGCTCGATATTGAAGGCTTCAGAACTGTAGGAGCATCTGGCATAGGAACATACCAGATATTCCAGGAAACCTATAATCCTGAAGCATATAAATGGTATCATCTGGGAGGGAAGAAGAGAGACTTTGAATACCGGCTGACAGCTCTCGACAGGGCACAGGAAGCTGGTATTGACGACGTTGGTATAGGCGCTCTGTTCGGTCTTTATGACTGGAGATTTGAAGTGTTGGGACTTGTACGACATGCAAACCACCTTGAAGCCTGTTATAATGTAGGTCCTCATACAATCTCATTCCCCAGGATTAAAGATGCGCTTAGCCTGAATATTAATGGTAAATATGAAACAGGGAATGAAGATTTTAAAAAACTTGTTGCTATACTTAGACTTGCAGTTCCTTATACCGGATTGATTTTGACTGCCCGGGAGTCTCCTGACGTAAGGAGGGAAGCTATGCAATACGGTGTATCGCAGATAGATGGTGGTACAAAGCTTGAGCTCGGTTCATATTCCGACACAAAAAATGAAAAACAAAATCTGAATAGGGAACAGTTTAAAATTAATGATGCACGTTCGCTGGCAGAAGTTATAGATGAACTCTTAGAAAACGATTACCTTCCTTCGTTCTGCACATCATGCTACAGGATGGGACGGACCGGTGAACACTTCATGGAGTTTTCAGTACCAGGATTCATAAAAAGATTTTGTACTCCAAACGCTATCCTTACTCTTTCAGAATATATCTGTGATTATGCCCAGGGAGAGACAGTAGAAAAAGGTTGGAAGGCTATCGAAAAGAACCTGGAAAAGCTTGAACCTGTGGTAGCTGTCAGTACCATGGAGAAGATAGAAAAAATTAAGAAAGGCGAGCGCGACCTGTACTTCTAAGGTGAAGAGGAGAAGGGGAGAATTGAAACCCCGAGTTACTCCGTGAAAAACTCCGTGTTAATCAGTGGTAAAAAAGAAAATATTAAACACTGAAATCAGAACAAAAATTGATTATCATGATAAAAGTTCTCGGAATAAAAATCATCGACAGGATAAAGGAAGCAGGACTAACCCAGGGCATTTTGTCGAGGCATGCAAGTGTAATAACAACCCGTCTGGGATTCCATGAAGTGACCGATGAGGTATGCAGCCGTGAGGCATATATCATCCTTCATTTAAATGGTGATCCGGCAGATACAGATAAACTTGCAACAGAACTGAAAACACTTGAAGGCATTGAAATACGGGAAATGATTTTTACTTCTGAAAAAGAAACCCGTATCGCCGGATCACTAAAAAACAGTGTAGAGATCCTTGGTATCCTTGCAGAAAGAAGTCAGTATGTAATTCAATCTGTCCAGAAGCTTCTTACAGCCTACGGCTGTAATATTCGTACCCGTCTTGGAGTAAATGAAATTTTCTTTGGCGAACCGGCTGGACTTATTATCCTGGAATTAAAGGGAGATGAAAAACAACGACTTCTTCTTGAGAAGGACCTGAAAGCATTGAATCAGGTTCTTGTCAGAACAATGATGTTTTAACTGAACTGAAAGCTACCTGGATATCTGATATTACTGAGCTGGAGCCTGTTGCCTGGAGCCTGTTGCCTTTCGCCTTCTTTCAAAGTAATGCTTAGAATCACCCCATTCACTATAAATCACTTCTGCATCTGCAAGACTGATACGGGCTTCAAGGCAACTCTGGCAATCTTCTGCTGAATCGTCTGTACAAGGCTTATTATCATATAGTTTATAGCTGTCGCGATATTTACCCGGTGTAATGTTTGGCATAAGAATATTTGCACCAATCTTAACAGCCTTTTCCCTCCCGATGGGGTCAATTGCCTGAAGAGCGGTAGCTGCAACAATATTTATATCACGCATCATTATCCTGATTATGGCGATCATTTTCAATGTAAGATCAAATCTTTCCTTCAGGGGCATAAGTTTTTCGGAATGTTCAATAAGAGGAGTATCTGCATGTTCTATATATGGACCCATACCACACATGTCGATATTGAATTCCTTCATAAACATAAGATCTCCCGCAAGATCGTCCATTGTCTGATACGGCAGACCTATCATTACTCCTGTGCCGGTCTGGTAGCCAATACTCTGGAGACTTTTAAGGCAGTCAATCCTGCGATTGAAATCGTGTTTTGAATCATTCGGATGAATCTTGTTATAGAGAGATTGACTGGTCGATTCAATACGCAGAAGATATCTGTGGGCCCCTGCGTCATACCATTTCTTGTAGACCTCAGATTCCTGTTCACCTACTGATAACGTCACACCTAATTCTCCGTTTGACAGTTCTTTGATCTTATATAGAAGATTCTCGATCCTGTCTGTTACAAAAGGGCTTTCCAGCTCTCCGGATTGAAGTGCTATCGATCCGTAACGGTTATCATAGGCAAATCTGGCAGCCACAAGTATTTCTTCATCGGATAGATTGTATCTAGTCAGATTATTATTTCCTTTTCTTATCCCACAATATAGACAGTCTTTGCTGCAGATATTGGAGAACTCAATTAATCCCCTGAACCATACCTTGTTACCAATATATTCTTTTTTTATTTCGGCTGATTTTTTGAAGAGAAGTGTTCTGTCTTCTCCTCCTGATTCCAGCAGGATAATAATATTTTCTCTTGTGAATTCTTCCCTGTCAAGTATCTTTTTTATAGTCAATTCCATGCCATATATTTTCAGCCTGCAAAGATACTAAAACCGTCTTATAATTCGTATAAAAGAAATCAATCGTTCCCTTTTTGTGATTTACCTCACCCTAAATTATATCCTTTCCTTTCTGGTGTTGTTTTGAGTTTTAGTCTTTTGTCATTAACCTTAAAATCCTCTTCCGAACATACCCCATAAAGTTACTTTAAGTTCTTCCCATCTCCTCATTGCAGCATCCGCAAAACTGTTTGTGTACGATGTAACAAATTTCTTCGCCTCTTCATTTTTTCCATCTTTTACCAGTTCAACGACCTTTTTTTCCAGGGAGGGTAACTCTGTAAATGCTTTATCTTCAAACTCCTGAACGGCTGGTTCAATGAGTACTCTTCCTTTTGACCAGTTTACTGTCGCAAGCCTGTTAGCCTCACGGAATGACCATAATGCTGCATCGGTTCTATAACGTGGCTGACCGCAGACACTGAAAGAATTTGGAAGACTTAAGACTCCTGAAAATATGGGAATTCTCGGACTTTCACCCGGATTATCAAATGAAAACCAGGCTATAGCTCCCACTTCATCAGGAAGCCAATCACGGCATTGAATAACATGGGAATATGAGCATCCTGCTATAGCAATTGTTCTCTGGCGTTCAACCAGTCCCGGTTTTATTCCGTTAAGTAAAGTCCGGATATCGTTATTCATCCAGTTGCTGATAATGGGAGTTTTAACCTGTTTCTCAGTTTCTTTTCCGTCTTTGTCTTTTTCTTTAACCGTTATGAAAAGGTTCTTAGTCATATCCCATTGTGTTCCTTCATAAGTCTCCCTGAAAAACTTCATAATATCACGTGGGGATTGTTTCTTTTCAGGCTTCACAGAAAATGGCAGTTCCTCGGCATCAAAAGATAGGTTTAATGAAGGAGCAAGAGTACTTAAAACATAAAATTCTCTTATTGAAAATGGTTTTTTGCCATTAATGACTTTCCAGAACTTAAAGGGTTCTTTTCCATCCCAATAACCAAGATTTGCTGCAACGTTTTGTAAGTCAGTACTGTACATAAAATAGTCATGATTTTTAAAATCAACAACAGAGATCCTTGGTATATTGGCACATATTCCTATGTTTTCATCCGGAATTCTCTCTGCACACCATAATGCTGAAGGTTTACCTTTACCTGCACCTGCTATTTCCATTTGCCATACCTCTTTAGGATCGGCCAGGGTAATACATTCTGCCAGATCGGCATACCCATATTCTTCGGCCAGCTTACCAATAAGGGTTACAGCTTCTCTTGCAGTTTTGCACCTCTGGAGAGCAATCTTTTCAAGCTCTTCAATATAAAACATGCCATCTGCATTTATTAGCTCTTCTCTTCCATAAATTGTTGTTTCACCAATAGCGAGCTGTTTTTCGTTAAGACACGGGTAAGCTGTATTCAGAAATGCATAGGTCTCCGGAATTTCAGGGATTTCCCCTTTAGTTGTGACCTTAGTCATATCCCATGACTCCTCAGTATGAAGCATTCCTGAGTAAACGGGATGCATAACTCCCTGTTGAAATTTTTGATGTGGGTAAATCTCAAGCCATGTTCTGTAATTCCCGTCACAGCTGTGAGAAGTCATAACTGACCCGTCGGTGGAAGCTCGACGGCCGACCATAATTGTAGTACAGTTCTCGCCATAACCAGTCCTGTAAGAGTCTATATCTGAGTTTTGTGCACTGGTAAAAAGAGTAAAAGTGAATAAGAACATTATCGTCCAAAAGAATTCCGGATCTATTTTCTTCATAAGAATATTAATTAAGTTCACTATTTGATTCAGACTTTTTACAAAAGTAATTTTTTAAGACACATACAAAAAAATAGCTCGACTAAAAATCATAGATTTTTCTCCCCCTTTTGGGGAGATGGCACGAAGCGCCAGAGGGGTTTTACAGCTGATACAGGATTGACTTAGTACACTTCACTAATTCGGCGAACCCCCTTTTGATTTACCCCCAAGGGGAAAAAAATTCTCTGTATCAAAGTTTAAATCAACTAGATATATGATAAGGGAATCCAAATTACCGTTAGTGGCAAAACATGTCTGTAGGGTGGTGGCATTTTGAAGGGAAATGATAATTATCTTGTTTTGTCCTTTTAATTTTTATTATCTTGCCTTTATATTTTATGATCATTAAATGATTGCAAGTGGTTACATATCAGAGAAATATTTATATGTCGTTGCACATAATGTCGGCTTCATCAAACGATTTGCCGGTTTATAGTTTTCTGTCATTCTGAACTATCGGATGTCATATATCATTCCATAACCATTTAAGCAACTTATGATAAATGAAAAACTTATAAATCCTGGCAGCATTGTAGTTGTAGGAGGATCAGATGATCTTTTTAAACCAGGCGGCAAGGTTCTGAAAAATATTATTGACGGAAAATATACCGGAAAACTTTACGTGGTTAATCCCAGACAGGATAAAATACAGGGGATTATATCTTACAGGGATATAAATGACATTCCTGAAACCGATCTTGCGATACTTGCAATATCAGCTTCGTCATGTCTGCCGGCAGTAGAAATACTGGTAAAAGAGAAAAATACAAAAGCTTTCATTATCATTTCAGCAGGATTCAGTGAATCAGGAAGCGAAGGTCTGAGGCTTGAGAATGAGATTGCTGAATTAATTGATAAAGCCGGTGGTTGTCTTATCGGGCCAAACTGTATAGGGGTTGTTACGCAATCGTATCAGGGTGTTTTTACATCCCCGGTTCCAAAGCTCAATATCAGGGGATGTGATTTTGTTTCGGGATCAGGAGCTACAGCAGTATTCATTTTTGAATCGGCAATGCCCAAGGGATTAAACTTCTCAAGCGTTTATTCTGTAGGGAACAGTGCTCAGACAGGGGTAGAGGAAGTTCTTGAATTCTGGGATAATACATATGAAGCTGAGACCAGTTCCCCGATAAAACTTATATACATGGAGAGTATCCGGAATCCTGATAAGCTGCTTCATCATGCCTCCTCGCTCATAAGTAAAGGATGCAGGATTGCAGCTATAAAAGCCGGAACCACTGAAGCCGGAAGAAGGGCGGCTTCCTCACATACTGGTGCAATGGCATCATCTGATTCAGCAGTGGAAGCTTTATTTCGTAAAGCCGGAATAGTAAGGTGCTCGGGCCGCGAAGAGTTAACGACAGTTGCTTCAGTATTTTTTCATAAAAAACTCAAAGGCAAAAATATAGCAATCATTACACATGCCGGTGGTCCGGCTGTTATGCTTACTGATGCACTTTCGGCCGGGGGTATGAATATCCCAAAGATTTCCGGTATTCATCATGATAATTTACTAGCTATGATGAATCCGGGTGCATCTGCCTTAAATCCTATTGATATGATTGCAACCGCCACCAATGATCAGTTGGACAGTGTGATAGAATACGTTGATAAAGAACTTCCCCTGATTGATGGCATGAGCGTGATTTTTGGCAGCAATGGACTGAATGACATGACAGAAATCTATGATCTTTTACATAAAAAAATCAGGGATTGCAATAAACCGCTTTATCCGATATTACCTTCAGTGACAAGCTCATCGGTAGAACTGGGATATTTCATGAATAAAGGTCATGTAAATTTCCCTGATGAAGTTGTTTTAGGACGCGCCCTGACTAAAATATTCAATACTCCATCACCTGCAGAAGAGAAGATTTTCCTTGAGAATATTGATGTGTCCCTGGTGAGACAGATAATAGATGAATCTTCTGATGGATATCTGGAACCTGCTATTATACAACAACTTCTAAATGCTGCACAGATACCTGTCGTGAAAGAAAAAGTGGTCAGTTCAAAAAAGGAGCTTTTATCAGTTGCAAATAAAACAGGTTTTCCTCTCGCTCTTAAGGTTGTGGGACCGGTACATAAATCAGATGTTGGCGGTGTAACACTTAATATAAGATCAGTCAAACATCTTGAAGCTGAATTCAGAAGAATGATGCAGATTAAAGAAGTAAAAGCAGTACTTGTACAACAGATGCTTTCAGGCACCGAACTCTTTATCGGAGCTAAATATGAACCCCGTTTCGGTCATATTATTCTTTGTGGATTAGGAGGTATTTTCGTGGAGGTTCTTGGTGATGTATCTTCGGGACTGGCTCCTCTCACATTTAATGAAGCAGAGTCTATGATCAGGAGTCTGAGAAGTTATAGTATCATCCGGGGTACCCGTGGAAAACCCGGAATCAATGAATCAATGTTTGCAGAGATCATTGTAAGGCTGTCAAGTTTATTAAGGTATGCGACTGAAATTAAAGAGATGGATCTGAATCCGCTGATCGGAAGCCCCGATAGCATAACAGTTGTTGATGCAAGGATCAGAATTGAGAGGTAATCTTGGTATGGTTGTGCTTCCCTGTTAAATTTTATATTTATATTCGAAAATTCTTTTATTTATTAAAATATTAAAGATATGATCATCCATCAGTTATCAATTTTTCTTGAAAATAAATCAGGACGCCTTACGGAAGTACTTGAAGTTCTTGGAGAGGAGAATATCAGGATAACTGCATTGAGCGTTGCAGATACGACTGATTTTGGTATTCTCCGGCTTATAGTTTCTGATCCTGAAAGAGCCAGAGAGCTATTGAAGAAACAAAATTTTACGGTAAACCTAACTGAAGTTATATCGGTGATGGCTCCCAGCGAAGCAAAATACTATGCCAAAATATTGAAGATCCTTTCAGATCTGGATATAAGTGTGGAATATACTTATGCATTTTCTGTAGGAGACAAATCAATCATTATTCTCCGTTGCAGTAACACGGAGAATGCTATTAAAGCTCTGAAAAGTCATGAAATGGAATTGCTGAAAGCCAGTGATTTATATAAAATTTAAAGTATGGAAATTTGGAACCGCCATTTCGAGTGCATGGATCGAAACGGAATTAAGCACGTTCAGAATGAAAGGCTCAGAGAAACAGTTGACAGAGTATATTTCAATGTGCCTTATTACAGGAACAGGATGCAGGAAGCCGGTCTGGGGCCGGAAAGTATTCAGACAATTGACGATATAACGAAATTGCCGTTTACTACAAAACAGGACCTGAGAGACAATTACCCTTTCGGGCTGTTCGCTGTTCCTATGAGTGAGATTGTTCGTGTTCACGCTTCCTCTGGTACTACCGGAAAGCCAACCGTAGTTGGTTATACACGCAATGATATTTCTACATGGTCGGAGGTCATGGCGCGTACCCTGACAAGTGCCGGCGCCAACAGGAATGATTTTATCCAGGTTGCTTATGGTTACGGACTTTTTACCGGAGGTCTGGGACTTCATTACGGTGGGGAAAAGATAGGAGCATCTGTAATACCTATATCGGGCGGTAACACTGTAAGACAAATACAGCTGATGCACGATTTCGGAAGTTCGGTTCTTGCATGCACTCCTTCTTATGCTCTGTTTCTGGCTGAAGCGATTCAGGAGAGCGGGATTAAACGTGCTGAATTAAAATTAAGAGTAGGAGTTTTCGGTGCTGAGCCCTGGACCGAAAACATGAGAAGGGAGATTGAAGACAAGCTGAGTATCAAAGCAATAGACATATATGGACTCAGTGAAGTAATTGGGCCGGGTGTAGCAAGCGAATGTTTGATTCAGGAGGGATTACATATTAATGAAGATCATTTTTATCCTGAAATCATTGATCCTGACACTCTTCAGGTATTGCCCCCGGGAAGTGCCGGAGAATTGGTTTTTACGACACTTACAAAAGAGGGTTTGCCTCTTATCCGGTACAGAACCCGTGACCTTACCAAACTTACTTATGATAAATGCAAATGCGGCAGGACAATGGTTAGAATGGAAAAATGTCTTGGACGAAGCGACGATATGCTTATCATACGGGGAGTAAATCTTTTTCCTTCCCAGGTGGAAAGTGTCCTCCTCGAGATGAGCGAAATCAAGCCGCACTATCTGTTAATTGTGGATAGAGTAAATAATCTTGATACTCTTGAGCTTAAAGTAGAAGTTGATGAAGCATTCTTTCAGGATAAAATCAGTCAGCTGGAATCGCTCAGGCAGAGATTGCAGAATAATCTGGAGAGTGCGCTTGGCCTGGGCATCAAGGTGACTTTGGTTGAACCGAAGATAATCGAGAGAAGTGAAGGCAAATCCAAACATGTAATTGATAAAAGGAAGTATTAATTTCCAATATAAAAAATGACTGAAATTCCGATATCTCTTGAGTTGATTATGACGGTGGCCAGCAAGTGTGGGATCCCATCACCCGGAGATTCTTCGATACGGGAGATTGTTCACCTTGTAAATAAAATTGAAGAGAAAACAGGCATCAGGTTCATTAGGATGGAAATGGGCGTTCCCGGTCTTCCGGCTCCTGAAATTGGGATTGAAGCTGAAATAGCAGCTCTTAAAAGCGGCGTCGCATCAGTTTATCCTGACATATCAGGAATAGGGCCTCTGAAAAATGAAACATCCAGGTTTATAAAACTCTTCCTTAATGTCGATATTAATCCTGAGGGCTGTATTCCCACCGTCGGTTCATTGATGGGGGCAATGGTAAGTTTCCTTGTGGCAAACCGAAATGACAGGACTAAAGAGGGAACTCTGTTTCTCGATCCCGGGTTTCCGGTACAGAAACAGCAGGTCAAAATGCTTGGCCATGATTACTGTTCTTTTGATATTTATAATTACAGGGGAAAGAAACTTAAAGAAAAACTTGAATCACATCTGAAATCAGGAAAGATATCATCTTTGTTGTTTTCAAACCCGAATAATCCGTCATGGATATGTCTAACAGAAGAGGAACTTGCAATAATTGGAGAACTTTCAATGAAATACAATGTTATCGTTATTGAAGATCTGGCTTACTTCGGTATGGATTTCCGGAAAGATTATTCAAAGCCGGGAAATCCTCCATTCCAACCAACGGTTGCACACTACACTGATGAATATGTTATGCTCATTTCTAGTTCCAAAATATTCAGTTATGCGGGTCAGAGGATAGGTATGATGGCCATATCTGATCAGCTTTTTGATAGATCCTATCCCGACCTGCTAAGATATTATTCAACGGATAAGTTTGGACATTCTGCTATCTTTGGTGCCTTGTACGGTTTATCGGCAGGGGTTTCTCATTCCGTTCAATATGGATTGGCTTCACTTTTAAAAGCTGCCAATGATGGCGTTTACAAATACCGCGATGATTTGCTGGAATATGGAGAGAAGGCCAGAGAGATGAAAAAAATGTTTATTTCCAATGGTTTCCAGATAGTTTATGACAGAGATCTTGATGAACCCCTGGCTGATGGATTTTATTTTACCATCGCTTACCCTGGAATGACAGGAGAAAAACTGATCGAGCAGCTTCTCTGTTATGGAATCAGCGCCATTTCACTTGTTTCAACAGGAAGTGAAAGGCCTGACGGTTTAAGAGCATGTGTTTCAAAGGTTCCCCGTGAACAGTTTCATGAGCTTGAAATACGTTTAGCAGAATTCAGCAAGGACCATCCGCTAAAATAGATTAATAAATGAAAATATGGCAAAGATAAGGGGCAGTATTGTAGTAGATGTTGAGAAATGCAAAGGTTGCGAAGTATGCATGGTTACTTGCCCGACAGGTACCATCGCTATGGCTAAAGAGGTGAACGGGAAAGGATATAACTATGCATTTCCTGCAAATCCGGAGCTGTGCATCGGATGTGCCAATTGTGCAATGGTTTGTCCTGATGGTGTAATAACAGTCTATAAAACAAAAATATAGGATCAATGGAAAAGGAATTAAGACTGATGAAAGGAAATGAAGCTGTCGCTGAAGCTGCGATCCGTGCCGGAGTAGATGGATACTTTGGATATCCTATTACACCGCAAACTGAGATCATTGAATATCTTATGGAGGCAAATCCCTCCAAGACAACCGGAATGATTGTCCTTCAGGCTGAGAGTGAAGTTGCGGCAATTAATATGGTTTATGGCGGTGCGGCATGCGGCAAGAAAGTCATGACTACTTCCTCTTCTCCGGGAATAAGTCTCAAACAGGAAGGCATCTCATATATTGCAGGAGCAGAGTTGCCCTGTCTGATTGTAAATGTTGTCAGGGGCGGTCCGGGACTTGGGACTATACAGCCTGCCCAATCTGACTATTTTCAATCAACTAAAGGGGGTGGGCACGGTGATTATCATCTTATTGTTCTTGCCCCGGCATCAGTTCAGGAAATGGCTGATTTTGTAGATCTGAGTTTCGAGCTGGCTTTCAAATACAGGAATCCGGTACTAATGCTATCAGACGGAGCAATTGGACAAATGATGGAGAAAGTTTATCTGAGTCCTTTTAAAGAAAGATCAAAAACGGTTCCGGAATGGGCGACTACCGGGAAACCTTCTACAAGAGAAAGGAATATAATTACCTCTCTTGATCTGGATCCCAACCGCCAGGAACTGTTTAACAGGAAACTGCTGGCTAAATACGATGAGATAAGGGAGAAAGAGGTACGATATGAGGAATTTTTATGTGAAGATGCTGAATATCTTCTGGTTGCGTACGGTACAAGTGCAAGAGTCTGTCAAAAATCAGTCCAGTTTGCAAGGGAGCAGGGAATTAAAGCAGGTTTGTTAAGACCAATAACACTTTTCCCGTTTCCCTCAAAAAGAATAAATGAACTTGCCGGAAAAGTAAAAGGCTTTCTCTCAGTTGAAATGAGTGCGGGACAGATGGTAGAAGATGTTCTTCTTTCAGTTAACGGGAAAGTTCCTGTTTATCATTTTGGAAGAATGGGTGGTATTGTAACAACCCCTGAAGAGGTGGTTGAAAATCTGAAATCAAAATTCATAGGAGGCTAGAAAATGGTTCAATATACAGGTATTAAAGAGATAATAAAACCGGAAAATCTGGTATATAAGAAAACTGATATAATGACAGAGAACACCCTGTCGTATTGCCCCGGATGCGGTCATGGCACGGCTCACAGGCTCATTGCCGAAGTTATTAGCGAAGAAGGTCTTCAATCGGAAGCCATAGGTGTGTCTCCGGTAGGATGTTCCGTATTTATGTACAATTATCTCGACATAGACTGGCAGGAAGCTGCTCATGGTAGGGCTCCTGCTGTCGCAACAGCGATCAAGCGTCTATTACCGGAAAAATTTGTTTTTACATATCAGGGTGACGGTGATCTTGCAGCTATCGGTACAGCTGAAACAATTCATGCATGCAACAGGGGGGAAAATATTATGATAATTTTTATAAATAATGGTATTTATGGCATGACCGGAGGACAGATGGCGCCCACAACTCTCCCGGGTATGAAATCATCTACATCACCTTATGGAAGAGATGTTAAAACGATGGGCAATCCGCTTAAAATTACTGATATCGTAGCATCTCTGCCTGGTTCTTATTATGTCACACGGCAGAGTGTTCACACTGCGGCAAACGTTAAAAAGACTAAGAAAGCAATAAGGAAAGCTGTTCAATACCAGAAGCTTAACATAGGTACTTGTCTTATTGAAATAGTGTCAAACTGCCCGTCAGGATGGAAGATGACACCCGTTCAGTCCAATAAATGGATGGAGGAAAATATGTTCCCTTATTATCCACTGGGAGATCTTAAAACCCCGGAAGAGTAGTTAATTTCTATAAATAAAGAAATTCAATAATATGACTGAAGAAATAATTATAGCCGGATTCGGAGGACAAGGTGTCCTGTCAATGGGCAAGATAATGGCTTATTCAGGTGTGATCCAGGATATGGAAGTCAGCTGGATGCCTTCATATGGACCTGAAATGAGGGGTGGAACAGCAAATGTTATTGTCATAATAAGCAGCGAGAGGATCAGCTCACCAATTATCAAACGTTTCGACACTGCAATAATACTTAACCAACAATCACTTGATAAATTCGAGGGTTCCATTAAAACGGGTGGTGTGCTTATTTATGATGGAAATGGAATTACCCGACATCCTGAAAGAAAGGATATCAATATCTATCGGGTTGATGCTGCTGAAGAAGCCTCAAGGATGAACAGTCCAAAAACATTCAACACAATCGTTCTTGGAGGCTTTCTTAAAGTCAAACCAATTATTAAGATGGAGAATGTTATTAAAGGATTAAAGAAATCACTGCCTGAAAGATATCATAATCTTATTCCTATAAATGAGAAGGCGCTGAAAAGGGGTGCAGAGATAATTAAAGAAGTTCAGAAGGCTGTCTGAAACCCCCTTTTTAATTTCCCCCAAGGGGGGAAAAATCCTCACTATTTTAGTATAATTTGCCTAAATATCAGAGCATTATCGCCCCCCTGGGGGAGATGCCGCGAAGCGGTAGAGGGGGGCTGATCCCAAAACAGAACCCCTAGGGGAGATGTCATCCGCCAATTGGCGGATGACAGAGGGGTTTTACAATCGAAACAGATTCCCTGTGAGATGCCTCGAAACGGCAGAGGAGTCTTTATACCGGGTCCTATCTTATTTTATTTGCTTTCCCTCAACCTCAACCTCAACCTCAACCTCAACCTCAACCTCAACCTCAACCTTAACCTATTTCTTATTTCTCATAAAAATGCATCTCCCTAATATATTTCCACACCGGTTCCGGGAGGAAGTACGACATATCCTTGCCATTTTTAATTCCGTCGCGGATAAAGGTTCCGGAGATTTCCATAAGCGGAGCATTGACATGATGAATATCGGCGGCTAAAAGTAGCTGACTAAGAAGGAGTGAGGATGTTTTTTTTAATTCCTGGCGAGGATAAACGTAAATAGGGTATTTACTTACAAGTTCACCGGCATTTTTCCATTTATGAAGTGTAAAAAGATTGTCCGCACCCATAACAAGACAAAATTCATTTTTTAAGTATTTTTCTTTCAGATATGTCAGGGTATCAATAGTATACGATGGAACAGGCAACTTGAATTCTATATCTGAAGCTTTTAGTCTGTCATTATCTCCGATAGCAAGCTGTGACATGTAAAGGCGATGATGATCAGCAAGAAGAGTCTCTTTCTTTTTAAAAGGATTATGCGGACTTACCACGAACCAAACCTGATCGAGACCTGCAAATTCAGTCATATATCCCGCTATGGCAATATGGCCTATGTGAATTGGGTTAAAAGATCCGAAGTATAAACCGATTTTTGCCATTTTATTTTTCTGAATCATCTTCCAAGAAATGATGAAACTATTTTCAAGGTCTCTTCTTTTGCCTTATCGAGCTGTTGATTAACAATAACTGTATCGAACTGACCGGCAGATTTCAACTCGTCTTTCGCTTTTTCAACCCTTATTCGTATTTTTTCAGGAGTATCGGTGGCTCTTTTTACAAGCCTGTTCTCAAGTTCAGCAACTGAAGGAGGCATAATGAAGATTGCAATTGCGTTTGTCCCAAATGTATTTTTCAGGCTTATTCCTCCTTTAACATCCACATCAAATAAAACATTATTCCCTTTTGTCCATATTCTTTCAAGTTCGCTTTTAAGAGTTCCGTAAAAAAGATCTTTGTACACCTCTTCCCATTCAACAAACTCATTGTTCTCAATTTTTCTTCTGAATTCCTGAACCGTGAGAAAGAAATAATCTTCTCCCTCAGTCTCATTGCTTCTTTTTGTTCTGGTTGTTGCAGAGACTGAAAAAGAGAGGTTTAATCCACTGTCGAGCAGATGTTTAACTATAGTTGTTTTCCCTGAACCTGATGGTGCCGATATAATGACAAGTTTTCTTTCCAATTATTATTATTTTTGCCAGTTTTTTTACCCCCAAACCCCCCAAGGGGGGCTTTTCAACTCTGCCATAGTGCCATTAAGCCTTTACGCCTTTTATTATAAAACATTCAGCGTTTGTTCTTTAATTTTTTCAAGTTCATCCTTCATCATAACCACAAGTTTTTGAATTGAAGCATCATTCGCTTTTGAACCGATTGTATTGATCTCACGGCCGATCTCCTGGGCGATGAAGTTCAATATTTTCCCGTTCGGAGAAGGAGTGTTGATTGTTTCAACGAAATAATCGCAATGGGTTTTCAGCCTGACTTTTTCTTCATTAATATCATATTTTTCCAGGTATAAGATGATTTCCTGTTCAAACCTGTTCTTATCAATTTTTTCAGAGCCCAGGTTCTCTTCCAGAATTGACATCAGTTTTTCCCTGATTTTCGTAATCCTTCCTGGTTCAAATGTCTGAATGGTATCAAGAAATGTTAATATCTTTCCTATGCATTTTTTGAGATCGAGCATGATTGAGTTCCCCTCCTCAATTCTGTAAAGGTCAAGCATTGTAACTGACTCAATGATCTGATTCTTTACAATTTCCCATTCTGCTTCAGGCATCTCAGGCTTTTCAGTTTTCAGGGTGTCAGGCAGCTTCATTATAGCTGTAAATATCTGATCATCAAGATCTATCTTAAGTTCGGCAGCTATCTCCTTAAACTGGTTATAATAATTTCGGACAGCTGATTTGTTAATAACAGTAACAACTTCATCATCGAGCATATCGCAAAAAATCGAAAAGTCAATCTTCCCTCTGTCAAGCCGTTGACTGATAAGATTCCTGATTTCAGGCTCCTTTTCCTTATAGAGCCATGGCAGTTTTGTATTTAAATCAAGTTGTTTTGAATTGAGAGATTTTATTTCAATCGTTATTTTTTTTTGCTGAGTTTCAGCAACGGCTTTTCCATAGCCTGTCATGGATTTGATCATTTCCTTAATTTTGCAGATATAAATATGGACCGATACTCCTTTACGCCTTCACACCTTCGATTAAAGTTCTTTCTGATATATTCTGAATTTCTTTACCACCTTGCATCCGACTCTCTCATACTCGCCTCTCATCTTTGTATTGTCTTCAAGTACGAGGTGACTGTCCAGTGTATCCATTTTATGTTTAATGCCGGATTGAAGGATTTTCACCCCCATCAGTACATCAAGACCTTTTCCACGGTATTCCTTCTTTACACCGCCAAGCATCATAAGGAGTTTTTTTGACCTTTTTGATTCTCTGAGAATCTTAAAAATTCCGAAGGGCAGCAATTTCCCGTTTGAATCTCTTATTCCCTTACTTACATCCGGCATACCAACAGCGAATCCCACTAATTTTCCGTCTGCTTCAATAACTTTTATAAATTTCGGATCGAGGATAGGCAGGTAGCGGGCAGCGAAATCGGTCTTTTCCTTATCATTAAGAGGAACAAATCCATATATCTCTGCAAATGTCTCATTCATAAGTTCCAATACCCCAATGATATACGGTTTCAATTCTTTTTTTGAGGAGAATTCAACGATTTTATATTCTTTATTATTTTCAATTCTTGCAAGAACCTTTTCATAGATCAAAGGAAATTTTTCAGGTATCTTTCCAAGATAGTCTACAAGATCTACTTTTTTTTCATACCCTTCAGTCTCAATGAGCTCTGGCATATATTTTGAATTGTTCGGCGCTGTCATAAACAAGGGATATTCAAATCCTTCTATCTGAAAACCCTGGGGATCTTTATCGGAAAATCCCAGCGGTCCTACAATCCTGATCATCCCATTCTGTTTAACCCACTCTTCCACCCTGGTAATAAGAGCATGAAAAACTTCCTTATCGTTATAGCACTCCATGAAACAGAAACGACCATGCTGTTCATTATTAATTTCATTATACCTTTTATTAATGATTCCCATTATCCTGCCGACAGGTTTGCCATCCCTGTAAGCCAATAACAGTAAAGCATCAGCATACTGGTACGACTTATTCTTCTTTTTATCGTATAACTCCCATTCATCCATGTAGATAGGAGGAAGCCAATCGGGTTCGTTTTTATGAACTTTTTCAGGAAGATAAATAAAATCGCGGCGGTCTTTTCTGGTAAGAACCTCTTTAATAACTAATTCCCCCATATAATTATATTTTTGAAGTTACCAAGAAACAAAAAAACTTTAATAAGAACAATTCAACATGAAAAAAAATTAAATTATTGGCGTCTTAAAATAAGGTCGAGAATAACAAAGACTGCAAAAATAATGCTCGCAATACCGTTTGTAGTAGCAAAGGCCATTGTCACTTTGCTCAGGTCATCATGTCTGACTATGCTGTGTTGATAGATCAATAGTAGAGTGAATACAGATGCACCGGTCCAGAAAAGTACTCCGGAATTCCCAATTATTCCTGCTGTAATTACAAGGATAAATGTGATACCATGAACAAAGACCGAAATACCAAGTGCCTTTTTTCTTCCGGTAACAGAGGGCAGCGAATGTAGTTGGTTTGAAATGTCAAAATCATCATCCTGAAGAGCATAGATGATATCAAATCCGCTAACCCAGCTCAGAACAATAAATGAGTAAATTACAGGAAGAACACTGAATCTTCCTGTCACTGATATGTATGCTCCTATTGGGGCAAGACTGAGTCCCAATCCAAGTACAAAATGACATAGTGAAGTAATTCTTTTAGTCAGACTATATCCAATAATGACCAGCAGGGCGACAGGTGCCAGAAAAAGAGTCAGCTTGTTAATAAATCCTGTCGTAATTATAAAAAGAATTGCGTTGATAATGATAAATATCGAAGCTGCCCTTGTACTGATTATACCGGTTGGTATCTCTCTGTTTTTTGTCCTTGGGTTAAGAGCATCATAATCTTTGTCAGCCAGTCTGTTGAATCCCATTGCGGTATTCCTGGCAAAGACCATACAGAGAATTACCAGAACCAGCAATCTGATACTCAAATTAAATTCCGGTTTTGAGACGGCAAGTGAAAAACCGATAAAAGCAAAAGGCATTGCAAAGACGGTATGGCTGAATTTAACAAGCGAAAAAAAGTCTCTTATTGATCTGAAAAGTGGAATCATAGATCCAGAAGCTTACTGTATAATTCATAACTATCGTCACTGTAGGTGACAAAGATAACTTTTTGAGGGTAGCTGTTTTCATTCAGGAATCTTTTGGTTTCTTTAACAGCTATCAGTGCAGCAAGGTCTATCGGAAATCCGTAAGCCCCCGTTGAAATTGCGGGGAAAGCAAGTGTTCCAAGCCTTTCTTCTTTAGCAATCGCCAGGCTTGTCTGATAGCAGGATGCAAGTAACGAATGTTCATTACGAGAGCCTCCATACCAGACAGGACCCACAGTGTGAATAATATGTTTTGCCCTGAGACGGTAACCACCTGTAATTTTTGAGTGGCCGGTTTTACAACCTTTAAGTTTCTTACATTCATTAAGAAGATCAGGTCCGGCCGCACTGTGAATTGCACCATCCACACCACCGCCTCCGAGAAGAGAATTATTGGCTGCATTCACAATAGCATCAACCTCAAGTAATGTTATGTCTCCTTTGATCAGTTCGACCCTCTTATTATTCATTATCTATCTTATCTTCGCATTTAATTCCTTTTCAAAAGCCCTGATAAGATTATTCATAATCTTGTCTATATTCTTATCTGTCATCGTTTTTAAATCATCGCGAAGTATGAAACTTACTGCATATGATTTTTTGTTTTTACCAAGACTATCGCTCTCATAAACATCGAAAAGATTAATATCCTGCAGTA